>JBGTAI010000168.1:0-44935 GCA_041749955.1 Pirellulaceae bacterium | reverse complement strand
TTTTTCGGTCAAAGCGGTCCTCAATTCTCAGGACGCACAATCGGTTCGCTTGACGACAACGGACGGCCGCGAGATCACTGTTCCCAAGAGCAAACTCAGTCAAGCGGATTTGGACTTCCTGAATTCGAAGCAACCCAACAGCGCGAAGCCGTCCGCGGCCGAAGCGGAAAAACGACTCACGGAATCCTTGGCTGGGCCTGCGATCGTGAGTGGTGCCACTGTGCCGTTGGACAAGTTCGCGAGTGAACTCAACGTGAACGTATTCATCGATCGCCGAGGCCTCGAAGCTATCGGGCTGACGCCGAACGTGCCGATTGATGCCAGCGGTGCCAGCGCATCGCTGGCGGATCAGCTCGACGCGGTGCTGAGCCAGTACAAGCTGACTTGGTATCGAATGAGGACCGTGTTGGTGATCACGACGATGGACTCAGCTGAGGACCACGCGACGGTTGCTCTCGCGTATCGTATTCCGATTCCAAGGAACGACTTTTCGGCGGTATCGCGTAAGGTCGAATCAGTACAGCCCGAGAGTTGGGAATCGCTAGGAGGCAGCGGGACCGTTCAGTTGCTTCCCAATGCCGTGGTGATCCGCCAAACGCCGCAAGTTCATCGGCAAATCGCAAAACAGCTTTCGTTACGTCCAAGCCCTCATCGTTACCTCCATCCGCTTGATAACGAAATCGTGTCGGTCGAGATCAAGGGAGGTACGGTAGCGACATTTGCACAAGCCCTCGCAAGTGAGCTAGATCGCAAGGTCGAAGTCTCTAGTTCGATTTCTGATCAACAAATATTTTCCATGAAACTGGCTCATGTGTCGGCGAAAGATGCACTGGATTTGATCGTGAGCCAAGTCGATTGCCAGTGGCTTGAGCACGGCAAAGACATCGAAATCGTTTCGGCTGGCGAAGCAAAAGGCAATCTTGAACAGCGACGAATCGCGATGTCGTTTGCATCGGCACCGGTGTCCTCGTTGGTTCTCAATGCGATCATGTCGACGATTGCACCAGACTCGTGGAGCCCGCTTGGTGGCCCGGGAACGATCGCGTTCGCTGGCGGCAAGAACTTCAACGTCTCTCAAACTCAACCGACCTTCCGTGAGCTTGACCAGTTGCTCGCGGACCTCGGCGGCTGAGATTTGAAGCGGAGGGTGGCCAATCGTCACTTGATTGGCAACTTGCCATGCATCGACTAGTTGCCGTGCATCGTCCTAAGTGTGTTGGCCCACAACTGGCTGACTCTAGAGAAATAGTCTATTGCATTAGAGTGAATTTTCCGTACCATAAGGAAGTCCTTTTGGTAGATAAACTTCCTGTGCATGGGAGGCGAGGTCTGCGGTTTGGCGTGGGTGGTCTTGGACTGCCCTTTTTTAACGGCAATGCCGTTTCTGGTCTTTTCCTTCTTAATCCTTAGGTGTTTTCAATGAGTTCGACACGTTCAAAGCAGGGCTTTACCCTCGTCGAGTTACTGGTGGTTATCGCGATCATTGGCGTTCTTGTTGGGCTGTTGCTCCCTGCGGTACAGGCGGCCCGTGAGGCGGCTCGCCGCATGAGTTGCAGCAACAATTTCAAGCAAATTGGGCTTGCGATTCATAATTACCATTCGGCGTACGACCAGCTTCCGACCCACGGCTCGGGGACACACCCGACAGCCAGGACCGACATTTGGGGCTCAAGTAACACGGGAAGCAATCACCGCTTGAGTTTCCTTGTGCCGATCACGCCGTTTGTGGAACAACAAGCTGTTTGGGAGCTGATTGTGAATCCGTACAATGTCGGGGCTAATGTATTTCCCCCGATGGGACCCACGCCTCAGAATATTAATTACCGACCTTGGGCGACGGAGATTCCAACTTTTCGTTGTCCCAGCGATCCCGGTGTCGGGCTTCCAGCTCTAGGCAGAACCAATTATGTGGCGTGCCTTGGTGACTCATCGCATGCAGCTCGCGACGGAAGTATCCAGGTACGTGTCGCCGCCCCGTCGTTGCCGTACCCGGAGAATTCTGGAATGGCGACCGCCGCTCGTGCGAAGAACCGAGGATTTTTCAAACCTCATGACAAGTCGAATTTTCGGGATGTCCTAGACGGTTTATCGAACACCATTGCTGCTGGCGAAATCGCAACCGACCTGGGAGACCGCAACATTCGGACCCGCGCACATGCCACGCCCACTAACAACGAGGTTCCTCTACGAGATAACCCCTCTTATTGCCAGGACACTCCCGGTTTGATCGACGCGAGTCGACCTCGATTTTGGGCCGCGGGAACACCGACAGTCGGAGCAACCGATGGTCGGGGGTATCGATGGGCCGACTATCTTCCTAATTTCGGGTCATGCTTTACGATCCTTGCGCCCAATCGTGAATTGTGTGCCAACAGTGCCACGTCTTCCGTTGCCGCTACGTTCTCGAGCCAGCACCAAGGTGGTGCCCACGCGTTGATGGGTGATGGCGCCGTTAAGTTCATCACCGATTCGATTGAAGCTGGAAATTCCAGAAATCCGATGGTCACGACTGCCGGAACAGCAGCGAATAACAACGTTCCTGGTTCGCAAAGCCCCTACGGATTATGGGGAGCACTCGGTACGCGAGCAGCAAGCGAAACGATCGACTCGTCGTTCTAACGCTCGAGTCTGATTTACATGCGGCGACCATTGCTCTAAACGGTAAGCTCGCCGCATGTCAGTATGGCTGCGTCAACGGTGCGTTCTCGTTGAAGCAGCCGGCCCTCCCATCCCCCTCTTTTTCAATTGTTCGACAAGACCCTTAACATGCCAATTGCCTTAAAAAACCTTGTGTTGTCAGCCGCTGCTTCATCTCTATTAACCATTTGTTTGTCGGGATGTGGTGGCTCCGGTGAAACCACCACTGTCACCGAAAACGCCGATGCAGCGGCCATCGCTGAATATGAGCGAATGGTTGCGGAGTCGGAAGCCGCAGCCAATAGTGATGGAAGCGAGTGACACCCACGCGAAATCAGCGTAGATCATCCTGGCAAGGCTGTTCAATTCAATGACTTGAACAGCCGGTTTGGGCCATGTGCGTTCTATTCGAGTTCGTTGCTTGCTTTCGTTTTTGGTAAGGCAAGGGCAATTTGAACGTCGTATTGCACCTATTTCCTGGACGCGGAAACGTGCGTTGGCCACAGGGCAACTGACTGTTTGAATTAGGGTCATTTATTCCGCAATATCCACACTTTGAATCAACGGAATGGTTTTGGCGCGACGGCGATAAATCAGTGAATGCTCCCGCAGAGGGGAAGTTGCTGGCCATCTTGGCCGAAATCCCTGATTCTCGTGGCCACTGGGGCGTCGAAAACCGGCTGCACGGCGGTGGCTTACAGCCCTTCACGACGTAGCAACCAAGCCCAGCAAACTGCTCAGAATCTTATCTAGATTCAAAAAGTGAGATGTCCTGCCTTTGCAAGGACCTACACTTTGGAGGATCGCGCGCAGTGAGGTACAATACAGTTTCCCGCCTGCTTGCCCTCCCGCCTACAGAAGATCGCCCCGTGCTAATTTTTAGCAAAGTACGTTGCCCGGCTTTGTTGCTTGCGTTTTCCGTCGGCGTGCATCTGGCACTTTCTGTGGCTGTGATTGCGGAAGAGCCAATGGAGTTCTTCGAGGCCAAGGTGCGGCCGTTGCTGATTGAGCGTTGCTATGAGTGCCATAGTGTTGAGAGCGGGGAATCCAGTGGTGGCTTGAGACTGGACTCGGCAGCGGCGTCGCGTGCTGGTGGCAGTCTCGGGCCGGCGGTCGTGCCAGGCGATGTCGGGGCCAGCAAACTTGTTCGCGCCATCGAGTATGCGGACAAGGACATGCAGATGCCGCCAGACGGGAAACTCGCCGATGACGAGATCGCGATCTTGAAACATTGGATCGAGATCGGTGCGCCAGACCCTCGCGAAGACACGGCGCCGAAGACAAGTTCGCCACTTGAACGGGATCCAAAATCGCATTGGGCGTTTAACTCACCTGAGCGCAAAGAAACTCAATTCCATCGCGACGACTCGCGCAGCCAGCTCGATGATTGGGCGGCGCAACGTGCGAGCGAAGTGGGACTGGAACTGGCACCAGACGCTGAGCGTGAAACGTTGGTGCGGCGTGTCTACTATGACCTGACGGGATTGCCGCCTTCGCGTGACGTGATCGATCGCTTTGTTTCGTCGACGCGGCCAGATGCGTATTCCCGACTCGTTGACGAGTTGCTCGCGTCGCCGGAATTCGCGGAACGTTTCGCGAGACACTGGCTTGATGTGGCTCGCTATGCAGACACAGTGGGCTATGCACTTGGTGGCAAAGAGCGTCGCATCATCGGCAGCCATAAGTATCGTGACTGGACGATCAACGCTTTCGGCGCGGACATGCCTTATGACGAAATGTTGCGTCACCAGCTGACAGGTGATCGAACGGACCCGGAGAACGCGAACGGAAATCTTGACGCAATGGGTTTCCTGACGATTGGACGTCGGTACCTCAACGGGCTCGATACGACGGACGATCGCATTGATGTGATCACGCGTGGGTTGCTTGGACTGACGGTCACCTGCGCTCGATGCCACGATCACAAGTTCGATCCGATCCCGACGACGGACTACTACTCGTTGTTCGGTGTGTTGCAGAGCAGTCGTGTTCCCGAAGACGGCAAGAGTCCACTGGCGATGGTGGATATCGACAAGCCACATGACAGCCGCGTTTTGATTCGTGGGCAACAGGGTAACAACGGCCCAGTCGCGGAGAGACAGTATTTAACGGCGTTTCGGGCGGCGGATGAGCCGAAGTTCTCGGACGGCAGCGGACGCGTGGATCTTGTGAATCGCATAACGGAGCACAACAACCCGTTGACGGCACGTGTGATGGTGAACCGCGTTTGGGGGCTGCTGATTGGCCGCCCGCTTGTGGATTCCGCCAGCGACTTTGGCTTTCGGACTGAGTCGCCCAAGAACGTTGAAGTGCTCGATAATTTGGCTGTCGAGTTCGCGGACGATTGGAGCATTAAGCAACTCGTGCGACGGATCGTGAACACGCGGATCTATCGTCAATCGTCTGCGGCAAGCGAAGCGGCGATTGCGATCGATGCGGACAACCAGTATCTGGCGCGTGCGAATCGTCGACGTCGTGATTTTGAATCGCTCCGAGATTCGATGTTGGCGAAGAGTGAGAACTTGGATTTTGCTGTGGGTGGCGAGCCACTCGAGATTACTGCGTCAGCACCTACGCCACGTCGGACGCTGTACGCGATGGTGGATCGCCAGAATCTGCCAGCGATCTTTCGTACGTTTGACTTTGCGAACCCCGATGCACATTCGCCAGGTCGGTACTACACGACTGTTCCACAGCAGTCACTGTACTTGCTGAACAACGATCAAGTTCATGCGCTGGCGCGTAGCACGGCAGCGGCCGTGAAGCGTGAAACATCCGATGACGACGCGGCGATGCGAGCGATGTTTGTGCAGGTCCTGTCTCGCGAGCCGAATGCTACTGAAGCGAAACAAGTAAAAGAATTCCTCAAGAAACCGCTGACGCAAGCCGAAACGTTGGCGGACCCACGATCGCTGTGGAGCTATCTGATTGCGACGATCGATTCGTCGAATAAGATTATTGCGACCGAGCCGATTGCGCACTTCAAAGACAACCGCTGGCAAACGGAAGACAAATTCCCAAGCGATGGGCCGCGCGGCTATGCGTTCTTGAGTGCGGACTCAGGCCACTCGCCACGCCAGACGGATCTTGGGGTCGTTCGACGATGGACGGCACCGACGAAGGGGACCGTTCGCATCTATGGCGAGATCAAGCACGCGAACGACAGCGGCGATGGTGTTCGTGCCATGATCTTTATCAATGGTGAATTGAAATGGGACGAGACGCAGAAGTCGACGAATCGTCCGCTTGGGCCGTTGGACTACTGGGTGGAGGCTGGGCAGACGATCGATATGGTGGCGATGCCTGGGGACGATGATAACTCAGATTCGTTCTTCTGGACGTCGCGTCTGTCGTTGAAGTCGCCGGAGGGAATGTCGATTGATGCGGATTCCATGAAGGATTTCAGTGGACCGATTCGGACGAAGACGAACCAGCCATTGGATCGGCTGGAGCAATTGGCTCAAGTGTTGTTGATGAGCAATGAGTTTGCGTTTGTGGATTAGTGCGTTGGGGATTTGGGGTTAGTTGAGTTGACCCGCCGGGTCCTGTGCTGTGTTGACACTTCAGGCCTTGTTGCGGCTTCTTAGGCCCGAAGGGCCGGCATAGCCTATGCCGGCGGCGTTAGCCGCCGGTCTGTGGGTAGATCATGTCTTCGAGGCCTGAAGGGCCGACACATTCTTTGATGCGATTGTTGTGTCGGCCCTCCGGGCCTGGGGTGGTTTTTGGTGGTGGCGACCCGGTGGCTGACGCCACCGGCAATTCTTGTGTCGGCCCTTCGGGCCTGGTCGTGTGTTGGGGATTTGGGCCTGGTGATGGATTCTTCGGCCCGGAGGGCCGGCATAGGCTTTGCCGGCGGCGTTAGCCGCCGGTCGGTGGGTAGATCATGTCTTCGAGGCCTGAAGGGACGACACATTGTTTGGTGCGCTTGTTGTGTCGGCCCTTCGGGCCTGGGGTGGTTTTTGGGTGGTGGCGACCCGGTGGCTGACGCCACCGGCAGTTCTTGTGTCGGCCCTCGGGGCCTGGCAGTGTGTTGGGGATTTGGGCCTGGTGATGGATTCTTCGGCCCGGATGGCCGGCATAGGCTTTGCCGGCGGCGTTAGCCGCCGGTCGGTGGGTAGATCATGTCTTCGAGGCCTGAAGGGCCGACACATTGTTTGGTGCGCTTGTTGTGTCGGCCCTTCAGGCCTGGGGTGGTTTTTGGTGGTGGCGTTCCGGTGGCTGACGCCACCGGCAATTCCTGTGTCGGCCCTTCGGGCCTGCATGGCTTGGGTGGTGGCTTACGCCACCGGCAGTTCTTGTGTCTGCCCTTCGGGCCTGCTGGGATAGATGTTGGCGGTTTAGATCGGGTGACTTGCGCGCATTAAAAAACGCCCGTTTGTTAGACGGGCGTTTGGTGCTTTGAAGATGCAGGCGGCGACTAACCGGCGATTCTGAGGGCTGGCCGCTTGTCTTCGACGAGCAAGTCTTTCAATCGCTCGAACTCGTCGGCGTCGGTGAAGTGGATCATGAACTTACCTTTTCCACGGGCACTGCTCTTGATCTCGACTTTGGTGCCGAAGATCATTCGCATCTCTTGTTGCATCGCTTCGATGTGCGGTGCAGTTGTCTTACGCTTTTGGCGGCTGACGTTGACGACCTTCTTGCCCGTCTCTTCGTCTTGTTCAGCTTGCAGCAATTCGTTGACGTGGCTCTCGACAGCTCGCACGCTCCACTTCTCGTCCATGATTTGGTGAGCGATTCGCATTTGGACGCCTTCGTCGCCAATCGGAAGCAACGCACGGGCATGACCAGCAGTGATCTCGCCGGCAACGAGCCAATCGAGGATCTGTTGTGGCAATTCCAACAAACGCATCAGGTTCGCGATCGTGCTGCGGTCGATGCACAAGCGACGAGCCAAGTCGTCTTGTTTGCACTTGTGCTCTTCGATGTAACGCTTGAACGACATCGCCTTTTCGATCGGGTTCAAGTCCTTGCGTTGCAAGTTCTCGATGATGGCTAGTTCGGCAACCAAGCGGTCGTCAGCTTCGCGGACTTCGGCGCGAATCGTTCCGAGTCCAGCGTGCTGGGCAGCTCGCCAACGTCGTTCGCCGGAGATGAGCTGGTACTTGCCTTCGACGATTCGAACCAGAACCGGTTGGAGTTGTTGATGGCTCTTGAGGCTCTCGGCGAGCGATGCGATTTCGTCTTTGTTGAATTCGCGACGTGGCTGGAACGGGTTCGCTTGGATTTCTTCGACGCGAAGCTCGAGCGAGTGGATGCCCGTTTGTTGGCTGTTGCCGCTGGTTCCATTCGTATTCATCGGAAGCGGATTGCCATCGTCGTCGAGCGGCGTGCCCAAGAGGGCGGCGAGACCTTTTCCAAGTCTTCGGTCCTTGTTTACAGTTACGTTAGTCACGTCCGAGCACCTCCATGCACAGTTGAGTATAGGCATACGCGCCACGGGATCGTGGTGCGTATTCAAAAACAGTCTTTCCATGACTCGGTGCTTCGCACAGCGCTACGTCGCGCGGCACCACCGAATCGAACACGATGTCGCCAAAGAATTCGCGGACTTCCTCATCCACTTCTCTGGTCAACTCCAGGTACGGGTCGTACATGGTCAATAAGATCCCGCCAAAGGACAGCCGGCCTTCGGTCACTTGGATCATCTTCTTGATCGTTTGAATCAGCTGGGTCAGCCCTTCCATTGCGAAGTACTCGCATTGGATCGGGATCAGCACCTCGGTGCTGGCTGACAGAGCCGTTTGAGTCAATGCACCGACGCTTGGCGGGCAATCGATCAAGATATAGTCGTAAGCCTCGATGACACTATCGAGATGTTTGCGGACTCGCGTGGCGTCACGGTCGCCGGCGGTCGCGAGCTTGTCGACGTCGTGGAAGGTTCGGCTTCCAGGCACGACAGAGAGATTGTCTTTTTCAGTAGCAACGACGTGCTCGCTGAGCAACGCGTCGCTGATCAGGGCGTGTCCGTTGCTGGGGGCGAGCCCGAGTGCGGTCGTCGCATTGCACTGGGGATCCATATCCAGGAGCAAGGTTGTCTTGCCAGCCAACGCGAGAGCGGCCGACAGATTGACTGCCGTTGTCGTCTTACCGACACCTCCCTTTTGATTGACCACGCAGAGAATCCTTCCCACGGCGACTATGTCCTACATACGGCTAGTGTCACGTCCATTGACACTTTCTACGTAGCGAAGATTACGCGAAGGACGTTTTTCAACGCAAGTCTCGTTTCATACGAAACTCAGTTGGCCGAAAAACGCCGTGTGCCACGGGGAACTCGGGGGGAGGAAGTGGTCAGTCGACAGTCGGCAGTGGACAGAAAAGCCAGGAAAAGCGACGCATTCTCTTTCTGGCTGCTGTCCACTGTCCACTGGAAACTCTTGCCTATGCCAACGGATTGAACGTCAGGCCACTGAGGAGCTTGGGGAAGAAATACGTGCTCTTGGCGGGCATCCGCTCTTTGTGCAGGCTGATCGCTTCGACGTGCTCGAGCTTGGCGGGCATGACGAGGCAGGCCAACGTGTAGGGCTCATCGCTTTCACTTTCCGCCTGGCTTCCGACTCCGTTAAGCCCGTCCAAGACTTCCTTGACGTCGTGAACATAGGTCGGTTTCGAGTGACCTTTGCATCCGAGCAAATGGTCGATGACGAGGCGATGCAGCAGACTGACGCCGAGACCTTGCCAATCCGGCGTTTGCTCTGGGGCCAATTCCTTCATCATTCCCTTCGCAGCGTCGGTCGCTTTTGCCAATACCCAGGCATCGTCGGCGGCGGCATACAAGGCCACCAAGCCTTGCATGTCGGCCTTTTCCATTCGTCCCCAGGCCATGTTGACGGCTTCGCGGCCTCCGGAGAGGACTTCGCAATCGAATGCCGAGCCTAGCTTCTCAGCGATCTCGGCCGTCGAGAACTTCTGCGTCCCACGCAGCAATCGGTGCGTTGGCAACACGATCATGCCAGGATCGCTCATTCCGACGAGCATCGTCATCACGAAGTTCGCTGGGTGATCCGGCGACAGGCCACCGGTTTGCTCGGCAACGTAGTCGCGATAGTTGCAAGCGGTCTCGTAGCGATGGTGACCGTCGGCGACAAACATCGGGCGATCGAGCATCAACGCGTCGACTTTGGCGATGACCGATTCGTCAGTGACTGGCCAAAGCGTATGCACGACGCCGAGGTGGTCAGTCGCTTCGATCGGAGTCACGCCGCTGGTGGCTGCATCAAGCAGCTCGATAACTTCATTTTTGGGGTCCGGGTACAGACCAAAGATTTGGCTGCAGTTCTGCTTGCACGCCTTGGTCAGCTTCAGCCGGTCGACTTTGGCCTTGGGGTGCGTTTCTTCGTGGGGATAGATGTTGCCTTCGCCGAACGGTTGCAGCCGAACGCGGCCCATGAATCCGCGGCGGGTGAAATGTTTGCCTTCGTGCCTGAAGGATTGGTGGTAGACGTAGAGGGCTGGCTTTTCGTCAGTCACCAGGACGCCTTCGCTTTTCCACTGCTCGACGAACTTCGCGGCACGCTCGTACTTCTCGTCGCCCACGTCGCCTGGCTCGGCCCGATTCAGGATCACGCGGATCACGTTGGCGGGGTGCAGCTTGTAGAGCTGGTCCTGGAGCTCGGGATCGATCACGTCGTACGGAGGCGCGATGACGTTCGAGAGCGAGCCGACGTGGTCAAGATTATAGCGGACTGCGGTGAATGGCTTGGTTTCGGGCATGGGAAGAAGGTTTCGGGTGTCAGGATTCAGGCGTCAGGGGCAGGATAAGTTGAGAGGATAAGTGAGTGGATGCTTTTGTTGTAGGGTGGTGGTGCGGGACCTTGGGCAATGGGCCAACGCGGGTCGCCCCTCACCACCAGCCCCTCTCCCCGAGACGGGGCGAGGGGAGCTTCTGATAGTAGCAGGCACGCTCCGTCGTGCCGTCCGCTCTTACGTGCGATTCGGACGACGCTGGGCTCTTGAGGCTACGGCACACGGAGTGTGCCTGCTACTTTGAGGAACAAAAAAACGCTCGCCTTTGCGGGCGAGCCTTTGATAGTAGCAGGCACGCTCCGTCGTGCCGTCCGCTCTTACTTGTGATTCGGACGACGCTGGGTTCTTGAGGCTACGGCACACGGAGTGTGCCTGCGACTTTGAAGAACAAAAAAACGCTCGCCGTTGCGAGCGGAGCCTTTGATAGTAGCAGGCACGCTCCGTCGTGCCGTCCGCTCTTACTTGCGATTCCGACGACGCTGGGTTCTTGAGGCTACGGCACACGGAGTGTGCCTGCTACTTTGAGGAACAAAAAACGCTCGCCTTTGCGGGCGAGCGTTTTCGGATTTGCTAATTGGCTTCAGGTACGTGAAGCCTGAACTCTACCGTTAGTAGCGGTAGTGGTTCGGCTTGTACGGGCCTTCGATTGGCACGCCCATGTACTCGGCTTGGGTTGGCGTCAACTTGGTCAGCTTGGCACCGACAGCGTCGAGGTGAAGTCGTGCGACTTCTTCGTCGAGTGACTTGGGCATCAAGTAGACTTGGACCTTGTACTTGTCGTTATCGCGGTTTTCCCACAATTCCATCTGTGCGAGCACTTGGTTGGTGAACGAGGTGCTCATCACGAACGATGGGTGACCTGTCGCACAACCGAGGTTCACCAAACGGCCCTTAGCAAGGATGATGACGCTGCGGCCCGTGTCGTTGAAGGTGTAGCGATCAACCGCACCAATGTCGGCTGGCTTGATCTCGCTGACCGTGGCCTTGCCAGCCTTGACTTGTGCCTCGACCCAAGCGACGTCGATCTCAGTATCAAAGTGACCGATGTTGCAAAGGATCGCATCGTTCGGCATGTGCTTGATGTGATCGCCGAGGATGATGTCCTTGTTGCCAGTCGTCGTGACGAACAAGCGGCCTTCCTTGCAGGCCTCTTCCATCGTTGTGACTTCGAAGCCTTCCATCGCAGCTTGCAGAGCATTGATCGGGTCGATTTCAGTCACAATCACGCGGCAGCCGTAGCTCTTGAGGCTGTGTGCACAACCCTTGCCGACGTCGCCGTAACCACAGACCACAGCAACCTTGCCAGCCAACATGACGTCGGTGGCTCGCTTGACACCGTCAGCCAACGACTCGCGGCAACCGTACAAGTTATCGAACTTGCTCTTGGTGGCGCTGTCGTTGATGTTGATCGCTGGCACTTGAAGCCGAGCCTTCTTGACGAGAACATCGAGGCGGTGAACGCCAGCAGTCGTCTCTTCGCTGATGCCGCTGATGTCCGTCAACAGTTCTGGGAAGCGATCGTGAACCATTGCGGTCAAGTCGCCACCGTCGTCGAGAATCATGTTCAGCTTCTTGCCGTCCTTGAAATCCAAGGTCTGCTCGATGCACCAATCGAACTCTTGCTCGTTCATGCCCTTCCAGGCGAACACTGGAATCCCAGCCGCCGCGATCGCAGCGGCAGCGTGGTCCTGGGTCGAGAAGATATTGCATGACGACCAAGTGACTTCGGCGCCGAGCTCAACGAGCGTCTCGATCAACACAGCAGTCTGGATCGTCATGTGCAGACACCCAGCGATGCGGGCACCGGCGAGTGGCTTGGACTTGCCGTACTTCTTGCGAAGCGACATCAAGCCAGGCATCTCGTTCTCGGCGAGCATAATTTCTTTGCGACCGAACTCAGCCAGGGTAATGTCCTTGACCTTGTACGGTAGCTTCGTCGTTTCAACTTGCGACATGTGCAATCTCTCCAAAACGTTTCTAAACACGGGAATTGCTGGCCACGTCAGAGGGGCTGCGGACCTAACACGGGGACTCCCGCTGGTTCGCAATCCCACGCACGTGCGCCAGATTCTTTGAGGTCTGCGAAGCAATTTCGCAAAAATTCCTCAGGTCATCCTGAGTATAGGCCGGGAGGCAAGAGAACCGTAGGCCTTACGTTTCGTGAACCGGAGATTTTTTTCAGGCACAACGCCTGAATCGCCTGGATGCCCCAGATCTCCAGAAAGCCAGCCAGAGAGCTCGCAGTCTCGAACGCTCGCTCTTTCAGAGAATTGCCAGGAAGACCAGTGAATTGCCAAGAAGAATTGCCAGGACACGTTCTGGCCTACGCAGATTGCATTTGTGGTCTAAGCAAACGCCGACTTCGCTGCCGCACAGAAGGCTGCGATCTTCGCTTCGCTCTTTGTTCCACGGGGCTCTTCGACGCCGCTTGCAACGTCAACGCTCTTCGCGCTGCTGGTCTTGATCGCGTCGCAAACGTTCTCAGGAAGCAGCCCGCCAGCGAGCGTCCACTCGACGCCTGGGTGCTTGGCTGACCAAGCCGCGATGGTTGCCCAATCGAGCTTTTTCCCAGTGCCGCCAAAGCTCTCGCCGGACTCCGCATCGAACAGCAAATGATAGCCTTCGTCGACCCATGCCTTGGACGCGACTTCAATTTGTTCCACGGTCAACTTGCCCGATGGCAGCCGCACCGCTCGAACGACCTCGATGCCAAGATCTCGCAATTCGGTGGCATCCGCGACCGTTTCTTCGCCATGAAGCTGGACCACGTCCAAGTCGAGTCCCTGCGCGATGGCAATCAGCTCCTCATTGGGATGGTTGACGAAGACGCCCGCTCGTTTCACCCCAACGGATCGAGCGTGGCGGCAAAGCGACAAGGCTTCGAGCGAATCAGGTTCGAGGTACCGAACACTTGCATCGAAAAAGTTCAGTCCGACACAATCGGCACCTGCGTCGGCAGCCGCATCAATGTCGCTCTTTAACAAAACACCGCAAATCTTTAGTTGAAACACTTCAGACGGCCCATAACCGTTACATCGGGAAAAAACTAACCAAAACGACTACAGCGAACACCTCATGACATCCGATATCGCGGAAGTCGGTTCCGCTTAATTCGGTCGTAGTACCAAGCGTTTGCTGGCAAATCAACTGAGGATATCGGATTTTATGTCGGTGCGTCGCTGGGCTTCCCAAGATCTCGTGCTCGCTGCCTTCTGTGTTGCTGCGATCACTCTCGGAATGTGGCCCGACGAGCCGACCCGCCAAATGATCCACTCTCTGGACCGTGATGGCAACACGTCATCCTACTCTCTTTCGCTAGACGATTCGCGTTTAGCCCGTCTGAGCCGTGAACTGGATCGCCGCCAGAACCCACCACCCACGCGGGAAATCGTGCTGGCGAAGTGGCGAATGGACTTGGCCGGGCACTACGCCCGCCGCTTGGATCCAGACGCACGACGCGGAGCAATCGCCCCAAAAACGGAGACGCCGGCGGTACTTTCGGGCGGCGTCCCGATCGTCCAAGTCGGCTTCTCGTCCGAGCCAAACGCCGAAACCGCTGAGGCCGGCGCCGCTTTAGGCTATTCGGCTCAGACCCGTGAGTTGGCGTTTTGGCGAGGCATTTCGGCGAAATCAGAACTCGCATTGGAATCCGCCAACGAGCAAATCGCACAACAGATCGCAAACATGGGACCGCCATCCATCGTGCTCGGCAAAGTTTTTGAGCCGTCGAAGTCAGCCAACGCGTGGATCACTGCGATTCTGCTGGGGTTGCTAGCTTCGTGCGTTTTCGCAGACTGGCAGATGCGGTCGCCCACGATCGTGATTACTCAAAAGAGCCTTTCCGCGGGGGCGGAAGACGTCGCCGAGGCTGAATCAAATGACGGCACCGTTCGGCTGCAGATTCCAATCGAGTGGATCCGGATTCACCAGCCGCTCTCGGTCCAGTTGCGGCGTTTGATGCTCGTTTGCCTTGTTCTGGCCGCTGTCTTGGCAAACTTGGGCAATTTCTAGGACCGCCTTGTTAACGTCGCCTTCTCGTGACTCACGAATGAATTAACGCGGCATGAACAAGTGAAACACATGTTTCGAAGTTGATCTTTTTCAGCCACGGTAGTGGCGACACAGCCAATGCCGGGCCTGTGAGGGCCCGGTCAAAGCAAGCAAAACGACCAAAGCCCTGAAGGGGCGACACAGTCGACAAAGTCAACGAGTGTGTCAGCCCTTCAGGCCTTTGGATATTTCGTTTGTCACAATCCCGCGACTGACGTCGCCGGCATGTCCTGTGCCGGCCCTCCGGGCCTAGTGACTGCAGCCTGGTGACTTCAGGACGCACGTCGGCCGGGCGGTAGGAGTAACAATCAGGACCTGTGCCAGGCCTTGCCTTGTGCCAGGGGTCTGCAGCTTCAAGCCCCCTCGACCCCGGATCGAATGCCGCCTTTCGGCTCAACTTCGCGTACACCTGTGCCGATAGTGACGATTGAAGCGGTTGTGCGACGTGCAACCATTCCCTTCCCAGCGTCCTACTGTGCGGGCTTTCCAACGATGCAGACTCCCGAATCCATGTTCCGTGTTCCGCCATTCCCAGCGTTCCCATCGGCTAATCGATACGTGAACCTTGGTTCCCTCGCTGACGCACTTGTCCGTGTTGTGCGAAGCGTCGACGCTCACGAAGGCCTCGCTTTGGTCGTCGGACCTCCCGGCACCGGCAAGTCGTTGATGTGCAACATCCTTGTCGAGCACTACAAAGACACTCACGAAGTCGTCGTTCTCGGTGAGACCCCGATCGACAGCGAAGCCGCACTGCTTCGCCGCATCATGCATCACCTTGGCGTGAAGCTCTCGACGATTCCAGACAACGACTTGCAGCTCGCGCTCATCGATCGCGTCTGCGGCGAACACTCCGCTCCCAACGGGTTGCTGATTCTTGCCGACGAAGCTCAATCGATGTCGACGCAAGTTCTCGAAGCGATCCGCATGACGACCAACATCATGCGACGTGGCGAACCACGAGTCTCAGCCGTCGTGTGTGGCGGACCTCGCCTCGACGACACTTTGACCTCTCCGATGATGGAACCGTTTACTCAGCGAATCGCGACGCGATGCTATCTGCATCCGATGAACGCGAACGAAACTCGCGAGTATGTTCGTGAAGCCATCCGACGCTGTGGCGCCAACCCGAACGAAACAATCAGCGACGATGCGATCTCAGCCGTTCATCATGCGTGCAGCGGTGTGCCTCGCTTGATCAACCAATTGATGACACAAGCAGTGGATTGCGCCGAAGCCGCCAATCACACGTCGATCGGTTTACATGATATCAATGTTGCTTGGGCCTACTTGCAACAACTGCCGAGCCCGATGCTCGAAGAGCCTAAGTTTGCGAAACAGTCCAATGTCGAGTTCGGACAATTGGACGAGACACCGTATGTTGCCGCATCCGTTCAGCCTAAAGCTCAAACGATCGCCCAACCAACTGCCGACGTGGCTGAGAGCTCAAGGCCATTCGAAGACATGCCTTTTGAAGATGAACAGCATGCTGAGCAGGTCATCGAATTCCCTGCGGCAGATTTATCCGACGATGATCTGACGAGTGCTGACTTCGCGGGCACGAGCGCCAGTGACCGAGACATGATGGCTGCCTGTGGCTCGACATGCGGATGCGAACCAGAGACCTGTGTTCGAGAAATCGAAGCCGCAAAACGAATCGACGAGATGTCGGCATCCCTCGAAATGTCCGACGAAGAGGCTGCGGAAGGCGAGGCATTCGAGGCAGCATACGACGAATCCGCAACGATGGAATCGTCGAAGCAAAACAACGCGACGATCCAGTGGATTACCGAACCTGGCGATGCCCAGCAATCACGACACGAACCGCCACTTTCCGTGCGACAACTCGCGTCGCGTGAATCTTTACCAGCAGCCTTGTTCGGCGACTTTGAACAGGAAGAACAGATCCCGGTGAGTGCCTCGCTCTCGACCTCGCAAAGCCAAGTTGACTCGCATGTCTCAGGCGACTTGGAAGCTATGCTTCACGAAGAGATCGTGGGTATGTCCGGCGATATGCAACTGTACCATTTTCCTGGCGCCGAATCCGGATCCATCAGCTTTGACTCGGTCCAGGGATCGAAAGCATCGTCGACGTCGATCCAGAATCCCGCCCCGGAATCGGACATGATTCTCTGCGGTGACGACAGTGACATCCTCATTATCGAAGACGATGTGAACAACGTCAGTCGTGTTGAGCCACCCCGGATGCGCCGAGAAGAATCGTCAGTGAACGTCGACTTCCAAGCGATGCTCGCACGGATGCGGGGTGGTTGAATCGATGCCAGCTTTCGCTGAAACTTCCGCTAGCCCAACCGTGACTGCTGACCTGCGCGGGTTAGCGGAAACGATCGTTCGTCTGAGCGACGAGCATGGTTCGACGCCAGTCATCGTCATGCCGCGGCACCTATCGCTCCGCACACCATTCTTTGTCGAGCTCGCAAAAGAACTCGGCCAACGGTTGAGCGGCTCGCAAGCGACTGAAAAGCTGGACAACGAAGCGAACGCTAACGATAAATCCGGCGTGGATCTGGAGCGCCAAATCCGCTTCGATTGGTGCCTGACGCCGCAACGCTTGTTTGCTAGCACTCGTGCGAAGCTGGCCAAATTCCAGTCCGCTCGGTTGACGATGCACCTCGCCCAGTCCACTGGTGCGACAGTTGAAGTCACTGCGTCGATTGCACGTCCAGGCGGCCAGCGGCGTGACCTTGTCGTCGGTCTGTGCGATGACGCCCTTGAACTTCCGCCCTGGACGACGGCCATTCGGATCCATTCGTAAGACGTTTCGGCAGCGAACTTCTCTCTTTCGCCCCAGGGTCGAAAGATGCTAAACGCGGGCCAGTCGACCTACTCTGCAAGCGAGATTTCGTATGACGATGCTGAACCGAACCCACGACCGAACCACTTTCGTGAGCGTCTGCGCCCGCAGCGTCGCGATTTTCGTCGTCGGACTCGGCCTGATGGTGACCACCGGATGCCAAGACGGACCGATGTACGCCCTCAAGGCAGCCAACCCGTACTTCTCGATGCGAGAGTGGAAAGAGGACGAGTTGATTGGGCCCACCGATCACAAACGTCGCAACGAAATGATGAACCTCGCCGCTTCGATGGAATCGTTGCCGCCGGAGCGTCAAACGTATTGGATCAGCCACCTCGAGCAAGTCATGGAGAATGACCAGAGCGTTGAGATGCGCCGCTTGGCTGTTAATGCAGCTGGACACATTCACGAAGCCGCGGCTCTGTCGATCATCAAAGACGGTCTCAAGGATGAGAGCAACAAGGTACGCATGGAAGCGTGCCGAGCTCTCAGCCGCCAAAAGAATGACGAGTCGGTGCTTCTTCTTGCGGAGACTCTTGGCAGCGAAACGGAAAACGACGTTCGCCACGCTGCCATGGAATCGCTTGCTACGTACAAGACACCGATCGCAGTTGACGCCCTTCGCGTTGCCTTAGGCGATCGAAACCCAGCCACACGGAATCTCGCTGTGAGTTCTCTGCGTGGCTCGACGGGCAAGGACTACGGCGACGATCCGCAAGTCTGGATCGCTGTCCTGGATGGCAAAACACCAGAGCCTCCTGAAGAAAAAATCGCCCAACGCATCATGAACATGTTCTAATTGCTGAACCGGCTGGACCTTCCAGCCATGTTCACACGCCGCATCATTCGCGGCCGCGGTCTCCAATCAAAGTCACGACCCGCCATGAGCCTTCGAAAACTTGCAACGCTAGCGTCTCTCATCTCGCTGGTATCCCTCAGTCCGCATGCCACTGCAACCGCGCAAGACATCGCATTGCCAATGCCCGAGGCTGGCGTTCAAACTCAGCCAACATTGCGCACGTGGGTGGACAACACCGGTAAGTTCTCAATCGAGGCGTCTCTCGTTGATTGGGACACCGACGAAGTTCGGCTCGTTCGCCCCAACGGCAAGCGAGTCGCAATCGACTACGCCCAACTCAGTGAACTCGATCGCAACTACCTCGCTTCAACATCGCTCGTCGCGCAAAACGATCTCTCGTTTGCCATAAACACGGAATCGACGACAAAAGAGAGCACAACCGCTCCCGAGCCACCGCAAGCGGAGGCACTCAAGCTTCCCAATGCCACATCGATCGCCCCCGACGGCGAAATGTTGCAACTCACTGAGCCGATGCGACGTGACATTACGTGGCCTAGCTTGAGGCGTCTGCTTGTGGACCCTCCACCGTCAACTGTCTCCATCCCAACTTGCGTCGTTTCAATCGACAGCTTCGATGGTTGGGCGGCGTGTTCACGACCGCTTCTCGTTAATACCGAAGCGACGCCCCAGATCGCCATTTCGATTACTCGCGGACTCGCATTCCCAACGGGCGGTTCGCACAACCAGATCACGTTTATCGATCCAGCAACGAGCGAAACCAAAACCGTGTGGGAGGGCAACAAGCGAATCACGCTTCTGGACCATCACGCCCCCAGCGGATTGACGCTCATCCTCAATGATCACAACAGTGTCGGCGAAGGTGGCTTGTTGGAGTTGCTGAAACTCGACGTCGAATCACTTTCGGCCAAAATTGAAGAGCCAGACAACACGCTTAGAAGTTTCGTTCGCCGAGCACTTCCAGACAACGGCAAACCCCGCAATCCGTCGAAGGTGACGTGGGCAAGAATGCTGGACAGCGAACACATTGTTGCCGTGATCGACGCGTCGCTCGGATGCTGGAACCTTGTTTCCGGCGAGTGTCTGTATCGAATCGACAAGATTGACCCGCGTGTCGAGCCCGTGCTGTCCCCAGGCCGTCGCTACTTGGCGTTACCCGGCAGCGGCGAGATTTTGATCTACTCGACCAACAAAGGCTATCCGCAAGGCCGTGTTGAACTTGATCGCAACCTGACGCCCAATCTCGCGTTCTCGCCCTACGGTGAGCGCTTGGCGATCGTCTCAGGCAAGCGATTGCGCATCCTCGACTTGGCACAGGGGCAAGTCATCGAGGAAGTCGCCAATATCCGAACCCTTGGCACAAGCAGCCCCGTTTGGATTAACGACGATTTGGTGATATCCAGCAACGGCATCGTGCTGAGTCGCTCACGCAAAACCGCCGTGTGGCAATACGACATTGTTGGCGACACGATCACACGCGTCGGCGATCGAGTCGCTTTGCTCAGGAAATATCGCGGCGCCGAACTCGCCATCCTCGACCTGCCCCACCCAGCCGCCGACGCCACAATCGCCAGCATCAACGGCACCGCCGAGCAAGACTCCAGCCCCACCAAGAGCAAGTGGAAAAACGGAACCTGGATTGAGTAGGAGGAGTTTAGAGTTGAGTGTTTAGTGTTGAAAGTAAGGCGCTGCGTCTTCACGTTCCCACTCTCAACCCTCAACCCTCAACTTTCAACTCTAAACTCCATTCTCATCTCCACTCGCGGCACCAATCTTTCGTGTGCAGGCCTGAGCGGATTCGCCATTCGCGAAGCTCAGCCAACAAACGTTCTTTGTGTTGGCTTGCGCCCGCGTCGTCCCACAAGTTGACGAGCTCATCGGGATCAGCGACTAAGTCGAACAATTGCCCGTGCGGTTCGTCCAAGAAGTGGACCAACTTGTGCGTCTTGTCTCGCACCATCGTCATATACTTGCATCCGGTGAGAATCCCGTCTTGGGCTTGTTCACAGTACACATAGTCACGACCGGGGAACTCTGCCTTCGGATCGAGCGCCGAGACGAGCGATTGAGCGGCCCAGTCTTTCGGCACGGGAATTCCCGCCCAATCGAGAATCGTCGGCCCCAAATCCATTTGCTGGACCAACGCATCAACACTGCGTCCACCCTCGATCCGGCCTGGTGCCCACACGATCATCGGCACACGCGTGATCTGCTCGTACATCGTCCACTTCTGGCTGTGACCGTGATCCGTCAAACAATCACCATGGTCACTCGTGAAGATAATGATCGAGTTGTCGATGTACCCGTTTCGTTCGAGCGCATCAACAATCTCACCGACCTTCTCGTCGATCATGGTGACGTTCGCGAGATAGTACGCTCGCTGGCGATGTCGCTGGGCATCCGTCGGCTCCAATTCGAGTACGACGCTATCGTGGTCAATGTCGTGGTTGTGCTGACGCAGCTCCTTGAAGGCCGGCGGTTGGCTGTCCAACTCCGCCTTCGTGACGGGCAATAACGGCAAGTCCTTTTTCAGATACGGCTCGGAGTAACGTGGTAACGGATCGTAAGGCGGATGCGGCCCTGGAAAACCGATCTGTAGAAACAGTGGTTCGGTCTTTGGGTACGTATCGATCCACCAGCGTGCCATGTCGCCGACGAAGAAGTCTGGGTGCGTATCATCCGGCATCTCCCAATCGAACGCACCGAGCGACTCACGATAATCCGCTCGCTTGCGATAGAACTCACGTTGTTGCTTCACAAGCCCACGGAACCGCAGCGCCTTGTCCCATTCGTCGAAGTAGTAGCGGCCTTCGAGATAGCGGTCTTTGTTCTCGACAACGTATCGCTCGTGAAACCCCAGCTCAGTCTCAAACGGCCAAGAGTGCATCTTGCCGATATTGGTGCAGTGATACCCAGCGTCATTGAGCAACTCGATCCACGACCGCCGCCACGTGTCGGCATTGCGAAGAATCCCAGTCGTATGCGGAAAGTAGCCTTTGAACAAACTCGCACGGGCTGGCGCGCAGGAAGCCGCCGTCACATGGCATTGGCTAAACGAAACGCCTTCACGAACCAGCCGATCCAAGTTCGGCGTGTCTACGTGCGGATACCCAAGCGCCGCGATCGTATCAAAGCGTTGCTGGTCCGTGATGATAAAGATGACATTCGGCGGCGACATAACGTTCTACCAATTCCGCCCCACAAAAACGCAGGGAAGAGATTCAAAAGGGATCAAGGATTTCAGGCACAAAAGCGTATCGTCTCAGTTTTCCGCGGACCACAAAAGGCGGGGAGAAGAACGCAATTTCTGCGAGACAGCCATCAAACCGTTATTGCCACAAATGTCGCTGCGATTTGCGCCCCAGCAGGTCCCCCTTCTTCGGCCCAAAGGGCCATTCTTTTGCCTAGTCTTCGGCCCAAAGGGCCATCCGTTTGTCTAGCCCAGGCCAACGGCCTGGGAATCATTCGCGAGTTAAGACCATAGGGCCAAAGGCCCGGCCGTTTGTCTCTTTTCATTGGAGCCAGCACGGTGCGCCAATCACGTGCCCAAATATCGCTTGCATTCTTCGGCCCAAAGGGCCATCCGTTTGCCTAGCCCAGGCCAACGGCCTGGGAATCAGTCACGAGTTAAGACCATAGGGCCAAAGGCCCGGCCGTTTGTACCATTCAGTCCCAGACATACCGCTCGTCGATTTCAATTCCATGTCTCGCGCAAATATTGCGAAACTCGTCTTGAAATGAGTGCTTTTGATGATGTTGGTCTTGGTCTCGAATGTACGCATCGACGGCCGCGCACTTGGAATGACTGACCGAGAAAACCCCATACCCAGCTTGCCACGAGAAGGACGATACGCCGCCATCTGCGGTCTTCGCCCACTTCGACGTTTCGGTTTTGATGTTCTCAACCAGCTTCGCAATGGTAATCGTCCTTGCAAGACCAGCGAGAAGATGAACATGGTCAATGTGTCCACCCACGGAGGCGCTCGCACATTTTGACGCTTTGACATGGTGAGCCAACATACGAAACATCTCTTCGCGGAACATAGCGTTCTGAAGATAGGGGCGTCGGTCCTTTGTGGAAAAGACGAGGTGCAGCCAAACTTGGGCATGTGATTGTGGCATCGCGTTAACTCCAATGCGAAAGAACAAACGGCCGGGCCGTTGGCCCTACCGCAAATAATTTACAACGCATTCCCAGGCCGTTGGCCTGGGCTAGGCAAATGGATTGCCCTTTGGGCCGGAAGACACAGAACGTCATCACCCCCAATCTCTCACCACATCTTCTTCATCCTCATCCAACTCACCATCGTCATAACGCAAAACGCGACCAACCCCCAGAAAAACACGTACCCATTTTGCCACCCGTATTCCGGCAGGTTGAAATTCATGCCGTAAACGCCACACAAAAACGTCAACGGCAAAAACACGAGACTGACAAGCGTCAAGCGATGCACCAATTGGTTCGTTCGGTGGCTGACGATCCCTAGGTACAACGTCAACGACTCTGCCAACGTCTCGCGTTCGACCGTCAGATCCCCAGCTAACCGTTCGAGCGATCCGACCATGTTCACCAAGTGTGGCTGCGCGGTCGCAGGTACGAATGATGACGTGTGGCGTGCGAGCTGGTCCAGCGAATCTCGCATCACGAGTGTTGTCTTGCGAAGCTCCAGCACATTGCCGCTGAGTTGAGACACGTTTTGGAAGATTTCGTCACTGTCGCTCGTGAAAATCGATTGCTGGGTATGTTCGACGTCGGCTTCGATTCGCGTCAACGATCGCCTCAGACTTTTGAGAACGAGATCCCAGACTTCGAACAACAGAAACCCAATCGACAGAGCGAACTTATGAAAGAACGTCGGATAATTCTCTCGCATCGTAGCAATCAACGGCGCTTGGCCGCGATGCAGCGTGATGATCATCCGCTCGGCAAGCACCAGATCGATGATCGCAAAGTCCAACTCACGACCTGCGTACGTGGCCGCAGAAACGGAGATATGTAGCGAGTCCTCGTAGACGTCGTATCGCCCAGCGGACGGCACATCAAAAATCGCCGACACAACGCGAGGGTTCACGCCGAGCGTTTCTAGCGTCTGAGTCGCCTCAATCGTCTCGCTCAGATCAATATCGACCCAAACGCTGAGCCCTCGAGCGAGCGAATCGGCAACATCACCAATCGCCACAACTCGATCCATGCGAGTCGTGAAATCAAATTCGATCGCAATGACGGTCATAGGCCTGAGTCCGATACGTCCGCTGGTGACGAGGAATCCGGCCGCCAAAGCTTTTGGCAACCTGATGCGAATTCCACGATATCGTAAGGCCACAGCAACGAATCAGCAACGATTCGACAGTGGTTCGATTGACGGGGCGTTGCGACACGCATGACGGGTCGTTGCGGGCGGGCGGTGTGCTGGCGCAAAATAGGCGGCCGCCAGGAATGCTGGCGATTCGACTTTTCACCCCACGATCTTCAAAAACACCTGCGGAGTTCCTCATGGCTCGACCCGTCACCCTTTTCACCGGCCAATGGGCCGATTTGCCCATCGCTGAAATGGCTCGTATGACCGCTGAGTTCGGTTACGACGGCATCGAACTCGCTTGCTGGGGTGATCACTTCGAAGTCGACCGAGCTTTAGCCGAAGACGACTATTGCGACAACAAGCGTGCTTTGCTCGATAACGCAGGTCTGCAATGCCACGCCATCAGCGCCCACCTTGTCGGCCAAGCCGTTCTCGACAACATCGACGCACGACACAAGTCGATTTTGCCTGGCTACATTTGGGGCGACGGAGATGCTGCGGGAGTCAACGAACGCGCTGCGGCGGAGTTGGCCAACACAGCCCGTGCGGCCCAGAAGTTCGGCGTCGACGTCGTCAACGGCTTCACGGGAAGCAGCATTTGGCATTTGCTGTATTCGTTCCCGCCCGTTCCACCGAGCATGATCGACGACGGCTTCAAGTTGTTGGCTGAGCGTTTCAACCCGATCCTCGATGTCTTCGGCGAATGCGGCGTTCGATTTGCGCTCGAAGTCCACCCGACTGAAATCGCGTTCGACATCTACACGGCTCAACGTGCTCTCGAAGCACTCGATCATCGCCCAGAATTCGGATTCAACTTTGACCCCAGCCACTTGATCTGGCAGGGCATTGATCCAGTCCAGTTCATTCGTGCGTTCCCAGATCGCATTTACCACGTTCACGTCAAAGACGCGATCGTCAAGCTTGATGGCAAGAGTGGCATCAACGCGAGTCACTTGAACTTCGGCGACCATCGACGCGGTTGGGACTTCCGAAGCCCTGGTCGTGGCGGAGTCAATTTCGAAGAGATCATCCGAGCACTCAACGACATCGGCTACCAAGGCCCATTGTCGATCGAGTGGGAAGACAGCGGAATGGAGCGCACGTTTGGTGCTCGCGAAGCCTGTGCGTTCACGAAGAAGCTGGACTTCTCACCGAGCACTCGCGCCTTCGATGCGGCCTTCGACGAATGATTCAAATCACCGTCAACGGTCAACCGGTTTCGATCGACGGTCCCATGACGGTCGATCGGTTACTCGAAACAGTCGACGTACCGCCGAATTATCTCGCTGTGGAACTCAACGCGGACGTCGTTCCGCGAGAAGAGTACACAACGACGATGGTCTCCGAGAACGATGAGATCGAGGTGGTAACGTTGGTAGGTGGCGGTTAGGCAACCCGCAAAACGTTTGCTTTCCGTTTCTTGCTCCCCTCGCCCCGTTTCGGCGAGATGAGCTGATCTTATTTCTGGCTCCCCTCGCCCCGTTTCGGCGAGAGCGGCTGCTTTCCATTTTTGGCTCCCCTCGCCCCGTTTCGGGGAGAGGGGCTGGGGGTGAGGGGCTCACAAGCAGCAAGTTTAAGTTTAAGTTTAAGTGTAAGTTTGAGCTCGCAGGGGTAATGACAAAAAAGAAATCGCATGTCGACATCGCCTACAAACACCCCCAACATCGATCTCGCTGATGGCCAGCTGGTCGTGGGTGCACACACGCTCGCAAGTCGCTTGATCGTCGGCACGGGGCGTTACGACACGATGGAGCAAATGCGAGACTCGCTCGACGCATCGGGCACCGATTGTGTCACTGTTGCAGTCCGTCGCGAGCGTCTCTACGATCGAACGGGTCAAAATATCCTCGACTTCCTCGACCTGAATCGCTACACGCTGCTTCCCAACACAGCTGGCTGCTACACCGCCGTCGACGCAGTCCGCGCAGCAAAGCTGGGTCGCGAAATCTTGAGGTCACTGGGAAACTCGGGTGCCGATTGGGTCAAACTCGAAGTCCTCGGCGACAGTAAAACCCTGTTGCCGGACCCCACAGAAACCGTCAAAGCGTGCGAGCAACTCGTCGAAGCAGGCTTCTCGGTGCTGTGCTACACCAGCGATTGCCCTGTCACCGCTTTGCGTCTAAAGAAAGTTGGCGCGGCGAGCGTGATGCCAGCCGGCAGCCCCATCGGCAGCGGCCAGGGGCTGATCAACAAAAACAACCTGCAAATCATTCTGGAGTACTTGAAGGGCGACGACCCGACGTATCCCGTCATCATTGACGCGGGCGTCGGCACAGCAAGCGATGTGAGCGAAGCGTTTGAGCTCGGCGCCGACGGCGTGCTGCTGAACACCGCCATCGCTCACGCACGAGACCCAGTTCGCATGAGTCGTGCAATGCGACACGCCACGATCGCTGGACGAGAAGCGTATCTCGCCGGTCGCATTCCAAAGCGTCTCTACGGCACAGCAAGCAGCCCCGAAGAAGGCGTCATCAGCACACGCCCCTACGGCTCACAGTTCTAAACACTGTCTGTCACACACTGTCGCACAGCGGATTGATACTGCTCGTGGATTCGAGGACGGCTTTGATCGTGACACCGGCGAACGCGGCCTCAGTCGCCGCATAGGCTCGATCCAGCTCTTCGTGCAACGGACAGAGCGTTGTATGCGTTTCGAGTCCCAACGGACACGAACGGATTCGCTCCAAGGGTGAAACTGCGTTGACGACATCGAGAATCGTAATGTCAGCAGTGTCACGAGCGAGCTCATAGCCGCCGCCAGGTCCAGGTCGTGAGCTCACAAGGCCGGCCGTTGCCAAGTCCTGGAGCACTCGATGCAGATACCTTCTCGGCACCTTGGTTTTTTCAGCCAACACGTCCGCTGAGGAAAGAACCTGGTTTCGCCCGCCCATGCACGCAATCGCTCGCAATGCATATTCCGCCGTCTTCGAAAGCATCAAAGTCCCCAAAATAAAGCCAAGACAAACATGCGCCTTGCCATGCAGATCTCAATTGTCTACGTTCATGTGCAGTATATCAAACTTCACGCTTGAAACGGCTTTGAGGCAGTTTCGCCCACCCAGGAGTCACCATGCTCACCGAACAAACGGTTTCCATCGTCAAGCAAATCACGCCTGCCGTTGCAGAGCACGCCGAAACGATCACCCGTCGCTTTTACGAACGGATGTTCGCAGCTAATCCTGAGGTGAAAGTCTACTTTAATCAAGCTCACCAACACTCAGGTGGACAACAACGTGCTTTAGCGGGTGCGGTTTGCGCTTATTTCACCCACATCGATAACCTTGCGGTGCTTACTCCGGCCGTGAATTTGATTGCCCACAAACATTGCTCACTCGGCGTTCAGCCCGAGCATTACCCGATAGTTGGCAAGCACTTGCTCGCAGCAATAAAAGACGTGATGGGCGACGCCGTCACCGATGAAGTCGTCACGGCTGTCGCTGAGGCATACGGATTGCTTGCAGATGTTTGCATTGGTCGCGAAAAAGAGATTTACACAGATCAGCAAACGGCCAAAGGTGGCTGGAACGGGTATCGCGACTTTGTCGTCGTACGCAAAGAACGTGAAAGCGACGTTGTGACTTCGTTCTATCTGCAACCTGCCGATGGCAAGCCGTTTGCAACGTTCATCCCAGGCCAATACATCACGGTTCGCATCGATCACCCAACCACGCCGACTTCGCCGCGAAACTACAGCCTTTCGGATCAACCCAACGTCGGGCACTATCGAATCAGCGTGAAGCGAGAGACGGGACTTGCCAGCGATTCACCGGATGGATTGATTTCGACGCATCTTCACGATCAAGTCACTATTGGCAGTTCGCTTGCGATCGGACCGCCGTGCGGTGACTTCACGATTGACCCCGCGAACGTAACACGTCCAGTCGTCTTACTCGCCGGCGGAATCGGCATCACGCCACTCTTGTCGATGGCCAAGGCCCTCTCGTCGGCTGGCATTTCCCACACCGTGCACCTGGTTCAAGCCGCTCGCAACAGCAGTGTCCATGCGTTCGCGGACGAGATTCGTGGGCTGTTGAACGTGCAGAGCAAGATCCTTTACGACGCGCCGTTGGACGGCGACTCTGACTCGGGGAAATGCGACGCCGTTGGCACTGTCAACGCTGAGCTGCTTCGTGAATGGACGCCATACCAAGACGCAGACTTCTACTTCTGCGGTCCGAAGCCATTCATGGGTGAATGTTGCCGCAGCCTCAAGCAACTCGGCGTCGCGAATGAACGGATGCACTGCGAATTCTTTGGACCGCAAGAAGATCTACCCAACTAGGCCTGAACGCGTACTGGCCTATCGCACAACCCACAGCCTGTTGGACCACAGCCTGTCGGATAACGAAGTATCGGATAAAGTGTTGGGGGCATCTACCTTCAACGTATTCGAGCTCACCGTTGCTTAAACTCTCCGAGACCCTTCAAAGTCGACTTGAACTCGCCATTGCTATCTTGGCGGTTGTTGCGATCGCAGCCCACTTGGTGCTGCGTTTTGCTTCGCCGGACCCCATGGAAATCGCGAATTGGCCACTTTACGTCGCCCTCGCACTCGGCGGCGTGCCACTCGTTGTTGAATTGCTGGTGAAGCTCTTTCATCGCCAATTCGGTTCCGATCTCCTGGCAGGCATCTCGATCGTCACCGCCATCTTGCTCGGTGAATACCTCGCCGGCACGCTCGTCGTGTTGATGCTTTCGGGTGGCGAAGCACTCGAAGCTTACGCGGTGAAAAGTGCTTCATCAGTTCTTCAGGCACTTTCCAAACGCATGCCAACGGTGGCACACCGGAAACTAGGTTCCACGATCGAAGACGTACCTTTGGACCAGCTCGCGATCGGCGATCACGTCGTCGTGTTTCCGCACGAAGTGTGTCCAATCGACGGGATTGTCACTGACGGCCACGGCGTCATGGACGAGTCGTACTTGACGGGCGAGCCGTACATGATGAGCAAGACGCCAGGAGTCGCGGTGTTGTCGGGCGCGATCAACGGTGAGTCCGCGCTCACGATTCAAGCGGAAAAACTCGCTGTCGATTCTCGCTACGCCCAAATCATGAAAGTGATGCAAGCGTCCGAAGAACATCGCCCACACATTCGCCGACTCGGCGACCAACTCGGTGCATTCTACACGCCAGTCGCCGTGACGCTTGCGATTATCGCTTGGATCATCAGTGGCGATCCGGTGCGCTTTTTGGCAGTGCTCGTTGTCGCGACCCCGTGTCCGTTGCTGATTGCCATCCCCGTCGCCATCATCGGTTCGATTTCGCTCGCAGCCAAACGCGGTATCGTGATTCGAGATCCCGCAGTGCTCGAAAAGCTCGATCGTTGTCGCACAGTGATCTTCGACAAAACGGGAACATTGACCTACGGCCAGCCTCAATTGACCGAGGCGTTTTATGCGGAAGGTTTCGATTCGAATGAAGTCATGTCGCTCGTGACCAGCGTCGAACGCTATTCGAAACACCCGTTGGCCGAGGCGATGCTGCGTAAAGGCAAGGAGTTGCAAGTCGCCACTCACGAAGCGACTGAAACAAGCGAGAAGCCTGGTCAAGGTTTACGTGGTCGAGTCCGCGGACGGTCCATTCGCATCACCAATCGCAAGACACTGCTTAAGGAAATTCCCGACGCGACGAGTTTGCTTCCGCCACAATCCAGTGGTCTCGAGTGCGTTGTGGTCATCGATGATGCGTACGCGGCAACGTTTCGATTCCGCGATGCACCACGGCGTGAGGGAGCCTCGTTCGTTCATCATCTTGGGCCGCGACACAGTATCAATCGCGTGATGCTGTTGTCGGGTGACCGTGAGTCAGAAGTTCAATACTTAGCCGAGCAAGTTGGCATCAGCGAAGTTTATGCGGAAAAGACGCCTGAGGAGAAACTCGAGATCGTCCGCAAAGAGACCGCTGCGGCCGAAACCTTGTTCGTCGGTGACGGCATCAATGACGCACCGGCGTTGATGGCTGCGACGGTGGGGATCGCGTTTGGCCAAAACAGTGACGTGACTACCGAGGCGGCTGGGGCCGTGATCCTGGATTCTTCGCTAGCCAAAGTGGACGAGTTGATGCACATCAGTCGGCGAATGCGGCGCATTGCATTACAGAGTGCGGTTGGCGGCATGGCTGTAAGCATCGTCGCGATGTTCGTTGCCGCCGCAGGCTATCTTCCGCCCGTGGCCGGAGCGATCACACAAGAAGTCATCGACGTCTTCGCCGTCGTCAACGCACTTCGCGTCGCGATGTTGCCCGCGTCGCTGACTGACTACGACGTGTAGTTAGTATGCCTGTGTCGCCCCTTCGGGGCTATTGTTTTTGTTTGGCAGGTGCAACGGGGTCTGACGACCCCGGCAGAGGCTGTATCGGCCCTCCGGACCTGGTGGAGACGGGCAGTGCTGGCTGTTTGAGCTGTTTAGTTAGGCCCGGAGGGCCGACACAATGAATGCCGGGGCCGTGAGGCCCCGGTGCAGCGTCCGACAAAAGGCCCGGAGGGCCGAAACAATAATTGCCGGGGTCGTGAGGCCCCGGTGGGCGTGCCACCCAAAAACCCCAAAGCCCTGAAGGGGCGACACATTGCAGTGACACGGAAGAATGTGTCGCCCCTTCGGGGCTGTTGCTCTTCTTTGGCTCGTGAACCGGGGTCTTACGACCCCGGCAGAGGCTATGTCGGCCCTCCGGGCCTGGTGAAGATGGTTTGAGCGGTTCAAAAGGCCCGGCGGTTCAAAAGGCCCGGAGGGCCGATACAATGTTTGCCGGGGCCGTGAGGCCCCGGGGACCGACACCAACGAACACTCCAAGCCCCGGAGGGGCGGCACATCGCTTTGGGACAAAAGCATGTCGACGCATCAACAGTTGCTGTATCACATTGTCTTCAGCACCAAGGGGCGAAAACGACTGTTGAGCGATACGATTCGCGATGACGTGTTCGCTTACATGGCAGGGATCTGCAAGAACCTGGGTGGCTTCGCGCTGGATGTTGGCGGTTTCTACGATCACGCGCATCTACTTGTGCGGATACCTGCAAAATCGGCAGTGTCCGACTTCGTTGGAAAGCTGAAGTCAAACACCACCAAGCACATCAATGAAAGTAGCGGCCCCAGGGTAGTCTTCGCATGGCAAGACGGGTTCGGTGCGTTCACTGTGAGCCCGTCAAATCGAGAGGCAGTTGGAAACTACATTCGCACCCAGATGGAACATCACAAGCAACTTACATTCCAGGAAGAGTACCTGGAGTTCTTGAGGAAGCATGAAATTGATTTTGATGAGCGGTATGTGTTTGAGTAACTGGTATGCGCGAGTGTGTCGGCCCTTCGGGCCTGGTGGAGATGGGCAGTTCTGGCTGTTGGGGCTGTTTAGTTAGTCCCGGAGGGCCGACACAATGAATGCCGGGGCCGTGAGGCCCCGGGTGGATATGCAGAAAGAAAACTAAGCCCTGAAAGGGCGACACATTGCTCCTGTCGCAGCAAAAAATGTGTCGCCCCTTCGGGGCTTTGGTTTTGGATTGGCAGGTGAACCGGGGCCTGATGGCCCCGGCAGAGGCTATGTCGGCCCTCCGGGCCTGGCAGCCAAGTCAGCCCTTGCAAGATACGCGATTTGCCAAAACAACCCTCAACCCTCAACCCTCAACCCTCAACCCTCAACCCTCAACCCTCAACCCTCAACCCTCAACCCTCAACCCTCAACCGAGCTAGCAACTCATGTTGATTGCTAAATCGATCTTGCAACACTTGGGGCTCAGCCGTACCCTCAGATGCAAGTACCGATTCTGACCCGCTACTCGCTTGTGATATTGCTGCCATGGAAGGCTCAACACGTTCGATGCGGCCGATTTGTCCGCTCACGGATGCACGGCTCACTCATTCAATGCCACGAACAGCCCCGTGTGGCTGGTCCATCGTGCGATCGATGCTGCTGGCGAGCATATTCGCCGTCGCCGCATCGTCCGTTTCTTTGGCTGACGAGGCCCAGTGGATTTGGATGACTGGAACCCAGTCGGCTGACGCGATTCCAGTCGGCCAGAGCTGTTACTTCCGCAAGGCAATCAACTTGAAACTGCCCTCGCAAGGCAAAATCGAAATCACTTGCGACGACGAATACGAGCTGTTCATCAACGGACAACTCGTAGGACAAGGCGGTTCTGCTGAGATGCTCGATGAGTACGAAGTCTCCGATCGCCTCGAAGTCGGACGCAACGTCATCGCCATCCGTGCCACGAATACCAAAGGCAGCACCGCTGCTCTCGCCGTTCGCGTCTCGATTCGCCCTCGACAAACCGAGAAATGGTACACCTTCAGCTCCGATCCTTCGTGGAAAACAAGCCTCGACAAAGACGCTGATTGGAACACAGTTCTTTACAACGATCGTCTCTGGGGCGTCGCAGCTTCTTTTGGCGTGCTCGGCGACACTGCACCGTGGGACATCGCTGAAAGCGTTGCTGCTGAGACACAAACGGAACAGCGCGAACGCTTCCAAATCCAAAAGGGTTTCGGCGTCCAACGCGTGCTAACAAACGAACAAGTCGGCTCAGCAATCGCGATGACGTTCAATGAGTTCGGGCACCTGATCGTCTCGCAAGAGAACGGCCCGCTGTTGCTCGTCTTTGACCGCGACGAAGACGGCATCCCCGATCAAGTCCGTACGTACTGTGACAAAGTCACCTCGTGCCAAGGCATCCTGGCCCTCAACGGTGAAGTCTTCGTGACAGGCATGGGCCCCGAAGGTTGTGCGCTCTACCGGCTGACCGACAGCGACCGCAACGGAACGCTCGAACAAGTCAAGGCAATTGTCAAGTTCACCGGACAGCCCGGCGAGCACGGACCTCACGGATTGCGTCTCGGTCCTGATGGAATGATCTACTGTGCCGTCGGCGGGTACGTCCAAGCAACTGGAACAGTTGGCCCAGGCGAAACGCTTCGCGATAGCTACGAAGGCGATTTGGTGCCACGCTATGAAGATCCAGGTGGACACGGACGAGGCGTCAAGGCTCCTGGCGGGACCATCATCCGCACCAACGTTGACGGAAGCGTCGTCGAGAAAGTCGCTGGTGGTGTCCGCAACGCTTACGACGTGATCTTCCATCCAGACGGCGGTCTGTTCGTTCACGACTCCGACATGGAAGCCGACGTCGACACTGCTTGGTATCGCCCAACGATGATGTTCGACGTCACCGAAGGCGCTGAACTCGGTTGGCGTCCAGGTTGGTCGAAGATGCCTGAGCATTACATGGACCGATTGCCAGCGCTACTCGACACAGGCCGCGGAAGCCCAACCGGCGGTGTCTGCTACGAACACTACATGTTCCCCGTGCGTTACCAAAACACAATGTTCCTCGCAGACTGGTCCGAAGGCCGGATCCTCAACGTCCGGTTGAAGCCTCGCGGATCGGGCTACATCGCCGACAGCGAAGTGTTCCTCAAAGGCACACCGCTGAACGTCACCGACTTGGACATCAGCCCCGATGGGTCAATGTATTTCTGCACCGGCGGACGCGGAACCTCTGGCGGCGTCTACCGAGTCGTTTACAAAGGCGAAATTCCTGAGCGGATGAAGAACCTCGGCACTGGAATCGCCGCAGCTGTTCGCCAGCCTCAAATGGGCTCCGCTTGGAGTCGTCAGGAAATCGCGTCGATCAAACGTGACCTGGGATCCGAATGGGGTGCACTTGTCTCAGGCGTCGCGTATAGCAACGACAACCCGCCACACTATCGTGTCCGCGCCATGGATTTAATGCAGCTGTTTGGCCCCATGCCAAGTGACGAGCTGCTGATCGAACTCAGCTCGGCACCGAACGAAGCTGTACGAGCGCGAGCCGCAGCGATGATGGCGCTCAACTCGAACGCAACGACTCAAAAACGCTTGCACGAAATGCTCGACGACAGCGACATGCGTGTTCGTCGTGCGGCGTGCGAAGCGATCCTACGATGCGGCAAGTTCCCCAAGAGTGCTGATGCCGTTCTCGAACTACTTGCCGAAGACGACCGAACACTCGCTTTCGTTGCCCGACGCGTGCTTGAACGCATGCCGACACGATCATGGCGGGATGAAGTCCTTGAAACGAGCGACACGCGTGTTGCCTTGGTCGGCATGCTCGCTCTGATCAATGCCGAGCCGAAAGAATCCACAGCCTTGTTGGTGCTGGCACGAGTGAGCGAGCTGATGAACGACTTCCTCAGCGATGCGGACTTCGTTGATGCAATGCGAGTCTGTGAAGTAGCACTGCATCGTGGAAAAGTCGCTCCAGAAAAAGTGACAGCTCTCCGCGACCAGATCGCTGAGGAGTTCCCCGCTGGCGATCCTCGCATGAACCAAGAGATCATTCGGCTATCCGCTTACCTCGGTGCCGAACAAATTGCTCCGCGTGCCTTGGACTACCTCACGTCGGAAGCCGCCGAAGCCGACCGGACGCTCGTGGCGATGCACTTGCAGTTCATCTCCAGCAACTGGACAGCCGAACAACGATTCCGATTGCTCAAGTACTACGAGAACGCCGCGAACAACACCAAGAACCCCGCGTTATCGATGTACGTGATGAACGTTACTCGCGATTTTGCGGCGTCGCTCTCGGACGAAGACGCCCAAGCGATTCTCGAACAAGGAGCCGTTTGGCGTAACGCTGCCCTCGCGGCGATCTACAAGCTGAAACGCCCTATTGATACACACACCGCCGATCTCTTGGTCTCACTCGATCGTGAAATCGTCAAAGACTCCAAGGGCGGGGACGTCGAACGCCGATTGCGAACTGGTATTGTCGCAATGCTTGCCACGTCCACCGAGGAAACGTCTGCGGAGTACTTGCGAAACTTGTGGCGAAACGAGCCTGAGCGTCGAAGCTTGATTGCGATGGCACTCGCACAAAGTCCTGATGGCGAGAACTGGGATTACCTCGTACGTAGCTTGAACATTCTCGAGGAAGGCAACAGCGACGATGTTGTTGAAGCACTCACGAGCGTGCAAGTCGCAACGGACGATCCAATGGCACTGCGTCAATTGATCTTGCTTGGTTTGCAAAATGAAGCCATGGACAAGCGACCAATGAAAGTCGTGAAGCTGCTTGAACATTGGACCGGCGCCAAACGTTCTGCGACTGGAAAGAGTCTGATGGAGCCATGGCAAGAATGGTTCGCTGAAACGCACCCTGATCGTCCTGCAGCGGAATTGCCGACTGCCGACGAGGACGCTCGTTGGGACTTTGACCAACTCGTCAGCTACCTCGAAAGCGATAACGGTAAGCTGGGTAATGCAGAATTGGGACGAGACGTCTTTGCATCGGCCAGATGCGCCGACTGTCACCGGTCTGGTACCAGTGGTGGCGGAGTCGGTCCAGACTTGTCCGGCATCGCGCGGCGTTTCACTCGCCGTGAGATCATCGAATCGATTCTGTATCCGTCACACGTCGTCAGCGACCAATACGCCAGCAAAAAGGTGCTAACGCTCTCCGGCAAGGCCTTTGTGGGCATGGTCAGTGAAGGCGTCAAAGGCATGGTGACTGTGCGTGATTCGAACAACAACGTGACGCACATCGCGGAGCGTGACGTCGACCAAATCTTGCCAAGCACTGCCAGCGTGATGCCAAGCGGATTGCTCGACGAGCTGACTCAGACCGAAATCAGCAACCTGATGGCCTTTCTCGGCGTGATCTCACCGATCGAAGTCGCCACTCGGCCTAAGAACGTCGACTAGAAAGTAGGCCAGGACCTGTCCTGGCAGATCAACGTCAAGCGTGTCCACCAGAACACGCGGCGGCGTCCACCGCATGATCTAGCGAGATGATCTAGCGAGTCTGCCAGAATGCCTTCCAGCTGGAAAGCACGCAACGCGACTTTTATTCGGCGATTCACGCGTTTCGTCGCTGGACCTTCCCAAGATTTCCTTGGGCCGCAAGAATACCGGTTTGCTGAACCGTCTCGATTTTGAATTTTCGCACAACCGGGTTGTACTGTGGAACGTCGTCTTGTCACGTTCATCGTCGCATCGACGGCGTTTTTCCTTGCCTATATGGCGATGCGGACCATGTTTGTCCCGCCGCTTTTGCCGCCTGAGCCAGGCAAACTCGCCGACACAGCTGTCATCGACGGCCCAGATCCTGTGGAGGCGGACGCGACGACTCAGCCCGATGCGGACGCTGAGCCAGCCGACGACTCGGCCCTCGCAAAACGCCCCGATCAGGCCGAATGGTTGACTCTGGGGTCGATGGACCCGGCGAGTAAGCATGTGATGCTGGTCACGCTCACGAATCTCGGCAGCGGTCTGGAACGCCTCGAGTTGACCGAACGTGACGAAAACCAACGATTGAAATACCGTCGTGTGGACGTGCGAAGTGGCTACATGGGCTACATCGCTGGCAATACCGACGAAAGCGGCCTCGGTGTACGGGTGAACGTCATCGGCCCAGGCACCCCGATCGCGACCGCAACGCTGGCCGAAGGCGACGCCTCCGGTAATCCAGGCATCGCGGTTGGCGACTTGATCATCGCCGTCAACAACAAAGCCGTAGCAAGTTACGATGACATCGAACGCGCACTCGCCGAGACGTTGCCTGGGCAAAAGGTCGTCGTTGAAGTCGAGCGAAGCAATGGCAACAGCGTGACGACGCTTCGATTCTCAGTCACACTCTCGGAGCATCCGCTCGATCTTGTTCGACTCGCAAAGACCGGTGGCGCCGATCAAGTCAAAGGGAACCTTTCGCGTTTGTCGTGCTTGATGACATTGGCACAAGTCAACCGTCGCAAGATCGACCTCGATTCCCAAACAATCGCAGGACTGAAGGATCCGACCCAGCTGCTGTGGACCTCAGAACGCTCGAGCGACCAGGACACGGAAACAGCAACGTATAGCCTGGAGATGTCGGCGGCAGAGATGAAAGCCGTTGGTGCGTTCCCGGTGCGATTGAAACGATCCTACTCAGTCCGTCCGGGCGAGTACGCGATCGACATGTCAGTGCAGGTCGACAATCTGCACACCGAGCCACAAAAGCTTGCTTACCGACTCGAAGGCGTCAACGGCGTTACACTCGAAGGCTGGTGGTACAGCAATAAGATCAGCCCGAATTTCCGCGGTGGTGCAGCCGCTCGTGACATCGTCTTCAAGAAAAACGTAGGCGGTCACCAGCTACTCAGCGGTTTCAATTTGTTGTCGGAGGCGAAAGCATCGCCACCTGTTTTGACACAGAACGTCTTCGTTGACGATGGAAGCGAAACCGCGGAGCAGCTTCGTTATGTTGGCGTGGACGCACAATACTTTACGGTCGCTTACGTTCCTCCGACCGGCGAAGTCGCTCTAGCCAATGTCGATCGTGCTGACGCCGGAATTGTTGCCAATGCATCCGAGATCCCCCGACACCAAGAACGAGCCGTCAACGCCTCGTTCATGCTCGATAGCAAAGTCGCGGAGATACCGGCTGGCGGCAGTGTCTCCCAAGAGTTACGTGTTTTTGCCGGACCGAAGAAGCCAGAGGTGCTTGCCCAGTACGGATTGAGCGAATGCCTTTATTACGGCTGGTTCTGGTGGGCTGCGATTCCACTGGCGTATCTACTTCACGGGCTTTATTGGGTCATCGGCAACTACGCGATCGCCATCATCATGCTGACGGTGCTTGTCCGTGGTTGTATGTTTCCACTCAGCCGAAAGGCTGCGATCAACGCACAACGGATGCAAGAACTGGCTCCGGAAATGAAGAAGATCAAGGAGAAGTTTAAAGACGACCTCGAAGGCCAAATGAAGGCCAACCGTGAATTGCAAGCTCGCGTCGGGTTCAACCCGATGGCCGGATGTTTGCCGATGTTCATGCAACTTCCGATCTTCATCGGGCTTTATCGAACGCTCTCCGTTGACATCGAGCTTCGCCAAGCCGCCGTGTCACCATCGCTACAGTGGGCGTCGAATCTCGCCGGCCCCGATATGCTGTATTACTGGGGCGATTGGATGATGGAATATTTTGCTGGTCGCGGTACCGGTTGGCTCGGGCCGTACTTCAACGTGCTTCCGATCATCGTCGTCGGGCTGTTCTTGACCCAACAAAAACTGTTCATGCCTCCGGCCACGGACGAACAGCAAGAGATGACGCAAAAGGTCATGAACTTCATGACGCTGTTTATGGGCGTGTTCTTCTTCAAAGTGCCTGCCGGATTGTGCATCTATTTCGTTACCAGCAGTCTCTGGGGTATCTGCGAGCGGATTCTCGTCAAGAAGACCTTGCCCGCGACGAAGCACTTTGACGCCGGTGTGCTCGAAGGCACTGCGACGCCAACGAACGCAGCCGGTAAAGCGACAACGGGCAAGAAAAGCATCACCGAGCGGATTCAAGAACGAATGAACCCGCCCGTAGAGCCAATGGATCGCCCGAACAAGCGCCGCCGTCCGGACTCGAACAAGAAGAAACGCTAGACGTCACGCCGCCAGCGGTCCAGGAATCGCTCGGCGTACGGGCGCCGCTGCTTCTTCCTTTAAATTCAACAAGTCTGGCTCGAAGCGACGATAGCGAGCGTTCCAAACTTCGATGATCGGCTGTGTGTATGTTTCGCCCGTCGCTCGCACAACGCGTCCGACACGCCCGTCACTCAACTCGACAAACGAACCGATCGGGAACAACGAGATCGCGTGAAGCAACCCACGCACGACCTTGGGCTCAAACTGGTACTCCGGCAACGTCTTGAGAATCTTTTCGAGTGCAAAGTACGGAATCAACGCCTTTCGATGCCGGCGGTTCGAAACTAAACCCACATACGCATCGGCGACAGCTGCAATCTTCGACAACGCATGAATCTCCTCGGATTTGATACCTCGAGGATAGCCACTGCCATCGCACCGCTCATGAATCTGGTAGGACACAAGGCGCGCCACTCGACTCAGCCTGACTCCGGGACACGCTAAAGCCTCGAGCGTCAAAATCGGGTGCGTTGCCATTTTAGCCAACTCACCGGCCGTTAGTCGCCGCTTCGATCGGAATACCGTCTGATCAAGTTTTAGCATCCCGACATCATGAATCAAACAGCCCGTACCCAAGTCGATGAGTGATTGATCATCAAGCCCAAGCATCACGCCAATCGCAATCGCGACGGAGCAAACGTGCAAGCTATGCCGCGACGGATAATCACTGTCGTACGGGTTCAATCCAAGACTCATGAACAAGTCCTTATCCCGCATAATTGCATTGATTGCATCGCGGCAAACCATTGACAGGTCACCTGACTCGGTACCTCCGCGCGTTACCAAATCGACAAACAAGCCTTCAACGTAGCTCACCTGTTGCTCTCGATTCCGGATCTCCTCGGTGACCGCATCCGGCTCATATCGATCACTTGCGGGATCGCTCCATTTCTCAGGAAGCGGAACAGTATCAATCTTGACCTGTGGTAGCGCTGCAATGTCGTTCTCCACTTCTCTTGTATGCTCCGTAACAAGCAAAGTGCGTTGGTACTCATGGTCGGGAGCGATCTTCATCCTGCCTTGTGGAATCCCAGCCGCCATCGTCGCAAGGTCTCGCTTACTGACTGACACCGAGGTGATGCTACGAGCTTCCAACTGCTTAATTGCGTGATGATCAATTGCAATAGATTTGCCAAGTAACTTCCGGCGATCGAAACCGGTCTCAAAGATGGGTTCGGTGAGAACGGCACCGACTGTCAGCGCGGACAAAGGCACTTGCGCGAATTCGAGGGGCACTGTGAATTCCTAGGAGGTGGCAAACGAATTTGATAGAAATTGCCAACACTCGCGTGTGGTCGCGAAGTTGACCGTCGTTGTTTGCCCCGAAGCCCCGGTTCGCGGATACGACATCTCCGCTAGTGTTCACATATCGTTCAAAGGCCTCAAACGAATGAGCAGAACTAATCTGTTCACCCCCCGCTGTTTGAAATCGCAATGTACACGCGATGTGACCGATTCAATCCGAGTAAACAATAATCATTTCATGTTGCATTTTTCATCCGTGTCGATCGAAAGCGACGCAAGGAAAAAATGCGCCCTCGTGTGACGACTCGATCTGAATATCCCGACGCTGTATCCTCACACCAGAATCTTGATTGAAGACCGGCTGACATAGTTTGCACACGAGACCACGCATGGCTCCAATGGACCCGCAATGCCAACGCTATTTAGCCAGTCTCGCTGCGCTAAAGTCGCCAAGCTGGAAAGAGCTTGGACCTCCGAGGTCACGTGAAGTCTATGCGTCACTCACTCATCTATTCGGGATGGGGCCGAAAAACGTGACGACCGAGGATCGCGTCATTGACGACCGTGTCCCCATTCGAATCTATCGACCCGAATCGTCTGCACTGAACCGACTTCCGGTCGTAGTGTTTTTCCACGGCGGCGGTTGGGTGATCGGAAGCGTCGCGACGCACGACGCCGTGTGTCGACGGGTGTGCAGCGAAGCACAGTGCGTGGTTGTCTCCGTCGATTATCGCCTATCGCCTGAGCATCCGTTCCCGGCCCCCTTTAACGATTGTTACGATGCCACAAAGTTTGTCGCCTCGCACGGTGACGAACTCGGAACCGATTCCGAACAACTTGTGGTTGCTGGTGATAGCGCCGGAGGAAACTTGGCTGCCGCAGTCGCACTCAAAGCTCGCAATACAAGTGACTTCCCGATTCTTGCACAGGTGCTGATTTACCCTGTGATCGATTCAGCCTGTGATAGCGCGTCGTACGAAGCGTTCGCGACCGGCCACGGATTAACTCGCGAAACGATGCGATACTTCTGGGATTGCTACCTCAATGGCAAAACGCGTCGCGCGTACGCTGTCCCGGCCAAAGCAATAACGCTCGAATCGTTGCCTGAAGCGATCGTCGTTATCGCTGGTTACGACGTCCTCCGCGACGAAGGCTTGAAGTACGCAAGCGACATGCAATCCGCTGGCGTCAAAGTCACCGTGCTGACGTACGAAGGCGCAATCCACGGCTTCGTCCAATCAGCCGAAGCGTTCGACATCGGAAAGCAGGCAACCACCGATGTCGCAAATGAACTCAAACGAGTTTTTCAGTCCAAATAGGCTGAGCCAATACTTCTAGCGAGCTTGAACCGCCAAACGGACAGCGTCGCGTTGTTTTTTCGCCCGGCAACAGATACGCTGGTGCAGGTGTAAAATGATCCGCGCTCCGTGGTGGTTATCTCGCATCGATGGAATCCACGTCAGTCAATTTACTGCGCCGACTTCGTGAACCGCACGCGGATTCAGCTTGGCAGAGGTTCGTCGATCTTTACGCTCCAATGATCTTTCATTGGGGACGTCGACAAGGCTTGAGCGTCACTGATGCCGCCGACTTACTACAAGACGTTCTGGTGACGTTAGTCGAAAAACTGCCTAGCTTCGAATACGATCCTTCACAACGATTTCGAGGCTGGTTGAGAACGATCACAGTCAACCGGGCGAATGACTTCCATCGACGCATTCAGTTGCAGCCAAGGAACGGATTCGACGCTACATTTCCTCAAGTCGAGGAACGCGAGACAGATCTGTTTTGCGAGGTCGAGTACCGTAGCATACTCGTTAACCGCGCCTTGCTGTTGCTACGCACAGAGTTTCGAGAAACCCATTGGCAAGCCGCCTGGATGCAACTCATCGAAGGCAAGAAAGCCAAACAGGTCGCGGAACAATTGAATGTGCCGATCAACGTTGTCTATCTCGCAAAATCAAGGTTGCTAGCGCGTCTGCGCCAGGAATTGGAAGGGCTACTCGATTGAACTAGCGAAATGTTTCCGTCATTTTGCGACAGAAATTCAAAGCCCATCCGTATTCCTTTTTGAACGAACAAGATTGCTTTTGTAACAGCGGAGACGACCACACATGACACACCCGAACTGTCCCGACGAAACGACGCTGGAAAAAATGTTGCTTGGCACGCTCCCTGAAGCGGAACTCGAGACGCTAAGCGAACATTTGAGCTTCTGTGATCGATGCCTGAACACCGCCGAGACTCTGGAAGTTCGCGACGATCTCACTGACGCGGTCCGGATACCACACGAACTGGCCGCTGACGATGACGTGCTCACCCAAGCAATCGCCCGCGGCAAACTTCTCGCCAATCAACTGAACACGACGCAAATCGAACAGACTCAGCTCGAAACGGGTTCGAACGATACAGACAAATCAGTATTCGACTCATTCGCCACTAGCCAGCTGAGCCAATTCGGTTTCCTCTCGCCCCCAGAGCAACCCGACGAACTCGGTCGCTTGGGTGAGTATCGCGTGCTGCAACTACTCGGCGTCGGCGGGATGGGAATAGTGTTTCGAGCCGAGGACCCGCGACTTAAACGCCAAGTCGCGCTCAAGGTGATGAAACCTTCGCTTGCCTCCGGCGAAGCAGCCAAGAACCGCTTTATTCGCGAAGCCCAATTTAACGCCGCCATCGAACACGACAACATCGTACACATCTATCAGGTTGGCGAAGACCGCGGTGTGCCGTTCATCGCAATGCAATACCTGCGAGGCGAGTCGCTGAAAACTCGCATCGATCGCGAACACAAACTGGCTCAGCCCGAAGTCGCCCGTATCGGCAAAGAAATCGCCGCGGGGCTGGCCGCCGCACATGAACAAGGCTTAATCCATCGCGACATCAAACCCGACAACATCTGGATCGAAGAGAAAACACAACGAGCCAAAATCCTTGACTTTGGCCTCGTGCGAGCTGCCACAGAAGACACAGGCTTGACGTTGGCTGGCATGGTCGTTGGGACGCCGCAATACATGGCGCCCGAACAAGCACTAGGACAATTGGTCGATCATCGTTGCGACTTGTTCAGCCTCGGTACGGTGCTTTACCAGTTGGCGACTGGCAAATATGCGTTCAAAGGTGCCAACCTGACTGCCACGTTAATGGCGGTTGTCCATCAAGATCCATTACCGATCGAGAACGTCGCACCTAAGATAGAGCCTGCCTTAGCAGTGTTGATCACCAAGCTGCTTTCCAAAGATCGCAATGACCGACCGCAAACAGCATTGGAAGTGTCGCGGGAGTTGGCTGAGATCGAGCAAAAAATGCAATTGCCGACCACAGTTGAACATGTTGCTCCCCCTCCGCCCATAGAACTTAGCTCGAGCCCCACTGCGACGGCATCGCCACCTTATCGCAAGCCGCCTCGCACACGATCTTTCTTGGCAGCCGCCGGCGGAGCAGCCGCCTTGCTGTTGCTCGGCGTGATCATCATCACGATCACCAACAAGGATGGAACACAAACAAAGATCCGTGTACCTGAAGGCACCGAGACCGACGTTCAGGCCGCAGCAGGTTCAACAGTGACGATCACGCAAGATTTGGATCGTCCTGCATCGAACAAAGTTTCCACAAAGCTCGGCTGGCACGACTGGCCGGCCAACGCCCCAACACCAGCTATCGCTCCGTTCACTGCATCGCAAGCGAAGCAACATCAGGAAGCCTGGGCCAAATACCTCAACGTCCCAGCCGAGTACGCCAATAGCATCGGCATGAAATTTCAACTCATACCGCCCGGCGAGTTCTTGATGGGGAGCTCACAGGAGCAGATTGACGAGGCGCTTGAAGAAATTTCTGTAGATGACCAGCACTGGCAAGAGTGCATTACGTCTGAGGGGCCTCAGCATAGCGTGATTCTGACTCAGCCCTTCTATCTTGGCGTGAATGAAGTCACGCAAGGCAATTTTGAGAAGGTGATGGAGGTGAATCCTTCGTACCATGCCGCATCAGGGATGGGGAATGAGACTGTCGCCGGAATCCAAACGTCCGACTACCCCGTGGAAACGGTGACCTGGAGCGATGCTGCAGAATTCAGCACCCGGCTGAGCAAAATGGAAGAGCTAAAACCGTTCTACTTCCAAGCCGGTGAGACGCTTACACCCCTTGAAGGCACCGGCTATCGACTGCCTACCGAAGCCGAATGGGAGTTTGCGTGCCGCGCGGGAACCACGACGAAGTTCTGGATCGGCGACGATAAAGTTGAATTGCAACTGGCCGGATGGCACACTGAAAACTCAGGGTATCGGACGCACGCGACGGGCGAGCTGAAAGCCAACCCCTTTGGCCTCTATGACATGCACGGCAACGTTTGGGAATGGGTACAGGACGGTTGGGAGCCAAACAAATACCGCGACATTAGTGAACTGCCTGCGATCAATCCAGGCTTTCCGTTGATCGCCGGTTCTCACCACATAATGCGGGGCGGCAACTGGTACAACTCGGAGTCCCTTTGCCGGTCGTCCGTCCGCAATCGAAACGCTGGCGATCCGACATACTGTGAAGATAACCTCGGATTTCGAGCGGCTCTATCCGTTCAAGGTGTGCGTCAATCGTTGAAGGTAACGGGGCCAGCGATCCCCGATGCAGTCGCGGCCGCATCGCCGGCTTTCGCAAACGAAAAGCCCAGCTTGCAAAATTGGCCCGCGAATGCGCCAGCACCAGCTATCGCTCCGTTCAATGCCGATGAGGCCAAGCAACATCAGGACGCCTGGGCCAAATACCTCGACGTCCCAGTCGAGTACACCAACAGTATCGGCATGAAGTTTCGCCTCCTCCCGCCTGGCGAGTTCTTGATGGGAAGCACGCCGGAGGAGATCGCGGCGGCACTACCGGCTGCTGCCAGTGATACACTTTGGCAAGACTGTATTCGAAGTGAAGGTCCACAGCATCAAGTAGTTTTGACTCAGCCAGTTTATCTTGGCGTGCACGAAGTGACTCAAAGTCAGTACGAGCAGATGGTGGCAACGAACCCGTCGTATTTCGCAGCTTCAGGGACTTGGGCGGAATATGTCACTGGAATCGACACGTCGAGCTTCCCCGTCGAAGGTGTCACGTGGGATGATGCAACGGATTTTTGTCGCCAGCTTATCGCCAAAGAAGAACTTCATTCCTCGGGCGATGCCAACAGCGAGACAACGGCCATCTATGGCGATGCTGCATATCGATTGCCAACTGAAGCCGAATGGGAGTTTGCTTGCCGAGCCGGCGCGGTGACTACGTTCTGCATTGGAAAAACGGACAGCGATCTTTACCGTGTCGGTTGGTCCATTGACACTTCGTCGAGAAGGACACACGCCGTCGGAGAACTACAGCCCAATTCCTTTGGGCTCTACGACATGCATGGCAACGCCTGGGAATGGGCTCTGGATGCCTGGAGTCCAAAGTGGTATTCAACGCTCAAAAGCACCCCAGTCGTGAACCCAATCAATCCACCCGTGCTTGGCTCCGAGCGAATGGCCCGCGGAGGCAACTACATCTCAAGTGTTCTCACCTGTCGATCAGGTTCACGATGTTCCGAGGAGTCATGTTACAACTCCTCGTTGATTGGTTTCCGCGTCGTCCTGTCCATTGATGCAGTCCGATACGCGATGAAGCAAACGAGATAGGCGTTTGTTGTTTGCACTTTCCAATGAAATTGACTGCTCAAGCAAAGCTGAAGCATGGATCGCGTCAAGCATTGGAGCCAAACGCCAAAGTTCAGGTAGAAACCTCTCCCGTAGCCGACCTATGCTATAAAGGGCCAGCCAATGCATGCTATTGCGAACTGCTAGCTATGCCGCATTCGTTATAGGATTCTTGACTTCAGAAGGGCTGTCCGCATCATCAAACCGGCCTCAGCTCGACGTTGCACCGCTCAAAATCGACGTGTC
>JBGTAI010000167.1:0-2846 GCA_041749955.1 Pirellulaceae bacterium | reverse complement strand
ACCAGACTTGCTGCCACGTTTGGGACTCGTCGGGTTACCGCGACGTTCAAGGAACTCCACATACGAAATCTTACCGTCACCATCCTTATCAAGTTTGGAGAGCATTGCTTTGGCACGCGGTGGTGCTTCGTTCGCATCGATGAATCCATCATCGTTGCGATCGGCTTGCTGGAACATCGAATCGTTGCTGGATTTGGCATCGGAAGCTGGTTTAGGTGTCTGTGCAAAGCACGCGAATGCAGTGAACATCACGACAGCAAAAAGCGGAAAACGCATGGACATCTTTCTCTACGTGAGGTTTGATTTCATTGGATGATCAGCAAACTCGCCGTTCTTTTGAACACGAGAATAAAACAAAGGTTTCCACTTTAACCATTACTAAAGCCGACGCGTTAGACATAGCGACGAAGTTCGTATACGTGTGGCGGTGGAGTTTGGCCTGGGGATCGATCCTTCAACGCAATCACTTCCTCCCGGCAGTGTCAGCAGGCTACACCGATCGGCGCGTGATCCAAGTGCTTGGTCCTGTTCGGGGCGAATAGCGAGGACCGATTACTCTCGCCTGCACTATTTACGTTATTAGTGCGGATCGCCAAGTTCCCCATGAAGTGGACTCGACGAGTGGTTAGCGTCGAGACGGAAGTCATCTTAGTTACCTCCAAATCGCGGCTGACGTTTCTCGGCGAACGCGGCCAGCCCTACTTGAGCATCCGGTAGTTCGAGACACCGGATATAGGCTTCCGTGTCTGCTCGATGGGCGACCTTCGGTTGCGAACCTTCGTCGAGATGGAACAATCGCTTTGTCTCTCGGAGTGCGGCAGCAGGCAACTGCAGCATCGTCTCGGCGATCTGCTGACCTCGTTTCCGAAGCGAAGTTGTGGTTTCCGGTCCAGGCTTTTGCGGTGGATTCATTTACCGGCAAAGCCAACAAAGCTGTTCGACCTGTGGCGTACTTTATTCCAACTGAAGTTCACACATCTGTTCAGGCCCAACATCCAGATGACATGCAACAAGTATCAAGGGATAACCTCGGTGACTTGGGTGCGACACTTGAGTCAGTCTTGGACCGAATTGAGTAGCAAAAGATGGCCGAAATTGCATTTACTTCCTGGTACTCGATCATGTCCGTACGTATATTAATCCAAACACCTCGTTCGGGGTATTTGGCGTTGCCGCATTGACCGGGGTGTGGCAGGGATGCGCTTTGAAGCCGGGATCTGTCATGGCGATGGCAAAATTATGGCTCAACGGCGAAATCACTCGTCACTTGTTTCTCCTCGACACACCCTCCGCAACCAGCATTCTAAACATCGCGACGCTCGTATTCGCTTGCGATACGAACTGCTTGAGCCGCGTCACATGTTCGCTGGGGATCTGCTTCTAGACAACTCAGCAACTCCCCAGCCTTCGTCGCAATCCAATGCGCCGATTACTTGGTTCGAACGATTTGACAATGTCTCGCGAGTCGCACTCGAATTGCTTGCCACGGTTGACCGACCACTCGCCGCTGACGTCGCCGGCCCACAAGAACTCGCGATCGGCGAATGGATTATCCAGCTCACCGACGTTGCTACCGCCGACGTTCGCCACGTTGTCAATGTCGACGGGCAACTCGATGACGGCACGAGTCAATTCACTGTCATCAGTGGGCTAGGTTCCCCCGGCCTCGTCCTCGTCCGCGCACAAGGCCTCTCTCGCGCAAGTATCGAAGCGAGCCTCACCGCAAACGAGTCCGTCGAATCGTTCAGCCTCAATCAACTGATCTCGGGCCAGCAAACACTTCCCAACGATCCCGAGTTCGTTGCTGGTTTGATGCCGGGTCTGGAACTTGCCGATACCAAGAACGCTTGGGACGTTTCGATCGGCAGCCTGTCTACCGTTGTTGGTGTTGTCGATACAGGGATCGATTCAACTCATCCTGATTTGTTTTTGAACATTTGGTTAAATCAGGGCGAGCTGCCTCCGCAGTACCTGGATGACGTTGGCAACAGGCTCTTCGACATCGACGGCGATGGTTTGATCACGTTCTATGATCTCAATAATTTGCGCCGCGCCGCAAGTGGTGTCATTGCCATTGCGTCCACAGGAGTACTGCCGACTCAAGCTGAACTCACCACCAATGCACCCTATGCCAGCGGCGTGAATGCCGAGTTCGTACACGACCTCAATAACAACGGTCGTATCGACGCCCAAGACTTGCTCGCTGATGCGAATTGGGCAGACGGAGTCGATACCGACAACAACGGTTTCTTCGACGACTTCTTCGGCGTCAACTTCCGCTCGGGTGCGGGTGATCCGTTTGCTTCCAACAATCCCTCCGATCCGCTGGGACACGGCACGCACGTTGCAGGCACCATCGGCGCAATCGGAAATAACGGGGCTGGTGTCGTCGGTGTCAATTGGCAAACATCGTTGATGTCGTTGCGAATCCTTGACAACAACAATCAAGGCGACAGCGGTGCTGCGATTCGGGCGATCAATTATGCCCGCGAGATGCGAGAACAATATCGCGTGGACAGCACTGGTCGGGTGACCGAAGGCGCCAACGTTCGTGTGCTCAACAATTCGTGGGGCCAACCAGGCGGCTACGAACAATCACTGGAAGCTGCTATTCAGGACAGTTACGTCGCGGGGATTTTGTTTGTCGCGGCGGCGGGAAACGGCAACATCCTCGGCAACGGTGTCGACAACGATCGCACGCCGTTCTATCCGGCATCCTACGATTCACCCAACGTGATCGCCGTCGCCGCGTCGACAACCGATTCGAACTCAGCCGATCAGCTCGCCACGTTCTCCAATTATGGCAGAACGTCCGTCGATTTGTTCGCTCCTGGCGTCGGCATTCG
>JBGTAI010000166.1:0-27700 GCA_041749955.1 Pirellulaceae bacterium | reverse complement strand
ATCGCTACGGACAACGTACTGGGGGTAGGGGGAACTGCGCGCCGTCCCGAAGAATTCAGGTTAAAATCAACAATCACTACACGACAGATCGCCAAACAGCTCGTCTCCGACTCAAATATCGTTCTTGGTGAATAATTCGGGGTTAAACGATAGCCGAGGTTACGCGTAAGGTGTTCTGTTTCTTCCTGCGTCGGCGTGCGCGACTTACAGTTGCTGCGGAACCGAACAACGCCAGCAACGCGAGCGATGATGGCTCTGGAACAGCTGTAGCCGCAATGTTGAGGGTAACACCACCGAAATTATCTGAGTCATTTGCATTGGAAGTATATGTTCCAACGTTCAAATTTGCGAAGGACAATCCCACGACTGTGGCATTACCCATGGCATTGAACGTGTTGCCGTTATTTATACTTCCAGTTCCATCTCGGAAACTTAAGTCTGATGTGCCTGCCGCAACAAAATCTAAAGTTACACTAGCATAAGTCGATGGACCGAAATTAATCACATTAGTGGGCGATAAGGCGAAATTCCCATCAACAGAGGACGACCAGGGGGTTCCAGTGAAATTGTCAAAATTCAGTATGGCACCCGGGTTGCCACCACCAGCAGTTACGGTTCCCGAACCGCTAATAGATAGGATTACTCCATCAACTCCTGATTGCGTTAAGTTAATAACAAGAGAGGCTTGAGCAGACGACATACTTGCAAGAACTACGACGACCATCGCACATATATTTCGCATTTTCAATTGACCATGTAGGAATCGTTTCAAGACTCGAGACGAACTTCATTCCGATCCTAATTGCTTGAGTTTGCTGTACACAAGGCAGCGCCGAAGTTATTTGGAGGATTTTTTAGATTTTGGACACCAATTGGATTTTCCGATATGACAGTAAACGGAACGTATCAAATTGATTTACGGGCTCGTAGCGTAGCAGCATTTGACACATTCAATTTGCAGTCTAATTTGCCATCTGACGCTAGCTCTACGTTTTGTTTAATCGCGTTAAATGAATTTTTTGTGAAGCGACGCACTTCTCTACTCTCGCAACGACGATCCAATATCCGTTGTCGCTGGTTTACCGGCACTATTTACGCCCTGGGTTTGAGTGCTCTGGATTTTGTTGGTGGGGCCAGCGATAGTCGGGGTGGTGTCTTGGGTGTTGTGTGTTTCACGCCGCTGAGCGGATTTGGGTCAGGCAATCGTGGCGAATGGCGATAGTGGATCGGTTGATTTGAATATTGACGAAGATCGCGATGACTTCTTTCATCTGCTGAGGGGGCTCGTTCGTGAACCTTCGGTGGTGGGGGCGGAAGATGCTTTCTTTCGGGTGCTCCGTCGCGAGCTGGAAGAATTGCCGATCGAAGTGACGCGGTACCAAGGGGTGCTGGTGGCTCGCGGGCGTGATGGGGATGGGGAAGTGTTCTCTGCCCATATCGATCGTCATGGGCTTTTTTGTACTGGGCCAAACGAGTTCCAGTACGCAGCATTCATCACGGGGAACCGTGGTGAATTGACTGGCGATAGCGTCTCCGAACAAATGATGGGAATGATATCGGATCGCTTCAACGGGCAACGCGTGCAGGCGCACATGCCGTACACGGGCAGCTACCTGGGCCAGGGCAAGATCACACGGTCGTTTATCTGTCCGCAACGAAACAACTTGATCTTTGAAGTTGAAGGTCTCGAGTACCTGCAGCCTGGGACGGCCGTTTCATTCTTGGATCGCCTCAGCGTGAGTGACGGATTTGTGCGTGCACAGCTTGATAACGTGTTGTCAGTCGCGATGCTCGTGCATCTGTTTCGAAGCGGGTTTCAAGGAACCGGGCTGTTCACGGCTGCCGAGGAAGCTGGTCGAAGTTGGCGATATGCATTGGCTTGGTTCCAACGCCACAGTCGGACGACTCAGCGGTTGATCGTGGTGGACACGAGCCCGTTTCCGACTCCGGAAGCCGCCTTGAGCCAGCAAGTGGTGCTGAGAACGCGAGACGCGGGTGCCGACTTCGCTCCAGAGATCACGCAAGAATTGTGCGATCGTTGCGAACAGCTTGGGATCTCTTACATTTACAAAGACAAATACGTCGACGAATTGAACCAAAATCGCGAGAAACCGCTTTCGCTTGGCCGAACCGAGCTGGGACGGTTGGTGGTCGCGACCGATGGGCAAATCAATGGAACGACGTTGCAAATTCCGACAACGGGCTATCATACGGCCAACGAAACTGCTTCGATAAGCAGTATTGATGCGGCGCTCAAATTGCTGCGAACTTATGTGAGATAAGGATCGTCTCTCTAGGTCTGGTCGAAGCTCCCCCACTCCTTGGCGTCGCGATGGACGCCCCCGCTTTCTCGAAGCCATTTCGTGTTAATGCAATTATCGACGGATCGTCAATTGGCTCCCTCCACTCGCCGTAACTTACGGGCGAGCATGGCGGATGGTGCGACATTCGGTGTCATGGTTGGCATGGGAGAAACCTACTTGGCCGCATTCGCTCTGGCGGTCGGTCTTGGTGAAGTCTCCTCAGGGCTGATTTCGAGCGTTCCGTTATTGGCTGGCGGGATCACTCAATTAATCTCGCTTCGCGGTGTTCGCTGGATCGGTTCTGAAAAACGTTGGATCTTGCTTGGTGCGTCGATCCAAGGGCTCGCGTTTGTTCCGCTGGTGATCGCAGCACTGTACGGATCGATTTCTCTCGGTGCGTTGTTGTTGATCGCGTCGGTGTATTGGGCTGGCGGTCTGGCGACGGGACCGGCGTGGAATACGTGGATGGAGGCCATTGTGCCGCGGCGCATTCGGCCGCGTTACTTCGCGAAACGCACTCGATTTTCTCAGCTAACGACTTTCGGGTCGTTCTTGCTTGGTGGTCTCGTGCTTCAATGGGCCAAAGACAATGAGATGACGTTGTACGGTTTCGCGTTCCTATTCACGATTGCTGGGTTCTTTCGGTTTTGGTCGGTCTTGTGTCTGGCCCAGCACCATACACCGCTGGTTGACGATGATGATGTGAAGAACGCATCCTTGTTGTCTGCCCCAGCGCTACCCACGACGCCGATTCGTGAGCCGATGGAGCTGCCACACGGCGGCCGGTTGCTGGCGTATCTCGTGGTGGTTCAAGGCTTCGTGCAGCTCAGCGGTCCTTACTTTGCACCATATATGCTGGAAGAACTCAACTACTCTTACACCGAATTTGTAGGCTTGATTGCAGTCGCATTCTTATCGAAGGTGCTGACGCTGCCTTGGTGGGCGAGCATCGCGAAGAAGTATGACGCTCAAACACTGTTGTGGATCGGTGGAGTTGGCATCGCGCCCCTCGCGGGCCTGTGGATCGTATCGCAATCGTTTTGGTGGTTGGTGGCGGTCCAGTTCGTCTGCGGAATTGTGTGGGCAGCGTACGAACTTGGTTTCTTCTTGTTGTTTTTCGAAGCGTTGCCGGTGACCCAGCGGACTCGGATGCTGACGTATTACAACCTTGCCAACACGGCATCGTGGTGCACCGGTGCACTCATCGGAGGCGGTTTGCTTTACTGGTTGGGAGCTGACGAGAAAGCGTATTACGCTCTCTTTGCGATCTCGTCCCTCGGGCGATTCGCAGCGCTGCTGTTGCTCGCTCGGACTGGAGGTCCCAGTTCTCCGGTCCACGCGATCACAGTCCGCATCCTCGGTATCCGACCAAACTCGGCGTCCATCGACAGCCCGATCTTGTCGAGTGTCACCAAGAACGGAGTTCTCGGCGAATCAAGCAACGAAGATCGAAAGATCGCTTAGGGCCAAACTGGTTAAACCATTGGCTCTGGTTGACCGCCAGCTTTCCTTGGTCCACGGCCTTTGACGAACCGGTGGCCAAAGTCCGTGAGCACAAACGCTCGAAGCGAGACGAGGATCGTGATCAGCACGCCGAACGTCAGCAACTTATTGTATTGAGTTTGGTTATAGATTCCGCCTTCACCCTCACTCGGCATTTGTTGTGGCGCTAACGGCAGCCCATAGCGTCGTGCCAGGCTGTCAATTTCGATCACGTGAATCACTGGTACGCCTTTCCGCATGAACCGAGTCATGACGGAATCAATATCCATCGTGCCGCGAGATGCGGAAACATTCAGCCCGGGCTTATAGGCTCGTTTTCCGGCTCCGCGGCCCACCGAGATTGTACCGCCACCGACGTTGACATAGCACTTGATAGGTTCTCGACCTGCGTTTTGCTCATAGATCTTCACGCGTTCGTCGATCGCCGTCGCAAAATCACCTGCTTTCAAAAGTCTTAAGCCGTTCCGTTCGATTGCTTTTTCGACCATGCCTCTCGCTTCATTGCTCATCCCAAGGCCGATATCTTCGTAACCACCGATCGAACAGGCAACGGAGTGGAATGGCATTAATCCCTCATCATGAAGGACCTGTTCCATATCAATCCACATGAACTTGGGATTGTTGGCACCCCATTGGCTTGAACCACCACTGGCGATCGAAATCGGTCGAGCTTTGAGCGTTGTCAATGCCGCACATAAGTTAACATTCATTGCGGGAAACGAACCGGAGTAACCCACCGCAACAATGTCGCCCGCTTCGACGCCAGCTTCAATCAGCATTTCGACGAGAACGGCCGCGAAGTTCGGGTTGACCGAGGTTTGTTTTGCGGTCAATCGCCCAGTCAGTGTCGTGATGGGGCTCATGAGCGAGCCCATCATTCCAGATTCCGCCGGGTCAGCGTCTCGATCCATGGGAATGGAGCGATTGAGTTTTTCGATCTTGATCGCCGTCATCATCTCAGCGGACAGCTGTGCGGCTTGGAATTTTTCTTCCAAGTCACTCTGTGGTTTCTTGGTTTTGAAATATTCCACGCAAGCCAAGCCCATCAATGAGAAGACGGCTAGGAATATGATGACTGCTTGTGAGACTTGTCGAGGTCGCCAGTAAAGTCGCTTCATAGTACGAACTCCAATCCCAGCAAGATCAATACAAGTCGGACCAATGTTGATGCGGTGAGCAGGATACCCAGTGTCTCGACGAGCCCCTGTCGGTCGATCCAGATCCCGATCAAGCCAGGGATGATGTAACCAATCACTTCGTAATCGGACGATTCAGCCGCCAAATCAATCATGGCTGGATCAACGGGCATCGCGGGAAAGAACGCCATGCGTTCGAAAAAAATCCCAACAAGGAACCCAACGAGCACCATCAATACGGTACGGCGTTTACCGTAGATGATCATGATATTGGAGAGCGAGTACACGACGAAGTACGTCACGATTGCCGCGGTGAACGTAAGGGCAATGCTCAGTGGTTGGTCGAGCGATAGCGCGATGTAGCCGGGGACGACCATCCCACCGGCTGCGAGTCCGAAGACTTCGGAGAACAGCAGGCTTACCGCCAGGCCGATCCCGATTGAAATTGTTAGTGTGTCCATCAGTCGATTGTCGGATCGTTTTCAGTGTTGGTTGTGTGCTGTGAATTGAGATGCGTTGCGATCGCTTTTGTCCCTCGCGGGAACGAGCGATTGAGCTCAGAATGCTTTTTCTTCGACGATGCCACGGTTACGGAAATGCCGAACCACTTCGAGTCCGGGTCCACCGATGTTGGCCATGCCCATCACCAGCGCGCTGCGGCCGGATAAGCTGACCACTTTTTCAAAAATCTCTTGGACGCTGTCGCCTTCGCTCAATGTCAGCCGTCTCGGATCGAGGCCAGCCTGCGTGGCGTACTTGGCAAAAATATACGTGCCGCTGCCAATCAAGACGTAGTGATCGGCCGATCGCCAAGTCGCACACGCTTCGGCGAGTTGTCGCGAGCGATCGGGGCGGTCAAAACGGCAATTGAAAATCATCACGCGTTTGTTAACGTCGGGATAACGTTCGCAAGCCATGTTCCAAATGCGTTCCGTACTCTCGGGATCGTTGGCTGCAAATCCGTTGACGAACACGATGCGACGACCAAAGAAGTCCAACTCGGCGACCGTCATGATGCCCGGATCGGGGTTGGCTGCCCACATGCCTTGGAGTGCGGTGCCTCGATTGACGTCCAGATCGCTGAGGACCTTCAAGGCAAGCGCGACGTTTTCGGCGTGTTCGATATAGGGGAACTGTGCCAGTTCCAGCGGCGTGATCGCGGCGACTTCCTCTTCGCTCACCGTGATCAATTCGCATTTGCGTTCGTCACATACATGGCGGAACGCATCGAGGTGACGTCGTTCGGCAGTAAACAACTTGCCATTTTTGGGGACCATCCCCAGAAGCGCCCAGGCCACGTCTTTCTCGTTGGGCCCCATTACGTCGAGGTGATCGGCACGAGCATTCGTGATCACCGCGTGCGTTGCGTGAACAAGTCGATATTCACAGACCCATTGCAGATACGGAATGAGCGCCATGCATTCGATCACGAGGGCTTCGGCTTCCATTTCCGCGGCCGCTCTTGCGATTCGAATTTGTTCGATGACGTTCGCACGTGCCGGACGAAAGACGGGGAACTCGGAACCGTCGGGCATGATCATCCGGGCAAGTGTGCCAGTGGTCTTGGCACATGTCCGCTTACCCGATGCACGCATTCCAGCAGCAATCAGTCGGGTAACCGATGACTTGCCGCGTGTTCCGTTGACATGAATCCGAAGCGGTATCGAGTGTAACCGCTTTGTGTGTAAATGTGACTCGAGCCACCCGAGGCCCATTAAGGCACCAGTTGTCCCAAGCAATGCAATCGAACCGTCCATCGACGCTCTTTGTGTTAACCGTTATCCGCGCTGCGACGAATGTCGCTTTTAGACCTTGCAGATAACGAGATGTACCGCTTAGCTGCAGCGGAAGATCGGCAAAAGATAGCGATTAGTTGAATTCCCGCGAGCCACCCTACAAAGATTTTGTGAACTTTTATCGGAAGCTAGCATGGTTTCAGAGTCGTCATCGCGTCACAAATATTTGCGACATAAGCGTTACGGGATTCCTTTCATCCACTCATGCGAATCAATATCGGAGAGCACCACCTAGTGGCGATCGAATCTTGGATTGAAGCCTCGAAGAAGCTTGGCAATGAAAGTGAAAGTTCTATATCAATTCAATTGACATCAATACATTCCGACTGTGAGTGACACTCCGTTTCGGAAAGATGTTTCACCGTCTATCAGTACCTTCGCTGGATTTTCATGAGCGCGAAGGCCTGCTTGGAAGCGAGTTTCCAGTCACCGCTGCGTGCGACTTTGATAATCTTTTCGATGCAATGACAATCACCTGTCGATAGCTTTTGCGACTCCAGCTGCTGGGAAATTTGCTCTAGCCGGTCGATGTCTTTTACTTGCGTGGCTCGATAGGTTGCCATCACGAACTGGAACGAATCCGAACTCATTGCTGGCGTGGTTGTCCGTAGCCACCACCACCCGCCAAAGGCAACCAGCAAAGTAACGGCGCTGAATATCACGTTTCGATTCATCAAAATACCCCTTCGGTGTTTGCCAACTCGCCTTCACGCATACTTGAAAGTTCTGCCCATAGAAGCTGGTTGACGGACTCAGAGATGAAATGCACGGCTCCGTCGCCCATGAGCACCAGGCCGCCGCCGGGATGATCAGAATACATTTGTCCGACGTGATAGGTCGGGAAATTAATCGGATGGATAATCGGAAGCCCAGTGATATCAAGCTCGCCTCCAGACGGCCCCGCATGCACAAGCGTCAGCGTTGCTGCGGCGTCCGATCCGTTTTCTGGCGAAGTGAAATTCGGATGCGTGAAGGCGCCTGGAAGGACGCCGACCCAGGTCTTCTCGCTGAGTGCTGACGAGTGCTCGCCCGCAAAGATCGTGTTCGATGTCCCATCGAGAATGTCGCGAAATCGAGTTTTCGAATTTCGAAAGAACGGGCCATCGGCAACTCGCGATGCATCGCCCTGGATCGCGATGATCTGCGTTGCATTCGTGTAGATATTGGTAAAGACTTCGCCGGTCACCGCAGAACCACACTCGCCCCAGCATGACTCTTGACCGTGGCTGGCAACGTAGTGGCTGCGTCCGAGCCGGATCGTTCTTCCACCCATCACCATTGGTACGCCAGTCGCATTGCGAACTTCGAATGGTAAATCACCGCCAATCGCCGACGGACACAAGAATACCGATGGCGATGACTCAATGGCTCGCGAATTGACTGGATCCCACAGCGGTCGATCAAAACGAATTCCTTCAGCGACGGCGGACTGTTCCAGTTGCGGCAGCAAGCCAGCTGCCCAGCCCCAGCCCGGTCCTGCGTCCCACGTTAGCGGATCAATGTTGGCTGTCGCGGGGCCAGTGCCATCCGATGTCGGGTGCGAAATATAGCCCGCCGGAAACTGATTGAACGCCGCATGATAGTTTTGTAAGGCAAGCCCGATCTGTTTCAAATTATTGCCGCACGTCATCCTGCGGGACGCTTCGCGCGCAGCTTGAACCGCCGGCAGCAGTAGCCCGACCAGGACTCCGATGATTGCGATCACGACAAGTAATTCAACGAGAGTGAACGCTTGCTGCTTTGCTTGAGTACGCAATTAAAACTCCTTGTTTGTCGCCACCTTAGAAATGTAGCCTGTGCTAAACCCTGGATAAAGTTAGCACAGGCTACATTGGCTGTCGACAGGGATTTTGATTCGGGATGCGAGTCCAAGAGCACAGGCTGGCAAGATGGCCGAAATTCGCGATACTGGGACGTTTTCCAGCGTTAGCGTTGTCGGCCGGAGAGTTTTTTGAAGAATTCCACACCTCAAACCGCTAAATCCCAGCATCGAAAGACGCGGGCGGACCACGCGTCAGAACTTGCGGAAGACTACGTCGAGGCCATTGCGGAGATCACCGACGCGAAGGGGGAATGCCGCGCTGTGGACTTGGCAGATCGCTTCGGTGTCAGCCACGTGACGGTCAATCGAACGATTTCAAGGCTGGTTCGCGACGGGTACGCCTCGACCGAACCGTATGCGCCGGTTCGTTTGACATCCAAAGGGAAACGCGTTGCCCAGAAGTCAAAGATTCGCCACGAGACGGTGTACCAGTTTTTGCTTGCCGTTGGGGTAAGTGAGCCCGTCGCATCGGCAGACGCGGAAGGCATTGAACACCACGTCAGCCCAGAAACGCTTGCCGCGATGCAAGCGTTTGTGACGAAAACAACGAGCTAAATGAGCATGTTAGTCGCGTGGGACTTCGATGCTTCGGAGCAGGCTTGTGAGTTCTTCGTCGGTCGTTCGGCCTTCGATTTCGGCTTCGGCGGTGAGTTGGACTCGGTGACGCATGGCTGGCAAGGCGACTTCGACGACGTCGTCGGGGATGGAGTAGTCACGACCGCCGAACGCAGCCAGTGTGCGAGCGGACTGCATCAGCGCCAGTCCAGCTCGTGGTGAAGCCCCGATGTGAAAGGCTGGCCACGATCGAGTCGCTCGCACAATGCGATTGATGTAATCGACCAAGCGATCTTCGATGCGAACCTGACTGCATAGCTGCATCATCTCCAGCACCTGCTGGGGATTCGTGAGCGGTTGAATCTCGTCACGCAATCGCTGGTTCAGATCCGATTGTTGGCTGTGCAGTTTCAATATTTCTGCTTCGTGTTCTGCGGTCGGGTAATCGACCTTCAGCTTGAACATGAATCGGTCGAGTTGTGCTTCGGGGAGGTTGTAAGTCCCTTCGCTTTCCAGCGGGTTTTGAGTGGCGAGTACGAGAAACGGTCGCGGCACACTGTGGCTGGTTCCGTCAACGGTGACGCGGAATTCCTGCATGATCTCGAGCAGCGCGGCGTGTGTCTTGGCGGGCGATCGGTTGATCTCGTCAGCCAACAACAATTGCGTGAACACGGGGCCAGCGCGAAATCGAAATTCACTTTGCTGCATGTCGAACACGGGCGCGCCCGTGATGTCCGATGGCATCAAGTCGGCTGTGAATTGAATTCGACCGAACTCGCAACCGAGTACTCGACCGAGCGTTCGTACAAACAGAGTCTTGCCCAGTCCAGGTACTGATTCGATGAGGACGTGGCCGCCAGAAAACAATGCGGTGAGTGTCCCCAGCACGAGTTCTTCCTGGCCGACGTAAAGTTTGGCGACTTCGGCGGAAATCTGGTTGTAGAGTGCCTGAACGGGCTGGAACTTTGCCGACGGTTGCAGTCCCGCTTGCGCTGGCGCGGGAGCGGCTTGTTCGAGAACCGTTGCAACGATTGGCGCATCATTCGGCACGTGATTGGACGTTTCGATCGGTGGCGGCGTGGGCGTTGCGTTGGATTCCGGTTGCTCAAACATGTTGTTCGGATCGCCCATGTTGTTCGGTTCGCCCGGGAAAGCGTCGTTAGTCAAGACTCAGCTCGCGGTTATTTGTTATTCGGATTTGCTTGATCGATCGTCGAATTCGCTGGCGTTTGGCTTGTCGAGCCAGCAGCTTCAGTGACTGGTGGTGTTAGGGTCGGGGTCTTGGGCGGCTGCGTTTCCGGCAACACCCAAGGGCCTGTCGTTTCGCCTCGGACACGCCGATGGTACTCGCTGATTCGACGCCGTGCGTATTCTTCGCCGCCAGCGCGAAACATTAACGCCGCCACGGCATCCAAGTGGTCACCGAACCGGCTCAGGCTCGATCGGAGGACTTGGCGTGGCCGTCCAAAGATCGGTAGCAGTATCAACAATGCGACGATTCCAAGAAAGACGGCATGAATCGTCACGAGGCTCAATGGCCAAGTGGTGAGCAGTTCCATCCCTGAAGCTTTCGTCTCACCCGGTTTCAGCTCGCTGATGGGTACCGATCCATACTCGCTCGTGATGAACCCGGCGATCAATTCGCTGTCGCTTGGATCAATCGTTGCATCGACGATCTCTTCCGCGAGTGCTCTTGTAAACGGCGTTGTGAACGCATAGTTCGTAAGAAGTGACCCGCCCGCGACAACGATGACTCGAGAATTTTTCCATTTGGAGGAGGTGACTTGTCCGACAAAACACGTCTCTGCTGCGGTTCCCGTCTCGCTGCTCAGCAACGGTTCGAACTTGACCTGCGTTGCTGTCGGAGTCACTGAGCTCGGGTAGTATCCGTAGCTGTGGGATGGTCCCGTCGGGCCGGAGTTGATGACTGGGGGTGTGTTCGCTGTGCTGGATGATCCAGAGCCAGATGGCGCAGCTCCGGATGACGAGTTGGTATTCGACGACCCGGTTCCACTTGGTTGCGGTGTTGCACTGGGTGTACCGCTGGATGCCGTCGCTGGCGTGGTCGGCGTGCTTGCCGGTGCCTGGTAGGCTTGGATTGCAAACTCGATATGGCGCGAAGCAGACTCTTCGTTGAAGTCGTTCGATTGTGATATTGATTCGCTCCAGCGACCTTTTAGCTCACCGAGCGAAGTTGCCTGGGCAATCGGTTGAATTTGAAACCAACCGTTCGAAGGAACGGCATCGCGATTGAGTCGCCATTCGAAACGATCGTTGACGGCTCTCGCCGCACGTCGTCGGTACTCGAGTTGTTGGCTGGGTGGGGCATCGCGTGTTGCGTCGAGCCAATAGTCCGCTTCGCTGCCACTATCAGGAACGATATAGACGAGCGTGTGACCGCCCACGGCAAGCCACTGGTCAAACCAGTTCGTCATTTCGTCTTCGATCGGTGATAGCACTTGCGGCGTCCACACAAGTGTGTCGGTTTCATTTTGGCGGTCGCTCAACCGACGAACGTCCTTGCACTCGTAGCCTGTGTTTGCGAATGTTTGACGCAAGGCTGAGAAGCCGTTCAGGCTTTGTGTTCCGCGATGCGATGACGAGTATCCGTAGTCCGTTGTGATCTTCGTGCATCCTGTTGATAGCACGAGCAGCGCAATCGCGACCAACGTTGAAGCCGTTCGGCATTTCCAGTTTCGAATCATGCAGCCACCTCGTGTCGCGCATGAACGATTTCCTCGAGTCGCAAGTTGTCTTGCCACAGAGCGTCCATTTCTTCGCGCGAGAGCGAATAGCGACCGAAGTAGCAGCGCTCGAAGGCGTTGACGGTTTTCTGGAATTGGGCGGCGGCGGTCGTGTCCGCGGCTCCCGTTTCGCGAACATAGCGGCCGTTCGTTTTGCCGCGTGAAAGCCGGATCATTGCGGCGTGGTCAAGCATCAGTAGTTGATGACCAAAGAGCGTAATGATTGCCAAGTCGAATCGATTGGCCGCGATCAATTGCAGTGTTTGCTCTCGCAAGTTACCCGTGACGTGCCGAAGTTCGGCCGGCAGTTCCTGCATCCGTTCGATCATCTGCTCGTCGGGGGCCGAGCTTAAATGTCGTTGCATGGGCGACTTTGGCCCCAATTCTATATCCGCCTGGTTGAATCCGTAAACGAGTGCCGCGACGATCGCGATTAACAACGCGCCAAGAATCAGCCAAGCAAAGATCTGGCCATTGGTGCCTGAGCCGGTGGACGTGCTTGACGAAGTGCTTGGCGTTGCCTGCTTCTGGACTCGCGCGGCCTTGGGTAACCAGCGGCTGTCACGGTTGATCGTATCATCCGCTTCTGGTTTCACCGTCACCGGAACGACGCGTTTCGCATCCGCGTCATACCAAGGCGTTGTGCTGAGTGCGTCGTCGGACGGGCGAATATCGTCGTCCGCAAACGATTGGCACGCGATCGTCGAGAGCAGGCTCCATGCGATGGCGGCAAGGTAACGGTTTCTCATTAGCTCGCCTCCGTCCCAGGTGCGTTCGTGCGCGGTGCGGTTCGAATCGGTTGGTCTTCACCAAACTGGCGCATCGCTTCTGCTCGGATCGCCAATTCCACTTCCCAGCCTTCGAGGCGGATGCGAGTATCCAGGTAACACAGAAACCGAACAATCGAGCTCAAACCGGCCACGAGCCAAAGCGACAACGGAACAAGCACGAGATACGAGAATAAATCCCAGTTCCAATTTCCGGTAGCGATCCCACGCACCCACACCATCGTGTAAACGGTGCTCAGCCAGAGAACCATCAACACAAACGAAACGGCAATGAAGCGGCTGCTCAATTCACCTGACATCGGCGAATGCAACGACTTGCTGCGCCGTGCGAACGTGATCGCATTCGGTTCCTTGGATCGCAGAGGGCATTGTTCGAGCATCACGATTTCCGGCGCGAACGGGCGTGAGCTGCGGATGATTGCGATCGCCAACAAGCATCCAATCGGGAGAATGAAATCCCAGAAAATATCGCGAGGTTGGTGCATGCGGAACAATGGCACCATCGCGATGGGGATCGCGAGCCGTTTGAATCCCAAGACATAGATCCAGCGCCAAAACTGGCGTTTCATCTCGGTAAAGACGCTGCCCCAAGTTGGTTGCTGTTCGAAGACGGCTTGGCCCAGATAAAACGAAGTCGCGACACTGGCCGCCGGTGCCTGAGCCACGACAAGCAACGACATCCACGCTAGGTACCGATACATCTCGATCGCGGCTTCATCGTCATCGAGCCCGAATCGTGACTCGTCCAGCGGAATCCAAGCGAGGATCGCAAGATCGAGAAACGCCCACGGCAGCGCACCGACGAGAAAACCGATGAGCAGGACGGAAGGGTAACGACGCAGCATCACGAGCGACAAGTCGCCGATCTCCGACAACGTCCGCAAGCGAATCACGACGTGGGTCCGATCAAGCTGCACGGCCGTCTCCGTAGATTTCGTCTGCGAGCACAGCCGCCGACTTGCTTGCGGTAAGCGATTCTCGCGGGAAACCGAGAATGACAAAATAGAAGCTCAGTAGTCCCGACGACACCACAGCCCAACCGGCCTTGATCGTGAACGGCAGCGGGCTTGGTGAGATGAAGCCTTCGGTGAACGCGGCACATACAAAGAGGACTGCCGAGGCCGCCATCACCGGTACAGCTCGCATTGCGTTCTCTCGCAATGAATCCACGCGGCCGAGTCCCGCCGTGTAGATCAGCCCCATGCCGAGTCGCAATCCAGCCCCAGCGGCCAACGCAATCGCGGTCAATTCAAACGGGCCGTGAGCGGTGACGAAGTGGAAAAAGTGATCACTTCCCGTCACGCCGTCACGAGCCATGTAGCCAAACACGGCACCGAGATAAACGGCGTTCCAAGCCAGGTTGAATAGGCACGGGATAATGAGGATGCCGTAGGCGAAGCACGTCAGCCCAATGCCTGTGTTGTGATTGATGTAGAAACCCGCCATCGTGACGTAATGATCGAGTGACTTAGTGTTGATCGGATCCTTATACATTTCCTCCATGCCCTCGAGAGCTTCCTGGCCGACGATCGAGGTGGCGTAGTCCGGAAACATGGCTTCGTTCTTTGCCAGAAGCATCGAAAGCACGAACAGTCCAAAGAACAGCAGCGTCGCCACACGCACGCACGGGTCAGCAAAGATTTGTCGAGGCGCTTCGCGAAACAGCACGTCGCTGCACGTTGACGGATCGAACTGGTTCGCACGATACAGTTGGTTGTGAGCACGTCCGACCAAGTGGTGCAAGTACGTGACAGTGCCTGGCGGTAATTGATACGCGTCGGCGAGGGCGAGATCAGCGCACGCGGCGCGATACAGTGTCGAAAACCGCGAAATGCCTGCGGCACCGCGATGGTGTGCTTGGCGAGTTTTATCGGTGCGTCCACGAGCCTCCATCGCATCGCACAACGCTTCGAGTTCCGCCCATTGTGCGCGTCGCTTTTCAAGGATGACGGCCACATTCATGATGTCGTTCCTGTGGGATCGGTGCCAACAGCGACGGTTTCGATCGTCGAAGCTTGTTGAACAAGAGCTGGCTTCGGAGTCGTGTTCGTTGCGGGTGGCGGTGGAGGCGTTTTCGAGTCTCGCTTCAGCGGGCTGTAGCCAGCCAATGGGCCGAGGTCGGGCTGCTCTAATTGCGACTCAGCCAAGAACGTCTTGTAATACAGCGACTGCATCAGCAAATCAGGATCAATGTCACTGCGGAATTCGAACAGGTCAATCAGTGGCACGGTCAAGTGGCGAGTGACTTCGCGACGACGTGCTGGAGTTAAGTGATGCCGTCGCTCAGCATACACGGCCAGGGTCCTCGCCATGCTTCGCGAAACACGATATCCAGCCGGAATAAACGACGCGAGCGCTGGGATTCGCGGATCGTCGACACGTGTTGTGGGCACACGCCATGTGCGTTCGTCGATGATCACCATCGTCCCCGCCGCGAGATCACCGAGTCGTTGTAACCGACGGGTGAATACCATCGAAAGCAGTCCAGCCATGCCGGTTGGGATAATAAAGATCGGTGGGATGTCGGGATCCCATTGGCTCATTGCGGCGATGGGTGCAAGATCGGCGACTCGAAGCAAGTTTCGAATCACGGCACGCTTACCGCTAATCGGGCGACCGTCGATGTCGATGGTGCGAATGCCGCAAGCCCATTTGCCGATCGTCCGACCGTTGAAGAACGTTTCGAAAACGGCGCCGTAGAACCAGCTGACCAGGAAATAGAACACCAAGCCACCAGCCACGGCAAACGGGCCGAGGAAACTCAGATCCAGCAGCCCGAGCAACAGGGCGCCACCAATCCAAAGGACAAGCAGGAACGACCAGCGAGCAATCAGATCGATCAAGTAAGCTGGCAACCGACGGAACGGCCCAGCAAGTTGATACTTGAACTCGATGTTCTCCGGCGTGACCACCGCGATCGTTGTGTCCAGTGCTGCGGTGAAAGCCATGCGAACGATCGGCGCCCCAGGTATAAAGTGAACCTCGTTCCTCGTCGCTTGGTTCGGCGAGGGTTTTCCAGAGTCAATCGCACGTGTTTTTCGTGCGGTCGCCATTATCGACCGCAAACCATGAAAGATGCAACGGTTGGTTGACCCGGTCGCGGTATTCTTTCACGCTTGTAGTCCCGCTTGGGTCTGAACTTTTCCCCACCAAACTCATCCCGCCCACTCAGCCACTCATGTCGAATCAAGAAATTTCTGAAGGAAACAGCGGTAAAAACGAACTTGTTTCGCCGCCGACGGCATTATTGAGTGTTTTACGCTGTGTCGGCCCGGGTCTGATCGTGGCCGGCTCGATTGTTGGCAGTGGCGAGTTGATCGCGACAACCAAGACCGGCGCCGAAGCCGGTTTTTCACTGTTGTGGCTGATTGCACTGGGGTGCGTGGTGAAGATTTTCGCCCAAATCGAGTTGGGGCGATACGCAATCATCAGCGGCAAAACCACGTTGCGTGCGCTCGACGAAGTGCCTGGGCCTCGAATTACTGGCCGAGGCAACTGGCTCGTTTGGTACTGGCTTGTGATGTGGCTGGCCAGCATCAGCCAACTTGGTGGGATCGTTGGCGGCGTGGGCCAGGCACTCGCAATCAGCGTCCCGATCACGGCGGCCGGTCGGGCTTACAACGAGGTCGCGGATGCTGAGACACTCAAGAAGTTTGACGAGTACGCTGGGCTAGCGGTTTCCGAGGAAACCTTGGAGCTAACCGCCAAGGCGGCTGAGGCGAGTCCCGAGCAACTCGTTGCACCCCATGACGCAGCGATTTGGGCAGCGATCATGGCGGTTGTTACGAGCCTCGTTCTTTATGTTGGTCGCTATGGATTGATCCAGTCCTTGTCGACGATCCTTGTTGCTTCGTTTACGGCATTGACGGTGCTGAATGTGTTTCTGTTGCAGGGCCAGGCACGTTGGCGAGTGAACTGGTCCGATTTTTGGGACGGCATGTCATTCGGACTGCCCGAGGCGATCGGTGGTGCGAATCCGATCGGCACGGCACTGGCAACTTTCGGCATCATCGGCGTCGGAGCGGCTGAGTTAGTCGTGTATCCCTATTGGTGTCTCGAGAAAGGCTACGCACGTTTCACTGGTCCGAATGACGGAAGCCCCGAGTGGCAGGCTCGTGCTCGCGGTTGGATGCGCGTGATGCATGTTGATGCGTGGGGCGCCGGTGTCATTTACACGTTCGCAACGATCGCGTTCTACTTGCTCGGCGCAGCGGTACTGAATCGAGTCGGTTTGAATCCAGGCAAAGACACGATGGTGCGCACGCTCGCCGTGATGTTCGTGCCCGTGTTCAGCGACTGGGCGGCGGCAATCTTCCTGTTCGGTGCGTTCGCTGTTTTGTACTCGACGTTTTTTGTTGCCAATGCGAGCCACGCGCGAGTATTCTCGGATGCGCTTCGTGTGATTGGTGTGATTAGCGACGATGAGGTCACTCGAGCCAAGTGGATTCGCGGACTCAGTGCCTTTTTTCCGATGCTTTGCTTGGTGATTTACCTCGCGTTTCCTTCGCCGGCTCAACTCGTTTTGCTGAGCGGTATCGCCCAGGGGATCATGTTGCCGATGCTGGCTGGCGCGGCGTTATTCTTTCGCTACAAGCGCTGTGTACCGGCACTGCGACCGAACAGACTTTGGGATGTGATGCTGTGGTTGTCTGCCTTGGCCATGCTTGTCACCGGATCGTGGACGGTGCTCGACCAAATCTGGAGCTACAAGTAAGGGCGAAATTGATGACACTTCTCGCTGATCGCCGGCGCCGGCGACGAACACATTCGGTTTTCGTCATTAAATAGTAAGCAATATTGAGCCTGAGGCGCTAGCCGATCTCCAGAATCGTTCAGTCGAAAATCGGCTAGCGCCTCAGGCTCATCGTTTATCAATACAGATTCTCTTGAAATTGCCAACATGAGTGCCGGCGATCAGCGAGAAGTTTCAAATTTATCGAGATAGTTCGATGCCGTCGGCGGTGATGCTCAGCACGCGTCGGCCGTCGGGCAACGATTCACCCACGTGAACGAGATTGGGTCCGATCAAGGCAGCCGCGTTGCTTCCTTGGCCGTAGACCGCTTGGATTCTAAGTAAGCCGTTGGTGTCGCTGAAGGATTTGTTCATCGTTTCGGCGTGCGATCCCGCGAATGGGTTTTGGTCGACCCAAGCTTCCAGCTCAATTGAAGCCAACGATTGGACGTGCAGCACGGACGCTTTCGGCTCGCTAACGACATCCGGTTGCGATGTCTCTTGCTTTAGCTCGGTCAATGTCACGGTCGGTTGGGCTTCGGCAACCAAATCCGCTTTCTCTGGTTGGGTCACCACTGCCAATATTAATCCGACGACAAGCAAGCCGACGACAATGAGTTGCTTTTTCGTTTTGGTAGCAGTGTCGTCGGGCCGTTTTGTTCGTTCTCGTTTCCGATCAGATGCCATGGCTTGGTCGCTCCTTCAACAATCGATACGCGAGAGTGCCTTCGGCGGCGTATGGGCATCGAAGCGAAAGAATCGCATCACAGCTCATCGTCGGTCTTTCTGTTTCGGCTTGATGACCAAGTGTTATTCGGTCGCAACTGATCGGGTGGTCTAATTTCGCAATCGCATCGAGCATGCGGCCGATCGATGAGAAGTTTCCGCGAAGATGGCATGTATACACCGCTACTCCCACGCGGCTGCCGACGACGGAATGTTTGTACGCGAATGATAAAAGTTCCACTCCATTTGTACTCGTGATTATCTCGAGTTGTGCCTGAAGCTCGTCGGAGTCGACAGAATCTGGAATCCACGAGGAAAGTGATTCAATGCTTGCGTGAATCTGTTCGGTTGCAAGTACCTTTTCCTGATATACGTTCCGCCATTGCTGTGCATTACGCAGCACCTCGATCGCTTCCTCGGCACTGATTCCGTTAGCGATTCCTGGGTTGTTGCTCAATGAATCGAATCGGTACACATGCACGATGGCGGTGCAAACGAGCAAACATGCTGTGGCGCCGATCGCGTGAGTGCGAATGCTTGCCAGTCTCCACCAAGGTTTGGCGTTTCGTTGTAGGGGCTTGGTCTCGGATGTGGATCGGGTCATGGGAGCACCTTCGTCAATCGCGGAACACCCTTGACATAGACTTGTGTTCCGTCTTGGCTCGGTTCAAGCGTGACATTGTCGATTCTTGGCTGTTCGCTCAGACGCGATACGAGATTGGCCGCAGTGTTGGTGTCGGATCGTGCGCTAATGACAATCGCCGGTGTCGTCATAAGATCGGGTCGCTCGGTGTCCGGAGTGTTTTGCGGGCTGCTTGAATTCGCCGGCAATTCCGTCGCAAGCGAAATGTCAATCGAATCAATCATGATCTGGTCAGCATTTGGGCCGACGGCGATGGTGACCGCCGCGAGCGTTTGGAGCAGGCAGTCGTCTGGGCGAGCCGTTTCAACTTGTTCGAGCCAGCGGCGTTTCGACGCATGATCGGTTAAGTGGCGACGAGCTTCCTCTCGGATTTGCAACACTGGCTCCACCTTCGCTCGTAACCGAGTTTCGAATCGACGATTGGTTTCGTGTCGAAACAGATCCGTGAGAACCAAGTGTCCAAGTCCGATCGAAAGCAATGAGAAGGCAAGGATCCAGAAGCCGCGAGCTCGCGACGTTTCGACTTCATCGCGAAACGTCTCGGGAAGCAAGTCGAGTTGGCGAATGGAATTCATCGCCAGCGAACACGATGATGAGTGTTTGCGACGCTTGATCATCCTCGTTCACCTTGTTGGAGCATCGCTGCCGAGAAGTGCGCCAGCGACAAACTCGTTGCTGCCTCGGCATCGATCGCAATGGGGGTTGGCGAAAGTGACGACAGCGGACGCTCGGGGTGGACGTATCGCCAAACAGCCACGGGCAAATTGACGAGTGATGCCAATGCCTCGTCGAGACCAGGAGTCGCGGCCAAGTCGCCAGCGATCAAGACCGGATGGTTTCCTTTCTCTTGATCACCGCGATAGCCATTGATTCGGTTCGCGTACGACATCGTTGCCGTGATCTCGTGGGCGACAGCACTCAGTTGTGGCTCGATCTCGTCGATTGAGCTTATTTGATCCGAATGAATGGAGGCTGTGGACGCTGGGTTGGCAACCGGTCGGCAAAGCCCATTCAAGTAATCTCGATCCGAACCACAACCGATGGTGCTGACGAGTCCGCCCGTGCGCCCGATGATCGCGATGCAACTCGGATTGAGTGTCGTTAGAGCGGATGCGGCACTTGCCAACGCGAGACCATGCGGCACGATCCCCGAGACCTCATACCCCAGGCGACGAACGCCCCGGGCAATCTCGAGTGTTGCTTGGTGCGGAACAGCAACTACGACCATTCGGTCCGAGGTCTTGCACGCGTTCCAAACACGTATTTCTGCGTTGCACTGGAAGATCGAGTTCTTGAACAGAGTATGGCAGTTCGCGATTGTCGTTGGCAAATCGGCCTCGCGAGCCATCTCATAATGTGTCCAGCTGGGAGGCAGACAAAGCGTTGCGGCGCTTCGATAGCCGTCGACTGTTCGCGGTAGCACGTCGAGTAGCTGTTCCGTCCAACGATGTAGCTTTTTCGGAGAGTCGATCGAGGATGCACCATGAGGCGATGACGAGCCGCTGAGAGGTAGCTTGGTGTACGTGGTCCACTGCTCGGCATCAACGCCACTGCGATTGGCTCGCAAGGTGTTGCTTTTGCTTCTTCCGAGCGTCGCGACACGTACGGTATCGACGTCGATATCCATGCCAACACAACGTGTGTTCCCCAAACCGCTTCGAGTCGCACTGGACTTGCGATGAGCGGTTCCGCGGCGGGACAGACGTTGAAGGATCGAGGACATGTCGAAATTGTTTGCGAAAGTGGCCGGGGATTCGTCCACAGGGATGTACGTCACGGTGGCGGCGTAATCAAACGCGTTTCGCCGAAAAAAGGTAATTCCCTTGAGCACCAACTACGACGAGCTGATTGTTGATACGTCCAGTAGCGGTAGCATCACGGACATCACAACGCCTGCAACGATAACACCCATCACCAAGATGATGACCGGCTCCAAGGCCACCACGAGTCGTTTGATCTTGCGACTCGCTTCTTCCTCGTAAAAATTGCCAATGTCCTCGAGCACTTCGCCAATGCGACCTGTCTTTTCGGCAGTCGCGACCATTTGTGCGGCTTCGGGTGGAACGAAATCGACATCAAAAAACGCTTCACTTGCTCGCTCACCCTCGATCAACGTGTCCTCCACGTCAGTCCAAAGTTGTTGCCAGTAAACGTCACGCGTTGTGTTCCGCGTCAATCGCACAGCTTGAAGCAATGGAACACCGCCACTGACCATCGCAGCGATCGTGCGAAAGTTACGCCCAGCAGCCAACGGACGATACGCGTCACGGATCAAGGGACCAAACATCAAGAACTTGTAGACCAAACCACGCACGATCGGATTTCGTCGAAGCGTTACAAGTCCAGCGACGATTCCCACCAGCACAGGCACGATGATCATCCAGTACTCACGGCAAAATCCGCCAAACGTGAGTAGATACTGAGTCGACACGGGGACGGGCTTGCCCATCGACGCAAATACTTTGCTGAATTGCGGCAAGACGCCCACGATCAAGGCGCTCATCACACTCGCGGCGGCCCCCATCAAGATCATTGGGTAAACCATTGCACCGACAATCTGGCCTCGCATCGCCAACTCACCACGCATCCGATCGCAAACACGCTTGAGGGTTTCTGGAACTCGTCCCGTTGCTTCGGCAGCCGCCAACATGGGCGCGAGTGTTGGTGGGAAGTACTCGCCGTGAGCCGCAACCGCAGCCGATAGTGTTTGACCACCGTTGACCGCATCATGAATATCGTCCAACGATTCTGCGAGTCGAGCATCGGGACAGTTGCTACTGACCATCTCTAGCGATTCGACAATCTCGATTCCGTTTTGGCTCATCACAGCCAACTGGTTCAAGACGAGCAGCACGCTTGTCGAAGATACTCCCATCATCCCACCACGTCGCACCGTCTGGGGACGCGCATCATCGCGATCCGACGCCATGACTGGCTCGGCGATGTCATCCATGTCGGCGGGAGCGAATGATGCAAGCACGTTTGAAAATGTGGAAACGAGGGTTAGGAAAAACTTAGTTTTACGTCAAGGTGGATGGGTTAATCGCCACAAGCAACGCGGCTGACTTCGTCAATGCTCGTTCGCCCAGCAACCGCCATCCGCATGCCTTCGCTCAACAGCGTCGCATGCGTATGACATCGTCGAAGTTCATCGAGCGTGGCTCCGTCCGTGATTTTCTGGCGCAATTCCGAGTCGCTCTCGAGCAATTCGTAGATCCCAGACCGACCGCGATATCCGCTTTCAAAGCAATTCGAGCAACCGCGACTCCGTGCGAATGCGTGTCTCGCGTCGCCGTCGTAGCCAAGTTGAGCCAACAAACCGGCTGAAGGATAATAAGGCTCTTTGCAGTGTTCGCAGAGGTTGCGCACCAACCGTTGGGCGACGACACCAACGACTGCCGCCGCGATCTTGAAACGTTCAACACCCATGTCGACCAATCGCGTGATGGCCGAGGCACTGTCGTTCGTGTGCAGGGTGCTCAAGACGAGGTGACCGGTAAGGGCCGCTTGAATCGCTGTTTCCGCAGTCTCGCGGTCCCGAATTTCACCGACCATGATGACGTCTGGGTCCTGTCGCAGAATGCTGCGGAGTGCCTTGGCAAACGTCATCCCCGTGTCCGATTGCACTTGGACTTGATTGATCAGTTCGAGTTGATATTCGACGGGATCCTCGACTGTGATGACGTTTCGCTCGATGCCTTTGATCAGCTCGATCGCTGAGTAGAGCGTCGTTGTTTTGCCGCTTCCCGTTGGACCGGTCACCAGCACAAGCCCGTGCGGACGCCCGAGCATTCGACGCATCGTCACAAGCGAAGCATCTGGAAGACCGAGTCGATTGAGATCGAAGGTGACGTTCTGGCGATCCAGCACCCGCATGACGACTTTTTCGCCGAGGACCGTCGGCAATGTGCTGACTCGCAAGTCAATGTCGCGACGCGCCAAACGCACGTGCAATCGTCCGTCTTGGGGTTGGCGGTGCTCGGCAATATCGAGCTTGGCCAGGACTTTGATTCGAGAAACCAACGCGGCATGCATGTCCTTGCGAGGCTTCATGACTTCTCGCAGTGCACCGTCGATGCGAAATCGAACCGACGTGCTCTTGTGGCCGGGTTCGATGTGAATGTCGCTGGCGCCTTGGCGAACGGCTTGGACGATCGCGTAGTTGACCAGATTGATGACGGGGCTGCCGTCGGCGAGTTGCTGGACGGAGTGCAAGTCCAGATCAATAGCTTCGGAGTCGAGTTCAAGTTCTTCGACGTCCAAGTCCGCAGTGACGGAGTCGACGGAGAAGTCCGCTTCATAGCAACGCGGAAGCAGTCGCTCGATTCCGCTGGCAAGCGTGAACACGCCACGAACGCGACAACCACTAATTCGCGAAAGCGCGTCGATCGCCGCGAGATCTTGCGGGTCGGCCATCGCAACGGTGAGTTCGTCGCGCACTCGCATGAGCGGCAACACGTTCATGCGTTCGGCATACTCGCGAGGGATCAACCGCACAGCCGCTGGGTCGATCAAACCTTCGCGAAGACGGACGCCCTCGACGCCGAGTTGTTCGCCTAGAAGTGGCAGCAAATCCGCTTCGTCGATCAAGCCAAGTTCGCTGACGACTTCCCCGAGCTTTTTGATGGGTGTCGGTGGTGCCGAAGGGTTCTTCAGATTCCGAATTCGGGCTCGCTCCGCTTCGGAGGCTTGGTGAGCAAGCGCCGATTCCAACTGGTCGGCACGAAGCAAACCCGCGTCAAGCAGTCGCTTTCCAAGTGGAACCGTTGAAGAGGACGAACGCGTCTTCTCTTGCGGGGTCACGACGCGAGGTAAGTTTGCGGCGCCAGATTCGAGCAGAACGGCATGACTCATCAGGCATAGCTCCCGAGTGCCGAGGCCAAGTCAGTGAACTGTTGCATCGATGGGCCGACACCCGTGATGCGCAATATGTCGCCGCACAACTCATTCGCGTTACAAAGACAAACGCTTCCGCCACGATCGCAACAGTTTTCATCAAGGTCAAGCAACCATTCCAAACCCGCCCCATCGATTAGCGGCGTTTCCACCAAGTCGACAACGACCATAGGCACCCCGCTTCGAACCGCATTTACAACTTCTTCGTTCAGTGTTTCAAGCGAGTCGCGTTGAAGCGGTCGATTCGGGCGGATAACGGTCACACCGCCGCGTCGTTCGATCGATGCCATGACTTTCGCCCCCCCTGTTTTCTGAGTGAATGTTTGCTGAGTAAATGTTTGCGAATCAAACCGAACTTGAATAAGAACTGTTCTTTAGACACCGGAACGAGATTGGCCACCGATCGGAAGCCGCAGAGTGAATGTAGACCCTTGACCAGGGATGCTCTGAAGCAATATGTCGCCATCGTGTAATCGAGCGATCTCGCGAGAGAAAGCCAAGCCGAGGCCATTGCCGGGCTCGGTTGACTGCACCGCTTTCTGGCCACGGAAAAATTTATCGAAGACGCGTTCTTGTTCTTCGATTGGAATCCCGTCGCCTTGGTCGTTGACGTCGATGCGAATCCAGTTCTCTTCCACTTCACATTTGACAGTGACGTCCCCACCATTGCTGGAATACTTGATGGCGTTACCGACTAAATTCAATATGGCCGCATGCAACTTGTCGCGGTCACCAATCACTGTTGGAAGCTTTGCCGACAAGACGCTCTTGAGCGAGATTTGTTTGAGTTCGGCCTGTGACTGATTCTGTTGGAGTACTTGTTCCAATAGCGGCAGCAAGTCCAGTTCGTGCCGATTGACAACGATTGACCCGGCTTCAAGCTGGCTGACCGTGAGCAAGTGGTCGACGAGTCGTCCAAGTCGATTCGCTTCCGTGTAGATGACGTTGCAGAACTCTTTTTGGTGTTCTAAGTCAAGAGTTTCTTGTTGGCTGAGTGCTTCGGCATACGCTTGGAGGTTTGTGAGCGGCGTACGGAACTCGTGCGTCGCGGTCATCAGGAATTGATCGCGAGCCTCGGTCGCGAGTTGTTGTTGCGTGACGTCTTGGATCACCCAAGCCATTCCGGCGCCGTCACCGCTACGTCCGCCCAATCGTGAGCGAACGATTCGTAGTTTGCTGGTCGCATCATTGACAACGAACTCACGTCGAAGCGTGACCATTCGAATCGGGCCGAGAGCTTGTTCCAAATCGATCGCGGATTGAACGAGTTCGGACTCGCTATCCATTTCGTCGGTCGTACTGTCACTTGAGTTGGCCGTGGCATCTGTGCCTCGGAGTTTTTCATCGCTGTCCTGGCGTTTCGTGAAACCAAGGAGTTCCGTCAAATTGCGATTCTCATAAGTTTTTCCGTCGGCCAGCCCGAGCATTCCTAAAGCGACTGGAGAGATAAACCGAATGCGCGCGTCGTTATCTGTAATTACCCAAGCCACTGGTAAAGCACGCATGGCGCGAGTGAGCGTAACAGCTTCGCGATCCAGGGGGGCAATGGTTCGGTGCATCGTATCGGACGACACATTTGCCAGCGCCAAATCCAATAGTCGGTTCCAGCCTTCACAGATGGGATCGTCTGCAAGGATGCGGCGGGGCGTGTTCGCTACATCGTGAATCTCATTTAGATCACTGGCTTCAGAGAATCTCAGTAGTTCGTCTTCGACGCTTCGCAAAACACGAGCGGTACGCATCGAAAATAACCCAGCGAAGCTGCAAAACGCGATCGAAATTAAGCCAAATAATGGCGAGGTGTTTTTGAGTGGCGTCTCCGCCACGCGTAGAATGCTTGTGGCAAGGATGCAAATCGCCACTGCGAGAAACGCGATGCCGACGCGAGTCGTCAGTCCATGGCGACCGCGAGTGACGGACCGCCATGCCGAGTGATGTCGATGCGACACCGCTGCCAGCACGGCTTCATGTTCAGCAGATCTCGATGCGACCGACGGACTAGACATGCGACGTCACTTTCGCCACATGAAGTGAGTTGCAAATCCATTCCGTGAGGTGACGCGGACTGAACGGTTTGCGCAGTACCGTAACCAATCCGAAATATTGGACGATTCCCTCAGTATCAAGCTCTAAACCTTTGGCTGTACAAAGAATCGTCGGGACACGCGGCACGGTTGTTTGTTGACTGATTCGCTCCAGCATCTCGATACCGCTTGATCGTGGCATTTGGAGATCCGTCACGATGAAGTCGATATCACCAACCATGAAGCGATCGTATCCCTCGAGTCCATTGGTCGCGTGTTCAACATTGAATCCCGCACGTGCAACGGTGAAGGAGATCACTCGCCGAAACACCGCGTCGTCTTCGACGATCAGTACAGTCGGATGGCGACTATTTACGGCGTTAGCAGTGTCGGCGTTATCAGTGTCGGTGGGCATTTTGTTCAGCGTAAGCTGGGAGGGAATCGCGTAGGCGGGGAGCTGTTGTGCTCTAACAGCGCGACTCACTGACTCGCGTACCGAGAAGGGCAAGGCCTCGTTACGTTCGTCAGTGAGTTCATGTGTGAATTAGTTTCGTGATCGAAACTGGATTACCAATCGAAGCCGACTTCGGTTGTGCCAACGTTCAGGCGAAGATTGCCGTTGGCGGGCTTGTAGACCCAGCCCCCAGGCTGTGCGTCGTTAGGAGTCGCTGGCGCGACAGCGTCTGAATTGGTGTCGTAGTAGACGTCCGAATCAGCTCTCGCAGTGCCAACGCTTGGTGCCGGGAATGGACCGTTGAGCATCGGCCCCACAGCCGCTTCGAGCATGTTGATCGGCGGGTAAATTCCAGATCGTGCTCGATACATTTCGATCGCATTGCGAAGAACCGCCAGTTGCTGGCGCGTCGTGTTCGCTTCCGCCGTCGTCGCGGTATCGAACATTCGCGGAGCTGCGACAGCGGCGATGATGCCGAGAATCAGAATAACAATGACCATCTCGATCAGAGAAAAGCCACTTCGTTTTGACGGTTGCATGTTCATACTTACTTTTGCCCTGGAGTAACACGTGTGTCGAGCAAGACGCTTGACGATTCTTTTCTGGTTGCGGCGAATAAGTTGGTTGCTTCAACCCGGGTCGGTTGCGCAAACCTCGCCGTTTCGCCTCATGTTCACTTGAAACGTAGAACAAAATTTGTGCTCGGCTTCAAGAAACGCGAGCTAGTTTCCGAATTTCTGAATCCCTGTTGGGGGAGTTCGTCCGTCAAACGCTTGTCAATCGCTACGACCGGAACACAATTGGTGCGGCGGGTCACCGCCATGGTGTTTTTTTTGCCCCCTCAGCAACTCTGGCGTGTTTTTTGTTGAGGCTCAACTTGGCTCGAGCAGCAATGCTCAACTGTTGGCGTTGCGCCAGACATTCGCGTGTTGTGATCTGTCAACACGATGCGCCGAATTTGCATCACCGATGCGAGGACCGTCATCGTGCTGCTTGCAAAGATTTCGAATGCGATTGCGCAATCAATTGCTGCGATTCAGTCGCCGATCGCTCCGCGATTTGCCTGGCCAGCCGCCTTCTCGGACCCTGATTTGCTTTGCGTAAAACGTTCGCAGCGATTCCATCCGGTTCGAAAGTGACAGCTATGCTCCAAAACGACTCCGTTCGCAAAGAAAGTAAACTCGGTGACGATCAACCGCCGACGCACTTCGCGTCGCTACCGCGTTGGTGGTGGATCGCAATGATGGCGGCCTGCTTAATCGGCCTGTGCACGAAAGGCTTCGCCAGCGAACCGTTGTTTCCAACGTCGACGATCCAACTTGATGCGATTTTGCCAGGTCCCATCGAGACGTTTTCGGCGACACCGATGGGCGTACCCGTTCACTCGCCTGTTCACTCGCAAGCTGGCCGACCCACGATGGTCGATTTCTCGGCACACCTAGTGCGTCATCCAGTCTTAATTTGGGGGTAGAGACGCTTTAGCTTTGTGCGAGCGTCGTCGATCTTGAATTGCCAGTCGACGCCGCGTTGCTTTTCGTTGGTGCGTTTGGCCCACGCAGCGATTTCACTTTGCAATTC
>JBGTAI010000165.1:0-15759 GCA_041749955.1 Pirellulaceae bacterium | reverse complement strand
AACTGAATGACATTCGCCTTCGCTCATAGGCCACGATCACCCCGTCTAAGATTTCGACGATTTCATCGGGGCGGTGATTGCGTTCTCATTAAACTGATCCAGTCCGACGATCCAGAAAGAACCCTTGGCAGACCGCATTGTAGGTGACTAATTGAACATGCTCGTACCATCGGTTCAGCAGCTGCTTCGCTTGGAACTCCCAAATAGGCGTTTCATCCAACATCCACGTTGTCGTTTGACTGCGTTTCAGGCGTGTTAAGTTGTGTTCGACCATAGTAAGTCAACTCTCTATTTGCTCATCCGATTATCCAACATCGGTCACTTGCCAGACGCTTTGATAGCTGCCGACGGATTCGATGTACGCCAGCATCGACGCGTAGAAGGCGTTCCCGCCGAGTGTGGCACTATCACCGACGACAATCAGTTTTCGCTTGGCTCGGGTGAGTGCCACGTTGGTGCGCCGCGTGTCGGCAAGGAAGCCGATTTCGCCGATCGAATTGCTGCGTGTCATCGAGATCAGCACGACCTCTTTCTCGCGACCTTGGAAGCCATCAACGGTATCGACTTCCACCGCTCGGTTCCCAAGTTGGTCACGAATCAGACGAACTTGCGCCGCGTAGGGCGCGATGACGGCGATGTCTTCTGGTTCAACACCTGCATCGAGAATCTGGTTCACGAGCTGGACGATCAGTGCCGCTTCTTTGGGATTGAGCTTGCTTGAACCCTCAGATTCCAGCTCTTCATCGAACTCGGCACCAGCGGTATCAATGAACTCGACCGGAATGTCCAATAGATCATGAGAAACGACGTTGGGCAAATCGCTGAGTTTATGCTCACGGACAGATTCATCCGCAATGAGTTCGTTGTCGTAAAACTCCGCTGACGAGAACGCCATGATGGATTCGTGCATCCGATACTGGACCACGAGTCGACGAAAAATCTCGTGGTCGTGTTTCTCGATCAACCGCTGCATCGTCGAGCGTCGCATGCCAAGCTTCACCGCTTCGTCACTGAGCACGGTCGGTGGCAATTGGAAGTGATCACCCGCGAGGATCATTTTGTCAGCACGTAACACGGCTTGCCAGATCGACGGCTCCGTCGATTGACAGGCTTCATCGATCACCACGAGATCGAACTCTCGATCACTCAACAAATCGTCGTCGATCGTCATGGTGGTGCAAATTACGTCTGCGTTGTCGAGGATCCCGCGGATGATCGAGCGTTCCAAACCGCGTATTTGACCTCGCAACTGGCCGGCTTCCGCATTCAATTCCTTTCGTCTCGCAAATCCATCGCGACCGCTGACGGGCTTGGATGCTGCTCGCATCAATTGTTCGACTTCACGCATCATGTCTTTGATGATGCTTGTCGACGGGTCGTTCTCGACGAGTTCGTCAAGCGTGTGTCCGCGGAGTGACTCAAACACGCGAGCCGGGTGACCAACGCGGAGCGCAGTTCCAACGAGTGGCACAAGATTCTCGAGTAAGTTATCGACTGCGGTATTGCTCGGCGCGCACGCGAGCACTTTGTCGCCACGTCGAACGGCTTGCACGATGACTTCGGCGAGCGTGGTGGTTTTCCCCGTTCCCGGTGGTCCGTGGATGATGGCGATGTCTTCGGCCGAGAGCGCGAAGCGAACGGCGTCTTGTTGCGGGCCGTTCAGCCGCGTTAAAAAATCGATGTCAGGAAGCTTGGTAAAACGCATGGGGCGTGATCCAAGAATCACATCCCTCAGCTTGCGTGTGCGTCCGCTCGCATTGCGAACTCGGTTCATCGCGCCGAGTTGTCGTCGGCGTGTCGTTTCGTCAGGCGACAGATCGATGCGAAACTCTTTCCCGGCTGGCCATTGTTCGGTGGCAACTTGGATGCTGATCGCATTGCGTCGGGAGATGACGCCCGAGATACCCTCGTCCTTGGGATCGGAATCGTCCGAGATCACGACTGGGGCACCAACCCGCAATCGATTCATTGGCAACACGATGTGCCCGCGTTTGCTGAAGTCCAACAAGAATCGACCAGCCAAGCCGGTTCGATGATCGGAGAGCAACAATTTCACGAGCGTTTCGCCGCCCCGCTCCACGTCGCGTTGGTTTCGCATTTGACGGCGCATCGCCATGCGAACGCGTTCGGCGTCTCCTTCAAGCTCAAGCCAACGCTGGATCAGATCAAAGTATTGATCTGGCGAATCGGTTTCATCAATCGATAAAACACCCGCAGCGAAGGTCTTTTTGCTAGACGAACGTGACATATTGAATTGAACTCTTCCACGGCGAACAAACCATCGTTTTAAAGGCTTTCGAGAATGTCGCTACCCGTGATCATCGTAATCGTGGCTTTCTGGGGGGGTGCGAATCTCGTTACCGCTGCATTATTCGTTTGGGACAAGCGTTCCGCAAATCGTGGTCAATGGCGTGTTTCGGAACAAACACTGCTCACTTGGTCTGCCTTGGGTGGTTGGCCAGCAGGAATGATTTGCGGGCGAATGATTCGTCACAAAACTTCGAAACAGTCGTTCCGGTGGAAGTTCGCGGCGGCAGCCGTCGTCAATTTGTTCGCGATCGCGGGACTGGTTTGGATACTTGTTTCCATGTCGACATAAAAAACGCCTCGGCGGGGACCGAGGCGTTTCAGATCGAAATCAAGTCAAAAGTCGCTGATTACGACTTCTTACCTTTCTTGCCCTTCTTGGCATTGTCGTTGCCTGCGACGGTCGCGAATGGGCTGTACTTGCCTGGAACTGGAACGGGGTACTTGCCATCTTCGCCCGGTACAGTCGGTGGAACTGTATCCATCGTGTAGCTGTCGATTCCGGGGCAAATGTCATGTCCGTTCGTGAGCAGCTCGTCCCACTTCACAACCTTGCCGCTGTAGCATGCTTCGCGACCAAGGATTGCGGTGAACGTGCTCTTCGCTCCGTACTCGCCTTCGTTGTAAATCTCGCCAGCCATCAGCGACTCGATCAAGTCGTGTTGTTCTTTTTGGTGACCGTTGAGTCGTTCACCTTCGAACTTCCACGCGTTGGCGCCGAAGATTTCTCCGGATGGGTCAGCGTTACCCTTGGTGCCGTGAGCGAACTCAGACACTTGGTTCCAGCCGCCAGCGAGGTGACGTCCTTGGCTGAACATCTTCGTTCCGTCGGCGAACGTGTATTCACAGAACGTGTGGTCGAAGATTTGACTCTTAGTCGCATCGCCGTCCATCCGTTGTTCACGACCACCCATGCCGTTGCACTCGACAGGGTACTCGCCCTTGACCCAGCAACCGACGTCGAGGTTGTGGATGTGTTGTTCACAGATTTGGTCGCCGGAGAGCCAATTAAAGTGGTACCAGTTGTTGGTTTGGAATGCCATTTCGGACTGGCCAGCTTCACGGTTGCGGTACCAGATGCCTCCACCGTTCCAGTAAACACGCATCGTGATGATGTCACCGATTTGGCCATCATGAAGACGTGCGACGGTTTCCTTGTACTGTGGCTCGTGACGACGTTGTAGTCCGATACCGACCAACAAGTTCTTCTTCTTCGATTCTTCGACCGAAGCCAAGAAGCGGCGAACACCGGGAGGATCCGATGCGACTGGCTTCTCACAGAAAATGTGGCGACCTTTGTTGACGGCGTACTCGAACTGTTGTGGCTTGTATCCAGGAGGTGTCGCGATCACGACGAGATCACAATCGGTATCGATCGCAGCCTTGTACGCGTCCAAGCCAACGAATTGGCGATCCGCAGGTACGTCTACTTTGTCTTTGTATTTGTTGGCTAGGCCTTTGACGCACTGGTCAACCGAGCTCTGGAACGCGTCAGCCACAGCCACCAACTTCACGTTGCCTTTGCTGTTCATAATGTTGGCCATCGCGCCGGTACCCCGACCGCCGGCGCCAACCAACGCAATCTTGATCTCGTCGTTTCCAGCAGCATGAGCTGTGCGAGCGATCGACGAACCGATGGCCAAACCGGTGGCAGCTACCGTGCCCGTCTTGAGAAATGTACGTCGGGTCGAATCGTTTTTCATAATTCATCAATCTTGGGTTTAAAGGGAAACGACTGCTTTCGAGCCGCTGAATGAACACATTGGGGGTGCATATCCGCCTGTCGATTGTAAACCGAAAACGGTCTTTGTGCAGCCTGTTTTCACCGTAGAGGCCAACAAGGCGGCCTATAAAAGCTTCTCGCAGCGCTGTGGTGAGACTTTTACCGAGGTTCCGAGCGGCTGGGCGAACTGGCCAACCCGCAATTCTTCGAGCATCCAGCGGAATTCCGCCTCGGCCGCGGCCGTCGGAGTCCTCGCCGTTTCCGACTGCTTTTCGAGCCATCTGGCCCATAAAGTGGACACAATCGACATCGATTCGCTGTCTCGAGAGGCAGCTCCGCTGCGAATTTTGTCCAACCGATATGCGATCGCTTTGAAGTATCGCGGATAATGCTCCAGCCATTTCCAGGGCACCGCCGACATAAAACCCTCAAAAGTGAGGTAGCTGATTTGGTGCTTCACGTCTTGAAGGACGTCCGAATAGCGAGCGGCCGGCGTCGACTCCAGCTCTCGCTGGGTTGCGAACACCGCTTCAGAAAATGCTGCCAACCAAGGCTCGATGATCTGTGTCGCTTCACCGATCTTCTGGACACTCCCGCGACATCGTTCTTCGAAGCCCGCTTGCGAGCGAATCAGCGGTTGGCCTTCGACGAGCGCGATCCGCACGATCAAGTCGGATAGATCCTGTTCTATGTTCTTGGTCGACATCGCTGCGGATAACCTCAGTCGCGATGACGCGAGTGACGGCAACCATCGCACTTGGCTGCGAAGCTCTCGCTTCTCTCGAATCGCGAACAACCGAACGAGCGCAGCTTGCGTTGACAGCTCTGCCAGCGTCACGTCCGAGAACACTTGCGTGGATACATTCACTCCGTCGCTCAACAAGCCCGGAAACAGGGCGACTTGCACACCGCCACGCCGACGCACGACTTCCACGGGGAGCTGGTCAATGTCAAACGTCGTCATCGACTCGCGTTGCCAATCTTCATCACGCGGATCTGAAACGTTCTCGATCGTTGATCCGGCGACAGCCCCCAGCTGTTGCCGGATCGGTTCAATCTCCCGACCTTGTGCAAGTGTCTCGCCAGCGTCATCGACCACCGTGACTGAGAACTGCAAATGCGGTTCGAGCTTCTCGGATTGAAAATCGGCGGCTGTCACAGGTATCTCCGCGTACCGGCTCATCACCGCACACACGGTCGGCATGAACGGAACTTGGCCATAGCTTGGCGACAACTCGTTGACGATTCTTGTCGCAACGTCAGCTGCCGGAACAAGATTACGACGAATGCGTTTGGGCAACGACTTGATCATCGCAACGATCTTGGCATGCAAGAGCCCAGGGACAAGCCAGCCCAATCGATCTTCGCTAATTTGCGATAATGCCGCTTGGTGAACACGCAGGTTGATTCCGTCCGTCACCAATCCTGGTTCGAAACGATACTCCAGCGGCATCCGTGACGAACCAATCTCGAGCTCATCGGGAAAGTCTTCCGCTCGAAGTGGCTCCGCTTCGATGTCCAGCAAATCATCCGGTCGCAAATACAACGATGGCTCATCATCGCGCGGCGGAGGCGAGGCAAGCCAATTCGATACGTCGGCGTCGCTTTGCAGGCCCCGCACCCAGTTCGGCGCCACAAGACCTCGATCATACTTCTCCAAACGCACTCGATCACAAATGTCCTCGGGCAATCGTGCTTGATAGACCTGCTGTAACTGATACGGATCAACGACCCATTCTCGCCGACGTGTCTTGGCCGCGAGCCCCGCGATCAACTCACAGAGATTGCGGTTGTGTGCAACGAACTTTGCGTTGGTGTGCATCTCGCTTTCAACGAGCCCACGTTCGATCAATAATTCTCTGGCCGTCGCCGGGTCGATGGGCGAGAGTGGAATGCGGCGACGAACCACGACGGGCAAGCCGAACAACGTTTGTTGCTCATAGCAAAACGCCGCGCCGGATTTCTCGCTCCAGTGCGGATCGCTGTACGAGCGTTTGACGATGTGGGCGGCGACGCGTTCAATCCACTGGGGTTGTATCTGGGCCGTAATCCGCGCGTACTGGCGAGTTGTTTCGACGAGCTCGGCGGCGACGATCCATTTGGGCTTCGTTTCGATCGTGCCGCTGCCTGGCCACAAAAACAGCTTCAAACCGCCAGTGCCGGTGTACTCGGTCTTGTCGCCTTTCATCGCGACCCCGTACAGCAATCCCGCGAGCAGCGACTGGTGAATCGCGATGTACCGATCGGGATCCACGAGTTCAACATCGTCGTCAACAAATCGAATCGAGCCAATTTTTGTGGATGTCTTGGCGGGGTCCGGTGCCTTTTTGGAAGTCCTGTTTGCATCCAACTTGGACTCTGACATCATCTGTTTCAATTGACGATAGACGTCAAACCACTCATGCATTCGCGCCGGCGAGAGAAAGTTCTGTTTAAGCACTCGCGTTAGCTTGTTGCGGCTGTATTCAACCTTCGCGTTTTCGTGAAAACGCCACAGACGCAAGTAACCGAGGAAGTCACTGCGCGGATCAGAAAACGGAGCATGAGCTTGGTCCGCAGCTTGTCGTTGGTCCGGCGGACGATCACGTGGGTCTTGGATCTCGAGCGCCGCAGCGATCGGCAAGATCTCTGGCAAGACGCCGTTCTCTTCCGCAGCAAGCAAGATTCGCCCAACTCGCGGGTCGACTGGCAAACGCCCCAGTCGTCGACCGATCGGAGTTAACGCGTGCCGGTCATCGATCGCGCCGATTTCAATCAGCGTGCGAATGCCCTCGCGAATCAACTCAGGCCGCGGCGGATCGAGCAGCGGAAAATTTTCGAGTGTACCAAGCCCCAATGTTTTCAACTGCAACACGGCACTCGCCAAATTCGTGCGTCGAATTTCTGGCGTCGTGAATGCGTCCCGAGACTGGAAGTCGTCCAACGAAAACAATCGCACACAGATGCCTGGCCCGACACGCCCACAACGGCCCGCTCGCTGGTTCGCACTCGCTTGGCTGACCGGTTCAATTGGCAATCGTTGGAGTTTGCTTTTGGCGCTGTATCGACTCATCCGCGAGGTGCCGCTATCGATCACGTAGCGAATCCCAGGCACCGTCAACGAAGACTCAGCAACATTGGTGGCAAAGATCAACCGAATCTTGCTCCCCGTCGGATGAAAGATGCGTTGCTGTTCGGCTGTGGGAAGCCTCGCGTAAAGCGGAAGCAGATCAAACCGCTGGCTCAACCCCAGGCGTTTGTAGTGACCGGCCACATGATGCGACACTTCACGAATGTCTCGCTCGGTCGGCAGAAAAACAAGTGCGTCGCCTTGCATGCTTCCGAGTGACTCGATGCCAGCGATCACGTGTCGCGACAGATCATAGTTTCGCTCGTCAGCTTGGATCTTCTCCCAACCGAGATATCGAATCTCGACGGGGAAGGAACGGCCTTCGACGTTGACGATCGGTGCTGGGCCGTTGCCGTCCGCAAAGTGCTCCGCGAATCGCTCCGCATCAATCGTTGCCGACGTGATGATGATTCGCAGGTCGGGACGCGACTCGCGCAGCCTTGACAAATACCCCATCAAGAAATCGATGTTGAGCGATCGTTCGTGGGCCTCGTCGATAATGATCACGTCATAGCGATCAAGATTCGGATCGCTCTGTGTTTCCGCGAGAAGAATCCCGTCGGTCATCAACTTCACAAGCGTCTCTTCACTCGTTTGGTCACCGAAGCGGACGTGGTATCCGACACCACGACCCAGCGGTGTCTGCATCTCTTCAGACAACCGAGTCGCGATGCTGCGCGCGGCCAAGCGACGAGGCTGGGTGTGGCCGATCATCCCTTCTCGCCCGAATCCAGCTTCGAGACAGATCTTTGGCAGTTGCGTACTTTTGCCGCTGCCGGTTTCTCCGCACACGATCGTGACCTGGCGATTGCGAATGAGGTCAATGATCTCATCACGATGTGCAGTGATCGGTAGCTCGGCGGGATACTCCAAGACAATCGGTAGCTGCTCGCGGGTTCGGCGCTGAGCGACGGACCGCTGCAACCAGACGTTCCATTTCTCCGGCGACATCCGGCCACGGGTTTTCTGCAGCCGCCGACGATCGGCGCGCATCGCCTGGTCCAGTGAGATCGAATCGCCGGAAGTTCGCGAAGTGTCTGGAGTCTCAAGATTGGCCGAGGCTAGCTCACCAAGTTCAGGGCTTGTCGGTTTTACGTTCATCCCGCCATTTTCACCGACAGATCCGTTTTCACAAAGACCACTGATTGTGACTCTTGGTTGCTAGGCCCGTTGCTTGCTAGGCCCGTTCGATCAATCTTGGTTGCGGCAATGCGCTGCCCATGCTCCGACGGCTAAGAAAAGGGACTGCAGTGTGAATGCCGAACTAAGCAACAGCAGCACCATGACTTGCGTATAGCCTTGATCTTCGTAGATCCTCAGGAAAGCTTGGTCGCTCGACAATCCATACCAACTGTGAATCGCCCAAAGACCTGAACCGATCGCACCAGCGGTCAACCGGCGAACAAACTTCGTTCGTCGTGTCATGAGCCAACCTAGATAGACGCCAAGCACATGAATCGGCAATGCGAGAAAAACGAGAAATGCAAATAGCTCGCCAATGCCCTCGATCACATTCCCATCCAGCCGAAAACGTGAATGGATCAAAAACGCACCCGCCAGCGCCCAGACATAACTCGTCGTGTTGATCGCTATGACGCCAAGTCCGAGTCGGGTTTCCCAATCGCCGTAGCGGATGGCAAAATCAATACGCTCCCACCAACCTTCGGGCCGCGCCGCAACGGGAGCATTCGCGAGCAAGTTTTCCAAGTCGGTGGCAAACGCACCAGCGGACTCATATCGGCGGTCACAGTCTTTTCTTAAACACTTTAAACAGATCGCTTCCATCGCAGGAGATAAGTCAGATCGAATTTTCCTTGGCGAGATCACGGGAGTGCTGTGCAGCATCAAAACGGCCTCCATGATCGAATCGGATTGATGTGGCGGATTCCCCGTGAGCATCTGGTAAAGGATTACACCGAGTGAGTAGATGTCGGATCGCTCAGTGATCTTTCGTTTTCCAAACATCGCTTGCTCGGGCGACATGTAGCGTGGAGTTCCTGTTAACACACTTGTGGTTGTCGAACCGCACTCGACCAAGCCACACAAACCAAAATCCAGGACCACCGGGCGAAAGCCAGCTGGGTTCGATTCGTCGATCTTGAGCAAGATATTTTGTGGTTTCAAATCGCGGTGAATTACACCTTGCCGGTGACCGAACTCCACCGCTCGCACAAGATCCAGCATGAATTGAGCGACAAGATGCTCCGAGAGCGGCGCTGATTGTGCGGCAAGCCACTGGGCCAAATTCTCACTGTCCAAGTACGGCATGACGTAGTAATGAAGGCCGTCCTCCTCACCACAATCAAAGACAGGAACAATTCCGGGGTGCTCAAGCGTCGCAGCCGCTCGCGACTCTCGTTGAAAACGGCTCACACCTTCTTCATCCGCAACAATCTCCGGCCGAGCTATTTTAATCGCAACATTTCGTCCAAGCTGGGTATCCTCCGCAAGGTAGACGATCCCGTATCCGCCTCGCCCGATCTCGCGAATCATCCGATAGCGACCAAGGTTGCCCAGCGATACCGGATCAAACCCCGACGAAAGCCCTCGGATTGAGGCTGTCGAATGCACCGACTGCAAACGCGTATTTTTGGTCGTATCCGAGCTTTGCTCGGTCACATCGCCACTTGAAGATTCCGCATTCATTAAAAGCCCCGAACACCAAGCTCCTATTGAACGTCAATTGCGATCGTCAAAAGAAACAAATTTAGAACAACAGATAACGACAATCACTTGCCTAGAACGGCCACACGATCGGGATGACGACCATCGATACCAGGAACACGATCAAGCTCAGGGGAAAACCGAATCGGACATAGTCGCTCAAACGATAACCGCCGATCCCGTAAACCATCATGTTGGTTTGGTAACCAAATGGAGTCATGAAGCTGGCCGAAGCCGCGATCATGATCCCGATCACAAACGGCATCTCGCTCACTCCAAGTGAAGCCGCGGACGTCATTGCAATCGGAAACATCAACATGGCTGCGGCGTTGTTGGTGATCAATTCAGTACACAGCATCGTTGCCAAGTAAACCGCCGCCAATGAAGCAAGCGGATTCCGCCCCGCGAGATCAAGCAAACCACCAGCGACAGCGTCGGCCGCACCGCTGAGTTTCAATGCATTGCCAATACCAATCGCAGCTCCGATAACGATCAGCACTGGCCAGTCGATGCTTCGCCGGGCTTCGTTGGTGGTGCAACAACGCAGCATAATCATGGCGATCGCAGCCATGAACGCTGCGGGCAAAATGCCGATCTTGGTTGCGGATGCAAGTACGACCATCGCGAGCAGCACCACCAGCGATGCCCATGCTTTTTCAGGTCGCCGAATCACGGCCTTGTCCACCGCACTGACGAGATAGAAGTCATGTGACTCACTCCGTTGACGCAAGAACGCTGGCGTCGCCTCGAGTAACAGCACGTCACCGACTTCGAGCTTGACATCGCCAAGCTTGCCCGACAAACGTCGCCCACCACGAGCGACGGCAACGACGGCGGCTCCATAGTGTGCGCGGAATCGGCCTTCGCGAATCGTCTTGCCAAGCAGTGCGCATCGCGGACTGACCACGGCTTCCACAAGCGTCCGTCGCCACGCAGGAACGTTGAGTTTGCTTGTTTGAGCATCAGCAGTCGCGAGCCCACGGATCTTTCGCAGATCGACAACACTGTCCAGCGCACCAACAAGAATCAGCACATCGCCAGCACGCAATCGTTCGCCGGACGCAACCGCAGTGATGACGTTTACATCTCGTTGGATCTCCGCAACGTACAGTCCCGGAAGGTTGCGCAACCCGGCATCCTCCAGTGTTTTGTCCACAAGCGGCCCACCCGCTTCGACTTGCATCTCTACCGTGTACTGGCGAGGGTCATCCGCCATGCTGACGGCCGGCTTGCGATCAGGAAGCAATCGATTTGACGCCAACATAATGTAAGCGATGCCAATCAATGTGGCTGGTAAACCGACCCAGATCGGTGCGAAGAAGCCGAGGGTTCCACCAGTTTCTTTCGTGTACTCACCGCTGACGAGAAGATTCGTGCTTGTCCCGATCAGCGTGCACATGCCGCCCAGAATCGTGGCGTAGGAAAGCGGTAAAAGCAGTCGACTGTTGCTACCAGGGATGCGTTTACTTAGATCACCGACGACCGGAAGCATCGCCGCGACGACTGGAGTGTTGTTGAGAAACGCACTCAAACCAGCGACGGGCAACAGCAAACGAAGTTGCGCATCGCGGAGCGTCTTTGCCTTGCGCAAAAACCATCCCGTGGCCAATTCTGTTCCGCCCGTATATTCAAGGCCTGCGACCACCGCAAATAATAGCGCGACGGTGATCAGTCCGCTATTACCGAAACCAAGCACAGCGGCTTCTGGATTCGGCAAATTTGGCGTTCCAGTCACGGCTTGAACGACAATCAGAATCGCCAAGCAGGAAATCGCAAGCATATCCGTTGCAGCCACACGCAGCGCCAAGCTCGCAAGCAGCAGTAACGCAACAAAAAGTGTGAGCCAAGCTTCCCAAATCATAGAGATATTGTCCGATCGCTAACGATTTTGCTCTGGGGTTCTGGAATCGACATCATGGAACTTGGGCTAGGTTGCGGGCGTTAGGTTCAGAGCAATCGCCCATTGGCGACGCGGCAATAGCATAGTCGCGTTATCGAAAATGAGGAAACCTCAGCCAAGATTCATACAGAACTGAGAGTAAATCGAATCGGCACAATGATTTCCGCGGGAACAGCGACCCCATCGAGAGTTGCAGGTTCAAATCGCCATTCTTTAACTGCTCGGATAGCTGCGTCATCCAAGACTTTATAGCCACTCGAATTGTCGATGCTGACCTGGGACACCGAGCCAGACGCGACAACTTGCACGACAAGACTCACGCGGCCTTCGAGTCGATTTGCCCTAGCGTCCACAGGGTACTCTGGCGGCTCGTTCTCGGGCAGCTTTCTCGGTGGCACGTCAAAGTCCGCACCCGGCGGGGCGACAATCGGTGCTGGAGCTGGGAGCGAAAGGTCAGCTCCAGCCACAGCGACGGTTACTGGCAGCGTCTTTTTCTCGCGCGGACGTGCAGCTTGCATCACCGTTTCTGGAAGCGGCTCGTCGACTGTCGTATGACTCGCCAGTGCCAAATCGGCCGGTTGTAAGGATTCTAACGATGGCTCGGAATGCGGCAATTCCGATACAACATCGATCTCGCTACGAGCTGGCTTGAGCGGAGCGTCATTGGGTTCGACGATTGGCTTCTCATCTTCTAGAGGCTCGAACTCAACCGGCTCCATTTCAAGTTCAACCGTGGCCGATGGAGTCGAGGCCTCCGACGCGATGCTCACCACAAGTATGCCTGCTCGACCGCGAACGACATCCGCCTGCCACGGCATCTGTGGTGCCGCGAAGTAAGTCGCCGCACCGAGCGCGACAGCATGAAAACTCACACTGGCGATGCACGAGGCTCCGATTCGATTTCGTTCCGCTGAACTCATGCAGCCCAGTTTGAGCCAATTCGGCGTGGCCGCAAGCCTATTCGTCGAAACGATTTTTCCGCCTCAGGTTTTCAAGCTATTGTCCGCGAATCTGGGAAATCGCTTGCATCCTCGCCGCCTCGAATTCATCGCCGGGCGTCCACGTCGGCATGGTGGGCGAATTGGCGACTCGGCGGCCGACGTGAAAGAGCAGCCGCACGTCTTCGATCGCTCCGCTCAGTTCCCATTCTTCGAGATACTCGTCACTGGGTTGGTGATAAATTTTCTCGACCCAATGATCCAGCTGTTCTTTCCCCCATCCGTCCGGTTTGCCAATTACCTTGACACCGGAGTGCAAGTAGACGCCTGGAACGCCAATCTTTGCCAAGCTGAATTGGTCCGACCGGTAGTAGTAACCACGGTCGGGGAAATGGTCCGGTGTCACGACGCGACCTTGAGCCAAGGCAACCTCACGAACATGAGTATCCAAAGACGACTTACCTAAACCGATCACATTCACATCGTGGGTTCGCCCAATGATGTTGGTTCCGTCCATGTTGATCACTGCCGCAAGCTTACCCGCAGCAATCGGTGGATCACTCGCGAAGAGCTTCGATCCGAGCAGCCCCTGTTCTTCGGCGGCCACCGCAGCGAACAGGACCGATCGGGCTGGTCGTTCTTTCAATTTCGTAAACGCTTTCGCCATCGCCAAAAGCGCTGCTGAGCCCGACGCGTTATCGATCGCACCATTGTAGATATTGTCGCCGTTGATATCACGCTCGGCGGACATCCCCAGGTGATCATGGTGTGCCATGTAAACCAGCACTTCACTCTTGAGCGTCGGATCACTTCCCGGAAGCAGCCCCAACACATTGGCACTATCTTGATTTCGAACCTCAGCCTTCAAGTCAAGCGACAGCGAAACACCAAGCGGAACTGGTCGAAAATCTCGTGACTCCGCAGCCCGTCGCAATTCATCGAGATCTTTTCCCGCAAGCGACACAATTTTCTTCGACGCTTCTTCTGTCGCCCAAGCCTTGACTTGCATCCGAGGCCCCTTGGCATCGCGAAGTTCAAACTCTTCGCCAGACCAAGACGTTTGAATGACTTGCCAGGGATAACCAGCGGACGGCGTGGTGTGAATGATGATCGCTCCAGCGGCACCTTGCCGCGCCGCAGTCTCGTACTTGTAATCCCAGCGACCGTAGTACAAACGTCGACGGCCCTCGAATAACTCAGGATCGTCCGCGGGATCGTTGTTCATGACCAGAAGAATCTTGCCACGCAGATCAACGTCTTTGAAGTCGTCCCAATCGTATTCAGGAGCTTGAATGCCGTAACCAACAAAAACAACTTCGGCGTTTTCAACTGATGCTTCGGTCTTAGGACTTCCGATCGTCGACATAAAGTCCTTGATGGACTCAAGCGATACCGACTTGTCGCCAGCAGTGAACGTCACATGTTCAGGAGCCAGCGTCCTCACGCCGATAAGTGGCACCGGTTGCAGCCAACTACCGTCAGCCGCAGCAGGCTCCAGCCCAAGCGTTTGGAACTGAGTCGAGATGTAAAGTTGAGCCAGCGAGTCACCGCGCGATCCAGGTCCGCGACCTTCCAAGAGGTCATCGGCAAGAAACCGAACATGGCCACGAATCGTCGCCTCGTCGATCACGCTGGCATCCGCTATTTCAGATTCATCAAGTGCACGTGCGACTGGTGATCCTTCAACAGCCGAAACCGACTGAATTTCCTGTGCAACACTTGGAGTCAAGCAGATCGAGCATGCAAGCACGCCGCTCATGAGAACTAAGAAACAAGTTGATCGCATTGCGTGTGCTCCGTTGATGACGAAAAACGAACGGGAAAAGCTTCTCCGAATCGCACTGTAAACCATTTTGAGAGAATTTTCGCTTACCAGGAGCCTCGAGAGAATCTCGCAGGTGTGTTCATCTTGGGCATGGTGGCGATCGAATGATCGCGAAAATCAATCCGTAAATTTTGCACCTAAGCAAGCCAAGAAAGTCTACAGCCAGCGTTCGAATTTTGGTTGCATCCTCCACGCTGACGATTGACTGTTGGAAAAGTCATAGTTTCGACGGCGTTTCACAAGTGAAATAGCTTTCGGGGTTTAAGTTTCTGCTCCCCAACATTTCTCAGTGAGAACGAGGTCTGTGGTGGCAGTCCTTCAAACTCGCAACGTTTGAAACGACACGAAACTGACCATGGTTCTGTGATCCATCTCTCGTTACCAAGATGTCACAGGACGTGGTGTCGCTTAACTAGGCTCTGTCCCTAAACGGTTGGAGCGAGGATTTTCAGGTAGCGTTGGATGCACGCCATCTTGACCATCCCAGCGTAGTTGTTGGCTGTCTTCTCGAAACGCGAGAAGACAGCGCGACATTCCTTGAGCCAGCCAATAACTCGTTCGACAATGTTGCGTGCGCGATAGAGTTCCTTATCAAACTCGACTTTTCGTTTCGATCGATCTTCGTTTTGCTTCGACGGAATCACTGGTTTCACTCCCAGACCCAAGAGCATCTCGTCGATCCACTCGGCGCGGTAGCCTTTGTCGCCAGCCATCGCCGCTGGCCAAGCGATCGGCTCACCGTTGGCATCGACTAAGTCCACGGCGGTGTTGTTGAGTAACGCTTCCAGCGATGAGTTCTCGTGAGCCTGCCCAGGAGAAAGCTCGAAGTGAATCGGCACTCCGGTAGCATCGCAGTCGAGGTGAATTTTTGTTGAAAAACCACCTTTTGAGCGTCCTAGAGCATGATCTTCTGGTTCGTCGGGATCCCTTTTTTTCCGCCGCCTGCGGCACAACGTGCAGCACGGACCACGGTTCCGTCGAAACACCAAAGGTCGGTATCCAAACCATCGTCATCAATGATTCGTTGCAGTAAAGATCGCTTGATCTTGTCAATCGTTCCGTCGGAATTCCATTTGTCAAAATGGTTGTAGACCGTTTTCCAAGGGCCAAATTCTTCGGGCAAGTCCCGCCAAGGCGAACCAGTTCGAAGCCGCCACAAGATCGCATCGACCATGTCGCGAGGGTTCACTGGAGGACGACCGGTGGCAGCCGGTGGAGGAAAGATATCCGCGATCAAGGCCCATTGGGCGTCCGTTAGACGATGTCGTGCCATCCGTGGCCACCGATGAAACA
>JBGTAI010000164.1:0-2401 GCA_041749955.1 Pirellulaceae bacterium | reverse complement strand
GCGGACCAAGGAGAGTTGCTCGCTAAGCTCTGCCAGATCCGCCCTTTCCTATTCGGTCAACAGACCGTCATGATTGCGGTCCATCAGTTGCTGAAGCCGCCGACCGGCTTGCTCAGGCAAACAGATCATGGCAACGTTTTCCACCCACGGTTGCGGTGCGTCTATCGTTGCAGCCATGATTTATCCGATTTTATGCGTCCCCAAACTTCAACGTCTTGATGCTACAGCGATTGAGCGGTCCCTGGAAGTTTGACTCTACCACACTGGTGGCGAAGCGACGAATCTCGCTGAGCCTTTTGAGGTCGGAAAATGAAATAGATTATCGCGGTAGGGACGGCCATTGCTGGCCGCCCCCCGCACAGATCCGTACTTGAAGGACTACCTCATACGGCTCCTGCTTTAAGTCGAGCGCGAAAACGTGCGCTGGGATAAGGATGGAGGATACGTGGCGTTGGCAGATGGAGTCGAACAAGCCGATGCACCCGATCCCAGGTCCAGCGTGCACGCTGGCTGCGGCGGCGCAAGACACCGTACCACAGCGTCGCGATTGCATCGCGGAACTGTTGCAGACGCACCATGTTCAGCGGCACGGCATGGTATTGATTCCAGCCTTGCACCACCTGCTTCAGCCATCGACCGGTTTCACCGCTCGGGCGATGGCGACGACGTTGTAGTTGCTCCTTGATCTCGATAAGTTTCGCTCGCATTCGCTTGGCAATGCTGATCCGCTTGATAATGAACCACCCTCGACTTCGGGTCACCCCGCAGAGATGAGTAAATCCAAGGAAGTCAAACGTCTCGGGCCGCCCTTGGCCTCGTGCTTTTCGACGCGGGGCTGCGAACCGGCCAAACTCGATCAAGCGAGTTTTACTCTCATGGAGTTTCAGACCAAACTTAGCGAACCGCTCGTGGAGTGCTTCCAGACAAGCGACCGCCTCCGCATGATGTTCGAAACCGATGACGAAATCATCCGCATAGCGAACGACCACGACTTCACCACGACAGCGTGTCTGTCGCCAATGCTGTATCCACAAGTCCAACACATAATGCAGAAACACGTTGCCTAGCAGCGGTGAAATCACCGCGCCTTGCGGAGTGCCTACAGTCGTTTCGGACCATTGGCCTTCTTCGCTGACCCCGGCTCGAAGCCATTTACCGATCAAGCGAAGAATGCGTTTGTCGCCGATACGGTGTTCCAAGAATTTGATCAACCACTCGTGGTCGATCATATCAAAGAACCCTGCGATGTCGGCGTCCAGTACCCAGTTCACCTTCTTACTGGTGATCGCAACACTTAACGCATCAAGCGCCATGTGTTGACTTCTTCCAGGTCGGAAGCCATAGCTGAAGCCGAGAAAATCTTGCTCGTAGATACTGTTTAAAACCCACACCACTGCTTGCTGGACGATCTTGTCCTCCAGGCTTGCGATACCAATCGGTCGCGAACGACCATCGGCTTTGGGAATGTAAACTCGTAGCGACGGCTTTGCTCGGTAGGCTCCCCGGTGAATACGCCCATGAAGATCTTTGATTCGATCCTCAAGGCCAACCTCGTAGTCGTGCCAAGTAACCTCATCCACTCCGACTGCCGCGGATTTCTTCAGATTGAAGAATGCAGCGGTTAACAGTTCTTCGTTGACATGGTGCAACAAGGCAGTGAACTTCAACTCGCGGTTGTTGCGAGCTGATTCGCGCACGCCTGCCAGTCCGAGTGACCTGCGTTTGTTCCGCTTCGGAGCGCGGAGCAAGTCGGACTGTTCGGCGTTCCTCTTAGCTGAGTTCCTTCCCTCGATCGATTCCGCTGATGCTTCAGTGGCATCATTGTTCATCGACGTTGACAGTACTACGAACTCATCTGACTTCCCATCCGCGTTCATGTCAGCCTTGCCCTCGGAGAGGTTCGCTGACCGTCCTTATATCTGTGGTATGCAGACCAAGAAACGGATGGGATCTCCCGGTTCTCGCGTTTTGGATTTCTACGCATGCACAGGTTCACAGACTCCGCCGTGTCCTTATCGATCTTGCCAATTGACGATCGATGAGATGTTGCCTTCCCCTTGTCAGGACAAGGTCGGCACACGGAAACGAGGATTTCGGAGCTCAATAGCTGGCCTGCGTTTCCTCCCGCACGGACGCTCAGCACGATGTCGTTACCTTCATCGCACCTCCGCCGGAGGCCGAAGTAGTTGGCTAAACTTTCTTCGTAAGAAACTTTCATTCTCTATCCAAAACCGGTTTTATCCCGGCGCACCCTGGCACCTTTGTTCGTTCTCAGGGTATGAGCCGTTACAGAAGGCACCAAAGAAGACGCAGAAAGTCGGCGAAAGTTTTCGCAACTCGAAGACGTGATATAAGAGGATCGCGGTAGGGACGGCCATTGCTGGCCGCCCCCCGCACAGAT
>JBGTAI010000163.1:0-33011 GCA_041749955.1 Pirellulaceae bacterium | reverse complement strand
AAGGTCAGCTCGACAATTGGGACTAAGTCGTAACAAGGTAGCCGTAGGGGAACCTGCGGCTGGATCACCTCCTTTCTAAGGATTCTTAGATAGGTAGTACTGGGTGACTGGTACTATCGAATCCGTGGAAACGACACTCGTGAGCACTCAACAGAAAACAAGACTGCGGCTTTGGTCAGCGGTCCTCATTCATCACCAAAAAATCAACGAAAACCCAGCTTGGAGCGTCGCCTGCCAAGCTGGGTTTTTTCGTGCGCGCTCAGAACTTTGATTTTACCACTCAATTCTTACAAGACTCTTCGCTGGATCGCCCCAGTGCGGTGATGGTTCAGCAACTAAGGGGGCTCGAGCAAGATCCACTACCTAGTCGATTTTTGTATTCGGTATTTCTTTTTTGTTTTCTGTCCAGCCTTGCTTAATTTCAGATTGAGCCAAACTCGCTAGCCCGGATATTGCATCCGAACCAATTCCTAAGCCTTAACCCCGTTTTCTTAACGCAGTTTACGGCAATCGACAGCAAAGCACTGCGCACGCTGGTGTACCGGCTTTAGCCGGTCTTTGTCAGGCGAATCCGGCTAAAGCCGGTACACCAGCCGGTCGCGTGCAAGATCCGGGCTAGCGCCGTCGGCCCAATTTGCGAACCCTGATTTTCACTCCGAACAGAGCACTTGTCTTGATAAGGACGGCTGGTAGTAGCCACGGGCGTGAGTCCGGGGTCGCTCGAGCAAACGCATTAGTAGAGTCGCAACGCGACGGCTGGAATCCGTGCTGAACATTTACTTGGTTTGCGGCCATGATTTCGCGATCTGGGGACACACCGGCTTCGTCGCAACCCGTTCGCCTAATTTTCGGTTTCATACGGTGCGTCATCATCAAAATGTCCGTATGCCGCGTGATCGCAGCAGCTTTTCCTCAAATCGGCATAGCTTTCGAACGGACGAATGACGTAATGAAGGGCGAATCGGATGTGCTTTACTCCCCGTATCGCGAAAGGATTCGTCGCGATGACGCTCAACCTACTTGCTTCCCTCGGAATGCGAATGACTCGCCAAGCAGTTTGCGTAGCTCTATTTGCAACCCTTTTGCTTTGCCAATCTGGGTGCATGGGAATTTTTGCAAATCTTTATCATGCCGTTGGCGCTGACAAAGTCCCGGCCGACTACGAAGGGCTGGAGGAAAGCCGGGTTGCGATCGTCACAGTCACGGACAATAGCCAGTACACCGATGATGTTGCAGCAAGGATTCTCAGCCGCCGCGTTGGTGAAATCCTTCTCAAGGAAGTCAAAGAAATCACCCTAGTTCGAGAAGACGAAATCGAGCAATGGCGAGACACCAATGGCTGGGATAGTGTCGACTTCATGTCCATCGGAAAGGGGGTCAAGGCCGACAAAGTACTGGGAATTGAACTCACGAATATGCAGCTTCGAGACGGTGCAACTCTTTACCGAGGCAGGGCCAACGTGATGATCACCGTAACAGACATCGCGACGGGCAGCATCCTTTACAAGAAGGAACTTGAAGAATTCACTTATCCAATTTCGGCTGGTCAGTACACGACGGAAACGACGGAAGCGAAATTCCAGCGGCTCTACCTTGGGATGCTTTCCAAACAAATCGGACGCATGTTCCATCCGTATGACTTCAGCGAAACCGTTGCAATGGACGCGGCAATCGCCAGCCAATAAGAACCACATGATTAGGGGATAGCGGAAAATGCAACGATCCCTTGTCGCAGTAACAGCCGAAATTGGCTGCTGCTGTTCAAAAGGTTTGAATAGAAAATCGCGGCGTTAGTTGTCGCTGACTGGCGCTGCTGGATCATCGAAACCAAAGACGGGCGGCATAACCGGGCCAGCATCTGCGTCAGCCTTTTTGGCTTCAACTCCAGCCAAGCCTTGAAGAACAACGATTTGTGCTTCGAGGCCTTCTTTATACTTGGTGCGATCATCCAACGTTAGTTCGTTGAGACCTTGAATTACCGAGCCAATCGTTGCGATCCAGTCTGACACAAGTTTCTTTTCAGCATCGGGCACCGCAGTAAGCAGCCCTCCAGCTGTTTTTGGTTCACCGGCAACACTGCTACCGGAAACTCCAACTTGAAGTTGCTCCAGCACATGATTTAGCTTTCTGCGGGATGCGATAACTTCGGGGGGCTGGGGGTTGGCCGCGGGAGCCATCATTCCCATGCCCATTCCCATCATGCCCATTCCCATATCGTCATAGCCTTCCATGCCACCTCCCATATCCATTTCAGAGTATCCCCCCATACCACTGTCCATACTCCCCATTCCTCCCATGTCCATCTCGCCCATGCCCCCCATGCCCATCCCGCTCGCTACGGCAGGCTTAGTTACAACCATGGTTTCTGGGTCTGGGGGTTGTTCAGACGCTGGAAGCGGGTGATCAAGAGCATTCAAACGATTAAGCTCAGCCTCGAAAGCCTTCAAAGCCCGCTTGGACCAGCTTTCCAATACGATCGCTGCGGCGGGAACCGAGCCTTTCAATTGGCCCATCGAACCGAATCTCGCAGCTGAATGCAGTGCAATTAGGTCAGGAATCTCGGAGTTCGTGCTAATTCCAACAAGCTGAGTTGCCAGAGTTTTGTCGTTCGGAGCGGAGAGCAAATCAAGCACATCTACCGCGTAGCGTTGTAAAAACGCGTGGGCTTTAGCCGACCGATTCTCTGGCACAGGCTCATCAAGAAGCTTTTTCATTTCAGCGACTAGAGCGTCGCGTTCAGGTTGAGTTAGTAGTCCAGCTCCATACAACGCCATTCGATGTAAGCCTTGAAGCGCCGCCGCACGAACCCCGTCCGGATTCGCCGGGTTTTGGTAAAGCGTCAATAAGATGGGGAAACTGTACTTGAGCGGAACTGGCGGCGTTTCGCCTGTTGCAGCCCTAATGTCCAGCTTTCCAAGAACCAACGTCGCATTAATCCGAGCGGCTGGCTGGTAATTGCCTTGCGCCACGGGCCCCATGCCTCTGAAGAGCCACTCCACCATTTTCATTGCCCCCGGATTCCCAGCTTTCTGGCAGCGAGCGTAGTTCTGCATCACTTCATTGATCAGGGGGGAGATTTCACCCAGCGAGTCAGGTTGAGTGATTTTTGCTGGGAGATAGGTATCGATATAGCCTTTCGCGTACGGCAAATCGGCGAAACCATTGAGATCTCGAGCCGTTACCAAGGCTTTCGCAGCCCGTTCCATCTTTTGCTTGATTGCCGGATCCAGAAATTGAGGGTTCAACGTCATCACATCGTATTTACCTGCTGCAGCTGGTGCAGCAGGATTTGGTTGTGCGACGGCCGCTTGGGCACTCGCCCGCGTCGCCAAAACAGTGGCAACGCTCAATACCAAGAACATAAACCAAGCGATAAGCAGCGTTCGTCGGGTTTTGGTCGAATCAGTCACTGCAATTGCGGTACTGGATGGTTCAGGCTGAATGCGGTCGTTCATTTGCGACGTTCTTCTTGGCGGTCGGTGGATGTTCGTGACAAGATACTGCTGGAAATACGAACTTACGGTGATGAAAGCTCGCCAAATTTGGGGACCTTAGCCGCCAGGATTCCCCGCGTAACGCAGCGTCCCCCATTATCTCAGTAAAGAGGGACCTGCGTCAAATAAATTTGGCTGATTCGATGCCACGAACAACGAAAAATGCCAATTTTAACGACATCAACGCATTTTTTCCCTCAACAGAGCCAAACGCGTGTTAGCTCCGGTACCGATCAAGTGACCAGTCAATCAAGTGTCGCTTCGGAAACCGGAATGTCACTTGATTGGCGACTCGGGTAATCTTTGTTGAACGTAAACGCAATGGAACCCTTTGCTCAAGAAAAAGATTCGGGACCGATTAAGAGCGAACGAGTATAAGCGAACGATGGAAATGAGCACCTCGCGAAATCGCAGAACGATCCGGCCTCGAGATCCAGAGGTTTTGGGGCAATTAGCAACCCGGATCCAAAAACATTCGATGACACGAGAGGAAATCACGTCTCGCCAGGCGGCAATCCATCGCGAAACGCTGTTGTTGAGCCGGCTCGTGGATCGACCGAATTTCTTCCGGATCGAGACCGAGGACATCGCTCGAATGGTTCGTCTATATGACGACTATTTCTTTGACGGCGAGATTATCCCGACCGCCCAGGCCGAGGGACTGTCGTTCGGGTTGTCGTCTCGAATGACTCGGGTAGCGGGCAAGCTGGTCACCCATTACACCCCCGGCAAAAGACATGGCCCCAGAAAGTTCGAATTGGTGCTTTCCTCGACGCTACTGTTCCAAACGTTCGAAGACGTGAATCGCCCTGTCGTCGTGACGGGACACAAATGCCGGAATCGGCTCGAAGCGATGCAGCGAATTACTGAACACGAATTCACGCACTTGGTCGAAATGCTGGTTTGGGACGAAGGCAACTGTTCCGATCCACGTTTCCAATCCATCGCGAAGCGTTATTTTGCCCACACGGATTATCACCATGATCTAATTACCCAACGGGAACGTGCCGCGAAACGCTTCGATATTCGCGTCGGCGACAAAGTCCGTTTTGCGAGTGAACGAGGTGTTCTCGTCGGGCGTATCAACCGGATCACACGTCGGGCCACGGTCCTCGTGTCTGATCCACGCGGAGAAAAATTCAGCGATGGTAGCTGTTACCAACGCTACTACGTCCCACTGGAACGATTGACCAAGGTCAATTAATCGTCTCTTGATTGACCTGACTCCATGCTCATCGCGCACTCGCTTAAAAAACTCTTCCCGCTTGAGCGTGGTGAAGTCTGCGCGGTGAACGGTTTGTCCTTCCGCATCTCGCCCGGCGAAGTCTATGGACTGCTCGGGCCAAACGGTGCTGGCAAGACAACGACGTTGCGCATGATTCTGGGGCTGGTTACACCGGACTCTGGCTATGCCGAAGTCGATGGCGTTCGAACTGAGGACAATCCGATCGGTGTCAAATCCCGCTTGGGGTTTGTTTCGTCCAACGATGGCGTTTATCCGTGGCTGAGCGTTCGCGAGATGCTGTTGTATTTCGCGGACCTGTACGGAGTCAGTCAAAAAATTGCGAACGAGCGAACGGAAACGCTTGCCAAGCTGATGGAAATCGAATCGCTGCTTGATCGCCGCGCGGGTTCACTCAGTACCGGACAACGGCAACGAGTCACTTTGGTACGTGGATTGATTCATGATCCACCGGTAATGTTGCTTGATGAGCCGACTCGGGGATTGGATATTGTTGGCGTTCAAACCATTTTCCAATACATCGAACACTTACGTTCGCTTGGTAAAGCGGTTGTGGTTTGCACCCACCGACTCGATGAAGCAGAGCGTCTTTGTGACCGATTCGGGCTGCTTCATCGTGGTGAGTTGAAACACGAAGGCACGCTCGAGCAATTGCAGTCGTCGACGGGGCGTCAGCATCTTGGCGAAATGTTCGTTGACCTGATGCGGAGTTAACGAGCATGCCAACTGCGAAATTCCAAGGCCGAATCATTCGGCTTTGCCAAAAAGAATTGCGGGAAACGCTCCGTGATCGACGAACCATCATCACGCTTCTGCTGATGCCGCTATTGGTGTATCCGCTGCTGAGTATGGCGCTGAACCGTTTCTTGCTTTCGGCCGGTGGCCCAGCCGAAGACGGTTACACGGTTGGTGTTTCAACGGAAGCAGAAGCGGGTTGGCTCAATACGATACTCTCGGATCCGCGAAGCCAACCGCCGGCAGAAGTCGTTGCGTCGAGCGGCGGGAATGTGGCGGAGTTTCGCGTGGGCGGGACTTCCAACCTAATGCCACGTCAAGCACTCGAAGAAAACCTGATTGATGTCGCCGCCGAAATCAGTCTGGGCGATACGTCCAACGTGACCATCATCGCCTATGAAGGTGACGCTGCTAGCGAGGCGGCGCGTCGGATCCTCACCGAACGCTTGCAATGGTTCAAACTGCGAGAGGCCGAGACAGCCGCAGCGATCATCCCCAGGTTCGCCTCAACTCTTGAAGTCAACGTAACGAGTGTCGGTGAGGCGAAGAAATCATCGATGCTTGCCACGATCATTCCGTTGGTGCTCGTGCTGATGACGATCACCGGCGCCGTCTATCCAGCGATCGATTTGACCGCCGGAGAACGCGAACGCGGCACCATGGAAGCACTCATGGCATCGCCGGTTCCGCGGAGCTACGTGCTGTTCGCAAAGTATGTCGCGGTGGTCACGGTCGCATTGCTAACGGCGATTGCCAATTTGTTGGCGATGTTCACGACGCTGTACTTCGCACGACTGCTACCGATGCTGACCGGCCAGCCAACATTTCCGTGGCTCACCGTACTTCAAATACTCGCTCTTTTAGTGCTTTTTAGCTGTTTTTTCTCTGCGCTGCTCTTATCGCTGACAAGCTTTGCCAAGTCATTCAAAGAAGCACAGGCCTACCTGATTCCGGTGATGCTGCTGTCGCTCACGCCGGGCATGCTTTCGCTGATGCCAGGCGTCGAACTCAAGGGTCCGCTCGCGATTGCTCCACTCATTAACATCGTCTTACTCGCTCGTGATTTGCTCGCCGGAACGGTAACACCATCAGCAACCGTCGCCGCGATTCTTAGCACGATTGTCTACGCGGCCGCAGCTCTCGCTGTGGCGGCAAAACTATTCGGTAGCGATGCCGTGCTCCGAACCAGCGAACAATCGATCGGCTCGATGCTGCGTCGTCCGCTCGTGACCAGTCCTGTTCCATCGCTGTCAGCGGCGATGCTGATGCTGGCGCTATTAGTTCCCATTTACTTTGTCGTTTCCAATTCGCTGATGCAGTGGCTCGAAGCGAATCGTGAGTCCGTTAGCATCTCCTCTCAGCTGCTGCTCAACGCAGTCGCCCTCATTGTGACGTTTGGACTGGTCCCACTCTTCGCGGCATGGCTTGGGCGCAACCAGCTTCAAACGACTTTTCGAGTATCGCGGCCTCAGCCATTGGCGTTGCTGGGGTGCCTGTTGATCGGGGTCGGAGCCTGGGCGGTCGCCCATGAAGCGTTCGTGATTGCCGACTCGCTTGGTATCGGTGGACTGAGCGAAGAACGCATCCAACAAACAATGAAGGTCTTGGAAGCTTGGAAGCAAGTACCGCCTTGGCTATTGGTTGCGACGCTTGCACTCACGCCCGCGATCATCGAAGAACTTTGCTTTCGCGGGTTCTTGTTCTCGGCTCTCTCGAAGGTCCTGTCACCGACTCGCGTGATTGTGATCACGTCATTGATCTTTGGCTTGTTTCATGTGCTAACGGGCAACGCGTTGTTGATCGAACGCTTTGTGCCGTCAACGCTGCTTGGCCTGATCCTGGGCTGGGTCGCTTACCGATCCGGCAGCGTGATTCCGGGGATGTTGATGCATTTGACGCACAACGGATTGCTCGAATTGGTCGGGCGTTACCACGAGAGTTTCTCGTTTTTGGGCAGCAGCCTCGACGACCAATCTCACTTGCCGTGGCAATGGGTCGCCATCGCCACGAGCATCGCTTTCGTGGGCGGAATCACGGTGTATTTCGCCACGGCAAAGCGTTTTCCAGCGACGACGCTGGAGAGTTCACTAGCTCGTGGCGAGTGACTTGGGTGCCGCGTCGATCGCCGGTTCAAGCACTCCGCGAGCTGCACGCCAGACGAGCAAACCTTCGACGACCATCCAAGCCTGCAAGCATAAAATCCCGACACCAAACGTGATCAAGACATAGTTCTTTCCGGGGATCCAATTTTGAGTCAAGTCGTAAACGATCGCCCATGCAGGCATCAGCAACATGATGAACATTGGGATGGACAACATCGCTAGCGGCTTGCTTCGTCGCGAGAGATAAAACACAGCCACCATCAAGGCCATCCCAGCAAGCAATTGGTTCGTCGCACCAAACAGTGGCCACAGAACCTTGCCACCCGTGCCCGGCGTATCGCCCGCGAAAATCGCGATGCTCATGCCGACACCGACAGCGATTCCTGTCGCGACATATTTATTGGCGAGCGCCGGAACGTTTGCAGTCATCGCTAATTCGCTGATGACGTATCGTTGCAAACGTGTCGCGGTGTCGAGTGTTGTTGCTGCAAAACAGGCAACGAGTACGGCCATGACTGCAACGCCAAGACGCAGTGGGATGCCAATCGCAGACAGGAAGTTTGCTCCGCCATCAATGAACGCACCCAGTTGCTGCCGAAGCGCCAACTTCTTCCATCCGCCGTCGGGATCACCATCGACACCGGTACGGTAGTAACCTTGCCAGGCGGCGCGGCCCGTTTCAGATGATCGTTCGTAACTCACCCCCGCGGTTGCACTTTCTGTTCGTGTGATCTTACCCATTCCAACGCCTGCACAACAGGCAAGGATCACCAGCACCGCTAGCATGCCTTCCATCAACATGCCACCGTAGCCGACGGCCAACGCATCGGTCGCTTTCTCGATTTGTTTGCTTGTCGTACCGGAACTGACCAAACAATGGAATCCGCTGCACGCGCCACAGGCAATCGTGATAAACAGGAACGGCAACATCGGCGGTGCGTCTGCGGGAACTTGCTGAGCAATCGCGGGTGCCGCTGCGGAAAGGTCCGCTGCGCCAGTGAACGATGCGACGCACAATCCGACGATTAACAAAATTAAAGCAACAAACAACTGTTGGCTGTTGATGTAATCACGGGGCTGGAGCAAGAGCCAAACCGGAAGTACCGACGCCGCGTAAGCGTACGCCAACAACAGAAACGTCCAAACCACAACAGGCGTCCACAACTTTTCATCACCGCCCGGCAACCATCCCGCAATGTCAATCGGCAAGTAGTAGGCCCCCAACCAGACAGACAGATAAAGGATGCCTAAACCGAATACGCAGGGCCAAAGCAAGTTGCCACCTTTCTTATAGACCCACCATCCAATCGCCACTGCGACCGGCATCGCTACCCAAACGCTTAACACAGACTCTGGGTAAAACGAGAAGATACTAGCGATCACGAGCCCGAAAATCGCGAGCACGACTGAAAGGGCCATGGCGAGCACGATCAAGAACAATACTTTTGCTCGCGGCGAGATCAATCGTCCGGCAGATTCACCAACGGTTTGGCCACGATTTCGAACTGAGATCACCAGCGCTGCCAAATCATGGACGCCACCGATCAGGATCGAGCCGAACAAAACCCAAAGCAAGGCCGGCAACCAACCCCAAAACACAGCAACCGCTGGCCCCACAATCGGCCCAGTTCCGGCAATGGACGTGAAATGGTGACCGAAAACGATCGATCGTCGAGTCGGCACATAGTCGACATCGTCGCGCATCGTTTCGCTCGGCATTGGCTCATCCGCTGTCAGCTTAAAGAGCTTCTCGGAGAGCCAACGGCCGTAAGTGAAATACGCGACAAAAAATCCAACGATCGAACCAAGTGCGACAAAGAGCGTGCTCATAGGAATCAACATGCCAACAGAACGAAGATGCAGCAAAACGAGCAGTATAGCTCCTTTTCCCAGCGGGTGTTTCTACGGCATTATCCTTCCTACTGCCTAAGCCGTTATGGCGACTTGGAATCGTCGCCGAGGCTAGTTTGAAGCACAGATATCTTATAAACCAGTCGCTGCTGGGTTGGTTCGGCCACGCCTTCGAGTCGTGCCATCGAGAGTGTCGCGGTGTCACCGTTTCTCTCGTAAACAAAGGGTTGCTGAGTCAGCGGATCATTGGGTGCGGGCAGGTAGAGTTGATCCAGCGACCCTGGCAATTCACCGTTGTTTCGGGCCGCGTCATCTCGAATCGCCTCTACCGTTTGCAGCAACTTGACGCGGCGATCAAAACGGTGCATGGCGAGATAGATTGCAACCGTGTCCTTAGGAAACGGTGACGCGGGCGCCCCCGTTCGTTGCATCACGTTTTCCACCATGGCGTCGACTTCCTTTAGTCGCTTCAATGCGTGGTTTGGCGGAAGAGTGCACGCTCGACGCACGTCGCTCCAGATTCGATCATTAAGCGCCAAAATCCATCGCATCCCCACTTCTTCCGGGCGCATTTTTACCAGCACCTCTTCCGTGAACATGTCCCATCGCCTGAGATCTTCCTTTGCGAGGTCAAACATTTTCGCCTGAAGTTGCAACCCCTCCATGATCGTCAGCGGGCGTACCATCTGCTGAAGCATCAAGTCGGACATTTCGCCCGCGAGCTTGCTCCATGCGGGGTCATCGATGGGCGGCATTGAATTCGCGAGCGACGGAAGTGAATCACGCAGCATCGTGGACTCGCGATCGATCACTGCCGACCAATCGGAGAGCGAATCTGGCAACATCGCAAGCGTCCAGTAAAGATTGTCACTCGCCGGTTTCTGGATCAGTGATTGTGTTTCATCCAAACCGTATCCGGCGATCACCGAACCCACCAATTGGGTCACTAAAAATGGAGTCTTCGAAAGGTGGCGTCCGCAGGCGAACTGCACTTGGATTGCTTCACGTGCCCCGTCCAAATCACCCGCGGCAAGACGTTGTCGAATCCAAAGTGTTTGACAGTAACCGACAATCATTCGCAAACCCTGAACATCAGGCAGCAATATGGACATTGCGGGCTCTTCGTTCATTGGATAATCCCAATCGGCATCACGCATCCAAGCAGCACGTCGGAGTTGCGATTCAATCGAACCGAAGGAAAAGTTTTGCTTGATGTCGTCGTCATCAATAGGCATCTCCATCCAATCGCGAACGCGAGGAAGCGTTCTTGTCATGAACGCTTGTTGCTCCCAAATCGACCGCAACATCACGACTGCCGCATTACCCGGCTTGAGCTGATCATCCGGAGGCAGAAACCGGTGGTCTGTTGGACCAGCGTCGATTTGCTGGGGATAAATGGCTAGTTCGATCGTCGTCGGCTCATCCGCGGCCAAAGGCAAAGCTCCAACAGACGCTGCAATGAGCAAAACCGAGTGAACACAAAGACTTCTTAAGAATCTCATAACACTGCCTCAAGACTTGGGAGTTGAACTGGAGTCGCTGTAAATACTCCATTGACCGGCGCGGATCGGCGGAGCATCCGATGCTTGGATCGATTGCAGCGGCTCGATCGGAAAATCGAAATTAGTCGGTTGCTTTGACATACTGCTCGCATGAAGGATTCTGGCTGCTTGAGTTGGTTGTCGAGTTGCACGAGTCAGAAACGACGTTGACCACTTGTTACTCGCGAGTAACTCTTCAACGGGAGACTCGGGGTCGACATCTACCTGTTTCGTGGTCAAGTTTTTTTGGGTCACAGCGGCTCCCGAAGTCGTGCTCGAATTGTGACCAACGAGCGTGCCGCCACCGAATGCAACCAACATGCAAGCGGCTATCGAAAACCAGAGTTTTTTCTCGGATGAGGGAGTCGAAGCCTGTGCCACGGCTGCCGCTTGTCCGCACTGGAACATGAGGTGGTCGCGTTCCGTCGGTTGAGTGCTTAACGAGATTCGCCCGAGGCGACGGGCAAGCACAGTCAACTCATCGTCGTCGGGTTGGCCGGGCTTGGTTTCGTCGATTCGCATGTGACACCATAAAGTTGTTGGAGAGATTGAAGTCCCGACTGATAGCGCCGCCAGACGGTCGCTCGTGATGAACCAGTTACTGCCGCAATGTCCTCAAAACTCAAGTCGCCCCAAAGTCTCGCGACAATGACTTGGCGTTGGGCTTCATCAAGTTGGCTGAGTTTTTCGACAAGCTCGGCGGCTTCGGTTGATTTCCAAGCATTCGGCGACAAAGATTCTGAGCGAGCAACAACCGCGTGCCGTCGTCGTCGTCTTGCCGCCTGGGTCGATTCGTTGATCGCCAAACGGCGACTGGTTTGATAGAGCCATGCGACCGGATGATCCGGAACCGACGACTGGCTAGCGAGCGAAATGAAGGCCTGCTGCACGACGTCCTCAGCGGCCGGGTTCTGGATCCCAACCCAGGCCAGAAGCGGCCCCCAATGGCGATCGAGCAGCGAGGTGAGTTGTTCGGACGACACGCCCATTGATAAAGCTCGACTTGATTCGAAACGTGCTGCCGGTCGCTTTGCCGCCGTTCGCTTGCGTTACTCATTGCAATAAAGAACAGTGCAGTAAAGACAGTACTGACGGACTGTTTGTTTCAAAAAGTATTGGGATTGGGAGCGTTTACTCCGATGAGACGTCGACCCTCCCTTAGTCCCGGTGGCTAATCCTCGTATAATGCCGTCCCGGCTCGCTGTGGAGTGACGCCGCCCCTTCAAAAACGCACTTTTTTAGCCAGCGACGACTTCGGAGCACCTGAGCGTGAGCGACAAAATCGAAAAGATGATCATTATTGGTAGCGGTCCGGCTGGTTGGTCGGCGGCGATCTACGCAGCACGTGCGAACCTCGATCCAGTCCTTTACGAGGGAACGGTTCGACCTGAGATGATTCCGCTGGGGCAATTGGCGTTTACGACAGAAGTCGAAAACTATGCTGGCTTCCCCGCGGGCAACATCCGCGCGTTCGTCGAGTCCGCTGTGGACAAGGACCGTCACTATAACCTTCCGCCAGCACCCGCTGGACACGAACGAGATGGCCAACCGCACTACGCCGTGCAAGGCGTCGAGTTGATGGAGTTGATGAAGCAACAAGCTCTCAACTTCGGCACCCGCGTGATCGGCGATGACATTGCAAGTGTCGATTTTTCCTCAGGCGGCGTGCATACGCTTTACCCAGCCAGCGGTGAACCTGTGAAGGCACACACGGTGATCATTGCCACGGGTGCTCGAGCGAACTATCTCGGTTTGCCATCTGAAGATGCGTACAAGAACAAAGGTGTCAGCGCCTGTGCCGTATGCGATGGCGCGCTTCCGATCTATCGCCGAAAACCGCTTGCTGTGGTCGGTGGTGGCGATTCGGCAGTCGAAGAAGCGACGTACCTCGCCAATTTGAAGGACGCAGCAACGATTTACTTGATCGTTCGCCGTGACGAAATGCGTGCGTCAAAAGTCATGCAAGATCGTGCACTCAATCACCCCAAGATCGAAATGGTCTGGAACAGTGTTGTCACTGAAGTCTTGGGCGACGAAAAAATCGTCACCAGTTTGAAGCTCGAGAATACGGTCGACAAATCGACTCGTGAGCTAACCGTTGGCGGCATGTTTGTTGCCATCGGGCACACTCCGAACACGAGTTTCTTGGGTGGAGCGGTCGAAATGCACGAAAACGGCTACATCAAATGGACCAAGGCGTTTCGCACGAACACGAGCGTCGATGGAGTTTTTGCTGCAGGCGACGTCGCGGACGACTATTATCGTCAAGCAATCACGTCCGCCGGCACCGGCTGCATGGCTGCGCTCGATGCCGAACGCTACCTCGTCGAACTCGAAAGTTAGTCTGAACAAGAACCAATGAATGATTCAAACTCGGTCCCAGTTGTCAGTGAAAAAGTTCTAGCTGATCGCAAGTTACTGCTCGACGCCCAAGCGAATGGCAAGGTGCTTGGCGCTTTCGTTCGTCTTTCGGGTCCGGGTTGGCTGCAAAGCGCCATCACACTCGGTGGCGGTTCACTCGCGGGTGCACTGTTTCTCGGCGTTCTCGGCGGCACCAGCATGATTTGGTTGCAACTCGTTGCGATCTTCATGGGCGTCGTGATGCTGTCGGCAATCAGCTACGTCACGCTCTCAACTGGCCGTCGTCCGTTCGAAGCGATCAACAACGAGATCAATCCGGCGCTCGGTTGGGGTTGGCTTGTCGCGACAAGCCTCGCCAACATGATTTGGTGCATGCCGCAATTCAGTCTCTGTTACGACGCGCTGGATCGCAATCTGTTCACCATCGGCTCCACGTCAGAGGCTGGTCTTGGCGACTCAACGAACACCAAGCTAATCGTCACGGCAATCATCTTCATCACCGCATTCGCAGTCGTGATGTTAAACTTAAAGCAAGGCAAAGCCGCCAAATTGTTCGACACGGTTCTCAAAGCCCTGATCGGCATGATCGTGATTTGCTTCTTTGGCGTTGTGGTACTGTTGGCCTTTAACGGCGAACTCAATTTTGGGGAAATTCTTAGCGGATTGATTCCCAATCTCAATCAATGGAGTGAACCTGCGGGTCGTTTGGCGGAGTTGTCAGCCAACCTCCCTGAAGACGCGAGAAGCTTTTGGTCCCAGAAGATTGTCGACAGTCAACAGAGCGTCATGATCGCAGCGGCAGCCACAGCCGTTGGGATCAACATGACCTTCTTGCTGCCTTATTCCATGCTCAGCCGTGGATGGGACAAGCCATTTCGTGGGCTCGCTCGCTTTGACTTATCAACCGGCATGGCGATTCCTTACGTGCTCGTAACGAGCTGTGTCGTCATCGCTGCTGCGGCGTCTTTCCATGCTCGCATCGACGACAGTCTCAAGAGCACGGACCTACCGGTGATGGAGACGAGTCCGCTCTTCGGTGGCGTCAAAGACAATCTCCTTGCACGAGTCGATATGCAACTTGGAGCTGCGGCTGCGAACACGAGTGAAGCTGACAAGCTTCAACTTGCTGCTGAGCTCAGCGTTGACGAAAAGACGATGGCGGCTGCACTCGTCAAACGGAATGCTTTCCAACTGTCCGAGACACTTTCGCCATTGCTCGGTCCCACCAAAGCAAAACTCGTCTTCGGGCTCGGTGTTTTCGGCATGGGTTTCTCGACAATCATCATCTTGATGCTGATCAACGGTTACGTCTTCCGTGAAATGCTCAACCGACCCACTGACAATGCTCCGTTCGTGATCGGATGCCTCGTCGCAGGCCTCTCGGGAGCGAGCTGGGTTTACCTATGGGCTGGTGACGCGAAATTCTGGTTGCCGATCATCGCTTCCGGTTTCGGAGCCATGCTGTTGCCGGTCGCTTATGTAACGTTCTTTTTGATGATGAACAGCAAACGCATTTTGGGTGACGAGAAACCCAAGGGCATCAGCATGATCGTCTGGAACGCACTGATGATTTTCGCGGTTGTGGGTGCCACGATTGCCGCAAAGGCTGCGATTACCAGTGAAATGGCGAAGTCAGACATGGCTCGCTACTTGATACTCGGAGTCCTCGGTACATACGCCATCTTGATCGTCTGGGGTTTCGTTTATCGTGCGAAACACTCCTCAGCAACAACCCAGTAATCTTCATTCAACCTGTTTGCGTAACGGACGGAATCATGAGCAAGTGGACCAGTATTGCCGAAGCTCGCACAGTCGCGGCGATCGGAAACGATCGTGAAATTCGCGGCTGGGTGCGGACACGGCGCGACAGCAAAGGCGGCTTCAGTTTCATCGAAGTCAACGACGGCAGCTGCTTCGGCAATCTGCAAGTCGTCGCGCCAGCGGAGCTAAGCAACTACGCCAGTGAGATCCAAAAGCTCGCTGCGGGCTGCAGCATCATTGTCTTGGGCGAGTTGAAAGAATCGCCTGCTTCGGGACAGGCCACGGAGCTGCACGCGAGCGAAGTGCGTGTCATCGGCTGGGCCGACGCCGAGGAATACCCACTGCAAAAGAAGCGTCATACGCTTGAGAAACTGCGGGAATGGTCACACCTTCGACCTCGCACCAATACTATCGGCGCGGTGATGCGTGTCCGCAATCGCATCAGCCAATCGATCCACCGCTTCTTTGACGAAAACGGATTCTTCTACACGCACACTCCAATCATCACCGCGAGCGATTGCGAGGGCGCCGGAGAGATGTTCCGGGTCACGACACTGAATCTTGACAAGCTTGCGGCATCCGGAAAGCCCGTCAACTATGACTATGACTTCTTCAAGAAGCCAGCGTTCTTGACGGTCAGCGGACAACTCAATGGCGAAACGTACGCGACTGCACTTGGCCGCATTTACACGTTCGGACCGACGTTCCGCGCGGAGAACAGCAACACCAGTCGCCACTTGGCTGAGTTCTGGATGGTCGAACCAGAAGCTTCGTTCTTTAACCTCGCCGACAATATGCAGTTGGCTGAAGACTTTTTGAAACGAATCTTCACGGATTGCTTGGACCATTGCGGCGAAGACATGAAGTTCTTTGAAGAACGGATCCAACCCGGAGTCATCGAGCAAATCCGCAGCGTGATTGAGCGTCCGTTCGCGCACATGACGTATACCGAGGCAGTCGAAACATTGTTGGCCGCCAAGCAAAAGTTCGATTATCCCGTGAAATGGGGCATCGACTTGCAAGCGGAGCACGAGCGTTATCTCACCGAGCAACACGTCAAAGGCCCTTTGATTTTGACGGATTATCCGTCGACGATTAAGCCGTTCTACATGCGAGTCAGCGACGATGGCCGCACGGTCGCGGCGATGGATGTGCTCGTTCCGGGTGTCGGCGAAATCATCGGTGGAAGCCAACGTGAAGAGCGTCTCGACGTTTTGCTGTCACGAATGACCGAAGCCGGACTTCGCGAGGAAGATTACTGGTGGTACATCGACACGCGGCGCTACGGAACGGTTCCACACGCTGGATTTGGCTTGGGGCTCGAACGTGCTGTGCAATATGTCACTGGGATGCAAAATATCCGCGACGTCATCCCGTTCCCTCGCACGCCAGGTAACGCTGAATTTTAAGGGCGAAACTCCAATGACCGAGAGCCCATTACCGCCGGTGGCTCGGCTGGCGCCCTCGCCGACGGGTGCCCAGCATCTTGGGAATGCTCGAACGTACTTGCTCGCTTACTGGTCCGCTCGATCCAATAACGCAACACTCATTTTGCGGATCGAAGACATTGATTCGCCTCGCGTGAAGCCGTGGGCGACCCAGCAAGCGATCGACGATTTGAAATGGCTTGGAATCGACTGGGATTTCGGTCCCGATGTCGGCGGTCCGCATGCTCCGTATATCCAAACCGAACGAGTCGGCCTGTACCAGAATTCGCTGACGCGGTTAATTGAGTCGGGTTACGTTTATCCGTGCACTTGTACTCGGCGTGATATCGAAACTGCCGCGTCCGCTCCGCACGTTGGCGATGAAGGCCCGGTTTATCCTGGCACCTGTGCTGGTTGGAGTCTTGGAGATCCACTTCCCGAGGCGGGTACGTTCTGTTGGCGATTTCGAAGCCGCCACGCCCCACTCGAGTTTGTTGATCGATTCGCTGGCGAACAGTCGTGTGTGCCGCACACGGACTTAGGTGATTTTCCCATCACTCGCAAAACCGGTGAAGCCGCTTATCAACTTGCCGTTGTTGTCGATGACACCGCAATGGGCGTGACCGAAGTCGTTCGCGGCGACGACTTACTGCCTAGCGCGTTTCGACAGCTCGAACTTTATGCGGCGCTTGGATGGACGCCACCGAGTTTCACACACGTGCCGCTTGTTGTTGGCACGGACGGACGACGGCTTGCGAAACGACACGGTGACACACGATTAAGCCACTTTCGTGACGCGGGTGTCGAACCCATTCATATCGCAAAGTGGGCAGCGATTTCTGCGGGCTTCGATAGTGAAGCCGTAAAAGGAGCCCAAAGCCTTGATCAACTGCACGCCACAATCATCGAGCAATTCGATTGGCGTCGACTTCCAAGAGCGCCCGTCGTCGTGGATGACGGCACGCTCGCTGGTAAAGAAAAGTTCTTGCGAAAAGAGAAGTGACTCGGAGAGTCCTTGTTCACGGATCGAGATTACAGACGACCGTCTTGCTCGAGCATTTCTTTGTACTGATCACGTTCACGACGAGTCGCTTCGAGATCGAAAATCAGGTACTTCATGTCCAAGCGAAGTTGCGACAACGCTTCTTGGACCAAATTCAGAATTCGGCGACGTCGAGTGCTGCACTCGATCACGCGAGTGAGTGCTGGAGCGACAGCGTCCCGATAATGAGCGGGCAATGCATCAATGGCTTGGGCCATTTCTTGCAGCTCAACTGGGGTCTCGTCATTCTTGGTTTCAGCATTTCCGATAATCTTTTGCATAACAGCCTGCTCCAGGGTCGCGGTCAGTTTGTCTAACTTCGTTGTCATCGCATCCAATGCATTCGCGATGCCGCGTCCCTGCAAAACCACCCACATCGACACCTAAGCCGTTACCAGAAAAGCACTTACAAAAAACCCGCGGTTGCCGAGCCAGAAATTTCGTGTTGTTTTTCGGCAACACGGTTTCCCCTTGGCTTGCGAGCCTAAATCTTGGTATCCAAACGCTTTAGGAACGAATTCTCCGGTGCCAAAGAGCATGTGGTCTTTATTCAACAAGTTGTCGTGTTGAAACCACAATTCTCGAGGCAGTGTGGGCGATAACGCGTCGGCGGCGATTGTTTCGCAGCTGGGCGTCCAGGTCAACGATCAATGCCAGTAACCCAACTCGCATCGACGAAAATTAGGTTCAACGTGCTGGTTCGGCAAACGTTGCGGGCTGAAACTCCGATTCGTCAATCGTCTTGGACACTTGCGATCTTCGCTTTTGTGGTGCTCGCGATTGGCTACTGCTCCACAGCGACGGCACAGCTCTATGATGGGTTGGATGCGTATCCGCCGCGATGGTATTTGGACACAAGCGACTGTGACGCGCGAGTGATTTCCCAGAACCACTTGGCCGACGGAGGACTGGACGGTCGATCGTGTGAAACAATCACCCTTGTCGCGTCACTCGGTACCGAAGCGATCTTGGTTTATCCGATCGAGCCTGTGCGAGCGATTAACGATCTGGTTGCAAATGTGAGCGTGATGAGTGCACGCGACGGATTTCGAGTCGGCTTTCGAATTCGTTTTCCGTATCACCGCGACGAATCGAGTCGCCGCGCGAGCAGCGTCTATGTGTTCGGCGCGAGCTATCACTCTCCGGGCAAGTTTGCCGCGATTGGTGTCGGCTCGATCGAACGTGACTTGCGGTTGAAGACCATAGCGATGCGACGTGAGCATGGCAGCGACGCTGACTTGCGAGATCCGTATGTTGATGCGGTGATCATCAATGCCTACAGCGGCCCAGGAACAACCGCACTGCGTATCGACGAACTCCGCGTCGATGGCTTGGTACCGATCAGCAATCAAACTCCAAGTGAAACACATACCACGAGAACAGATGACGAGGCCCAGGCACGTCGTTTATCCGTCGACACACCAGGCCGCGCGAAAGCGGTAGCATCCAATGCGTTTCCGGTCGACCAAGTCACTCGCATTTTGCAGCATAACGGTGAGCCACTCGCCTGGGTTCGCTCGCTCGGTTTTGACGCCGTGCTGCTCGCTCGACCTCCCAATAGTGAGATCCTAAGCGAAGCGATTCGTGCACGCGTCTCCGTGTACGCTCCGCCACCTTCGGCGCCCGATCCATCACTCCAAACACTGCTGGAGCCAGTTGCCGGATGGTACATCGGATCTGGTGTCGCGTTGGACTCAAGTCGAATTGCCTCAGCGACTTCGACGAGCGAGCGACTGCGAAACTGGCCGAGCGTTTGGCAGCGTCCGATCATTGCCGCTCCCTTGGAGTCACGTCGCCAATATGAACCATTGGTTGACGCGATGATCCACGACTTGCCACCTCCGATCCGCGGCTTGTCGGCTGATGAAGAACTTTTGGGCCTCGCTACGCAATCGACTGAAATCAATCGTCGCATTGAATCGGCCGTCGGCATTTCCTGCATGCCACCCGAATCGTTGCTCGTGCAAACGGATGCGATTGCTGACCGAATTGGTGTACCTCGCAGCGACCATTTCCAATGGCATGCGATGTGGTTACAAGCGATTCGTGCATTGGAAACGACGCCGCGAGCTATCCTGTTTCGTTCCACACGCTCACTCGCTTCGGGCACGCCGATGGACAGCCAACGAGCGATGGCGCTCAGCTATGTCAATCGCACCATCGCGATGATCGCACCGTGGATCGCAAGCTCAACACAGCAACCGCCATTCGCCATGTCCGGCGCGCCGTATCACATGGGGCGATTGTCCGTCGGCTCTGCGGAGATCTACCTTCTCAGCTCAGTCGCGACACGTGGTTCGCAAGTTCTCGCGGGAGACGGAGCCTCTATTGAGTTGCTTTTGCCTCCGAGCGATGCCGCCAAGACGGTTTGGCGGCTGACGCATTTTTCCGCAGAACGGCTACCCGTGCAAACAACACCGCAAGGTGCCAGCATCCAAGTTGTGTCGCCAGACGCCGTTGAGATCTTGTTTTCATCGAGCGATCCGAGCCTCGGTGGACAACTTGGTGTTTCCGCAAGTCGCTTTGCTCGGCAAGCTGGACTAGACCGATGGCAACTTACCGAAGAAGGCGTCCGCAGGACGGTGAGTGACTGGAGCCTCGCAAGATCCGCACGCGTGCTACCGTCGACAGCGACAAGTAACCTCGCCGACATTGCCGCACAAACACTCGCCGAAGCCGAACCGCTGTTTCGGGCTGGCGATGTCGAATCGAGTCTGCGCATGGCCCGACGTGCTGATGCCTGGGCTTTGAGAAGCGATTGGCAACTCACCGAAGCGTTGATGCCGGATTGGCCGCGACCGACGAGCTGCCCGCCCGCGCTCATTGGCAATCTGCCGGTCCAAGTCGCCTGGTTGCCGCTGCTAGGCGATACCGGCTGGGGTAAAAATCGATTACCCGCCGGATCACTCGATGACATTCAATCGCTCAGCGGTGCCAAATGGGACTTCGGCCAACGATTGCAAGGACGCGTGTCCAGCGACGTGAGCCTTGTGCAGCGAGGCGCGATCGCCGGCGGGGCACTCCAAGCCAAAGTTGTACCGTTAACCGATGAGCAACTTCCCGGAGGATACGAAGGCACCGTCATTCAAATCACAAGCCCCGGCGTACGCGTGCCTGCAGGAACGGCGGTACGCATTGATGCGATGGTTCGCACGATGGGTTTTGGTGGACCACACCAAGGCCTACTGATTTATGACAACACCGGTGGCCAAGAAATGGGGCTATTGGTACGAGGCCAACCGGGCTGGACCCCAGTTCGTTTGTATCGGCAAACCCTTGTCGAAACCGATGTGCGGCTGATGTTTGAGTTAATCGGGGCTGGGGAAGTGATGATCGATGACGTGCAATTACGAGTGTGGGAACCCGCAAAAACTCCTGCACCCGACCCGCGCCCGATCACGCCGGATGAGTTACCGTATTGAGCGTCCGTCGGAAATTCTCTCATTACGTGTCCCCTCACCTAGATCCACTTTTTCTAACCATGCAACAAGTCAAAATCTTCAAAGGCGTCGATTCAGATTTGGCCGAACTCGAACGCGAGATTAACCGCTGGATGCGGAAAAGCGGTGCTCGAGTCCTCTCGCTGACCGGCAACATCGCCAGCCACGCGTCTCCGCCGAGCAGCGGCATGGGCGGCGGCCTGAGTTCATTCGTCGCCAGCGATATCCTCGTGATCGTCATGTACGAAATCGACAAACCGGCTTGATAGCAAGGATTTCCACGCAAAAACCAGCATGTTTCCATAGCCTCCAAAATAAGGGCGAACCTTTCGCCCGGATCGAGCATCCTTGTACGAGACCACAAATTTTTCTTGCCTTGGCATTGCCAAGTTGTGATAATGGTGAGCGTCGGGTCGTGATGACGCGTCACGACTAACTTTTTCAGTACGAACCGTCGGTTCATTCTGGTTGGCACCGGACCGAGCTTCGTCAAACAAGTTTAACGAAAGGAAGGTGATCAAGTGGATTATTGCTGTACTAGCCAACGGGGTGGTAACCCGTAGTTAAAGTCGGCGGGCTGATGCTTCGGCACGGCCACCCCACTCGCGATCGTCTTCCTTAGAGAACGCGAGACAAAACAGCCCGTTTGTCGAGATTCACCTTGGTCTCGGCAAACGGGTTTTTCTTTTCCCTGCTGGCGTTTCAACAAATCAACTTGCTTCGAGAACTTCGCTGATCGCGAAACAAGTTGGCTCTTGCTGCTCGATGGGGCTAGATTAGTGCGATCAATCCCTCGTGCGGAGTTCGCGACCTTGCTGGCACAAAAAACTTTCTCAGCCTCGGTGACACTAATTGTCCTGTTGCTCGTCGGAGTCGAATCATCAGCGACCTTCGCCGACGACTTTCCCGCGATCTACAACAGCGACACGCTGCAAGACGCAATGCCCATGCCCGCCGTGGAAGCTGCCGCGACGATGCAAGTCCCGGACGGCTTTCGTGTGGACTTGTTCGCGAGCGAACCCGATGTGCAAAACCCAATTGCGGTCTGCTGGGACACTTCCCATCGTCTTTGGGTCGCTGAGAATTACACTTACGCTGAGCGGCAACAACGGTTTGATCTGTCGCTTCGTGATCGTGTTATCATCCTCGAAGACGCTGACAACGACGGACACGCTGAGAAACGCAAAGTGTTCACCGACAATGTCCAAATGCTGACAAGTGTCGAGGTTGGTCGCGGTGGCGTTTGGTTGATGTGTCCACCTCAACTTCTGTTTATCCCCGATGCCAACGGCGATGATGTTGCCGACGGTCCAGCCCAAGTGATCCTCGACGGATTCACCGTCGCTCAAGACAACTACCACAACTTCGCCAACGGTCTTCGTTGGGGACCGGACGGTTGGCTTTACGGTCGCTGTGGACACTCATGCCCTGGACGAATTGGAATTCCGGGCACGCCCGACGCATCTCGTATCCCAATCGACGGGGGCATTTGGCGATTTCATCCTGATAAGAAGATTGTCGAAGTGCTCTGCCACGGGACAGTAAATCCTTGGGGACATGACTGGGACGAGAACGGGGAATTGTTTTTCATCAATACCGTCATCGGTCACCTTTGGCACGTCATGCCGGGCGCACACTTCAAAGAATCCTTTGGCGAAAGCATGAACCCCGGAGTGTACGAGCGACTCGACATGATCGCCGATCATTACCACTTCGATACCAAAACCAACTGGACCGAGAGCCGTGACGGCAAAGCGAACGACTTCGGTGGCGGACATGCTCATATTGGAATGATGATCTACCAAGGCGGCACATGGCCCGAGACTTATCGCAACAAACTGTTCACACTGAATATGCATGGATACCGTGCGAATGTGGAAAAGCTGAAACGCGACGGTGCCGGGTACGTCGCTTCTCACGAGCCTGATTTTCTGTTCGCCAAAGATCCGTTTTTTCGTGGAGTCGAAATCAGCACTGGCCCCGACGGAAACGTTTACGTCGTGGACTGGAGCGACACCGGCGAGTGCCACGAACACACCGGAGTCCATCGTACGAGCGGTCGCATTTTCAAGGTCAGCTACGATGGTACACGCAAAGCGTCATCGTTCACCAAGCCTGCCTGCTTAAGCGGGAGTGGCAAGTTGTCTGAGTTGTGGGCGAACTACCAGCGCGGCACCACCACGCATGAGATGCTGCGAGAAATGCTCAAGGACCCTGACGAACATGTACGTGTTTGGGCAATCCGATTGCTGAGCGATTTTTGGCCGCTGGATACGGTCATTGGCCCGCACGTCGACGCGATTTATCCCGACGATGCGGAGACACGCCAAGAACTCGTTCAAATGGCAAGCAAGGACTCCTCTGGACTCGTGCTTCTCACGCTCGCGTCGACACTCCAGCGGCTCGCACCAGAACATCGAGCGGAACTTGCGACTGCACTCGTCCAGCGAAGTGAGTACGCCAACGACCGTGATTTGCCCTCGATGGTCTGGTACGGGATGATTCCCGTTGGCGAGCATGATCCGCAATCGCTTGTACAAGTTGCAACGCAATGCCAATGGCCGAACGTGCATCGTTGGATCTCTCGCAACCTGATGTCGCGAATCGAAGAGCAACCCGAGCCGATGAACTCGCTGCTTGGATCTGCCCGACTCATGCCCGCGAACTATCAGGGCGAAGTCCTCATCGGAATGCAACAAGCCGTCAAAGGCTGGCGACGTGCAGACAAGCCGAAACAATGGGACGCGTTTGCGACAACCGCCGTATCCCAACGGTTTCCCGAAGCGATTCGAGAATTAGGTTCACTGTTTGGTGACGGACGAGCTCTCGATGAAATCAGACAAATGGTGCAGAACGATCGCGTCGACTTACCGACCCGCGTCCGAGCACTTTCAACGTTGATCGATGCTCGGCCAGCAGACTTGCGAAGTGTGTGTGAGTCCGTTTTGAGCGTCCGCACACTGAATGCAATGGCAGCACGTGGACTCTCCCAATTTGATGACCCAGCAATCGGCGAACAATTCGTCAAAAACTATCGACGCTTTCATGGATCAGATCGCCCCGCGTTGCTGGAGTTACTTGCGTCGCGACCCACGTATGCTCGGGTACTATTGAATAGCATCGGCACAAAGAGTGGTCAGATCGCAGCATCCGACATCACACCATTCCACGCCCGCCAGATCATGAATCTCGGTGACAAATCGCTTGAGAAAAAGCTAAGTGAAGCTTGGGGTGAACTACGGGATTCACCCGAAGATCAACGCAAGCTAGTCGCGAAACTTCGATCACAGCTCACACCCGAGGTACTCCAACAAGCCAATTTGTCTCACGGTCGCGAACTGTACATCAAGACATGCTCACAGTGCCACGTACTGTACGGTGAAGGGGGCAAAGTCGGGCCTGATTTGACAGGTTCACAACGATCAAGCCTGGACTACCTGCTTGAAAACATCGTCGACCCCAGCGCGGTTGTCGGCAAAGACTACCGCATGACGTATGTCCTCATGACCAACGGCAGTGTGTTAGGTGGACTCATCGTTTCCCAAGACGACAAGACGCTCGTATTACAAACCCAAACCGAGCAACGCACGATCCCAAAAGAAGACATCGACGAGATCAAACCATCAACGCTCTCCGCCATGCCCGCTGGCCTGCTCGAAACCCTCACCCCCGAGCAAACACGCGATTTGACTAGTTATCTCATGCATCCAGTGCAAGTAGAGCTAAAAACGTCGGTGCAATAACGAGTGATTTTCCAGAAGACGCCGAGGCATGAGAACGTTCATCTCCGATACGCAAAACAAATGCCGGTGTAAATAGATCAAGACAAGACTATATAATGTTTATGCGGGTCCAAAAAACGGCCGCTTCGGGACATACAAACATCATAGCTTTGAGGGTATAATAAAGATTGGGTCAAGAGTGTTGACCAAATCGTTCCTTCTCTACTAGGGTATTGAAATGAAGAACTTTATTCGCGTGTTCGCATTGGCAATTTTCTTTTTGCCAACCATGGTCGGTTGTGGTGATTCGGGTCCAACAAACATTGTTGAAAATGCTGACAAGAATGCGCTTGCCGAGTATGAGCGGATGGTTGCAGAGGACTCGGCAGCGATGAGTGGCGCGATGAACAGTGAAGGTACTCCAGCTCCCGACGCTCCGTCAGCTGAATAGGCCACAAGGCAGGCACATTCCGTTTCGCGTCTTACAGATTGAATGCAAAAAACCTCGGACTTCAATGTGAAGATCCGAGGTTTTGCTTTTAAGAATCAATCAACGATCAAATCAAAAACCTTGAACCGTTTCTTTAGATGCTTTCGTTCCGATCGCTCCCCAGAGACCAAAAGGACTTACGCTTCCAGGTGATGCGGCAAGCGTACCGTTTTGCCAAACCATACTACTATTTTGGTTGCCTGATTCGATGGAGTCGGTGATAAATTTCACCGCACCATCGCCCATCAGAACGTGGCAACCACCTTGATGGCGACTTGATGGCGGCATAATTCCACTGTTGCCCGAATTATTGCCGCTGCACACGATACCATTTGGCGGCGAAATCGTGTGCATTGCCGAGTAAGTTAGGTGGATATCTGCCCATCTATACCCACGTCCCCACGTCGCATTACCGCCAGCTGTCCCACCACCCAATGCTGCAGACCCATTAGGGGCCCAGAACTGCGGGCGTGCAGGATCTCGCATACCTGAACAGTACGAAGCCATATTTCTAACGGCATCAGGTGGATTAAGGTTTGTGCCATTGTTCAACGGAATCGTTCGAACGTCTCTGTCACCGAGGTCGGTGGCAATTTCGCCCATTGCGACGGTATTGGAAAGTCCGTCAAGCACATCCCGGAAATTGGCTGCCTTGTGAAGGACAAACATACCACGGTCCGCAGCACGTGAGCGTTGCGCCCAACCAGAGCTTTCCTGGTACTTGAAAGGAGGCAAGAACGTGGCACCTAGACGTGCCCCTGCATTGACGGGCCCTCGAATCGACCAATCCATCGAATCTCCCATGCACATCGCATAGTTCGTGCGTCCCAGAGCAGGCAGCCCAACCCCAGGGTCGCTTGGACATCGGAGCGTTGGCATCTCAGTAACCCACGGCAGATATCTAGCAGAATCTGGCACAGGCCCCATTGCTGGCCAAGGAATTCCGAATGGCGTCGTAGGGTTAGTTGCATCAATTCGGCTGGGGTTGCTTATTTGCTCCCACAGCGCTTGCTGCTCCATAAAAGGAGTCATGCCAACGAGAGCACTAAGTCGCCAGGCATTACAATTGCCGTAACTTGTCCACCAGTTATCTGTCGCACCTGCATTACCAGCGGGAACCGGCGCACCGGGACTTTCTGTACCTGCACCATGCATCGGCAATTGGTCATATGCCGAGTGATAGTTGTGCAGGGCCAAACCGAGTTGCTTGAAATTGTTACTGCAACTCATTCGTCGAGCGGCTTCGCGGGCCGCCTGAACAGCTGGCAACAGCAGTCCAACCAACACGCCAATAATGGCAATGACCACCAGCAACTCCACCAATGTGAAGGCCTTGGGTCGATTTAAACGTACTCCCATACAATCACCTTTGCTAAACATTAAGAACCAATAAACAAATCCCCAATAGCACGACGCCCGGGGAACAAGCATCCTTTATATCGCAGCAAGGGAAGAATTTCACTAACAAAAACAGTGAAATCACACTTGGAAATTGCAGTTAGTTTGCAAATTCCAGGGATTTCTGTACCAAGGGTGAAAGGAATATCAGGCGTTGCCCCGTCAAAACGGCTCGATTTCGCCCTGGATGAGCAGAAACCTCTGGTTGGCAGATACCTTCGAAAAAACCTGGACGGGACCAACAGGCCAGGCGACACTAATCTCAAGAGGGGATTCTCGCTTGCCGATTCCGAATCGCAAAATGGGCTCGTTACGACAGAGATAGCCACTTCCTGAAGTCAGTGGTGCGACCCACTGGCGGTCGCCGCAAGCGACGGTCACGACGGCGCCGATGGCGTCGCGACTGGATTGCGTTCCGCAGAGTTGCAGCTCAATCCAATCGCCTTTTTGCTCGCACTGATTCACAAGAAGTGAAACGGGTTCGGTTTGGTGGGTAACAACGAGATCGGTGCGAGCGTCGCGATTGACGTCGAGTGTCCAAAGGGCGCGACCCACGTGAGGCGAAGCGGTGTAGTTGCCGCTGAAGAGAGCCTCGATGGACTCGAAGGTCGAGTCTGCGTTTCGCCGAAAGATCTGCATCGGTTGAGCATACTCGACGTGCTCGTCACCTCGCGAAAACAAGTCAACGTGTCCGTTGGTGACGAGCATCTCGAGTGACCCGTCGTTCTCGAAATCAACGGCTTGGGTACCGAAACCGACTAAAGGAATTGTCGGTGCAGTTAATTTCAATTGGCTCGTTCGATCTTGCCAGACGCCATCGTGGACCTGTTCGTGATAAGTGTTGTACTCTTTGTCAAAATTGGTGACGTAGCAATCGATGTCCCCGTCAGCGTCAAAGTCCGCACAAGCGATGCCCATTGAACCTTGAGCGGACAGTTTATCATCCGCAGCAAGTCCACGCGGCATCGCTGACTCACTGAGTTGGAACGACGCGTCTTCACCGGATCGACTCCAGTAGTGGTTGTTTGTCATGTCGTTAGCGATAAAGACTTCGTTGCCTGGCGCGTGATCGAGGTTACCGACAACAATACCAAGCCCGCGACCAGGCACCTCGGGAATCGCGTTCCAATCGATGGTTCGATCCGCGAACGTGCCATCCGCTTGTTGCTGGATGAATTGGTCAACAAGTGCGGGGAACTTCATCGGCGAGCATGATCGTACAACATTCGAATCGGCCATCGGACAGGGGTCATTCACGGGGCCCAATCCGGCACAGTAATTCAGGATCACGATGTCAGCGATGGAGTCACCATCGAGATCAGCAATCGCGCCGCTTGTTGACCACGCCGTTGCGGCAGCATCGCCGACGGCGGAATGGATTCGTTCGCTCCGGTCCGAGAACGTACCGTCACCGTTATTGAGATAAAGCGTGTTGGGGCCGTAATTGAGCACCATCAAATCTGGAAAACCATCTTCGTTGACGTCGCCCACCGCGACGCCTTGTCCGAATCCGGTGTCACCCGTATTGGAGAAGTCCGTCACGTCGACGAACGTCCCCAGTTGGTTTCGCATCAACGCGTTCGGGGACGAGTCGCGTTGGGGAGGTGTGCCGCCCGCAGTCGCAAAATACAGATCGCACCAACCGTCCAAGTCGAAATCGATCGCACCTCCGCCACAGCCGAGCGTTTCGTAAAGCATGATGCCTGGTTCGTCCAAATCATTCCCTGTCGATGCCAGAAAACGGACGCCGCGTGCGGTTGCCTCGTCTTCCAAGCGAAACATGCCATCAAGTTTGGGTGACGGATCGCCAGCATCGGAAGGAGCTTCGACGTCGGCCATCCTTTCGGTGCTGAGCCCTTGCCCTTTCTCAATTGCTGGAAGTTTGAAACGGCTCAAGCTGGTCTCGAGCTCGGGGAAACCGGCAGTGAGTTGCCATGGCGTGTCGCTAGAGAGCTTGGCAAGAATCGCTTGGCGAGTTTCGGCGATGGGAACTGCTTCGTCCTCAGGAAGCGTCAGCGCGATCGAAGCCCACGCTTCGGCTTCCCAAAGTCGACCGAGGCCTTCGAGGCTCTTGATGATTTCAAGACAAACCGCACGCGAGATTTTCCCAGTGCGTTCAAAGCGACTCGTTGACTGATTCAGCGTACTCAACAACGCCACGCGGCGATCGACGGCGTCTAGCATTTCTTGACGAGCGATTGCATCCGAATCATCGAGGACTTGCAGCGACGCACTCAGCTTTGACCACGGCTCCGTGCGATCGGGTTCACACCGTGTCGCTTCCCAATACGATCGCACCGCAGCTTCCCGTTCGCCTTTCGCTCGCGACCAATCGCCGAGCGTGAGCCAATAGTCGGCCTTGTTCTTCATTGCAGGATCTTGAACGGCAGCCCATTCTTGAATGTCCTGTAATTTCTCCGCTCCCGCCAACGCACGCCCGAGTAGCAACTGAGCGGGTTGGAAATCAGGATGCTTGGCGACGATCTCGCGTGTTTGCTGGATCGTCTCATCAAACTTACTTTGATCAAACTTGATTCGCACTTGACCGACGAGCGGGCGAATGTCATCGGGATTGCGTGATGCCATTTCGATCAGTGGTTCGGCTTCTTGAGTTCGCTGTTGCGTGTTACTCAGGGCGAGCAAGAAATCCAAGTCGAACTTGCGATACCGAATGAGAATTTGTCCGTGCGGCATGCCTCGCGGGCGATCCTCGGTGCCCATGCACAAGTCATACAACAAACGACGCGTCTCATGCTGCATCGGTTGCTCGGCCAACGCTGTCTCGAGAAGATCCATGCTGTCGTGCAGCCGCCCCACTTGGACGAGCGCGATGATCGCTTGCTGGACCCGTTGTTCGTTCTTGAACGACTCAGTACGACACGCATCGACCAGCAACTCCGCCGCACGATCCGGATGCTGCATGTTGTGAGCGACCATGGCAACCATCGCCATGACGTCGGGATCATTCGGATACTTCTCGAGTACTGGATCGGCGAGCATCCACGCTTCGTTCCACACCTGGCCACGCACGGCGGCTTTCATGTCGCTCAGAGGATTGGACGACATGGCCGCATTGGGAGCAATCGAATCAGGTTTCGTGGAAGGGCTACAACCAGTTAGCACGCTAGCCGCAAACGCAATCCAACACGCACTAACAAGGTTGCGGTTGCCCGTCAGTGCGACTCGAACGATCAAGCCTCGGTGATCAATCGCTGTGGCGAGTTTGGCAAACAGATTCATTGAGGGCGTGCCATCTCTGGTGGGAATGAGACTTGTGGGAATGCGACTTGTCGGATTGAGACCAGTTAGATTGAGACAGGTCGGATTGAAACTGGCGCAATCATCTTCACAGCGGTAGTACGACCAGCAGCGAGAATCTAGACTAAAGTGTTCTCGATCGGGCGACCAGCACGATCACCGCCTAGGCGTCCCGGGGCTGGCACAGGCGTATAATGCGAGCGTAGCCCGAATTCGGAATATAGACGCCCGAATTCGGAATATATTCGCTCACGCGGTCCTTTACCTTCATCGAATCTCTCCACGATCACCATGCGAACTTACGGGCTTGTCTGCAGTTTTGTTTTGCTGGCCGCATCGATTATTGGCCTGGTTACCGGCTTGGGCTGCAGCGAATCGAACAAAGAATCGCCAAAATATGCGGCGAATTCGCCGTCGAATAACACCAATTCTTTGGGAGCTGATTCGCAACTCTCCGAGGGCCCGGCTTTGAATGAGATGGCTAGCAAGGCGGCAAATGAGGCGTTTGTCTCGGAGCACCGCCCCGCGATCGAGACGTTTTGCGGGGACTGTCACGCGACACCGCGACCGGCCAGCTCCGGTAAAGACGAATGGCTCGGCGAAATCGAGCAAGGCCTCTCGCTCTACGAGTTCTCTGGACGCAGCGATCTTCAGGTCCCAAGCAAAGAGGTCATCCTGAGGTTCTTCCAAATCCAAGCTCCAGACAAACTTGTCGTTCCTGAATCAACCTTGGGCTATTCCAAGACAACGCTTCCGCTGGGCCGTTCAAGCGTGCGTGCCGCGGGCAGCCGAGCACCTGGGATTACGAACGTCCAGTGGATGGATCTGGGCATGAGAGAATCACCGGCGATGGTTTACTGTGACATCAACACGGGTGCAGTAATGGCACATTGGTTCGACAAGCAAAACATTCGTGCGGATCGATCGGGCGAGACCAAGAAACTCGCGACACTTTTGCAACCCGTGCATACTGAACCGAGTGACCTCGACCAAGACGGGCTGGTTGATTTACTCGTCGCGGATATTGGCGAGTTCAATGCGAACGACAGCGATCTTGGTCGCGTGATTTGGCTCCGTCGTGAATCGGCGGATAGCGATCGCTTTGAATCGATCGTACTCAGCGAAGGACTGAGCCGCGTCGCAGATGTGCAGTCCGGCGACTTTGATGGCGACGGTGACATGGATGTGCTCGTCGGTGAATTCGGTTGGCGAACCACAGGCAAGATTTTCCTGCTTGTGAACTCAGGCCTTGATGAGAACGAGCGACCAAAATTTGAAACGCGTGTCATCGACAAACGCAACGGCCCAGTGAATGTTCCACCGGTCGACCTCGACGGCGATGGCGACCTCGACTTTGTGGCGTTAATTAGCCAAGAGCACGAAGTGGTCGAGGCATTCATTAACGACGGTGCCGGCAACTTCACCAACCATGTTCTCTGGGCAGCGCCGGACCCAGCATACGGTTCAAGTGGGATCAATCTTGTCGACATGGACCTCGATGGCGATCTCGATGTGCTCTACACCAACGGCGACTCGTTCGACCGCGGCTTCAAACCGCATCACAGTGTCCAGTGGCTTGAGAACCCTGGAGCGCTCCCGTACATCCACCACAAGATTTCGAACATGCCTGGTGTACTCAATGCGAAAGCGGGCGACTTCGATGGCGATGGAGATATGGACGTCGTCGCCTGTTCCTTGCTCGCAGGCGGTGTCGTCAAAGAATTCGCGAATGCGGGCGTGTCGTCGATCGTGATGTTGACCCAGACCGAACCAGGGAAGTTTGCACCGACAACGATTGAGAGCGGGCTGTACAACCACATCTCGCTCGAAGTGGCCGATTTCGACGACAATGGCCAACCCGATATTGCTGTGGGCAACTTCCTCAGGCAGGGCTCGCCTGATGAACCGGATGTCGAAATTTGGTTCAACGGTGAATAGCGAAGTCGGTTCTTACGCAACGGACTTGTCATTTCAAAACAAAAAAAGCCACTCGTGGGTAACACGAATGGCTTTTTTCGATTGAAAGCGGAGGACACGGGGCTCGAACCCGCAACCCATTACTGGGCAACTGATTTCGAATCAGCCTGCTAGCCATTCGCTTATCCTCCGGGCTTGGCCGGTCGTTTGGCTTGGCCGGTATATTCGCTCCCAGCGGCTAGTGAGTCAAGTCGACGATCGACGCTCTCTGGTCCGCAGTGACTGCTTTTTCGCCTGGAACCTCGATCTGGGTCGCACCTGATCGCGAATGCAATTGGCTGACGAGCCGCTTCAGTGCTGGGTCCGACCCCAGCGACGCCTCGATCGCCGCCGCATGATCTGGCGGAGATTGGACTTGGACAGTCCCATCCCCGCGCGTTGATAACCTGAGATTCTTGGTAAGACTCACCCCATCCTTTGAAAGAACCTTGTCGCTGGACAACCGACGACGAATCGCGTTCACCACTGTTTCCAGAAGCGATTGTGTCGATTCAGGTTCGCTGGAATGGAGCTTTGACGCAGCTTCAACACCACCTCCGTCCACCTCGCCACCGTTTAAGACTTGGTCAAAACTGACGGCGTCTTGGACGGATTGGATGAAGTTATGGGTGGTTTTGGCCGCTTGGACCATTGCGGCCGTGGCTGCTGCGGTTACGCCAAGAGTCAATGTTTGTGCTCGGTTTGGAATTCGTACTCTTTCAACCAAGTTTCCCACTTATGAGCTTCTTCATGGGTTTTTAGCTCGAGCTGTTTCCACTCGGGGCACTTGTATTTCACATCGATATGACCGTTGTGTTGCTCGCGTTTTAGCTCACATCCGAGCTTTTTGAGCGTTTCGGAGATCGTGTCGGCTTTCTTTTCATCATGGATGTGCTTGGCTTTCCAATCAGGCAAGCGATATCGAACAATCTCAGCAGCATTGCCGGAAGCAGTCACGACTGCTAGCAACAGGAAAAAACTCGCGATTCGGAACATAGTGTGTCTCGAAAGGGGGAGGGCAAGAAACGGGAGGGCTGATTCTCAGACGGTTCGGGAATACCGAAGACGGGCTCAAACTGTCAAGTCGACTCGTCTCAATCGCTCAATCGCAGGGCAACTCACTTTTTCAAATTTGGGGGGCCAATGTCTCTTCGTAGGGTGCCGTGCTTGCACGCACCTTTTGATGAATC
>JBGTAI010000162.1:0-1558 GCA_041749955.1 Pirellulaceae bacterium | reverse complement strand
CTGCCGAGTGCAGTCGCGGCGGTGGTGCGCACCGGCAAGCTGCGAGTTCTATCCTGGAGGACCGCTTTCAACAGATCGTTCGGGACTTGGTCGTTGAGGTATCCCAGCGCAGACAACGCAATGGCAGCCTTCGCGTCGTCTGTTTGTGCGATAGCTGACTCGACAAAGCTCTCACCGCCGTTGGCAAGCAACCAACGTGCCGCCTTGGTCGTCTCAGTGGAAGCTGGCTCAATGCTCAACAATTCAGCAACACGCGGTGCCTCGTCACGCAACCGAAGATGCGTGACGACATTCAAATACGCAGGCGTCCCCACAGCGCTATCCAAATAGCGAGTCACCGCCTCGCGATGCTGCGGGAAAGTGCCCAAACTCGCGTCGGGAATCCGCAATAGCGACTCGACAATGGCATTGTCACGACCAGCGGTGGATCGTTGAGCCGTGGCCACCAACGGCATCAGTGCGGATATGCAACCAAGTGTGAAGAAAACAAAGCGAGTGGAAGCAATCATCATCAAGCGTTAGTAAATGGCAGCTGAGTTGGGTGCAGTCACGATGACGCGCCGCGGACGTAACACACGGAACGATTCTAATCAGTTAACACGATCAACGCGACTTTACGTTTCACTTGACGATGTCAAACTCCTGTGCTTCATCCGGACCCGGTGTCGCATAGGCTGGGTCTTTGGCTCGGATGTAAACATCGCCACTATCCAGCATGCGAACATCGAGCGGAACGATGGTCACGCCTTGTTCGTTGATCGTTTGAGCGTTGTCGCCGATATCGCGTTTTTCAATTCCTTCACGAGCCAGTGGTGGCACATTGCCGTTGAAAAACGCGGTACACCACCACTTGCCGTCTTTGTCTTGGAACGGAGTGCCGTGTCCGAGGAAGCGACCAGCGAATTTGCGAGGGCCGTAGGGGCCAGTGATCTTGTCGCCGACGCTGTAGTAAAGGTTGTACGAGCCCTTGCGGCCTAGATCCGTTGACCATGCGGTTCCCAGATGCACGTACTTGCCTCCAACCTTGATCATCGTGGCACCTTCGTGGCCGATGCGACTGATAAGCTCACCGTCGGGGCCAGGGCGAGTTCCCGATGGATCGATGCGCACCGGCTCAGCGGTATACTTCGTCAGGTCTTTGCTGAGCGGTGCGACGAAGGTGTTCCCCCACAACATCCACGTCGTCCCGTCATCGTCGGTGAACAGTGACGGATCATGTCGCTCGCCCATCGCACCGTTCATCGGGTGAGACCACGGCCCCGCCAGATTCTTGCCTGATGAAATCGCCAAACTGGAAACTTGCTTCGGGCAATGAACCAGTGCCCAATGTTCGCCCATCCAGTGAACTTCGGGAGCCCAAATATGTTGAGGCTCTTTCGCTTTCTTGCGATTTACCTGAGGCAGAATATCTTTGGCTGAGAAAACAACGCCCAGCGATTCCCACTCGATCAGGTCTTTGCTGCGGTACACGCGGACTTGATTGCCAACGATACTTTCGTCCCCCAGTCCGATGTTGTACGGATTCGCGGATTCGCGAGGATCGCCTTCGTTGGGCTGA
>JBGTAI010000161.1:0-50224 GCA_041749955.1 Pirellulaceae bacterium | reverse complement strand
GTCGAAGCAAAACGAAGATCGATCGAAACGAAAAGTCGAGTTTGATAAGGAACTCTATCGCGCACGCAACATTGTCGAACGAGTTATTGGCTGGCTCAAGGAATGTCGCGCTGTCTTCTCGCGTTTCGAGAAGACAGCCATCCACTACGCTGGGATGGTCAAGATGGCGTGCATCCAACGCTACCTGAAAATCCTCGCTCCAACCGTTTAGGGACAGAGCCTAGTTGAGGTGCACCGTCGCGTGCACTATCCCCAGTTCACGACGGTGTATCCACCCATCAGCCAACTCGTATTCTCGGTCGCCTACGCGGCAACACCTTCATCGGCTTCACTGCAAACTTATGTGCGGACCATGAAGTTGATGGTGGTCGGATTTGACATTGGCGTGCTTCTGCTTCTGGTCTCAATACTCAAGTCCACTGGCAAACATTCAGGATGGGCGATCGTTTATGGTTGGTCGCCACTGGTATTGAAAGAGTTCGCCAATAGCGGCCACCTTGACTCGATTGCCGTGTTCCTGATGCTTGCGTCAGCCTGCTGCCTGGTTGGTATGAAGTGTGGGGTCGCATCGGATTCGATCCGGCTTTTCGGGCATCGATTTTGGTGCGCCATTTTTCTCGGCCTCGGCGTTGGTGCCAAGCTTTTCCCAGTTGTCCTGGCACCACTCTTTGTCGTTTACGTTGCAAAAAAATCCGGCTTTCGCAGTGCTTCGATTTGGCTCGGCTTGTTCGTGACGACGACCGCAGCCGCTCTCGCACCAATGATGCTCGTGGGTCGTGATCGCGCGAACGAGCCTTCGGGACTAGCAGCATTTCTTCAGTACTGGGAAATCAACGACCTGCTGTTCATGGTCATCGAGGAGAATCTCCGGCCGGACAATCGTGTCGCTGACCAACCCGCCCTCTGGTTTGTCGCCGTGCCGAACTCAGCTCGAGTCGCCATGACAGACTGGGGCACGACCCTAACAACGGTGGAAGCGGAGCGGATACCTTTCATCGTCACTCGCGCATTGACAACGATGGTGCTTGGATTGCTCGCTCTTGTATTGTTGCGACGTGTCGCTGTTGCACCCGAGCGAATACTCGAGTCTGCGTTTCTGGTGCTCGCTTGGTTTTGGTTCTTGTCACCAACTCAAAATCCGTGGTATTGGACTTGGGCGATGCCGCTTCTTCCGTTCGCACGCAGTCGCGTGTGGCTACTGGTTGCTGGGTTCACGATACTTTACTACGTGCGATTCTGGACGGAGTACCATTTGCCAACCGTTTCGTTGCTTGGCCAAACCTACGTTGGAACGGCTGTCTTTGACTTTCTGATTGTGTGGCTGGAATTTCTGCCTTTCTTTGTTCTGCTCATCATCTCAGTTCTGGTTCGATCCGCATCAGGTACTGGAATAACTGGCCTCACCGGCAACGATCGTCGTTTTGAGCCAGCGATCGTCCCAGCTGAACATTAGCTTGGAAAGCGGATCGACGTCACCTTCGAGCCAGGCGACGTTTGGATGGATCACGAGCACGTCCGCTTGCTCGTCGGCTGAAAAACGATCGCGGTCTGGCCAGTCGAGAGCGCGCCCGTTGCCGTGGGTGATTTGCCACAAGGCTTCGGCAGCACTCGGGTAGCTCTCGCCAAGTGATGATGCAGCCTCGATCATCGCTCGGGCAACCCGAATCATGGACCGCTCGTAACCGGCACCAATGTCACTTCCCAGCGCCAGATTCACGCTGCTTTGGAGCAACGCCGCGCGGTTCATGGTGCCCGAACGCAGGAACGAATTCGCAGTGGGGCAGTGTGCGACGATCGATTCAGCGTCTGCGATCTTCTTGCAATCCGAACTGTCCAAATGGATCCCGTGACCGAAGATTGAACGCTTGGTCAAGAGATTGGCTTCACGATAGACGTCAGTGTAGGACAGGCCGCCGAACAAGTTTTGAACCAAGTCGCACTCCTGCAGCGTCTCAGCCAAATGGGCCTGGATCACCGCATCCCGCTCGTTTGCCAATTCACCTGCGGCGTTCATTAGCTCACCCGTGCATGACACAGCGAAACGCGGAGTGACTGCGGCCGCTAGCGATGCCCCAGGCGGGAAGCGATCGAGCAGACGGCGTGTTTCGTCGATTTGCAACTGGGCGGGTCGCAGGAGGTAATCGGGTGCTTGGCGATCCATCAAGACTTGGCCGATCACGCCGCGCATGTTTCGCTGCTGTGCAACTTCGAGTGCCGCAACGGTGCCTGCGTGATGCACGGTGGCATAGGCACAGATCGCTGTGGTTCCAAACGCAAAGCACTGATCGATCACGCGATTCGTCATCGCCCGGGCATAGTCGGGATCCTCCCAACGACGCTCCGACGGAAACGTGACTTCGTCGAGCCATTGAAGCAGCGGCAAGCCGTGCGATCCGATCATGTCGAATTGGGGTAAATGCAAATGCGTGTCGATGAACCCCGGACAGATCAGGTAGTCTGGACCACCCAAGTCCGCTCGCTCGAAAATTTCGCCTTCGACAACCTCAGCGATTCGGTTGCCTTCGATTCGCAGGTACCCAGGAACGATTCGCACCGCATTGCGTTGTTCGGCGGAACCTCGATGGGATTCAGCGACATTCGAACTGCGATCGTTTCGAACAAGTTGACCGGTGATGATCATCCGTCGTCAGTCTCTCGTGGTTTGGGACACCTGGAAATGGGCTGTTCGTTACGACAGCTCCGCAACGAGTTTCTCTCGGAAAATCTTGCTGTTGTGGCGGATGTCGACGGGAAGCGGTTTGTCGCGGATGATGATTTCGTCAATGCGCCGAGTGATGGGATTGCGTGATGCAACTTCAAGCAGCGATTGTCGCAAACTTTCTCGTTCAGTAGCGTTCATTGAAACGAACTTTGGCTCCAATTCGATCATCACTACTGGCGACTGGTTGGGACGCTCGCCTCGACCGATGAGCGCCGAGCGGTACACCTTTGGGTGTGTATTGAAGATCGCTTCGCAAGGAATCGTGAACAGCGTGCGATTGCCAACCACGACGCGATGGGCCTTGCGGCCGCAAAACCAGAATTGGTCGTACTCGTCGAGATAACCAACGTCGCCCATTCGGTGCCAAACTCGGTCGCCATCCGCAACCTTGTGCAATGCATTCTGGTCGGCGCGGACCACGTACTCGCGTGTCACCATCGGACCGGTGACAAGCAACTCACCGATCTTGCCGCGATCGAGCTCTTTTGAATCCCCGATGGATTGGATGGGGCCATCGTCGATCTCGATGATTTTCCACTCGACGTCTTCGAAGCGAGTGCCGACACAGACACCTTTTCCTTTTGCTGCAGCCGGGCCGGTTTGCGAAATGACTTGCCGAGATTCAATCGACGCGATCGGCAACGCCTCAGTCGCTCCGTAGGGCGTCACGATATTGACGTCCTCGTGCAACAGCGAACGCAACTTAGCGAGCGTCTTGGCTGGAACGGGCGCGCCGGCGGAGAGGACTCGGCGCAGCGTTGGGAACGGATCCGTGATTTGGTTCGCTTCACAGTAACGAACGACGGTATTCCAAAGTGCCGGTGAACCAAACGATTGGTCGACTTCCCATTGAGCAGCCGCTTCGATCAAACGCTCTGGATTCACGGCCGCCGGTCGCGTCGGATCCATGTCGGGAATGATCGTCGTAACGCCCATCACAGCATCAAACAATCCAAACAAGGGAAAGCATGCTAGGTCGCGTGAGCCGCGGTGAATGTCATAGCGAACACGAATGCGATCGACTTGCGAGTGAAACGTGCCGTGCGTGTAGAGGACACCCTTGGGCGGTCCGGTGCTTCCGGTGGTAAAGATGATCGCGGCGGGGTCAGTGATCGAGATCGATGGCAGCTCGATGGATGCGTTTGCTTGTCCGATGGAGCGCACGGTATCAAGCGTCTTGCCGCCCCAGAAAAACTTTCGCCCGACTGTCACGTTGAACTTCGCCGTTGCAAACTTGCTGCGGCAAAGGCAACGAATCAATTGAGCCTTTGGGATTCCAATCACGCCGTCGGGATTGGCCTCGCTCAAGCACTTCAGCAAATGTTGTCGCCCGATACCGGGATCGATCAGAATGCCAACTGCGCCAGCTTTGAGCAGCGCAAAGACGAGCGTGATGAATTGCCCAGAGAACGGCACAAGCATCGCCATTCGCATCCCAGGACGAACGCCCCATTCGACCAGCCCACGAGCGATCGCATCACTGGTCTTGTCGAGTTCATCAAACGTCGTCAGCGAATAACTTCTTGCACCGCCAGGCACCGGCGGACCGCTTGGCTCAGCGATCGCGATACCACTCGGAATGAGTTTCGCAATCGACTTCAGCCGACTCGCGATGTTGCCTTTCGCAGCCTGAGGAGCACACGCGGCCAACCCCGGATCAAGCGGTGAATCAAGTGGTGGATCTTGCTTAGGTTCCGACATTTGCAGCCTCGGAAAGATGCGTACGACTATCAGCCGTGGCAAGATTGATCAACAAACCCGCAACAGAAACGGGCAGAACGCGTTGGGCACCTTGCCAGCCAGGGATACTGTTGACTTCAACGACTCGCGGCGGCCCGTTGTCGCAATCAAGTAAATCCACTGTGCCAAAACGTAGTCCAATTGCTTCAGTGATTCGGAGAGCGAGCGCACGTTGGTCGTCGGTGATTTCAAGAAGCTCGCATTCACCACCGCCAGCCACATTGGTGCGAAAGTCGTTGGGGTTGGTACGTTTGATCGCGAAGACATCGTTGCCGATCACCAGTAACCGCGTGTCGCGACCGCCCGGCGACACAAAGGCTTGGATGTAATGCACAGCATCGAGTTGATCGAGCGTTGCGAAAACGGACCAAGCCAACTCGGCATCGCGAACTCGCATCACGCCACGACCTTCGCCACCAAACACCGGCTTCACGACACAATCGCCACCAAGTTCGCGAAAGGCGTCCATGGCTTCACGTCGTGATTGGACCACGCGAGTCACTGGGACGTCACAGCCAAGTTTCGCAATCACGGCGAGCGTCGCGAACTTGTCGATTGCGATTTCTAACGCTCGAGGTGGATTGATGGCGTGACCACCAAGTCGCACGTATTCGTGTAACACCGCAAGCCGAAACGTGATCTGTTCGAACGAGCCCATCGGCATCGTTCGAGTGATGAGCGTATCGAAGTCGGCGAGTGATCCGGCGCTGCAAGATAATTCAGCGGCGGCATTTGAGCTGACGCCAGAACGCAACGACTCGTAAAGTGCAAACGAAATCTCGCATCCAGCCGACTGGGCCGCGACACGCAGCTCATTGGCATGCCAACCTTGATCGCTTCCAAGAACGAGCAATCGGTTTCCCAGAAGTCGATTCACAGCATGAGGCCGCAACACCATACGCGGCTCACTCAAGCGAGAAAGGATTGACGCATGACCGCCGGATCAAAACGGCCTTCTTGCCAGCTCCGTCCGGAACGCAAGTTGTGGATCGCAACCACTGCGGGGCTGAATAACATCGGGTCGACTTTGTAAAAGTCGTAGCCATAGTCTTTGAACACATCGGCAAACGGTCGCCCATAGTCTTTCGAAGACGCACTGGGGACTTTAGCAACCACAGCTTCAATCGCTTCGTCGTCCGTGTCGACCCAGAACGTCACGCGACCGCCATACAGAATCGCGTCGTTGGTGCGTCCGATGCCTTTCACGGTTTTGCCACGTTTGGCTGGCGGTGGCAGCGGCGCGGTGCCGATCGCCGACACGATTGAGCGAACGTCGAACTCCAACGCGTGTAACTTATGCATCGCGGTTTCGACGCTGCGTGCAACAACTTGGACGCTGCCCGCGATCGAGGTGCTGGGTGCGACGGCGATCGCGAGTTGGCTTGGCGCTAGCCCGCATTCCGATGCGATCAGCTCAATCACGTCAGCCCCCGGCAACGTTTCGCTTTCGAGTACACCGACAGCCACGTCGCTCGACTCAGTCAACTCGAGATGCAACAGGACTTCTTCGCGACCGCGGATCGCCCGCATCGGACCACTCGCCATCGCGAAATAGTCCCCGGAGCTGACCGGCCAACCAGCGTATTGTGCACCAAGACAAGCCTCGAGCGGCGAATCGGTCTGGACAACGATGTCGGCATTACTGCCCGTAAACTCGGTCGCACAACTGCTCAGGTGTGGTGAAATTGTCACGTCCGCTCGGTCGGCCAAACAGAGCTTCGCGAGCAGCACACCAGCGGCGAGCGAACCGGCGTGCTCGGCCCCAGCATCGATGACACGGGCTCCACCAATGGTGTGGCAACGGATTTTCTGGGACTCGGGTGCATCCCAAGCCAGATCAAAAAGACGATTTGCACGCGTGTTTAACATGCTTCAAAGGTTCGCGGAAACCGTTATCGTTGTCCAGATGGGGAAAGGGAGTTCATCTTTTGGTCGAACTGTCGTAGCATGGGCAAAAATCCATTCCCACGATTAGTTTTACCGATGTCGCTTTCCATCATTCGATTTCCCCACCCGACGCTTCGTTACAAGAGCAAGCCCATCCGTCGGGTCGATAGTGCCTTGAAAGGCATCGCCGCCGAGATGCTCGAGTTGATGTACGAGAACGAGGGGGTTGGGTTGGCCGCGAACCAAGTCGATATTCCGCTTCGGATGTTTGTCGTCAACGAGACGGGGCGAAAAGGCGAAGGCGAAGAAATCGTGCTGATCAACCCCGAGTTGACCCGGCCGAAGGGAAGTGAAACGTCCCAGGAAGGTTGCTTGAGCTTGCCGGGTTTATACGGGCTCGTGAAGCGTCCCAAGACAATCCATATCAATGCTTACGATCTATCGGGGAACTTGATCGATCGTGAAGTCGACGGGTTCCTTGCCCGAATTTTCATGCACGAAAATGATCACTTGGACGGCGTGATGTTTTTTGATCGCATGTCCAATGAATCCGTTCGCGATGTCGAAGACGGTCTCGATGAACTTGTGACTGATTTCCGATCGCACCAGTCGGCGGGGTCGATTCCGAGCGACGAAGAACTGCTCGCACGATTGGCAACTTGGCACGAGAAGTACGCCTAGTTTTGCAACTCGCCCGATCCGCAAACGACCCAGTCGACGTTCAGGAGAGAACCATGACCGAGCCACTCGCTACCAAGACGTCGAAGCCGCTACGAATGATCGTGATGGGCACAGGCCCGTTCGCCGTGCCATCCTTTCGTGCGATTCTCGCAGCCGGGCATACCATCACACTCGTCGTAACGCGTCCGCAACCTGCCGTGAAAACTCGCGGTGCAGCGCCGCCTGCGCCCGTTCGCGAATGGGCTGTGACAGAGTCGCTGCCGATCTATGATCCGCCAAGCATCAACGACGCAGACGCGGTCGAACGATTGGTTGCTGAGCAAGCGGACTTGCTTGTCGTTTGTGACTATGGCCAGATCCTCAAGCCGGCCGCACTCGAGTCGGCGCCGCTGGGTGGGATCAACTTGCACGGTTCGTTGCTTCCGGCTTACCGAGGCGCCGCGCCTGTTCAATGGGCGGTGCTTTCCGGAGACGCGGTGGCTGGCGTGACGGTGATCCACATGACGCCACGATTGGACGGCGGCCCGATTCTGCAAACGCGAGAGACACCCGTCGGCGAACGCGAAACGTCCGGTGAACTCGAAGAACGATTGTCGCTTCTCGGTGTACCAGCGACACTCGAAGCCATCGAGATGCTCGGTGTTTGGGATCGCGAGTCACTGATCGGCACTGCGCAGGACGCATCGAAAGTCAGCCGAGCACCGAGGCTGCTAAAAGCCGACGGCGAAATCAGTTGGAGTCGCACGTCGCGCGAGATCGATTGCCAAGTTCGCGGGATGCAGCCTTGGCCGATCGCGTTCACGCACATCACCGTCGCCGAAGGCAAACCGCCGCTCCGTGTCGCGGTGAAGCAAGTCACAGCTTCAACGCAGTCACGCCCTGAGCAAGCGACCGCTGGCGAGATCCTCACTGGCGACGAATTACTTGTGTGCACGGGCAACGGCGTCGTGTCGATCGATCGGCTTCAGCCTGCCGGAAAACGCGAGATGACTGGCAAAGAATTTCTGTGCGGTTACCAAAACTTGGCCGGAATCATCGTACACTGATGGGCCAAGCCAACGACGTTTAAAACGACCAAGAGGAACTCGCATCGCCATGTCGAACTACCAACGAGTCTTGATATTTATCGCCACGATCTGCGTTGCGGCCTTCGCGAGCACCATCACATTCGCCGCCGACCGACCTAACGATATCCGGCCCAACATTATCCGCCCCAATATCATCTTGGTCATGGCGGACGACATGGGCTGGGGCCAAACCGGTTATTACAACCATCCGATCCTCAAGACGCCCAATCTCGACGAAATGGCCTCGGCCGGATTGCGGTTGGATCGCTTTTATGCCGGTGCACCAGTCTGCTCGCCAACGCGTGCCAGCGTGATGACCGGACGAACGAACGATCGCACCGGTGTCGAAAGTCACGGCTACGCACTGCGTCGTCAAGAAAAGACACTGCCGCAAGCACTTCGCAAAGCCGGTTACGTCACCGGTCACTTCGGCAAATGGCACCTCAATGGGCACCGCGGCCCGGGCGCACCGATCTTTGCCAGCGACGATCACAACCCAGGCGAGTTCGGATTCGACCAGTGGGTTTCGACGTCGAACTTCTTTGATCGAAATCCGATCCTCAGCCGAGCGGGCAAGTTCGAAGAATTCAAGGGCGACTCGTCTGAGATCGCTATCGACGAAGCCTTGAAGTTCGTTCGCCGCCAAAGCAAAGCCGCACAACCGTTTTTCGCCGTTGTCTGGTACGGTTCACCGCACAGCCCCTGGGTGTCCGACAACAACGACACAGGCGATTTCAAGGAGCTCAAACCAGACCACCAAAACCACTATGGCGAACTGGTCGCGATGGACCGCAGCATCGGAACGCTCCGTCGCGAGCTTCGTCAGTTAAAGATCGAAGACAACACGATTGTGTGGTTCTGCAGCGACAATGGTGGTCTAGCACAATTCGGCCCCGAAACAGTCGGCGGACTTCGTGGCTTCAAAGGAACCGTTTTCGAGGGCGGCTTGCGAGTTCCAGCGATCATCGAATGGCCAGCGAAGATCCAACCTCGCGTTTCGAAGTACCCTGCCTGCACAACGGACATGTTTGCCACGCTCAGCGACATTGTCGGTCTGGATTCATCCGCGAGACTGCTGCCTCAAGACGGAACCAGTCTCGTGCCACTGTTCACCGAAGAAATCACGCTGCGTGACTCCCCGCTCGGTTTCCGCTATCAAGGCAAGATTGCACTGGTCGACAACGATTGGAAGATTCTTTCGGAGAAATTAGACAAAGGCAAATTCGAGTTGTACAACCTCGCCAACGATCCGAACGAGACAACGGATCTGTCCAAGTCCGAGCCACAGCAGTTCGCTCGCATGAAGCAATTGATCGTGGACTGGAACGAATCAGTCTCCAACAGCTTCGCCGGACTCGACTACCCCGAAAAAGCAGTGAGCGAGTCGGAGCCAAAATCGAAAGCGTGGTACGACACTCCCGAGTACGCACCATTCCTGGATGAATGGAAGTTGCGTCCGGAGTACTCGAGATACATCAAGTAGTCGAACTTATGCATGTACTTGTCACCGGATGCGGTGGTTTCCTCGGCGCCGAAATCGTTCGACAATTACTCGATCGTGGCGACACGGTGACGGGTGTCGCTCGAGGTGCTTATCCCGAGCTTGAATCACGCGGCATGAAGCTGCATCGTGGTGACTTGACGGAGGCGAGTTTTGTTCAACGCGTGGTTCGTGATGTCGACGCCGTTGTTCACACAGCAGCAAAGGCTGGCGTGTGGGGCCGCTGGGACGATTACTTCGCGATCAATAAACTCGCGACCGATTCAGTCATCCAGGCGTGTCGAGCGGGAACGATCCGCTCGCTCGTTTACACAAGCAGCCCCAGTGTGACATTTGACGGCGAGCATCAAAGCGGTGTCGATGAGTCAGTTCCCTATGCATCGAATTGGATGTGCGATTACCCACACACCAAAGCATTGGCCGAGCAAGCCGTGATGGCGGCACATCGACTGGGTGAATTGCACACGGTCTCGCTCCGGCCCCATTTGATCTGGGGCGAAGACGACCCACACATATTGCCACGCGTCGTCGAGCGAGCCCGCAGCGGGCGATTACGCATTGTCGGTGATGGCACCAATCGTGTGGACACAGTCCATGTTGTGAACGCCGCCGCCGCGCACGTTGACGCACTCGACTCACTCGCGACGGATCCCGAGCGGTGTGGCGGGCGAGCCTATTTCATCACGCAAGATGAGCCTGTGAATTGTTGGGATTGGATCGGCGAAGTTTGCGAGATACACGGCGGGCGTCGGCCAACCAAGCGAATCAGTTTCCACGCTGCGTCGCGAATCGGCAGTGTTTTGGAGACCGTGTATCGCGTCCTTGGCAAGACTCAAGAACCACCAATGACCCGGTTTGTGGCTGCTCAATTGGCCAAAGACCACTACTTCGACATCACAGCGGCAAAACAACTTCTGGATTACCGCCCACGCATCTCCATGAGCGAAGGCCTCGATCGATTGCGGCAACGGTTCGCGACCAAAAGTTAGGTTACGATTTGCGTCTCAGCACGAACACAGCGTCGGTCAGATCGTTATCGAAGTCTCTTGGTTCTTCGATGTCATAGTCAAAATCGTACGCCTCGGCGATTTCCCAGACGTCAGCCACTTTGCTGAACAACGTTTTGACTTGGCGGTCCGTGTACAACCGCAGCGGAAACTCGCTTCGGATTTGTTCTTTACGACCGCTGCGAGTCTTGGCGGAAACGATCACCCGCAACGTCTCACGCCGTGCTCGACGATCAAACGCGATCACCTTCAGCGTCACGTGCACTTTCGTGCCACCATGCTCCGCCGTCCAACGCTCCGTCGACTCGGGGTCGGCATCCAACGGAATGATGTGAAAGCCGAGGATATAGATGCCACCGACGCGCACATGGTCCGCCACGCTGCGAAGGTGTGCGACAGCATCCGCCTCCGTCATCAAATGCCGAAACGTATTGAACGTACAAAACGCTGCGTCAAACGTTTCATCGAGCGACATATTGGTCATGTCGCCTTGCACGAGCGTTGCCGATTGCTTTCGACGTTTGAGTCGCCGCTCGAGATACTTGAGCATTGGTTCGCTCAGATCCAATCCGGTCAGCTTATAACCCTTACCGACCATGGCAGCGACAAGACGACCGCTTCCACAACCAGGCTCCAACAGCTTTCGCACCGGCCCCACCGCAAACCGCTCAAACGCTTGCTCAAAAAACGCGACTTCGGCTGGCGTTTCATCGCGAAACACCATGTCGAAGTACTGCGGGTGGTCATACCAATCTGCCATGCGGACAAGATAGCGTCTGGCCGTGCATTCGACTGGTGGGGGAGAGCAACTTTTCTTTCCTCCAGAACACCACAAGGCCGTCACGTCGCTTGATTACGAGTGCTGAGAATTACACGCGTGCTGAGAATTACACGAGTACTGGGAATTAGCTGGGAAAAACCCTGTTCGCTATCGGGTTGCCGTGTCGCCTGTGGCACCAGAGACTTTTCATGAAGGGTAGAAGCATGTCGCCAGTTGAATCACAGACACAGATGAGGATGCCAGCCGCGTTGCTCGACCGGGGCGAACTTGCTCGCGTGCGCGAAAATCGTCGGCTCGAGCGTCAGGGGCTGCGCACGAGCCCGTTCGATATCGTCAGCTCGCTGCTTCTCGCATCGATTTTTTTCTCATCCGCATTTGTCCTGTTGAGTTTCCTCATTTGGTTGACGCGCGGACCGAGTGAGCCACATCGGAGCATCCCGCCAGTCGAATTTGGCAGCCAGAATAACGAGACCTCGATAGGCAGCGAAGATGAATTCGAGGAACCAACAGCTTCTGAAATCGAATCGCTCCAAGAACCTAGTCTGGAAGAAACCATCGAAGCCGTGACGGATGTCGCTGGCACCGTTGCTGTGTCAGCTGAAGCCGTAGCCAGCGACTCAGCCAGTGACTCCTCGAGCGATGAGAAAGCATCGTCGCCTGGGTCTTTGCGTTCCCCCGGTCCCGAGATCGATGGCGATTCGGTGATTCCTCGATACGAGCGATGGCAGCTGGAATTCAGTGCCAATGATCTCGCGGACTATGCCAAACAACTGGATGGGTTCGGTATTGAGTTGGCTTCGCTCGGATCAACGAGGCAGTACGTATCGAACTTGTCGACGAAGCCAAACGTTCGCGTCGCTTCGAACGAGGCACCGCGGATCTATTTCGTGTTTACAAGCCCGAGCCAGCTACAGAAATTCGATACCCAGCTGTTGCGAAAAGCAGGCGTCGACGTCCAAGGTAGCGAAATCGCGAAGTTCATTTCTGCGGAATTGGAGTCCCGTCTCGCTCAAATCGAATTCGAATACGCACAATCCAACGATGCACACGAAGTCTCCACGATCATCAAAACCGTTTTCGAGAGCAAGCGTATCGGTGGAAGCTACGATTTCCGCGTGATCGAACAGCGTTATCGTAAAGAGCCGAGATCAGCTGCTGGGATGTAGCCTGTCACTTTGAAGAGCGTCGCGAATGAACTCGTTCACTTCCCTCGGGTGCGTCAGTGAGATCACGTGCCCACCCCCAGCGACGACGGTGCCTGGCTTCGTGTACTTGATGGGGAGGACGCCGTCGCGATTGCCATGGATGTGAAAGATGGGGCACGTCACGACAGGAGCAGTTTCCCAATCGAGTATCCGTTGGAGAGACCATTTGAAAACGATCGGATTCGATCCGCGAAACTGGCGAGCGAGCCCGCTAAGATGCGGTAACCAGCGATTCGCAAGTTTCGACGTCGCGGGCCGAATGCACCACTGGAGTAACCGGACAGGAAGCAACGGAACGAAATGACGAAGGAGGCGTGCGGCACGCGCATACCGCGGTAGCTCGGAGGGGCTTTGAATGCTTCCGATCAGCAACACCGCGAGTGGCTTCAACTGCTTCGCCAAGTGCAGGGCGACGATACCGCCAAACGAAGCACCACCAATGATCATCGTTGCGTCCGAGCTAAGCGTCTTCGCTAGTCGCTCGCCATATGTATCGAGTGTGTCGCTGGGTAGCGGCACCGGCCAACTGGGAATGACGAGATTCGGAAATGCGAGCTTCTGTGGCGTGAAGATGCTCGCATCCGCAGCAAGTCCAGAAAGAAGTACTAACTGGACTGGTGCAACCTGCGATTCATCGTGGCGCTCGCCCAAGCTCATCGGCGAAAGATTCGCACGCGTTTTTGCGGGGCTGATTTCTGAGTGCCGCGATGTTGTTTTTCCCAGCGAACAGATCCGTAATTGATCCCGCTCAAATTGAACGTTCGATACGGATTGTTTCGGCTGATGGTCTGTGCCTGGGCAACTGGCTCCAAGGCAAACACACAAAACAAAAAGAACAACAAAACCAAACAGAATTTTCGCATTTTCAGTACCGCCAAGTGCTGCAAAACCGGATTCAACGAGGAAGCAACGGGATTCTTCGCTAGCGCCCGATGATATTCTAGGTTCGACCGGTCAATTAGACAGTCGATAACGCATCAATTTTCGAAGATTAGCTCGCCCCTGAGGCCAGGATGTGGCCCGCTCGAATTGGCCCGCTCAATGGGCTAATGAGTTCACACTCACATTCTGAGTTGGGCCACGTTACCATGAGTGTCGAGGACGCAGCGAACTTTTCGATCGCGTTCGACGCTGGTCTCGGCAATGATTTTTCGCAAAAGTTCTTTCATGTTGAAATGCATCCGACTCTTTGTTTTTAGCTCGCTTTGCTTGCAAGTCTGCGCCAGTGCGATGGCTCAAGCCGATGTCGCAGCCAGCTCTTCGCATTTTGTTACGCCAGCATCTCCGGCGGCGATGCGTGATTTGTTTCGTTACGACGGAGAGACGCTGCCGATCGTCAGCGCACATCGTGGTGGATCCGCCAAAGGCTATCCCGAAAATTGCATCGCCACGTTTGAGCACACGCTTGGCAGCACCTACTCGATGCTCGAAATCGACCCGCGGCTGACCAAAGACGGCGAAGTGGTGGTGCACCACGATGCGACGTTGGAGCGAACGACGACTGGAAGCGGCAAGTTGACGGACAAGACTCTCGCGGAACTGAAACAGTTGCGGCTAAAGGATAGCGACGGGAACCTGACGGATTACGTGATGCCGACACTCGATGAAGTGATCGAGTGGGCACGCGGGAAAACGATTCTGGTTCTTGACCAAAAGGATGTGCCGTTGGAATTGCGAATCCGCAAGATCCGAGAACACAAAGCGGAGTCCTATGTGATGTTGATCGTTGGGAGCTTGAAAGACGCGTTGGCCTGTTATCGGGATAATCCAGAAGTGATGATGGAGTTCATGGTGCCCGATCACGAGCGGATCGCCGCCATGGATGCCTCAGGAATTCCGTGGGCCAACGTGATCGCATTTGTTGGTCACACACCACCAACCGACAAGTCGCTGTATCAGGCAATCCACGATCGCGGAGCGTGCTGCATGATCGGAACGTCACGCAATCTCGACAAGGACTTCCCCGTGCGTTTCGAGTCAAACCCATCACAGCTCGAATCGGAGTACCGTGAACTGCTCCAACGCGGTGCCGATATAATCGAAACCGACTTACCTCGCGAAGTCGGCAAGATGCTGTTCAAGGGCAGTTCGATTCCAGAGCAAATGAAGTCAACGGTGGCCAATCCATGATTTCAGAGCTTCTTGCGAAACAGACCGAGGTTCGTTGCAACCATGTTTGCATGCCTCACCGGCAAGTTAGAATGTCATCTCACCAACCATTTTCAAGGAACTATCCAATGCGTTCACTTTCGTTAACCATGCTGAGTCTCTGTGTTGCCTCGCTCGTTTTGCATTCAACTTCGCTCGCGAAGGAAGGTACGTCCGGGGTCAGCGTCGGAGACGCCGCGCCGATGTTTGAGGCGAAAGACGATACTGGCAAGGCTTGGAAGTCATCCGAGCATGTTGGCAAGGGGCCTGTTGTTGTCTATTTCTACCCAGCCGATATGACAGGCGGATGCACAGCACAAGCTTGTGGTTTCCGCGATCATTCGGCCGACCTCAAGGCTGCTGGTGCAACAGTCGTCGGCGTGAGCGGTGACACCGTCGAGAGCCACCAATTGTTCAAGAAAGCCCACAATCTCAACTTCACTCTGCTCGCTGATGTTGACGGTGAAGTGGCCCACGCGTTCGGCGTTCCAGTCACTGAGGGTGCCAAGACGGTCAACGCGACCATCGAAGGTACGGCCCACGCATTGGTGCGAGACATCACAGCCAAGCGATGGACGTTCGTTATCGGCACCGACGGCAAAGTGGCTTACAAAGACGATGCCGTCAAAGCCAAAGAAGACAGCAAGAAAATCTTAGAAGTCTTGAAGTCAATGAAGTAGCAAACTTTGTTCGCTTGTGTATCGGATACAATAAACTCGCTGCGAAACCGATAGGAGGCGGGAAGTCCGGTTGAGCCGATCTCCCCTGCCTCCGAACCTTGCGTGTGGTTCGCCCACGCACCGCTCTCCAGTTACTGCCCCGGCCTATGCAAGAATCGGCCGGTACAAGAATCGGCCTGTGCATTTACACAGTGACACAACTGGTTGGCTGGACGCATTGGAACTCGATTGCCGCTAAATCTGCAGGATTGATCGGGGAAACATGGCGTTGCATGCTTTTGCACCCGTTGACTAGGCATTTCAAAGTTATCAGCGGTCATCACGATTCAGTCGACGTAACGTCGGATCTTTAGCGGATCTGTCGATCGTAGGGGCAAATTGCATAAAGCGTGCGCACCGAGTCTTTGACGGCCCCAAAATGAGCGAGCGTGACGTTCGAACGAGAGGTGTTTTCAGCGGGCGAACTCGCGGCGGAGTACGTCCGCGAGTCGTTGGATTTGAGTGATGTCGTTGTACGCTTGCAACGAAATTCGAAGTATTCGTGATCCTGGTTTCAACCCAGCGAACACCGGCAACTCGAAACCATGCTTTTCACGCAGCGTTCTTTGCAACGGATCCAACTCACCTGGCTCAAGCGTTCTCTTCAACGACGGCAACGGTACTGAAACCAAATTCCCGAGCATGTCTGCGGGCGCTGGTGATTCAATGCCCAACGCGTCGACGAGTACGCCCTGGGACTCAATCGCGAGTGCTCGGTTTCGCTGCATCAATCCTTCAAGCCCCAAAGCGAACAAGCTCCCCAGGAAATCGATCGCCGTGGGTAACGCCAAGAGTGGTGACGGATCAAACGTGCCTTGCCAATCAAACTCGGCGATGAACCGAGAACGCTGAGGTCGCAGCCGATTCGCCGCGTGGCTGATCACGGTCGGACGCACCTCCTCCTGCCACTCCGGCTTCACCCACAAAAAGCCAGACACCTTGGGGCCGCATAACCATTTGTGATGGTTGGCGGTGTAATAGTCGGCACCTATTGCATCGACGTTCAACGGAATCATCCCTGGTGCATGAGCACCATCCACCAGCACACGAATGCCTCGCGAATGGGCAAGCTCCACGATCTTCTCAATCGGAAACACAATGCCTGTTGGGCTCGTCACATGATCCACAAGCAACAGACGTGTCTTGTTGTTCAATTCGCGATCGATTGCCGTCACAACTTCGTCGGTATTCGCAATTGGAAACGGAACGTTTGCGACTCGTACTGTCGCCCCATGCCGCTCGGCAGCGTATCGGGCGGCGTTGATGCACGCGTTGTAGCCGTGGTTTGTAACGAGCACCTCGTCACCCGCGTGAAACGGAAAAGACTGCACAACTGCATTCACTCCGTCGGTTGCGTTCTTTACCCAGGCAATATCGGTGGCTTTGGCCCCCACCGTTTCTGCCACTCGTAATCGCACAGCATCAAGCTTGGGTTCGAGACTGCGTTCCGGCGCAAGAAACTCGATCGGATCCTGCTCCAAAGCGTTCTGGAAATCACGCTGCGACTTCAGCACGACTGTCGGAGTCGCACCAAACGAACCATGATTCAAGAAGCTTATCGACGGGGCCAATTGCCAGTGATGATGCATGTTTTTCCAATCCAACGGTCACCGTTGGGCAAAATCGAGGTACTCAATTCGGAATTGATAGACTATCGTATTGCGAAAGCCAATTCCTGACAGTTGGGCGATGGCTTGAAACAATCCCACTCAGAGTTCTGTGATGCATACGTTTGCAATTTCGCGTCAACATTGGTTCGCCACAGCTGCCGCCGTGATTGTGCTAGCGATTGTCGGGTGTGGCGTCTCGAATGAACGAGGCAGCTCGCCTGGACCACAGGATCCTGACGCGCCGACTGAGTTCACAACCACGGAATCTGGATTGAAGTATCGTATTCTACGTCGCAGCGACGGCCGAAAACCTACCGCATCCAACAGTGTCACTGTCGACTATGTCGGCTGGCTCGATAATGGTCGCGAGTTTGACAACTCGTATATTCGACGCGAGCCAACTTCATTCGGTCTTTCACAAGTCGTGCGAGGCTGGACAGAAGGCCTGCAACTGGTGGGCGAAGGCGGGATGATCGAGTTAGAAATTCCGTACGATTTAGGCTACGGCGCTCAAGGCTCACCAGGTTCGATCCCACCATTTGCAACCTTGCATTTCAAAGTTGAACTTCACGAAATCAACTAGCCCTGCCGTTTTGAACGCGTCAGATCTTGCGTTCGACCATTGAACGATTGCGACCACTCGATTTGGCGGCGTACAGCAATTTATCAGCGCGTTGGAACCAGCTGTTTTCGGTGTCGTCGTTGCGAAGGAATCCTCCACCGATGGAGATTCCGAGACGCCCAACAACCTGGCCCGTTCGATTGAGCGTCAGACTTTTGCGGCTAATCGTTTCAACAATCATTTCGGCCAGTTCTTTTCCGACTTCGTGATTGTCGACGACGGAGAAAATCGCGAACTCGTCACCGCCGTACCGCGCGATGGAGCTGCTACCGGCAAGCAAAGTGAGTTGGCCAGCCATGAATTGAATGACAGCGTCTCCGGAGTCATGACCGAATTTGTCATTAACGTCCTTGAAATTATCCAGATCAATCAACATCAATAGCATCATGCGCGGTTGCTCTGGTGGCTTTGCCAACGTTTGTTTGATCATCGCGTCGAAGTATCGCCGATTGCCAACGCCCGTTAGTGGATCAGTCAACAACATCATCCGAGACTTCGATAAGTTGACTTTCAATTGCTGCATTTCCCGATGGGACTCGTCTAGGCGAACACCCATTTCCTCGAGTTGCTTCTGCATCGACTCATTACTCTCAAGAACTTCGCTGACGCACACTTGAAACTCTTCGGGAGTGGGGATACGTGACTCGAGTTTGCGATTCGTCTCCTTGAGTGACGTATCAAACTGAAATCCAACCTCCTTTTGCGATTGGATCATCGACTCGAATCCTGACATGCTCTGGATAAGACGCTCCGCAGCGTCGTGAAAGACCTCTGGCGATGGCCGCTCAAGGAACTCCTTTTCCAACATCTCCATCTGTGCCCGGCTCGCCGACTTGGATTCGTTGACCAAAAATGACATACGCTGATTTAGTAATTCGTCGTTGCCTTGGACGTAGCGATACCAAAGTTCATAGACTTCAGGCGTTGGCGGCGTGTGGAACTTTCCAACAAACGCCAATGCTTCTCGGGCAATTGCAAAGGCGGCTGCAAAGTCCTCGGCAGTGTACTTGTCTGTCTCACTGTCGGACGTTTGTCGATTCAATTTTGGGGCTCTGGTTCGGCATTCTGACAAACATCCTTCCCTAGAAAGAGAAGGCATTCGTATCACGTGGCAAGTCCACCTAGTTGAACGGTATCGTCAACACGACGACACTTTCTCACACAAAAGCCTAATGTGCCATCAAAATTGAGCAATTTCCCGGCACGCGAAAAAGTGCGTGAAACTCAGCTCATTAGATCTCGGACGACGTTTCCATGAACGTCCGTAAGCCGGAAATGTCGGCCTTGGTATTTGAACGTCAGCCGCTCGTGGTCGATGCCAAGCAGATACATGATCGTGGCATGTAAGTCATGAATGTGGACGCCATCGCTCACGACGTTGTAGCTGTACTCGTCCGTTTCGCCGTGTGTATAGCCGCCCTTCACCCCACCGCCCGCCATCCACATTGAAAAGCATCGAGGATGGTGATCGCGTCCGAAATTGTTGCCTTCGATCTTCCCTTGGCAATAACTGGTGCGACCAAACTCACCCGCCCACACAACTAGCGTGTCATCGAGCATGCCGCGCGTCTTCAGGTCTTGTAGCAGTCCCGCAGTCGGCTGGTCAGTTTGCTTGCACTTGTGTCGCAAGCCATTGGGTAAACCAGAGTGATGGTCCCAATCCGGATGAAACAATTGAATGAACTGTACACCTTTCTCTGCCAATCGTCTCGCTCGCAAACAATTCGCGGCAAATGTCCCTGGTGTTTTCACGTCATCGCCATACAGCTTCAACGTTTCTTCGCTTTCTCCGGAAATGTCAGTCACCTCGGGAATCGAAGTCTGCATTCGGTACGCCATCTCATATTGTGCGATACGTGTCTCGAGTATCGGATCACTCGTCGCCGCGAGGTCGATTTCATGCAACTCTTGAAGCCGATCGAGTGCCTTTCGTCGACTCGCTCGATTAATGCCTTTGGGGTTGTTCAAATACAGCACCGCATCGGAATCACTTCTCAGCTCGACGCCGTTGAACTTCCCAGGCAAGAAACCGCTGCTCCATAATTGCGACGAAAGCGGCTGGCCGCCCTGTCCGTTAGTCACGAGCACGACGAACGATGGCAAGTCTTCGTTCTCGCTTCCGAGCCCGTAACTCAGCCACGCCCCCATGCTCGGTCGCCCAGGAAACTGCGACCCGGACTGCATCATCGTCACCCCAGGGCCATGATTGATCGCTTCGGTATTCACAGTCCGAACAATGCACATGTCATCCGCAAACTTTGCTGTGTGCGGGAGCAACTCGCTCATCCATTGGCCGCTGGAGCCGTGTTGATCGAACTTGAACGGCGACCCAACGAGTGGCAAACTCGCTTGAAATCCACTCATGCCGGTTAACCGCTGCCCCATCCGGACGGACGCAGGCAACTCCTTGCCATGGTCGGTGTTCAATCGAGGTTTGTAATCGAACAAGTCCATTTGGGATGGCGCACCGGATTGGAACAGGAAGATGACTCGCTTCGCGCGTTGCGCAAAATGCGGCTGAGCGAGAATCCCAGCTTCCGCTTGTGCATGCTTCGCGTTGAGCATCGATCCCAAAGCTAATCCGCCGATACCGTAAGCGAACTGGTCCAAGAACCAGCGTCTCGTCTTGGGCATGCCAGTTTGCTGTCCGACACAAAGTGGACGGCTCATTACTTGCGTGCTCATTACTTGTGCCTCACTGACTCATTGACATTCATGATGGAATTGACGAGCACTGTCACCGCAGCCAACTTGACTGCATCCACATCGTCGGCCGGTGGCGAACTCCCGACCTTCCCGAGTTCTGCAGCCTGGTCCGGATCCTCACTAAATTCCGCGAATTGTTCTTCGTACAGCCGTTGAAGGACCTTTGCTTCCTGGTCTGTCGGCTTCCGGCTTGTCAATCGAACGAACGCATCGGAAGCGATTGCGATTGAGTCATCACCGTGGACGCGAATGAGCGATGCGGCCAAGACCCGAGAGGCCTCGATAAACTGGGGCCCGTTCATCAACACTAGTGCTTGCAGGGGCGAAGCAGCGATCTCGCGTCGGACTCGACACACCTCACGCGTTCCCGAGTTCATCGTCGTCATCACCGGAGTCGGCGAAGAGCGTTTCCAAAACGTGTACAAGCTTCGTCGATACAGCCCCTCGCCCTTGTCGACCGGCAGCGCGTTGTACGCCAGCGCCAAATCATACGGCTTCACCGGCGGGCCGCCCACTTGATCGACAAGTAATCCGCTGACCGCGAGCACGTTATCTCGAATCATCTCCGCCGAAAGCCTTTGGCTCGGCCCGCGCCCCAACCACCGGTTCTCTGGATCGAGTGCCCGTACATCCGGTGAAACGACACTACTTTGCCGATAGGTTGCGGACAGCACGATTTTTCGTAACAACTCATGCACATCCCAACCACTGCTGACGAAATCACGCGCAAGCCAATCGAGTAATTGGGGATGCGTTGGCGGATCGCCCTGCAAGCCAAAATCCTCCGAGCTTCGCACCAATCCGCGACCGAACAGCATCTGCCAATACCGATTGACCGTCACTCGGGCCGTCAGCGGATGCTTGGGATCGACGAGCCAATGGGCGAGACCCAAACGATTCCGTGGCTCGTCCTCAGGAAAACTTGGCAAGACGGCTGGCGTTCCTGGTTCAACCTGTTCACCGTGACTGTCGTAAACACCACGGGTCAATACATACGTTGGCAGCGGCGTTTCACGTTCTCGCATCACACTGATCGCGGGAATGGAATCCACCAACACGTTTCGAGCGTGATGCGCATCGAGAAGTTGCTTGTAAGCATCCATCGACGGCTCGTGCACGACCGCGATGAAGTACTCTCGAAGCATACGAAGCTCATTCGCATCCAATTCGCCCGCTGGTTTTTCGAGCAACTCGGCCAGCGACTTACCATCAAAGCACTGACGAACTTCAAGCGGCATTAACTCGCGATCGTAAACACGAAACTCGTCCACCGCGCCATCTTTGAACCCACGATCCCGATAGCGAGAGCCAATGGCTAAATCCTCATAGCCACCGTTCCACTTCGTGATTTGACGAGTCAAATGATCTTGGACGATGACTGTCGCGGCCGGTTCGCCATTCATGAAAATCCGCAAACCAGCAGCACGGCTCGTTCCATCGTAGGTAACAGTCACATGTTGCCAACTTCCACGCGTCAGTTCGCCTGTGGTCTCGACACAGATCGCGTCGCCTGGCCAAAAGTGACACAGCTTCGCGCTCAATCGCCCGTCTTCCTGGATCAGCTCGTATCCGATCGTGCCCGCATCGTCCCAGCCGCGAGAACGCCGATAGATCACCGCACGCTCATCGTCATCGGGCAACTTAATCCAAAGCGAGAACGAGAACGGTTGCTCACGCGAGAACCTCGCCACGCCAGGAATCACGACTGAATCGTCACCGGTAAGCTCGATCGCGTTTCCAATCTGACCAGGCACAACTTTGTTCGTTGCCAATGACAGGGCTTGCTTGTCACCATCAACCTCATTCGCGAACGCCAATCCAGTTTCTGCATTGAGTTTCTTGTTCTCTTCCGACTTGGCGTTCGCATCCTCAATGGCGACTGGCACATCAAACGAAACGTTGGCGACCAATCCAGTGATTTGACTTATTGATGTTCGATGCTCAAGCCATTCGTCGAAGGCGATATCGGCATCGGAAACGACCTGGGTCAAGCGCCTCTCCGCTTCAAGAATTGCTGACTTAGTTTCCGCGAGCTTGTTTGACTGATCGTCGGTCGCCAACGGCATCGCAGGCGTCGGAACCGCATTGGTAAAGAACGAAATCAGCCCCCGTTCGTCGACATTGGCAAAGTAAGCACTAAGTTGATAGTACTCTTTGGTCGTTATCGGATCGTATTTGTGATCGTGGCAACGACAACACTCCATCGTCAGCCCCAAAAAGGCTCCGGCGAACGTATGTGTGCGATCCGCAACATACTCGACTCGGAACTCTTCAATCGCGACGCCGCCTTCCTTCTTGTGCGAATGCAAACGATTGAAGGTCGTCGCCAGTATGTCATCTTGTGACGCATCGGGGAGCAAGTCGCCCGCAAGTTGGAGTTCGATGAACCGATCGTAGGGCATCTTGGAGTGGAATGCGCGGATAACCCAGTCCCGCCAGGGCCAGACGAATCGTTCATCGTCACGCTGGTACCCGTAAGAATCAGAGTACCGTGCCACGTCCAACCACTCCGTCGCTAAGCGTTCGGCGCACGCTTCACTTGCGAGTAGGCGATCGACAACTCGTTCGTGCGATTCAGCGGATTCATCAGCCAGAAACTGGTTGAGTTCGTCGACGGTTGGCGGCAATCCCGTCAAGTCAAACGTAACTCGCCGCAACCACTTTTCGCGACTCGCTTCGATGTTCGGCGTTAACCCAGCCTTGGTCATTCTCGCCAAAACAAATTGGTCGATTTCACCACGCGACCAAGCGGAGCTACTGGGATCATGCGGGATTTCCACTTGATCTGGGAGCGGATTAAACGACCAATGCGTCTCAAAGTTCGCGCCCTGCTCAATCCACTTGTCGAGAATGTCGCGTTCGGCGTCGGACAAGTCACGGACGGCTTCCGGTGGCGGCATGCGGTCGCTATCGTCCGTGCTTCGAATGCGGGCATGCACCTCACTCTTGTCGAGGCTGCCTGGTACGATTCCGGCATAGCCGCCTAAATCAGCCAACGCATTACCGCGCGTGTCCAAACGAAACTCAGAGTCTTGGTTCTTCGCGTCTGGACCGTGACAGTGGTAGCAGCGGTCGGAGAGTATCGGACGCACGTCTTCGTTAAAGGAAACGTCTTCGGCCCCGAGTCGCACCATCCAGGTTGCTGCGATGAGCAACGACAACACACAAGTATGCCGCGCGTGTCGCTCGTTCATTCGTTGAAAGCTGGACATGAACAAAACAACTCACTTATAGATCGTGGTGACCGCGCTCGCACAACAAAGTCGAAACTGCGAAAAGCGGACGAATCAGCAATTCCCCGGGCTGGCTCAAGTCAAAATGTCCTTGACGACTTTGCCGTGGACGTCAGTTAAACGGAAATACCGCCCTTGGAAACGATACGTCAGTCGCTCGTGGTCGATTCCCAGAAGATGCAGCATCGTCGCGTGCAAATCATGCACGTGAACCGGATTCTCCGTGATGTTGTAACAGACTTCGTCAGTCGCTCCGTACGTAAACCCTCGCTTCACGCCCGCCCCAGTCATCCACAGTGAGAAGCAACGCGGGTGGTGATCGCGTCCATAGGTTTCGCTGTTAAGTGCTCCCTGGCAATACGAGGTACGACCGAATTCGCCGCCCCAAACGATGAGCGTATCATCCAGCATCCCACGCTGTTTCAAGTCATTCACGAGCGCCCAAGTCGCTTGATCGGTGTCGCGACATTGGCCAGGCAATTGCTTCGGCAACGTAATGTGCTGGTCCCAGCCCATGTGGAACAATTGCACAAACCTCACGTCGCGTTCCGCCAATCGTCTTGCGAGCAAACAGTTGTACGCGTACGTGCCACGTTTCATCACATCGGGGCCGTAGCTATCCAGTACATGCTGTGGTTCGTCCGTGAATTCAGTTAGCTCCGGCACGGATGTCTGCATCCGATACGCCAACTCGTATTGCTGGATCCGCGTGTTGATTTCAGGATCCGCAAACTCATAAAGCTTGGCTTGATTGAGCTTCGCCAAATCGTCGAGCATTCGGCGGCGAGCCGTAGCATCAAATCCGTCTGGGTTGCTCAGGTAAAGCACCGGATCGCCGACGCTCATCAACTTCACCCCGGCGTACGTCGACGGTAAGAATCCGCTGCCCCACAATCGATCGTAAAGTGGTTGACAATTGGGACGTCCCGTACCACGCGAAACCATCGTGATAAACGTCGGCAAATTGTCGTTCAGTGTCCCGAGCCCATAGTGCAACCAAGACCCAAGGCTCGGACGACCTGGAAGTTGATTTCCGCTTTGAAAGAACGTCATGGCGGGATCGTGATTAATCGCTTCCGTATGCATGGAGCGAATCAAACACATGTCGTCCGCGAGCTTGGAGATATTGGGCAGCAACTCGCTCCCAAGCTCCATGCCTGACTCGCCGTGTTTATCGAACTTGTAGCGACTGCCAGCGAGCGGGAACGTTTTCTGGCCCGCTGTCATCCCCGTGACACGCTGGTTCATGTCGACATAGTCCCGCAAGTCCTTTGTCTCGTTCTCTTGAAGCAACGGTTTGTAGTCAAACAACTCTTGTTGCGACGGCGCACCGCTTTGGAACAAGTAGATCACCCGCTTGGCCTTGGGCGGCGTGTGATACGAAGTCATCAATCCGTTGGGCGACGGAATGCCCGAACCAGCATCTTCACTCGCCGCTGTGGCTTGAGAATCCTGGCCGAGCATCGATGCCAATGCGGCCATACCGACACCGCTGGCCGAGCGACCGAAGAATCGCCGCCGAGTCAGGTGCATTTGTGTATCGTTGAAGATTGTTTTGGCTTGCATGGTTTGCTACTCGACCGTAATGAACTCGTCCAAGTTAAAAATCAAGTGTGAAGTCGCTGTTAAAGCGGCATGCTCTGTCACATCGATCGATTCGTCTCGCGGAGAATCGCCTGTCGCAAGCAGACTCGCCGCATCGTCTGGTTTTCCAGCATAGTGTTGGCGAAAGAACTCAGCGTTCTTCTCCAGCACCTCAATGACATGCTCGCTCGCAGCATGTGCGACGGCTTCTTCATAGATGAACGCGAGACGTTGCGTTGCATCCAGCGATTGATCCAACAACGCTCGCTGGGCCAAGTTACGAGCCGCCTCAATGAACGTCGGATCGTTCATCATCACAAGAGCCTGAAGCGGCGTATTCGTACGGCGCACACGAACATTGCACACCTCCCGACCGCCTGAGTCAAAAATGGTTTGTCGTGGCGGATTCACCGCACGTTTCCAATAGGTATAGATACTCTTGCGAAAGAGAGCGTCACCCTTGTCGGTGTCGTAATCCATACCCAGGTTCGCTGCGACGACGCTCCACAGTCCATCCGGCTGGTACGGCTTCACCGAGGGGCCACCCACTTTCTCCGACAAGAGGCCGCTGGCTTGAAGCGACACGTCTCGAATCGTGAACCCGTCTGCGCGATAGCGTGGGCCACGGGCGAGAAGACGATTGTCTGGATCCTTAGATGTCTTTTCCGCTGTGGTCTTGGAGGATTGTCGATACGCTTGGCTCGTCACGATCAATCGATGCATCGCCCGCACGTCCCATCCAGACTCCATGAACTCGACGGCTAGCCAATCGAGTAGCTCTCGATGACTCGGCGTTTCGCCCTGCAGACCAAAATCCTCGGTCGTCTTTACAATCCCAGTCCCAAAATGGTCTTGCCAAATGCGATTGACGATCACTCGAGCCGTCAATGGATTCTCGCTCGATACCAACCACTTCGCCAACTCCAGTCGATCAGTCGGTTGCGGTGCGTCGAGACTCGCCAGCAACGACACCGGCACACCGCGCGGTATTGGGGACGACTTGTCGGGCGCGTCGTACGCACCACGCTGCAGCAAATACGATGGTGTCGGGTCGCCATCACGTTCGTTCATGACCATGACCTTCGCCTTGCGAAATCCACGTTCGTTTAGTTCTCGCTGCGCTTTTGCAACAGCAGCTTTTGCTGACGCGATCACATCATCAACGGTCTCGAAGTGAGCCCGCAACAGCTCGTTGTCTTTGTCGTTGCGTTTGTCATCTGGCTTACGCAACGCTTTAAGAACTTTCTCGCTCAACCCAAATGCCTTCGGCAACGACGCGTTGGGAGTGTCTGTCGTCTTGAGCTGTAACTTGCCGATCGAATGACCAGCAAATTCGCTGCCGAAGTACAACTGCATCTCCAAGCGATCATTCTCCGTCACCTGGATTGGCTCAGCAAACTGGACGATCGCTTGGACTGGCTCAGGCTGCACATCGTTTGCGAACACCGCCCAGCCTGACTTTGCATTGTCATCGATCGCGTTCGCGACTGGATAATTGTCCTGCTCAAAGCTCGCCACGATCGATCTAATGGCCACCGGTTTCTCATTGAAAAGCACTTTGAGATCTGTGAGCACAAAGTTGCCGTTGACGCTCGGAGCGAGCTGGCGAGGTTTCCCGAACTTGTCATCCGGCAACGCCTCGATCATCAGCGACGAGAGCGTTTGCCCAGCCACATTCAAAGCAATTTCGTAGGTCGCATTCTTTGCATTGTCTCCGGAGTACACCAACGAAAGGTCATCCGTTCGGTCCAAACGTCCCTCGCCGATCACTTGGTGTGACTTAATGTCGGCAATCTTCCAACCATCGAGGCTAGTGTCCGCATCAAGCTGGCCACGTGTGGCAATCACCCAATCGTTCATGCGTGCATCGAGTGACATCCTTGATTCGCTAAACGCGAGTTCTGCGTCAGCCAATCCAGTAAGCAATTCTTGGGGAATTGTGACGAGCGGCGAGTAGGTCTCGATCGTCGGCATCGCATCGCGGCCGTGTCCAATGCCTCGCTCGCCAATGTTGTTGAAATATGCGTAGAGCTGGTAAAACTCACGTTGGCTGAGCGGATCGTACTTGTGGTCGTGACAACGAGCGCATCCGGCTGTTAAACCAAGCCACACCGTCGCAGTGGTCTCAACACGATCGATCACATTTTCGATAGAAAACTCATCAGCCAGTGCACCAGCCTCGCCGTTTTGGCGGTGGTTTCGATTGAATGCAGTCGCAAGTCGCTGGGATTCGGTTGCTCCTGGCAACATGTCTCCGGCGAGTTGTTCGATCGTGAAATCATCGAAAGGCATGTTTTCGTGGAATGCTTTTGTCACCCAATCGCGCCACGGCCAATTCGTGCGTTCTTGATCGACCTGGTACCCGTCGGTGTCTGCATAACGAGCTGCATCGAGCCAGCGTAAACTTTGTCGCTCGGCGTACGACATCGAGCTCAACAAGGCTTCGACGGCTCCGCGGTACGCAGCATCACTTGGATTTGCCATAAACTCTTTTCGGAGCTGCGTCGGCGGCAACAAGCCCGTCAACGTGAGCGAAGCACGACGCAGCAATGTTTCTGGATCCGCTTCCGGCGAAGCGGCCAGTCCAGCAGCCAGCAATCGCTTGGCGATAAACGCGTCGATCGGGTTCACGCTCCAACTCGCAAGGTCAACTTGCTTCCAAGCCTTGTTCTTGGCAAGTTGGGTCAATACATCGCTGGGCACGCTGGGTCGTGTCGGGGGAGTGAACGACCAATGCGAAGCGTAGGCTGCTCCCTCGACGATCCACTTATCCAAAGTCTGCTTGTCTTGTTCCGATAACGTGCGATTGCTATCGGGTGGTGGCATCACTTCATTCGGGTCGCTCGAGTGAATTCGACGATGCAGCTCACTGGCTTCCAAATCGCCTGGCACGACCGCAGCATAAGAACCGAGGTTGGCGAACAGATTCTCTTTCGTGTCTGCTCGAAACGCAGACTCTTGGTTTTCTGAGTCTGGGCCATGACAGTGAAAGCAGCGATCCGACAGAATCGGCTGAACTTGCGTGCTAAAATCGATCAACGTCGCCGTTTCCGCAGGCTCAGCTGCAACAGCCGTAACTTGTCGGCTGGGATCGCTGAGGCCAATCAGAATCGCTAGTGCAAGTGCTTTGCGAAAAAGAAGTTGCTGAAACAAGCGGCGCATTGACGAGACTCGGTGTCCAAGGCGGGGGTTCGAGAGGTGGGCAGCCTGATTATAGCAGCCGCATGTCCGTTGGGCGAACGCAACGCCGTCTGGCGTAGGGCAACTCCGTTTTTCAAGCTGCGAAACGTAGGGTGTAGCGCTTGTACGCACCAGATTCAGCAAAAGCCGCGTGCAAGAACGGCACCCTACCTTAAGTTAAAGTTCCAATTTGAAAAAAAATAAGTTGCCCTGTCGTCTGCTGGGGAGTTGTCTGCCTGACCGTCTCGACGCCTGGGAGCATTCCTGTTGTGCCTTGGCGATCCAGGCTCTGGAACACAGAGCATTACGCCCCTTTTTTGTTCTCCAGACCAATATGGACGGCTCCCCAGCGCTAGCTCGTTTTCCCCTATACTGGCACACGTTCTGATGAAGCGAGATCGCCATATCGCGACGCCGCCTGGTTATCCCACCCTCAACCCTCCCGCTTGCCGAAAGAATCGTCTGGCTATGACTAACGTAAAGATCCGCTTGAGCGTGATGATGTTTCTCCAGTTCTTTATCTGGGGAGCGTTCTTTGTTCCGATGGGGGCGTACCTGAATAACATTTTTGCGGAGTACCAAGCCAGCGGAGAGCTCAACAAGATCGTTGGCGGTGCGTACGCGACCCAGACTTGGGCGGCATTGTGGGCTCCCCTCATCGTCGGTTTTCTCGCAGACAGAATTTTTAACAAAGAACACGTCAACGGTGTTTTGCACTTTCTCGGCGGCTGCTGTTTGTGGTGGTGCAGTACGATTACGAGTCCGGACCAGTTTTTCTGGGTGATGCTGGCGTTCTTCACGTTCTATATGCCAACGATGGCGCTGGTGAATGCGATCACGTTCCAAAACGTGACTTCGGTCGAAAGTGAATTCCCCAAAATTCGATTGTGGGGAACCATCGGTTGGATCATGTCTGGATTGGTGGTCGCTGAGTCGCTGTTTGGAATTATGCCACTGCCATTGTTGCCCGGCATCGAGGACGCTGGGAGTACGAAGTTTCCGCTCCAGCTTTCTGCGGTCGTGAGCATCATTTATGCGGTCTATTGTTTTGTCGCACTTCCAGCCTCACCGCCTCAAGGTAAGGACGAGCCGTTCTCAGTCGTGAAGGTGTTGGGATTGGACGCAATCAAGCTGTTTGCGAATCCGAACTACTTGGTGTTTGCGGTGTGCTCGTTCTTGATCTCGATTCCGCTCGCGTTCTATTACGCGCGAACGAACGACTTCGTCAAGGCAGTCGCATTTGGCGATGACTCAGCCGCTGTGATGGCGTTGGGGCAAGTCAGTGAAATTTTCTTCATGCTCATGGTTCCCGTCTTTTTGTCTCGACTTGGCGTGAAATACATGTTGCTCGTCGGTATGTTGGCTTGGGCGGTACGTTACGCGATCTTTGGAATGTTCCCGACGAGCGGCTTGATGCTGGTTCTCGGTATTGTGCTTCACGGTGTTTGCTATGACTTCTTCTTTGTCACAGGCCAGCTCTATACGGACCGCGTTGCTCCGCGAGAAATGCGGACGAGCGCACAAGCTCTTGTTGGGTTGATCACCTACGGTGCCGGGATGCTGGTGGGTAACTACATGCACGGAGCATGGGGCGATTACGTTGGGCTCGACGGAACGACCAAGGAAGGCTGGTTGGCCGACGCCCAATCGTTCTGGCTGATGCCAGCTGGATTCGCAGTCGCAATTTCAGCACTATTCTTCTTCACGTTCTGGTACAAGGACGAACCGGCCACCGAAGACGCGGCAGAACCGGTTGTCGATCCAGTTGCTTAAGCCCGTTTACTCATCTCCTGAATCATAACGCTGATATGAATCGCTTAATTTTCTCGGCACTTGCTGCTGTAGCACTGTTCGCTATGTCGGCCAGTGCTGCTGACCGACCCAATATCGTACTGGTCTTTGCCGACGACCTCGGTTGGAAGGACGTTGGGTACCAAGGCAGCGATTTCATGGAGACGCCAGTTCTCGACGGGCTGGCGAAAGAGTCGATGGTGTTTACCGCCGGGTATGCTGCTGCTGGAAATTGTGCACCGAGTCGCGCGTGTTTGCTCTCTGGCACCTACACACCACGGCATCATGTCTATGCCGTGGGGAGCACGGATCGCGGTCCCGACACCTCCAAGCGGCTCGTGCCGATACCGAACCGCAATGGATTACTTGAAGCGAACGTCACGATGGCCGAGGCGCTCAAGGCCGCTGGTTATGCGACGGGACATTTCGGTAAGTGGCATTTGGCTGGGAAAGACGGTTCGTTGCCGCGACAACAAGGCTTTGATGTCACGTTCGATTCGTTTGGGGAAGGTGAGCTAAAGGAAGGCTCGGAAGGCAACAAAACGGGGCCACCCTCGGATCCCAAGGGCGTCTTCACTCTGACACGAAAGGCGTGCGAGTTTATCGAAGCGAATCAGGAAAAACCGTTCTTCTGCTATCTCGCTCACCACGCAATCCACTCACCACTGCAAGGCCAACCCGAAACCCTGGAAAAGTTCAAAGCCAAGACGCCTGGCGAGCAACACTCGTCTGCCATGTACGCTGCGTGTACCTACGACTTGGACGCGAGCGTTGGAATCCTGCTCGATAAACTCAAGGAATTGAACCTCGACCAAAACACCCTATTCGTCTTCACGAGCGACAACGGCGCGACTCAACAATCATCGCAAGAACCGCTACGTGGCAGCAAAGGTGGTTATTACGAAGGCGGAATTCGCGAACCGTTCATCGTTCGCTGGCCAGGCATCACGAAGCCTGGGAGCACCTGTGATGTGCCCGTCATCAACATTGATCTCTACCCAACGTTTCTTGCGGCGGCCGGAGCGAGCGTCCCGGTTGGAAAAGTCCTCGACGGTGAGAGCCTCCTGCCGCTACTCAAAGGTGACGGCTCGCTTGAGCGAAGTGCAATCTTCTGGCATTTCCCTGGCTATCTCGATGGGCCTGTGGTTCGCGGTCGTGAGTCCGATGTCGCACTCGGATTTCGATCTCGCCCAGTCACTGTCATTCATAAAGGCGACTGGAAACTGCATCTGTTCCACGAAGAATGGCAACTGGACGGTGGAGCGTCGGAACTTGAATCGAACCACGCCGTGGAGCTGTACAACTTGGCGGATGACATTGGCGAGCGAAACGATTTGTCACTCAAAAATACTGCCAAACGTGATGAGTTGATCACAGATATCCTGGCTTGGTTCAAGCACACCGACGCGTTAGTTCCAACCGAGCCCAACCCGAAGTTCGACGCGTCTGCTAAAAAAAGTAAAACCCGAAAAAAGCGATCTGAGAAGTCCTAGATTTCGCACGCTGACTCGATTTTCATGCGCCCCGTGTACCGTTTCCTCGAGCCATGCCTGTGGCGCGATCCATCTCCTGTATCAAGAACATTGCTTTACATCATGGCTGTAGTTTCCCGTCGCCTTGTTGCTGCCTCACTGCTTTATTCCGCATTGGTAGTTTCGGGGAATTTCGCGATTGCCCAAGAGAGCTGGAGCGAGTTTCGTGGGCCAAATGGAGACGGAGTCACGGCGACTGAGTTGCCTGTCCAATGGTCACGCGACTCGGGGATCGCGTGGCGGACCGAGCTGCCTGGATCTGGTTGGTCGTGTCCAGTGGTCATGGGAGAAAACGTTTTCTTGACAACTGCGATTCCCAAAGACGAAGCGTCGGCCGAACTGAAGAAGGGTGGCGAGTTCACGCTCGCGCTACTCATCATTGATGCGACATCCGGAAAACTGTTGAAGAACGTGCCGATCATGGAACAGACGGCGGACCGCTCACCGGGCGTGCATAGTAAGAACAGTCACGCGAGTCCGACGCCTATCGTTTCGGGTGACCGCATTTACGCTCACTTCGGATACCAGGGTACCGCTTGTTTAACTTTGGATGGCGAGATTGTCTGGGTGAATCGTGATCTATATTTCAAGCCCACGCACGGCAATGGTGGAACGCCAGTTCTCGTCGACGACCATTTGATTTTTACATGCGATGGCGACAAAGAACCCAAGATCGTGGCGTTGGATGCCAAAACCGGTGCCGTGGCATGGCAAACGCTTCGCCCAGTCCAAGCAAAGAAGACATTCTCGTTTTGCACTCCGTCGGTCATCGAGGTCGACGGAAAGAAACAAGTCATTGCTCCCGGCAGTGATTGTGTACTTGCTCTGGATCCAGTGACTGGCGAAACGATTTGGGACGTCCGCTACGACGGTTACTCGGTCGTGCCCAAACCTGTTTACGACCGAGGGATCGTCTTCATCTCGACGAGTTTCGACAACAGCAAGCTGTTGGCAATCCGTCCAACGGGCAGCGGAGTCGTAACGGATACGCATGTGGAGTGGACACTCGACAAGAGCATCCCCAAGACACCGTCGATGATCGCGCATGACGGGCTTGTTTACAGCGTCAGCGACGATGGCATCGCTCTGTGCGTCGAAGGCTCAACCGGTGATGTCGTGTATCGCCAGCGGCTCGGAGGAAACTTTTCGTCCTCGCCATTACTTGCTGGCGATAAGCTTTACTTCACCAGCGAAGAAGGCGTCACCACCGTGATTCGCGCAGGACGTGAATTTGAGGAACTTGCGAGCAATGATCTTGGCGAACGCACGCTGTCTTCGCTCGCGGTCGTCGACCATTCGATACTCCTGCGCACCGCAAACGCGCTTTATCGAATTGGCAAGTGATCCGAGTTCCTAAACTATCGGATCCCGAATTCCAGCCTTGGGTTGCGAAGACATCCGCGCCCATCATGTTCTTCCTTGCGCTGACGTTTTTGGTCTGCCAAGCGGTGCTTGTCGTGGTTTGGGTCGACGTTCCCAATCTCCAAGAAAACGCGATCTTAACCATCTCGCCGGACGACCCGAACGCGGAGAGCCTGCGGCAATCTCTCTCAGGCGAAATCGTCGACCATCACGTTCAAGACGCTGCGGTCTACATGATGCTCATCATTTGGCCGATCGTGATTTGCGAGACGGTGTATCACTGGATTGTGCGTCCGTGGAATCCTGACACACGTCGTTTTCATTTCTTTGGACTATTGTTTTGCATCAGCCCAAGTTTGCGACTCTGTGCCCGGAGTCCCGAGATGGGCTATCGGCTCTGGTTGCCAACGCTCGGATGGCGCGTCGCGAATCGAAAGTTGAGAGCACGGCTGCAACGACAATTCAGCTTCCCGATGATCGTGATTGCACTGATGATCATGCCACTATTGATCATCGAGTTCTTTCTCAAAGACCAAGTCGCCCAATACAGTTGGCTGAGGATGCTTTTGCATATCGGCACGGGTGTGATTTGGTTTGCATTTGCCGCTGAGTTCATCCTCATGGTCTCAGTCGCAGAGAAGAAAATCGCGTACTGTAAAAAGCACTGGATCGATCTCGCAATCATCATTTTGCCGCTCTTTTCCTTCTTGCGTTCACTTCGAATATTGCGAGCAACCCAAGCCCTTCGAGTTCCCCAGCTCACAAAACTCGCACGGGTGTATCGACTTCGCGGGACTGCCGTGAAGGCATTGCGAGCACTTGTGCTTCTGGATCTGTTCCAACGATTCATCAACACGGACACAGACCGCAGCATCGCAAAGCTACAAACGCGGCTCGACGAACTCGAAGACGAAGCCAAACAAATCCGCCGCCAAATCGTCAAGCTTCGACGAGAGAAAGCTGAGCAAGAGCGGGAAAGCAATGAAGACAACTAACGCCGTTCCAAACTACAAACCGTTTTGCTTTATCCCGCTTAAGTACAACTAAAGTGACTCGAAGCTTCTCTCCTTGGATCGACCTGCCGCTCGCATTACTTATTTATGCCGTTTTACTCGCATCGATCCTTTATTGGGTACATGGCGGCAAGCAGCAAACCATCGAGAAAACCCTCAAAACAACACGCGGAATCACATTTCGCCTCGGCCTTGTCATCTCGTGCTTGGTCGTTGGATGTTACGCAACAAACATTGCATTCTGGCTTGCGAGTGTGATCGCAATGCTGCTTGTGCTTGCCGTGGGAGCTGGCGAAGTGCTCGGAATCCTGGGATTACCGTTTCTTGGGCTGGGCTACTTGGTCAAGGAGTTCGTTCTGGGATTTCCGGAACTTGTGCTTTCGCCGCCGGAAGATCGCCCCGCAGAAGTAGCGAATATCGGATGCCTCGCAGAATTTATCGGACGCCACGCTATGACAACGGGGCCTTGCCGGCCACAGGGCGAAATCGAAATTGACGAAAGACGCTTTCCGGCGATTTCGGACAGTGGCGTGATGATCGACGCGGGCAAACCGTTACGCGTGACTGGTGAGAGGAACGGGTCGCTCTTGGTGCGGGCTATCGAGTAAAGGTGGCCGGTTGCTAGATCGCGGTGCTGCTCTTGAGGACTGGAACGAGTAGCGCCATGACGACGGCGAGCACGAGAACGGCCATGATGAGTAGCATCATCGGCTCAAGCAATCGTACGAACAAATCCAGGCGTCGAAAGGTTCGTTTTTCCAGCGAATCGGCGATATCGGGAAGCACGGTGTCGAGCGAGTTGCTTTCTTCGCCGACACTGATCATCTCGACGACGGAAATGGGAAAGTGACCGGACGAGCGGAGTGGCGATGCGAGACTTTCACCGCTGCGAATGTTCTCACTCGCATTGCCAATCGATTGGCTGAGCAAACGGTTACCCGTCGCGCTGCGGCTGATCTCGAGACTCTTCAAAATCGGCACCCCGTTGGCCAAAAGCGTTCCAAGCACGCGACAAAAACGTGCTACGGCCAAGTTCATCAAGATGTCGCCGAGCACGGGAATCTTGAGCTTTGCTCGGTCGAAGATGTCCTTGCCACGGTCCGTTTGCAGCTGAGCTCGAACAAAGAGAAACGTGATTGCACCCACCACGAGAACGATCCAACCATACGATTGCAGAAAGTTGCTGAAAGCAAGCAGACCTTCAGTCACGGCAGGCATTTCGCCTTTCTTGCGCAGCCGATCGAACAACGCGTCGAACTTGGGCACGAAGAACACAAGCAATACCGTCATCACGATTGAGCCGACACAGAAAAGGAAGACCGGGTACGCCATCGCGCTGACGGTCTTGCCTTTCATGTCTTCTTGCAACTCAGTGAACGCGCCGACTCGCTCCAAGGCGTCTTCGAGAAAACCACCTTCGGTACCGGCGCGAACCATGTTCACAGCCATATCGCTGAACACGCCAGGAAAGCGAGACATCGCTTGTCCCATCGGCTCGCCTTCTTCGACTCGTGACTTAACTTCCCCGAGCACTTCCTTGAGCGAGGCATCCGAAGTTTGTTCGCTCAACACGGTCAGTGAGCGCAACATCGGCACACCGCTGCGAAGCAGCGAAGCGAGTTGGCCGTAGAACGTGGCCATTGTCTGGGCTTTGACGCTCTTTCGCTTTGAAAAGCCAAATAGGCCTTCGCTTGTCGACTTGCCCGCGGTTACCTTCACCGGAAACAGCGAACGCTCCGACAGGATGTTCGTGACCTCGCGTTCCGTTTGAGCTTCGATCGTCCCAGAGACCATCTTGCCAGTGAGATCGCGAGCGGTAAAGGCAAAGAGGGGCATGTTCGAAAGGGGGCAGGGGTCAGGGAGCAGGTATCAGGTGAAGTGCAAACGTCTTTTCAAACGTAGGAGAATTTCAAACAGTTGAGTCGATTTTACTTTGGTTTTCCTGACGCCTGAAGCCTAGCTCCCGACGCCTTAAAGTGCTTCACCCTTGGTGACTCGTAGCACTTCGTCGACGCTCGTATTGCCAGCGATGACCTTGTCCCAGCCGTCCATTCGCAAGGTACGCATGCCTTCTTTGACGGCTTGGCGACGGATGTCCCAGCTACTTGCGCGTTCTTGTGCGAGTTGGCGAATGGCCTCGCTCGACACTAGCAACTCATAGATCCCCATCCGTCCCGCGTAACCGAATCCGCGACACTCGCGACAGCCAACGGGCCGAAACAGATGTCCTGAACCAAGACGGTCCATGGGGAAGTCGTTTGGCACATCCGATTCCGTCGGTGTGTACTGTTCTTTGCAGTGTTTACAGAGGCGACGAAGCAGTCGTTGTGCCATGACGGCTTCAACCGTTCCAGCGACCAGGAATGGCTCGACGCCCATGTCGACCATCCGCGTGTACGCGCCCGCAGCATCGTTGGTGTGCAACGTGCTGAAGACAAGGTGACCGGTCAGCGACGCTTGCGTTGCGTTTTCGGCTGTTTCTAAGTCTCGAATTTCCCCGATCAGCACAACGTCTGGGTCGTGACGCAAGATACTTCGAAGCGAAGCGGCGAACGTCAAACCGATCTTCGTATGCACTTGGATTTGGTTGATGCCGTCGAGTTGGTATTCGACTGGATCCTCCGTAGTGATGATCTTGTTCTCGGGGCTGTTGATTTCCAGCAGCGAACTGTAGAGCGTCGTCGTTTTACCGCTACCGGTTGGTCCCGTCACGAGAATGATTCCGTGCGGCAGTTTAATCAGCTTGCTGAATTGCTTATAGACTTCAGCAGCCATCCCAAGGCCCTGCAAATCGAACACCATCGACGACTTGTCGAGGACCCGCATGACGAGACCTTCACCGTGGATCATCGGAATCACGCTGAGTCGAATATCGACTTCGCGGCCGTGAACACGCAGCTTGATTCGACCGTCCTGAGGCAACCGCTTTTCGGCGATGTTCAATCTCGCCATGATCTTCAAGCGGCTGATGATCGCAGCTTGAAAACGATTGATCTCTGGCGGCACAGGTTGCGATTGAAGAATGCCGTCGATGCGGTAGCGAATCACCAGTCCATCAGATTGTGATTCGATGTGCACGTCACTGGCGCGGGCTTCGACAGCTTCCAGCAAAATTTCATTGACGAGTCGAACGACCGAAGCTTCCTGAGCCATCTCGCTCAGTTCGCTGCCATCGGACTCGATTGAATCGAGCAACTCGACTTCGTCATCATCCGCCGCCGCAGCCATCAAGCCTTCGACGGTTTCGCTTCCCACGCCAAGATGTCGTTTGACAAGCCGCGCGATCTCAGCAGCTTGGGCAACAATCGGAATCACCGCTTTGCCGGTTGCCGCACTCGCCTCGTCAAGCGGATGCAAATCAAAAGGGTCCGAAGTCGCAACGATGATTGCATCACCATCGCGCCCGATCGGGAATAGGCTGTGTCGGTAGATCAGTTTTTGCGGAAAGCCTTCCAGTGCGCTGAGGTCAATATCCGCTTCACGCAGGTCGATGAACTCCAGCCCAACCTCTTCAGCGATCGCCGCAAGCGCCTTGCGTTCGTCGACATAGCCAAGCTTGATTGCCGAAGCAACAACGTTCGACGAGTCGTCGCTCTGGCTTTGAGCAAGTTGATCGTCGCTGATTAACCCGCGACGTCGGAGGATCTCACCGGCGTGAACAATCATAAGAACAATGTTTCAAGTAACAGGAATACAGTTATCGGTACGCGTCATGCATCTGGGAGCTTCAGGATAGTCGAAAGATTCGACTAACGTCCGCCGCGACCACCACCGGACCGACCTCCACCAGGAGCCCCGCCTCCACCTCCACCAGGACCACCACCGCCACCACCGCCAAACGGACTGCCGCCACCGAACGGTGATCCACCACCGCGACTTTGCATTTGTCGAAACATTTCAATCCGGCGTTGGATATCGTCGGGACTGGGGGCACCACCTCCGCTGGACGGTGACGACGCAGGCGAGCTTGAGTTGCTCGGAGCCTCACTCGTTGACTTCGTCGTTTTACCGAGAACCGATTCGAGTGCTTTCTGGACCACGTCTGTTTTGAGACCACCACCAAGCGTGACCACTTCGACACTTTCTTCTGAGTCCATGCCTTGCTGGTCCAAGGCTTCGACCAGTTCACGTACTTTGATAAAGTCTTGCGGAGTCGCAGTCACGACAAGCGAATTACTGCGTGCGTCAACTGCGACGATGATCTTGGCAGGCTCACTCTTGGGAGCATCGTTTCCACCGCCGCGTCCACCGCCACCACCGCCACCGCCTCGAAGTGCAGCAATGAAGTCTTGCGGTGAAGGCTGTTGTTGTTGACGTCCGCCATCACCACCGCCGCCACCGCCACTGCCACTGCCACCCATTTTGTCTGCGAAAACGGACTTAACCACTTTTTCGACGTCAGCAGCGTCTTGGTAGATCACTGGAATCAAAGCAGGTCGAGCGATTGTTTCAATGTCTTCGGGGCTTTCTTGTTGGTCAATCTTCTCCAACAGCATTTCGATGAACTGCAAGTCAACTGGGCCTGCTTGAACGATCAACGCATTGAGTCTTGCGTCTGGAATAATGCTAACCGACCCAGTTGCTGTAAGGACACTCGTTGATGACGAACTCGAACTGGTGCTTCCACCCATCATGCCCATCAGACCGCCGAGCATCCCGCCACCAAGTCCACCTGAGATCGATGAACCGAGACTATCCAAACTCGACTCAGCTCCCCCAAGGATGCTGCTAAGCAACTCAGCAGCCACATCCGCCTTGGCGTACTTCAACCAAAAAATAGTAGGAAGTGCCGAAGGCAACATCGCTTGTTGTGACACCGATTGCATCAACGACTCAAACGCATCCAACGCTTCGGTGTCTTCGGATGCAATGATCATCCCCGATGGCGTCATCTGGATAATGATCTCGGCACCCGATGAAGTTGTTGATCTGATGGTTCTCGCGTCTTGCTCGCCGCTTGTCGTGCCGACTGGCTCTGATTCAGCACCATCGGATCCAGCCGTCGCGAGAACCGAATCATCTTGCTCCGCAACGAATTGATACGATGACGAACGGTCACGGTTTCGCACTTCGTCAACCTCTCCACTAATCGGCCGACCATTGCGCGTCGCATCAACGTCACTACCGGCTTCTGAACGCGGCGGCGGCTGATCAAACCGACGTCGCTCTGGGATCCCTTGGGATGAGGCGCCATTCTTCGATGACGGCGCAATAGTGCGGATCTGATTGGATCGACCGGTGATCTGCCACAGCGCTTCGACTTGTTCGAGAGCGTCTTCAGCTGCACGCCCGTTGTAAGGCAAAATGCGAATGCGATCACTCATCGCACCAAGCGAATTTTCACCTTCAAGCTTGCTGATCAAGTTTCGAACGAGTTCGATTTCTTCTTTCGTTCCTCGTACCCACAGTCGTCCAGTTACTGGATCGCCATCAACAATGGGGCCCTCACCGCCTTCCTCCGTAACGCCAAAAAACTTGTTGATCGTCAACAAAGCCTGAGACGGTTCAAGACGCTGCAAATCAATGATTTCGAATTCAGTGGCAGAACCCTCAAGCTCCGCGATCGTTTTCGCAATCACTTCCTGAGTCTCTGGGCGAGCAAACGCGATGATCGCGTTGGTCTTTGGGTCGGTCGAAATACGAGCGTCTGGCGTGCCAGCGATGAGTGTTTGCAAAACGTCAAAAACAACCGTCGGATCAGCCGAGACGATTTTGTGAGTCTTCAAAGTCGGCGAGGCAACCTCCGTCGGTGCACCACTCGGAGTCTGTAACTGTGTATCCGCACGCTCCACAATGCCTTCGAGCAGACTCAGCTTCGATGGAATTCCGGTCGCGTAGATGCGGTCGCTATACAAACCCACGCTGATACGTAGCTCCTCGCTGGCATTTTCGCCTGGCTCGAGACCAAGTAGCGGTCGGGCCAACTCGAGAAGTTCGTCAGCGGCTCGGTACTTCAGAACAATCTCGACCACGTTGGATTGTGCTTTGGTCGCGTTGGCCAGAAGCTCTCGAATCGCGATCAACTTCTCTACCGTTTCCGTCACAATCACCTGGCGAGCACTCTCCAGGACGATCACGCGACCCGCAGGTCCGATCAATTGTGCGAGTTCGACTTTGGCATTGTCCGGGGTCATGCTGCCGAGCGGAAACAGACTTCGCACGATATCGCTGCGACCGCGTAGCTCCAAGTTCTCCGGCAGGACCAACTCAGCAAATTCGCTCAATAGTGCCGCGGCGTTTTGTTGTTCCAGGTCGACCAGCTTCAAAATACGTCCGCTGCGAACAAGGGCGAAACCGCGATCAAGCAGCAACCGATTCAGGACATCGAGACCTTGAGAGATGGAATACGATCGAGTTGGATCGCGAAAGTTGATCGTACCTGCGGGATACAAATCGGCTTGAAGCGACAGATCCGACTCTTCCGCGAACCAAATAATGACGTCCTTCCAATTCGCCGCGGAAAAATTGAACCGAAGCTCCGCGTCGACCGGCGTCGGAGCCGTTTCGACGGGAGCCACTTCCGCCTTAGCGGGCTGTGTCGGTGCAGCTGTTTCCGAGGCAATCGGTAAATTCTCAATCACCACCGCTGATTCGGCCACGACCGCTGATTCAGCACCACGTTCGCCTTCAGCTTCCTGAGCACCCACTCGGGGAACGGTAAACAGGCCATGTGTTGGCCCCATCACGTGTAGTGCAACAATCGTTACGATCGCTATCAACCGACCATTTATTAACTTCATCATGCTCTTTATGGGCCGTGAGATTGGCGTTGGGATGAGTCGGGAAATTGGGCAAAGAACGTCATTATCGTAGTCACCCCGCCCAGCCTGGCTGCATACAAGTCGCTAACTTCTTCATGACGCGGCTCATTATGCACCGAACTAATGATTTTAACCCTCGCAATCCAATGAAGTTCCGTCGGGAAAAGCCCTGAAGATGTGGCAGGAATCCGTCTCGAGTGTGCTGTATCTTGGGGTTTTGATCGCGTAAGCTACGAATCGGACGAAAAATGGGTCTGTTACAGGCTGTTACAACAAACTTGGCGTCGCTGTTTAGCGGAAAATACGGACGGCAAATGAAGCCAGGAAGCTCCTCGATTGAACCAATGATGCTGAAGAAGCAAAAACGGCTCGTTCTCAGCGAAGCCCAGCAAGACTCGATGCGAAACGCAGGTCGCGTGAACGCGGAACTGATGGATTTTCTGCGGCCTCAGATTGTCGCGGGGATCACGACCGGCCACATCGACGATTTAGTCAAAGCGTGGACCCTCGAGCGCGGGCATAAATGTGCCACGCTCGGATACCAGAACTATCCCAAAAGTTGCTGTACCAGCGTGAATGACGTGATTTGTCACGGAATTCCCGATCGATACGTGCTGCACGACGGCGATATCATCAACGTCGACATCACAACCATTGTTGATGGCTGGCACGGCGATCAAAGCGAAACGTTCTTGATCGGCAACGTCAGCGACCAGCGACGCGACGTGACTCAGTGCGCTTTTGACTGCCTTTATCTTGCGATCGATGCTCTCACGCCTGGATGTTGTGTCGCCGCAATCGGCGATGCCGTCGTTGCCGAAGCCCATGGCCGCGGCTTCACGGTCGTCCGCGAATATGTCGGGCACGGGCTCGGACGCCAATTCCACCTCGACCCGTCGATCCCGCACTTTCCAAACCGTCAAAGCCGTATCGATCGGCTATACCCGGGAATGTGCTTCACCGTCGAGCCCATGATCAACGCGGGGAGCCGCTACACTCGCAGCGATAAACGAGACGGATGGACCGTTCGAACCAAGGACGGATTCCCCTCCGCCCAGTTCGAACACTCGATCTTGATGACCGAGGACGGACCAGAAATCCTGACGCTTACAAAAACAGGGCCTCAGAAAGGCCACAAGTTTTAGTCGTGTTGAGCGAGCCGACTGCGGGGGCTCACTCGCCAGATTTGCGTATTCTAGTCGCTGTCTGTACCTACAACGAGGCTGAGAACATCCAAGCGATGCTCGAGGGTCTGCGCAAGAGTCTGCCCACAGCGGATTTGCTTGTCGTCGATGATGACTCCCCAGACGGCACGGCATCGATCGCCGAAACGTTTGTCCTGAGTGAGCAAACTCCATCGCCCAAAACTCATCTGATTGTTCGCAAGGGCCAGCGCGGGCTCGGCGGTGCGATCAAACGAGCGGTCGAGTTTGCGATCCAGGGCGACTACGATTTGTTCGTTAATCTTGACGGCGACCTCAGCCACCATCCCGCGCAAGTGCCAAGGCTAATCGCCGCAGCCACCGACTCCGGATCAGAAGTTTCGCTTCCAGATGTTGTCGTTGGCTCGCGTTATCTGCCCGGCGGTGAAATCATTGGATGGCCATGGCGACGTCGAATGATGAGTCGACTCGTCAATCGTTTCGCCACGATGTTTCTTCGACTCCCAGTCAGTGACTGTAGCGGTTCCATGCGCTGCTATCGCGTCAGCGCCCTGAAACGAATCGACGCATCGAAACTGCGCAGCGAAGGCTATGCCCTTCTCGAAGAGCTACTCGTCGCACTCGCACGAAGCGGCGCAACACTCGCGGAAGTTCCGATCACGTTCACCGACCGAGAACACGGCAAAAGCAAACTGACCGCTCGCGAAGCCACTCGGTCCGCGTTCCAAATCTTCAAGCTCGCGTTTCGCAGCGACTTAACCAGCGCATAACCGAAACACATTCACGGCCTGCTAAGAGACTCACAAAGCCGCATTGACCTCGACTTGCGCCTTGTTGAGTTACTTCTAGTCGCCTTTCAAAGTAGCAGGCACGCTCCGTCGTGCCGTCCGCCACAATACTCTATTTGCAATACATAAACGCCGGCTCTTTGAAGCGGACGGCGCACGGAGTGTACATGCTACTTTCAATCCGCAAACCTGGGGCTAATGCGTGCCGTCCCAATCGGAACTATGACTTGCGCGAGCCAAAATGGACGCAAGCCCAAGCAGGTTTGAGTGCAAAATTAAGTTTGATGACTGCGCAAAACGTGAGGGGAAGAATTGTTGCGGTTGGTCGACCATACATGCAGTGTGCGAAAAAATATTAAAGAATTAACGGCAGCGACCAAACCCCCTTGCAGGACCCCTCCTGATGGCGTATTCGCACACATTTCATTGGGATTTGCCTACTCGGGTAATTGCTTACAACTGTCCACACCGAGCCGAAGTAGCTCCGCAGTTACGAATGCTAAATTTCGCAATAACGAAATGGCATTTCGTCGTCGATATGTTTTAAACAACAATTGATGTGCCCCGTTGATTGCTAAGCCCCTCTATCACGTCAAACGTTCACTTCCGGAAACGGAAGATACCATCACCAAAGCAGTGCCCCGTTTTGGTGAATCGTGATGGAGGGGCCTTTTCTTTTCTCTGACTGCACGTTGCTCTTGATCCGAATTCACGCGTAATCTGAACAGAGTCTGCACTTCAGTTTCGGGTATCGTCAAAGCGTCTGGCCACCATCCACAGACAAGAGTTGACCCGTCACCATCTTTGCGTCAATTGCAAGAAACACGACTGCGTCAGCTATGTCGCTGGGCATCGACGCTCTTGGAATCGGCAGCCCGCCGACCATCTTTTCTAAATCCCAGTTCGGATTTCCTTCTCGGATCCACCGTGAGTCGATCGGCCCTGGGCATACAGCATTCACTCTGACTTTTGGTGCGAGCGCTCGAGCAAGCGACTTGGTCATTGTGTTCAGGCCGCCTTTGCTCGCACAGTAGGCGATCGACGAGCCTTTTCCAGTTTCACCAGCGACGGAGCTGACATTGACCACTGCACCGCCTTGGCCGGTAGCCAGCAATTTCGAGGACGCACGCGTGACAAAAAACGGTCCCTTCAAATTGACATTGAGAATGCGATCCCACATCGGTTCCGTCATTCCATCCAAGTCATCATGCTCGACGAAGTGCGTCATCGCCGCGTTATTCACCAACACGTCGAGACGCCCAAATTCGTTTTCGATCGTCGCGATCATCTCACAGACAGCTTGGTCATCGGAAACATCACAGCACAACGTCAACACTCGACCACCGTGTCCAGTCGCCAGCTGAGCTGTTTCGTCTGCTTCCTTGCCGCTGCGTGAGTAGTTCACAACCACGTCAAAGCCTCGCTGAGCAAACTGCACAATGCATGCTCGCCCCACCCCTGTTCCGCTGCCTGTGACGAGGGCAACCGGACGATCGCTATCCGCTCCAACCATAATCTTCGTTTTCCCTGTATGACGTGATTCCAATCGTCGAACTCATCTCATTTGATGAAAACGCTAGCCTATCGGTTTCCATGCGTTGGGCCAGCCCTTCGTATCGGACCCAGACAACGACAGCGAAAAAGCGATAGATCTTTGGGAAATGGCAAATCGTTAATGTTAAGCGATTTATGCTTTCAGTTATGGTCGATGACGGCGCGGACCTCGTACACTGGAGTCCCGTCGAGGTCGCAATCATGCTGGGTATCTTTGACGAAATACGAGACGACACGGAAAATGATGTTGGGTTTACAGACGATGCACTGCTTCAACTTGACGATGAGCAATTCGCACGCGTGCTGTCGTCGATTTGCGATTCTTGCTTTTGGGCTTGCGTGCACATTCAGTCAAGCATTTGCCGACGACATCGATTTCGTCAAAGACATCCAGCCGATCTTCGAAGAGCACTGCTTGTTTTGCCACGGCGAAGAGGAACAGGAATCTGCATTCCGCTTGGACCGCCGCGCCAGTCTGCTGAAGGGCGGTGACCTTGGCCAACCTGCGATCGTTCCCGGCAATGTTGAGAAGAGCTATTTGATCGAAGTGGTCTCACACGCTGACCCAGGCATGGAGATGCCCCCAGACGGTGACAAGCTCTCAGATACGAAGATCGAGCTGCTCACACGCTGGATCAAAGAAGGTGCAACATGGCCGGGCCAAATGGACGATGTGGCCGACGATGAAGTTGATCACTGGTCATTCAAACCTGTCGTCCGCCCGGAAGTTCCTGGTAATGTCGCAAGCAACCCAATCGACGCATTCTTGACAGAGCGCTTATCGAAAGACGGACTCACGTTTTCCGAGCCAGCCGATCCTCGATCGCTGATTCGCCGGGCGTCGATCGTATTGACCGGAATCGCACCGTCACCGGAGGAAGTGAACGCCTTTGAAGCTGCGTATAAACAGATTCCAGAACTCGCCTACGAGCAACTCGTGGAGCGGCTCCTTGCGTCGCCCCATTTTGGCGAACGTTGGGCTCAACATTGGCTCGACGTGATTCGATGGGCCGAAACCAACGGATCCGAGGCGAACCTTTACCGAAAGAACGCTTGGATTTATCGCGACTATGTCGTGCGTTCATTCAACGAGGACACACCGTATGACCAATTCGTTCGTGAGCAAATCGCGGGCGACGCGCTGGGTGCTGGTGAAGCAACAGGCTTCCTGGTTGCTGGGCCGCATGTTCCCGCGGCAACCGTTGGCCGCGAAGAGACTGCGATTCGACAAGCCCGTGCGGATCGACTGGACGAAGTCATGCAGACCGTCGGGGCTTCGATCATGGGTGTTACCATGGGTTGTGCTCGATGTCACAACCATAAATTCGATCCGATTTCGATCCAAGACTATTACGCATTAACTGGCGTCTTTCAGGACATTGAGTTTGGCAGCCGATTCCCAGAATTCTCGCCCGAGCATCCACGTCGCCAGCGTGGCGAGGAACTTTGGAAGCTGATCGCGAAGCATCGCAAGATCCTCCGCGAAATGGGTGGATGGGAAGAAGATTGGGGCGCTTACCGTGAATTGCATTTCAATCCAGTCACAACCGAGGCCGTTCGCATTCGCTTCAAAATGAAGAACGTCGGAATCGATGAACTTGAGGTTTTCGGGACTGAAGAAAATAACGCGAACCTAGCTCGTGCATCTCGCGGCACCAAGCTGTCTGGGTTCCCTGAACTGGGTGCTGAAGGCCGCAATCCGATTTCGCGTCTCACGGACGGCGAGTTCGGCACGATGACTTGGCGTGCCACAGTAAATAAGGATTCCGAGGAACAGCCCTGGGTGCGACTGGACTTTGACAAGCCACAAAACATCAGTCGGCTGCGTTTTAGCAGCAACCGCGAATACTTCTACGACACCGATTATCTCGACCAGAAACCAAACTTACCGCGGTACGAGTATGAACTCGATGTGATGCAAGAGAATGGAACGTGGAAGCCGTGGGTCGGAACTTGGGCCGTCAATAAGGAGCTCGGTGATAAGAATCCCAAACGCGCTGACGTACTTGCGGAAGTTCAGCGATTGATTGATTTATTAGCCGAAGAAGGACCACGTCCGAGCTTTGTCGCGAGATTCGTTGAGCCAGCGACTACGTTTGTCTTGCTGAGAGGAAGTCCTGAGAATCCACGTGACGAAGTCATGCCGGCCGGGCCAGTCGTGTTGCATGGTGACTTGGGGCTGACATCCGAAGCCCCAGGTTCCCAACGTCGTGCAGAGTTTGCAAAGTGGATTACCGAGTCCGAGAATCCGCTCACCGCACGCGTGATGGTCAACCGAGTTTGGCATCACGTGTTCGGCCGCGGTATCGTTTCAACGACCAGCGACTTTGGTAAAGCAGGCGCGTTGCCAACGCATCCGGAGCTGCTGGATTGGCTCGCCGCTGAGTTCGTGGAACCGACCAGTCAAAAAGCAGGAGCGAAGCCATCGTTCGTGCAGCCATCTTCCATGACACCATGGTCCATAAAATCAATGATTCGATTGTTGGTGATGTCCAACGCGTTCCGTCAATCAAGTGAACCGAACGCACAAGGATTGGCGAAAGACGCTGGTGCCGAATTGCTTTGGCGATTCCCGCCGGTGCGTGTCGAAGCCGAAGTGATTCGAGACTCAATCTTGCAGGCCTCGGGTTCGCTGGACCGCACGATCGGCGGACGCAGCTACCGAATTCATAACGAAAAGAAGACGTACGCCCAGTGGGAAGTTCTCGATAATCATGGTCCCGAGACATGGCGTCGCATGCTCTATCAAGAACGCATGCGCCGCGTCGACGATGGGATCTTTACCGCATTCGACTTTCCCGATTGTGGCCAAGTTCGAGCGAAACGTCCGGTCTCAACGACGCCGCTTCAAGCACTGAATCTGATGAACAGCGAATTCGTGATGGAGCAATCGCGACTTGTTGCTGAGCGAGCCAAGACGAACGCGGGTGGCGACTTGTCCAATTCAATAGATGAGTGCTTCCAGTTGCTTCTTGGTCGAGCCCCCGACGAACAAGAACGCGAAGTTTGCCTGACGCTCGCGTCAGAAACGGATCTGTCGCTGGTTTGCCGTGCACTGATAAATTCGAACGAGTTTGCTTTCCTGCCTTAGCTGTTGATCTGTCGCAGCCGCATTTGAAATACAACATGACTCATCCAGAACAACTTTCACAGCACGGTCGGCGATTGCTCGATCGACGCAATTTCTTGGGAACTGCTGGACTTTCCACTGCGGGACTCGCGCTTGCAAGCTTGCTCGACACCGATGGTCTATTGGCAAGCGATTCCCGCACCGTGAGTGGCAAGTCGCCGATTCGCCCCGACATTGATCCTAACAATCCTTACGCCGCTCGGAAGCCACACTTCGAAGTTCCTGCGAAGCAAGTGCTGGTGATCTATTTACCGGGCGCCGTCAGCCACATCGATACGTTCGATTACAAACCCGCTCTCACGAAATTCCACGGACAAAAGCCGCCTGGACTTCCCGCAGTCACCTTCGAAGGCCCTTCCGGCAACATTGCTAAACCGTTCTGGGAATTTAAGCCGCGCGGTCAGTGCGGAAAGATGGTTTCAAGTTTGTTACCGCACTTAGCGGAGCAGGTGGATGATTTCTGTTTCATTCATTCGCTGAAGACCGACACGAGTGCTCACCCGCAAGGCGAGAATTTCATGAATACGGGCTTCACGATGGAAGGCTTTCCGTCGTTCGGTTCGTGGGTCACTTACGCACTTGGCACTGAGAACCAAGAACTTCCATCGTTTGTCGCCATCAATGATCCTCGCGGGCTGGCTCGAAGCGGTAAGAACAACTTTGGAAATGGTTTTCTACCCGCCGCTTTCCAGGGAACTGACTTTACTGCCAAAAATCCGCCCAACAATCTGCGTCGCCCCAGTTCACTGTCGATCGATTCCGACCGAGCCACGGTGGAGCTACTGAAACGACTCAACGCACGGCATCTTGAGAAATACCCTGGCGATGCGAACTTGGCTGGACGTATCGCGAGTTACGAACTTGCCGGAAAGATGCAAACCTCCGTACCCGACGTGATGGACTTATCTGGTGAGACTGAGGCAACATTGAAAGCTTATGGCGTCGAAGGTGGCAGCGAGCTGCGTGGACACTACGCTCGTAATTGCATCCTCGCACGTCGTCTGCTTGAGAAAGGCGTCCGCGTTGTCCAGTTGTTCAACGGCAGCGATCCGGCTGGCGGCAACGGCATCACGAACTGGGATTCCCATTCCGACATTTTGAAAACGCATGCGATGCAGGCTGAGATCATGGATCAGCCCACGGCCGCTTTGATCGCTGACATGAAGCAGCGCGGCATGCTTGAAAACACTTTGGTCGTTTGGGCAACTGAGTTCGGCCGCATGCCGTTTCTTCAAGCCAACGGAACGGGACGCGATCACAACCCCGGCGCCTTTACGTGTTTCCTCGCAGGTGCGGGCGTCAAGAACGGGTATAGCTATGGCGAAAGCGACGAGTTCGGATTCAAGTCGGTCGTCAACGAAACCAGTGTTTACGACTTCAACGCAACACTCTTGCACCTGATGGGACTCGATCACGAGCGACTCACGTTCTATCACAACGGACTCGAACGCCGGCTAACCAACGTCCACGGTGAAGTCGTCAAAGACGTGCTCGCGTAAGACTCCTTGCGAACCCAATTTCGAATACTCATCGACTATGAAAAAACAACTCATCTCATTCTTTCTCTGGCTTACGTGCTTTGTATTCACGCTCGCTTGGGTAACACGCAACTCGCTTGCTGCTGACAAACCGAACATCTTGTTTATTGCGGTTGACGACTTACGTCCGGAGCTTGGCTGTTACGGGTCACCGATCGCGGTCACGCCAAACTTAGACTCACTTGCCAATGACGGACTGCTCTTCAATCGAGCCTATTGCCAACAAGCCATTTGTCGACCTTCGCGTGCGAGTCTGATGACTGGTGCGCGACCGGATACAACAGGAATCTTCCACAACTACATCGGCTTGCGAGACGTCAAACCAGACATCATCACATTGCCACAGCATCTAATCGCCAACGGTTACGAAACGGCCTACTGCGGAAAAGTGTTCCACCAGGGAGACACCGACGAGGCGAACTCTTGGAGTCGGCAACCTAGCAAAAGGAAGCTGGGTATCAAAAAGCCCATTGGTCTCTATGCCCTACCCGAAAACAACGCAATCAAAGACGAGAATATGGTGCAGATGCTTGCCAAGTACGGCGAGGCTGCACAATTAGGACTTGGAAGTGGACCGGCGTACGAATCGGCTGACGTTCCCGACACGGCCTACATTGACGGTTATAACACGCAACTTGCGATCGCCACGATGAAAGAAATGGCCAGTGCGGGCAAAAGCGGAAAGCCATTTTTCCTTGCAATGGGTTACAAGCTTCCGCACTTGAATTGGTGCGCACCGACAAAGTACTGGGATCTCTATGATCCAGCCGCGATACCGATGGCAACGCAAGTGGAAGCACCTGTCAATGGAGCTGCCATGGGACTACATGCTTCGTTTGAATTGCGCACACGCGTTGGCATTCCCAAGTTTGGCCCGCTAGAACCAGAGCTGGCGAGGACTCTTAAGCACGCCTATTTAGCTTGCGTTAGGAACTGTTCGGAAACAACTTCGGTAAATGTGTAAACTGAGGAGATCAATTCACACGGAGGTTTACTGTGAAGAACATTTACGGAATCGAGATCGAAACGCAAATGCGAAAATTGTACGAGTCGCTCATCGAGAAAGACCGACGACGATACGCGGCGATTGAAGCGAAGAAGCTGGGTCATGGCGGTATCGGCTACATCGCGGAGTTGTTCGGCTGCCATCCCGATACCATCACGCAGGGGAAACATGATCTGCAAAACCTGCCCAATGA
>JBGTAI010000160.1:0-28412 GCA_041749955.1 Pirellulaceae bacterium | reverse complement strand
AATTGCAAAGTGAAATCGCTGCGTGGGCCAAACGCACCAACGAAAAGCAACGCGGCGTCGACTGGCAATTCAAGATCGACGACGCTCGCACAAAGCTAAAGCGTCTCTACCCCCAAATTAAGACTGGATGACGCACTAGCTTGGTATTGGTGCCGCCAATATCAACACCCAGACACGGTTGGCCCTCAGGAACGACGTTGTGCGACGGAGAGTTCAAAGGGATCGCCTCGAAGAGATCTGTACGATTGTCGAATCTGGAGTTTCAGATGAACGACTATGATAATTAGGCGGTGGGGAAATGTGCCGCGAGAGAAGCCGGATTGTGCGATGAATTCATTGATCGGAAGCGGTTTTCGAGTCGTCGGGAGCTCAGTCTAACGCTGGGTCATTCATGCTGTTTTCTGCGAATCCTTTAGCTCGCAAGAGACAAGCATCGCAATGTTCACAGGGCACGCCGCCGCTGGCTGGGTCGTAGCAGGATAGCGTTTTCGAGTAGTCCACGCCGAGCGAAATTCCTAGTGCGATGATTTGTGCTTTGGTCAGGTCAATCAACGGTGTGTGAATTTTCAGAGGCCGCATGTCGGACTCGACTGACGCTTTGGTCGCGAGATTGGCCATCGCTTCAAAGGCTGTGATGAAGTCGGGGCGGCAATCTGGATAGCCGCTATAGTCCAACGCGTTGACGCCGATATAGATGTCGCGGCTGTCGAGAACTTCGGCAAGCGCGAGTGAAAGCGAAAGGAACACCGTGTTTCGAGCTGGCACGTAGGTGACAGGAATCGCTGTGCCCAGTTCGCTGACATGTTCGCTTTTGGGGACTGCAATGGATGCATCTGTTAATGCTGAACCACCGAACTGTGCCAAGTTAATGTCGACGATTCGATGAGAGGCCACGCCATAGGCACTTGCTGTTGCTGTGGCGCGTTCCAGTTCGAAGGTGTGCCGTTGACCATAGCGAAAGCTGATCGCATGGATTTCAAAACCAGCTTGTCGCGCGATCGCTAAACAAGTGGTGCTATCGAGTCCGCCGGAGAGCAAGACGATGGCTCGTTTGGCATTCATGTCAGGCTTTCTTCCATAACTTGCGGCCGATTGATGGGCTGTAGTTCGTCCAGTTCGGGTCAGCGGCAACATCCGCTTGCATGATGGATCGAAATGACGAGAGCTTGGCGTCGAGGTTGTCGATGTGATGCAACGTCAAGGCTTCGAGTGTGACAGGAAGTTTCGGGCTACCGAATTCGATCTGTCCGTGATGGCTGACAACCAGGTGCTCTAGTTGAAAACGCAGGTCGCGGGGGAACGATTCACCAGTGCTCGTTTCGAGGGATGCGATTTTCTCGCCAAGCATTTGAACGCCAATGACGATGTGGCCAATCAGCTGGCCGCGATCGGTGTACGTAACTTCTTCGCCGCTCGTTAGCTCTTCGATCTTTCCAAGATCATGCAAGAACGCGCCGAACATCAAGAGTTCGCCATCGAGGTAGTCATACCGTGGAGCGATCAATACGCTTAGCTCCATCAGATCCACGGTGTGTCGTAACAGTCCACCGGGATAAGCGTGATGGTTACTCACCGCGGCGGCAGCGATCAAAAATTTCGAGATGAAGGCTTCGTCAGCAAGAAACGCTTCGCCGAGTCGCTTCAGATGAATATTGCTCAATCCGCCCAGTAGCTCTTCGAGTCGTTCGATCAACCGCTCTGAAGTTGCTGCGTCGAATCGCTCAAAGTCTTCTGCGTCCACTTCCGAGGGATCCATTCGCTCGACGCTGGTCACGATGATTTGCAGCACTCCATTGTGGACCTGAGTGCGGCCTTTACAGAACGCATAGTCACCGCGGTCGAATGAATCGTAGATCCGATCATCGGCGTTCCACAGCATCGCAGCCATCGTGGATGTGCGATCCGCGAGCTTCAGCAGAATGTACTTACCGCCCTGTCGATTGACTCGCAATTGCTTGTCGGCGACTCGAAAGGCTTGTTCGACCGATTGGCCATCGGAAAGCTCGGCGATTGGAATTCGGGACACAAGTCGGCTCATCAGGAGGTAACAAACGGTTGGCGAGCAGACAATCGTGGCAACCTTCGCGAAACCGTCAAGGACGCTGGGCTGAAAAGTCCTAACGAAACGCTACGTCCGACCTAAAACAGCGTGTAAACGAAGGGGGCGACGGGGGACGCAGAGGCCGCAACGAGAAGCATCAAGAGCACGCAAATCACCAGAATCGGAGCGAGCCACCATTTTTTCTCTTCTCTCAGAAAAGTCACGAACTCGCCAACAATTCCGATTCTCGAAGAGGCCTGCGGCTGGGCGGATCCCGACTCAACCCAATCGCTTGGACTGTCGGGGGAGATTCTTTGGCCCAATGGGTCGTAACCCAAGCCGCGAGTGATGATTCCGACTGGGAAAAATACGCCAAAGTAGAACAGAAGCAATGTGATGCGACTGATGACGAGATTCAGCGGTTTGAAGAGCCGCTGAACCCGATTTTGGAACTGGCGAAAAAGAGATGGTTGTTGCTCTGGGACCACATTTGCCAAATCGAATGCGGACAGAAGTCGCTCGCGATCGGCATCGGACTCGGGTGGTTGAACCACGAACGAGCCGATCACTAGCGCGTCAAGCTGCGTTACCAGAAAACAGCGTGCCGCGTCGCGAGGTGTGCACACAATCGGTTCGCCTGCGTCATTGAAACTCGTGTTGATGAGAATGGGGCACGAGGTCATCGCGTCAAACGTTTCAAGCAAGCGATGAAAACGGCCCATTGATTCGCCGACCGTTTGCACACGCGCCGTGGAGTCGGTATGTGTGACCGATGGGATGTTCGCTCTTCGATCAGGTTGGACCGGAACGACAAAATTCATCCAGGGCAATTCATCTTCGGGTTCTATCTCAAACCAATCGGCTGCTTTTGATCGCAGCACAGCGGGCGCGAACGGACGAAAGTCTTCGCGGTGTTTGATTCGCGAGTTGAGTATGGACTGCATATCGGCGCGGCGCGGGTCAGCCAGAATGCTGCGGCTGCCGAGTGCTCGTGGACCAAACTCCATGCGGTCCTGGAACCAGCCGACGATGTTTCCATCTGCGATCAATTGAGCTGTCGCGTTGAGCAGCACGTCTTCGTCCGTAAAATGCTCATACCGCAGTCCGATTCGGTCGAGTTCGCTTTGGATGTCTTGATCGGTGAAGGCTGGGCCGAGTCGTGGGTCGAAGTGCTTGCCGCCATGCAAGCGATCGTTGCAGGGCAGGGCAGGGGAGTGGTTGTGATCTTCGAACTGTGACGCGACCTCAAGTGCAGCGCCGATTGCACAGCCAGCGTCGCCGGCGGCAGGTTGCACCCAAACATCCGTCGAAGCTGTGACTTTCAGTAGCTGGCCCAGCGACGCACAGTTCAGTGCGACACCGCCGGCGAAGCAGACTTGTTGTTGACCTGTGATTTGTTTGGCGTGTTCGTAGATCCGTTGAACAATGTCGTCGGTGACGACTTGAATCGATGCGGCTAAATCACGATCAATGGCTCGAATCGCTTCGCCGCTTTGTCTCGCGGGGGCGCCAAGCAATGACTCCAGTTGCGAAGTCACGAGCGTCGTTTCACTCAGTACATCGACGAAGCGAGTGTTGACGTGGAACGAGCCGTCGTCTTTGACGTTGATGAGATTGTCGCGAATCACGTTGACGAATTTCGGTTCACCCAGTGGAGCCAAACCCATTAACTTGTATTCGCCATCGTTGACTTCGAATCCAGCAAAGCTGGTACAGGCCGAGTAGAGCAAGCCGAGTGAATGCGGAAACGGTAGCGTTCGCAGGGTCTCGATTCCGGACGGTGTGCCGGAGTGAATCGCTGTGGTGGTCCATTCGCCAACGGCATCGATGGTGACAATCGCGGCGTCGCGAAAGGGGCTGACGCGGAAGGCACTCGCGGCGTGGCACCGATGGTGGTCGCAAAACGTGATTGGAAAACCGCGGCGCAGACCGAGTTCCTTGCGGAGTTTGCTGGCGAGTCCGAGTTTCCAGCTGAGCCAAGTCGACATGGCGGATTCGAAGGAGCAGAATTGCTTCGGGGCACTCGCCAAGTGGGTTTCGACCAGTCGCCCAAACTTCCAGGCCGGGCGTTCGTAGAAGGCCACCGCAGTGAGTTCTTTCGCGGCGATCCCGGCGGTTTTCAGACAATAATCAACTGCATCGGAGGGAAAGTCCGAGTCGTGTTTGCATCGCGAAAAACGTTCTTGTTGTGCAGCGGCAACGATCTCGCCGTTCACCGCCAGTGCCGCGGCTGAGTCGTGGTAATACGCTGAGATGCCGAGGATTGCGGTCAATTCGATTTTGACGACGAAGAAGGAGCGGGGACAGGCGATTTGTGGAAGGAACAGTCCAATATTACTCTATAGGTGATGTTCCAATTAGACTTAGTCACAGTCTAAACTGACGCTTTAAAGGTTGCACGTCTGGTCAGTCATGGCCTGGCGTGGTTAAACAATGTCTCCGTGTTCTCGTCGCAAGCAGGACAGCCTGTCTTTGACGAGCGGGCGGCAGCGAGGTGATTGAACTTTTTGCATGTCAGATACGAACTTCGAATCTTCGCCGTCTTCAGTAAACCTGACTCGCTCGTCGCATCCGTGGACTCAAGCGGATAGCGCCGCCGGATTCGTTCTGCGATATCTGAGCCCGATGCGACGCCAATTGATCGGGCTGCTTCAAAGCGAAACGCTTGCTGATGAATGTTTGAAGCGAATCTTGGCACACTTGGTCGCTGCTGGTTTCGGCAAAGACAAGCAAGGAAAGCTGCGAGATTTTTTGTTGAAAGGAGTTCGCTCGGCGGCCAAAGCTGCGGTCGCCGATATGCCTGAAGGGAAACGACCCGTACTCAATCTCGAGTCACTCACGTCGGAGAACGAACAGTGGTTGACTTGGTGGCGCGAGGGACTGATTGAGCGAGCGTGGCGGTCAATGGAGCGGCTTGAACATTCGCACCCAGAAGAACCGGTTTATAAAATCTACCGCGCATCGACGGACGTCCCCAAAGCGACGCCCGCGCAATTGGCCAAGCGGATTTCAGCAAAATCGGGCGAGGGCATTACAGAGCAGACCATTGTGAAGCTGCTTCCCATCGCGAGGACTCAGTTTGCCCAGTTTATTGCTGACGAAGTGGCGGAGACGCTCGGTGATCCGACGCGGGAAGAAATTACCCGCGAAATCAAGAAACTAGGGCTCGGCAGGGCCTTCCAGGGCGTCCAAGTTTAGGTCGTCCCGGATTCTTTCGAGCGTGATGCAGCGGGTTCACAGAAGTTGAACTTGTTTTCTCGATGCTTTTGGGCAGTCTCAAGGCGTACAATGCAATGCGTGCTGTGTGCCTTCGAGCATTCACCCGGTGTGCGATCAAGCATGGCGGGATACAGACAGCCAAGAAGCGGCACTTGATCGGAGAAAATGAGAGATGCAATTCAAGCAAATTCAATTCGCGTCATGTCGTTGCAAGCGAACCGGCTTTCCACAACTTCGTCTGCTGGCCATCGTTGGGCTAGTCGCCGTTGTGACCTTAGCGTGGCAATCGTTTGACTGTTTGGCACAGGATGAGGCTGAGCATGGCAGGGCAGGGGGGCGAGGTCGTTCTGAGCATCAGCATTCGGGACATCAGCATTCTGGAAATCAACGCGGTGGCGAAACGGAGAACGTGACCAACAACTTCTACGGATACGGTTGGCCCAACCCCTTCTTGCTTGGGTCATGCTTTCCCGGTGGGCGTGTCACCAACAACTACAACGGTGTGCCCGTGTTTTTCGGTAGCGGATACGGTTATCCCTACGGCGGTGGTTACGGCGCAACATGGTATGGTCAACAACTCAATGGATCGCTTGGCTTTCCCGGAGTGTTCCATGTTGGACCGCTCCAGCCAAATTTGCTTCAACCGAACTTCGTCCAACCGAACTTGATTCAACCGAACTTGATTCAACCGAACTTCAATCAAGCTGGCTTTCAGCAACCTGGAATGATCGCGCCAGGTATCGGCAACGCGCCGGCGGTTGCTGGTGGAGCTTTGCAACCGGCGGCGTTTCCGCGTGCAATTGATGCGATACCTGCGAACCCGGCGGTGACGGAGATCCAGCGTCGAGTGGACGTTCTCAAACCCAGCACGCCTGAGGGGCGAGGTCGTGCCGATCAATTGCTTGCTCAGGGCGATGCGCAGTTTTCCGCCCAACGCTACGGTTTGGCTTCGGCAAAATATAAAGATGCGATGGCTAAAGCGGCGGATTATCCGAAGTCGCATTTTCGTCTTGCCCACTGTGACATCGCATCTGGCAACTACGATCTTGCGCTAACAAGATTTCTGATGGCTTTGGAACTCGCTGGTTCAGCGGAACGTGTCAACTTTTCGCTCGAGCAACTTTACCAAGGCGATAAGTTTACGAAGCAGACCCACATTGATCGTTTGCAAGATGCGATTCTTCGAGAACCCGATGATGGCGGGTTGGTTTTCCTCATGGGGCTGACCCTGCATTACGATCAACATCCCCTCGAAGCGAGAGTCTGGCTCAATAAAAGTCAAGCAATGCCAGGAGCGCACCAAGCCTATGTGCACTACTTTTTGCCTGTGATTCCGGTTGCTGAACCGAAATGATCGTCCAGCTTCTCAGCACTCGACTAGAAACCTCGAGCGATTCGAGCGATAATCCATACTGATACCAAGCAGTTCACCGGCAAGCCAAACGTCTTGGCTTACTCTGTTTTGGTAGCCCGCCAGTGCCGGTATTTGGACGCCCCCGCCTTCACTCCCAGCGTCCCAGGAGATCAACATGAAGTACGACATCAGCGATACTCGATTGACTTTCAGCAGATTTCTCACAATCGCGTTTCTTGTTTTTGCACTCCCATGGCTCGTGATGCCGACTGCGTTTGCAGGCGTGCTTGACGAAGACGGCCACTTGGTGCAATTCGATCGAGATATCGCACCGATCTTGCGAGAGAAGTGTCTAGAGTGCCACGGTCCCGAAGATGCCAAGAACGATTTTCGTGTCGACGACGTGGATTCGTTGATGATGTATGTGGAAGCGGAGGATCTCGCGGCAAGCAGTCTGTATACCGACTATCTCGTTTCGGATGACGAGGACATGCGAATGCCGCCAACATCGAAGGGCGGTCCGCTCTCGGCGAGCGAATTGGCGTTGATCAAGACTTGGATCGAGGAAGGTGCAAGCTGGCCTGAAGGTTTTGCACTCGTGGCCTCCAGCGAAGTCGCTGTGCCAGTACAAGTTGCTGCCGAGCCCCAAGCTGGTTTGATTGGTCGAGTCTGGGCATTCCAAGGGTACTTGCACCCCGCAGCGGTTCATTTTCCGATCGCTCTGCTCACGATCGGCGGTCTGTTTGTATTGCTCGGTGTAAAGTGGCCAGCGATTGGAACGCAGGTTCCGTTAGCTTGTTTGTGGATCGGTGCACTTGCTGCATTCGGCACAACCTTGATGGGTTGGTCGTTTGCGGTGGAACAAGGCTACGGCGGTTGGGCGAGCTTTGACACAACCAAGGAAGTATTCTGGCACCGGTGGAGCGGTGTCATCATCACGGTGCTGGCTATGGCGACAGCCGTCGTGGCATTGGTTGCTGTACGAAGTGGCCGCGAAAACCTCACTAAGGTTTGGAAGACAGGGTTGCTTATCTGTGCAATGCTTGTTGGCTTGGTCGGTCACCAAGGTGGTGAATTGACTTACGGAGAAACGTTCTATCAGCGTGCGTTTGACCGACTGTTTCCACCAGAGGCCAAGCCCGTCGTCGAACGGATTCAATCGCCGTTGCCCAACACTTTCGCAGACGCGAACGAAGATAGATCGGTTCGTTGATCTTGAGGCAGATAGGCCCGCTCGATCAGTTCGGGATCATACTGCGTCCACGTTTCTCGTTGTGCTTGTGCGACCACTTCTCGCAGAACGCCTTCGTCATGCCAGCGAATACGGTATTCGTTGGTTCGATAATCGCGTCGCGGTAGTTGGCTGTCAGTTTTGATCAACCGCCAAGCTCGGACCTGGAACCGTTTTCGTTGATCACTCCAATCGTAGAAAATCAGCTGGTCGAATACCTTACGGCCGGAATCATCATGGTAGTGATTGACCTCCACCAAATCGACGCGATCGGACGCGATGTTTGCGATAGGCGCTGGTGCAATCGATGCGATGAACACGAGAAACAAGTGACACATGAGTTAGGTCTCCTTCTTGGTTGCCTGAAAACCCGGATTGCTAACTCGATGCCAAGCCCAGTCGACTGGTCAAAGAAGGCGCGTTTCAAACCCATAAATTGTGGTTAGTGCCCGATAAGCGGCAATGGTTCACGATTTTTCGGGTCACTCATGGATTTGCATGCAATACCGACAAGTCGTGGGTCGCCGCATGGATGCCAGGAATTGAAGCAATGCGGTGCCTGTCAATTGCGCAGCACGCTTTGCCAAGAATGCCTCTGATGCTTTATCCTAATGACTCGATCGTTCGTTCATTGATCATTCGCTGTGGAACCAACTGTGCCCTCTACCCGTAAAGTTCGCTCGAAATCGACGTCAACCAGCAAGTCACTGCCGGCAGATCGCTTTATTAATCGCGAGCTAGGATGGCTCGAATTCAATGAACGAGTGCTGGACCAGGCTGCGGATCCTTCGCGACCACTGCTCGAGCAAGTCAAATTTGTCGCCATCACAGGCTCGAATTTGGACGAGTTCATGATGGTGCGAGTCGGTTCGTTGAAGCTCCAGTTCGATCGCAATCCGATGGTCCGCGATCCCGCCGGTTTGACAGTCTCCGAGCAATTGCAAGCGGTCTCGGATCGGTGCCGGCGGATGGTGTCACGCCAATACAAATTGCTGCTACAGGAGCTCGAGCCCAAGCTCGTTGAAGCCGGAATCACTCGCGTGAATCTGAACGATTGCAGCGACCGTTGTGCAGCTGCTGCGGAGACTCGCTTCAAGAACGAAGTCCTTGCGGTGCTTTCACCTCAAGCGATTTATCACGATCGTCCGTTCCCCATGTTGCAAGGTCTCGGGGTTCATCTGTGTGTGCGGATGAAGAGCGATGCCAAGGACGCTGGCGAAACCGACTGGCAATTTGCGGTGATCCCGTTGGGACGCGTGTTGCCTCGTATGATTTCGATGCCTTCGGAAAGTGGTTACGCCTATGTGCTGCTCGAAGACCTCGTGATTCAATTCATCGATGACTTCTATCCGGGGCGCGAAGTCGAAGAGTGTGTCGCATTTCGCACCACTCGAAACGCGGACGTTCAGCTTCGCGAGGACGGCGCCGCGGACTTGATGATGGGCATGGAAGAAGTGTTGGAGAGTCGTCGTCAATCGCGAGAAGTGCGACTTGAATTGAGCTCGAGTGCGAGCGATACGATGGTTGCATTCTTGTCGGAGACGATGCAACTCACGAGCCAAGATTTGTATCGCATTGATGGGCCATTGGATTTGACCTACTTGTTTGGCGTGCACGCGTTGGAAGGGTTCGATTCGTATCGAGACGTTTCCTGGCCCGCGCAATTGAATCCGGCGATCAATCCGACCGAGTCAATGTTCACCACGATCGCGGCTGGCGACGTCTTAATGATTCATCCGTTCGAGCGGTTTGATCCCGTCGTGCGATTGATCGAAGAAGCGGCGGTCGATCCGGATGTGATTGCGATCAAGCAAGTCCTTTATCGAACGAGCCGTAACAGCCCGATTGTCGAGGCGCTCAGTCGCGCGGCCGAGCGGGGTAAGTACGTCTCGGTGATCGTCGAACTCAAGGCCCGCTTTGACGAAGCGAGAAACATCGAATGGGCGCGCGAAATGGAAACTCGCGGCGTGCAAGTCATTTACGGAATACGCGGACTCAAGACTCACGCAAAGATTTGCATCATCGTTCGTCGTGAGCCGCACGGGCTTGTGCGATACATGCATTTTGGAACTGGGAATTACAACGAAGCGACGGCCAATCTTTATTCGGACGTGTCGTTGCTGACATGCGACGATGTGCTCGGTGCGGACGCAACGTCGTTCTTCAATTGTGTCACCGGAGCCAGCCAGCCTCAGCAATTGCAGCAACTTTCGGCTGCGCCACTAAATTTACGCAAGCGTTTGATGGACATGATTGAGTCCGAAACGAGCCGCACACGTCAAGGACAAGGCGGCGAGATCATCGCCAAGCTGAACGCGCTCGTTGACACGGAGATGATTGATGCGTTGTACCGAGCAAGCCGTGCGGGCGTGAAAGTTCGTTTGAATGTGCGAGGCACATGTTGTCTGCGTCCTGGTGTCGAGGGCTTGAGCGAGACGATCGAAGTCGTATCCGTCGTGGATCGGTTTCTTGAGCACGCTCGAGTGATTTACTTTCGACATGGTGGAGACGACGTGATTTTTATCAGTAGTGCTGATTGGATGCCACGCAACCTGGATCGCCGAGTGGAATTGCTGATTCCCGTAAACGATCCCGCGTGCCGTGCCAAGCTTCGTGATTCGCTCGAGATGTACTTCAAGGACAACACGAATACTTTCGAGATGCAATATGACGGTAGCTATGTCCGGTTGAAACCGATGGAGGCAGAAGCTGAGGTGCGTGTGCAGCGAGTGTTGTATGACAAGGCTGTCGCTGCGATGCGAGATGCCGCCCAGAGTCGTCGTTCGACGTTCGAGACGCACGAAGCGCGTCGAGAAGACTGAGACGAATCGAGTGTTGGAAAATAGGCGTTGATTCTTATACGTGCACTTCAGCACTGAGTGCTTCGCCGTCACCGTAACGACTGCGGATTGGGTCGACGTAGTCACGAATGAACTCGTCAGTTTGCTCGGGAGCGCGACCGACGAACGCAAGCGGATCCATGGCGGCTTGCAAGTCGATGGCTGAGAAGGCCTCGTCATGTTGCAGTCGGCTCATCAGGTCATTGGACTCGCCTTCGGCTTTGACTCGTCGAGCGGCTTCTTGGCTATGAACGCGGATGCGTTCGTGCAAGTCTTGGCGATCGCCACCGGCTGCAACGGCCTTCATCAAAATGTTCTCGGTCGCCATGAACGGTAGTTCGGCGGCCAAGTTACGCTCGATGGTTTTTGGGTAAACGACCAAGCCATCGGCAATGTTTTGCATCAGCACTAACGAGGCGTCGATGGCTAGGAACGCTTGCGGGATGACGAGGCGACGGTTGGCGCTGTCGTCAAGCGTTCGTTCCATCCACTGAGTCGCCGCCGTCATCGCGGGGCTGCTTTGAAGACTCATGACGAATCGTGTCAACGAACACACTCGCTCGGATCGCATGGGGTTGCGTTTGTAGGCCATCGCGGAGCTACCGATCTGGTCTTTCTCGAACGGTTCTTCGAGTTCCTTTCGTCCGGCCAAGAGACGCAAGTCAGTCGCGGTCTTGTGCAAACTTTGAGCGATCCCGGACAAGCTATCGACGATCGTGCTATCGACTTTTCGAGGGTAGGTTTGGCCTGTGACTGCATAAACTTGGTCGAAACCGATTTTTTCAGCCACAAGTTTTTCGAGCTTTCGAACTTTTTCATGGTCGCCCTGAAAAAGTTCTAGGAAGCTGGCTTGGGTTCCTGTCGTGCCTTTGGTGCTGCGAGCCCTCAATTGATCGATTCGATGCTCCACTTCGTGCAAATCGAGCACTAAATCGTAAATCCACAAACAGCATCGTTTGCCGACGGTTGTGGGTTGGGCCGGTTGAAAGTGGGTGAAAGCGAGGCAGGGCAGGGCACGATATTCTGCAGCCACCTTGGCCAATTGGTCGATTGTTGCTGCAAGGCGGCGAGCAATCAGCTGCATGGCATCGCGAATTAGGATCAAATCAGCGTTATCGGTAACAAAGCAACTCGTCGCACCCAAGTGAATGATCGGCCGAGCATCGGGGCACTGGTCACCGTACGCATGCACATGTGCCATCACGTCGTGTCGCAGTTTTTTTTCGTAAGCCTTTGCGGCATCGAGGTTTAGAGCGTCACGAAACTGGCGAAGTTGTTCGATTTGGGATTCAGTGACACCGAGACCTAGTTCATGTTCAGCCTCCGCGAGTGCAATCCACAGGCTTCGCCAAGTACGGAAACGCTGTTCGGGCCCCCACAGATGGGCCATTTCACGAGATGCGTATCGCTCGATGAGCGGATTTTGGTAACTAGTTAATTGCGAATCAGTCATATCAGATGCGTCAATGCGGCGTTTCAGGGCGAATTCGAGTTCGATAACATACTGTTTGACCGACGGACCGCTAGAAGCGGCCCAGGTACCTGTTTAATTCACCGGAAAATGAATGAGCGTTCTCCTCGTCCCCGCAGTGGGTTGCCCACGATCCAGATCTACTCTGTCGACTCGCGCGGTGGCGGCCGCGAAGTGTATCGTGATCGCGATGCTGGGCTTCTCGTCCATTTCGTCGACGGCATTTGCCCAGGAAGCTCCGGTCAAGGTGGCTGAAGCAGAAGGTAATCCACAGCCCAATAATTTTGTCTCAGCGTTGGACCTGATTCCACAGACTGCGGCTGGGTTGGTTCGCATTCCGAACTTGCCAGACGTTTGCAATGCGGCGCCGAAGACTCACTTTGGCATGCTGTTCGAAGATGCCGCCGTTCAACCGTTCATCGAAGCTCAGCGTGACCGTGCCGAGAAGTACATCGATTCGATGGAAACAACTTTGGGTTTGCGACCACAGGATCTCTATGACATCGCTTCGGGCGAAGTGGTGGCAGCATGGTTGCCGTTTGAGAAAGATCAACGTCGACCTTACTCGCTTTGTATCGTTGCCGACATTCGCGGTCGAAGAGGCCTCGCCGACCAAACGATGGCGACGATCGACGCAGACTTCAAGGCAGGCAACGCAACGCGTGTTGATGTCAAGCACCGTGGTCAGGAAGTGCGGGTCTACACGACGAAGCCCAAGCCGGGTCAGCTGAAAATCGACCAGGTCGCTATCACACTGAATGACGATCGTATTATCGCTGCTGACCGAGATACCGTCGTGTTCGACCTGTTGGATGCAATCGCGGGCCAGCCGAAAGACACGCCGATTAGCTCCGTCGACGATTACAAGACGGTGATGAAGCAATCACGAGATTCACTCGCGGAGGTGAATAACAAGTCGGCTGTCGAAGCAGTGCACTGGTTTGCCCGGCCGTTTCCAATGGCACGAATCCTGCGTAAGTCACTGCATGTTGATCGCGGCAATCAAGTTGACATCCTCAATTTGCTGGAGAATCAAGGTTTCGATGCGGTGAAAGCCGCTGGTGGTGTTGTCGTGATCGCTGGCGATAAGTTCGACTTGCTGCACCGCGGATACATACTGGCTCCTCCGACGGTACCCCTTCCGAAACGCTTTGCGAAAGCCGCAGAGATGCTGCAGTTTGATAACGTGCCGCTAGAAGAAATACCGAAATGGGTTCATGCCGATGCAGCCAGTTTCATCCGATTGCATTGGGATATCACGCGAGGGTTCTGGTCGGCGGAACCGTTGGTCAATGAAGCCCTCGACGATGATATCTTTCGACCAATGATCGAGGGGATTCGCGACGACGAAGAAGGTCCACAGATCGACATCATCAAGGATGTGCTGCCCAACTTGGATAATCAAATCATTTTGGTGACCGATAATACCGAGCCAGCTAGTCCGACGTCGGAGCGAATGCTGATTGCGATTCGAATCAAGGACGCACAAGTCATTGGCAAAGCAATTCGAAGAGCGATGGAAGTCGAACCAGATGCCAGCAAGCTCGACGAAGTTCCTGGGGTCGATATTTGGCGAGTGGAACGAGGTGCTGGCACCGAAGAGTTCGACGCTGATTTTCTCAATGAACTCGGTTTTGATGAAGAGAAAAAGAAGGAGGCGGCTCCACCGCTTTTGGAGCATTGGGCAATTGCCGTGCTCGAGAAGGGACCAGGTTCCGATGCGGCCTATATCGTATTCTCAAGTCACTCGGATTTGGTGGTGCAAGTGGCTAATTCGTTTCAGAGCGACTCGCAGGCGAGTTTTTCGACTCAAGGCCCAGTGAAGGAAATCGTTGATGCGATGAAAGCACTCGGTGCAAAGTCGGTTGCTGTCGATCGGGTAGTGCGCACGGACTTGGCGTTTCGAACCAAGTACGAGTTGCTTCGCCAAGGCCGCTTGGGAGAAAGCGATTCAGTGCTCGCGTCTGTCGTTCGTCGAATCTTCGAGAAAGAAGGCGAGGAGAACGGCGAGAAAGTCGACGCAGCGATGTTGCCACCACTCCAGCAAATTCAAAAGTACCTACGCCCTGGCGGCGGTTACATCGAACAAACCGACACCGGCATGACTCTCAACGGTTTCTTGCTGAAGTAGAGTGACTTGCGATGCAGGAATCAACGTCCTCCATAACGGCCGAGCAAGCGGAAAATAACTTTCGCCGTTGGTGGGCTGCGATGGAAGCGTCCCACACGATGTTGATGGCAGGCCTGCGTGACCGCGTCGGCCCGGATGGCGATGTCCAGCAAGCGTACCGAGATTGGCAAGCGGTCCGCCGAGCTGAAAAACTAAAAGCCTACGAGCGTGCCGCCAAGCGATTCCACGCTCTTCAATCGCAAATGTCACTTCCGGAAGAGGCGTCGTAATGCCGCCTCATCTCGTCATGTTAACGCTGGCTCGAGTCTGGCCAGTGCTTGAAGGTGCTGGTGCACCGATAGCGATTGCTGGAGGTATTGCTCTTTCGTACTGGGGAAATCCACGCAGCACCCAGGACGTTGATTTAGCTGTGAACACCCGCGACGAAGCTTCGATTGCAACGCTACTGCGAGATGCTGGATTCCAGCCCACAGGCAAGCCAATCAAGGATCTCGGATTGTTTCAGCTCTCTCAATGGACCTTCGAGCCCGAAGACGAATACATCACCGTCGAGCTGGATTTAATGATTGGCGATAGCGATTACTATTCACAACTTGCATCGCGTGCGAAGCGAATCGAGTTACATGGGGTGCCATGTCCGGTAAACGTATTGTCTCGCGAAGATTTGATTCTTCACAAACTCTACGCCGGTCGGATGATCGACCTTGCCGACGTCGCCAACCTGCTCGAACATCACTGGAGCCAACTCGAGCAAGATTACTTACATAGTTGGTCCGTCAAATTGAGCATCGAGGACCCCTGGCGCGACGCCAAGGATCGATATCATTCATCGCTTGACTAAATGATCTGCCAACTTAGCGAGCTAACGCCTCGGTGAGTGCTTCTCGTACCGCGGGAAGGACTTTGGCTTGGACGTCGGCTAGGGTGCCTTCTTGGAAGGCGCCGGCGGCGGCTTTGTGGCCTCCGCCGTTGAATTGCCGGGCGATCGCGTTGCAGTCGAAACTGCAGCGGCTGCGGAAGCTCAGCTTGAAGCCGCCGCGTAGTTGCTCGACAAAAATGACGGCGGCTTTCGTACCTTCGACGGCAAGCGTGAGATTGATGGCGTCTTCGGTGTCGTTGGGCTCAGCCCCCATGGCTGCAAAATCCTCTTTGCAGACGTGCGTGTACATCAAGGCGCCGTCGAGTTCACTCTTGGTCCGCGACAAGATCAAACCACGAAGTCTCAATCGACCCAGTGTATCTCGTTCGTAGAGGTCCGAGTAGACTTCGCTTGGTACAACCCCGGCGTCCATCAGTCGCGCGATCACACGATAGGTTTCGGGAGTCACGCTGCCGAAACGAAACCATCCCGTGTCCGTCGCGATGGCTGCGAACAGTGGCACAGCCATGGCGCGAGTGAGCGGCACATTGAAGGCGTCTGCTGCTTGCACGACGAGGTGGCCAGTGGCTTCGGCTTGGTAGTCTTTGTACATCGTCGCGCCGAGTTCGTCTTCGCCGACGTGGTGGTCGAGGACCATCTTGTCGCTGCGACTGGCTCGAAACACGTCACCCATGTCACCGAGCTGGGCCCACGCGCTCGTGTCCAGAATCATGTGGCAATCGGCTTTGACTTCTTCGGCGGTAATGTTGTCGCCGAGAACACGAATGCGACCTGCGGGGTCAAGAAATTGGAGTGCGGTGGGCGTGCGGTGAGCGTTGACAATCATCACGTCCTTGCCGATCGCTTGGAGGACTTCGGCCATGCCAAGTTCGCTGCCCAGAGCATCGCAATCGGGGCGAATGTGGCTCGTCAGCGTGAATGACTGGTAGTGGCTGATTTGGTCAACGAAGGCTTTCCAAGAAACGCCCATGAATTCTGCTTTCCTAGTTGTCGGCTGTAGTAGATCGGGACGCAATCTTAGCGAGTGAGTCTCGGACGATTTGAATGTCTTGCGCCAGTTGTTGTTTGAGCTGCTCGGGCGAATCGAACCGGGCAATGTCGCGAACTCGGGTGTGGAAGTCTACCATCAGCCGTTGGCCATAGAGGTCACCACTGTAATCCAATAGGTGCACCTCGACTTTGCGAACATCGCTGCTTTCGAAGGTTGGGTTGGGACCAATGTGGATGGCCGCTGGAATAAGCCGGCCGTCCACCTGCGTTACGCCGCCGTAAACCCCATTCTTTGGCACCAGTGTTGGAATCGCGTCGAGATTGGCTGTGGGGAATCCGAGCTTGCGGCCTCTTTTTTGGCCTGTGCCAACGACACCTTCGAGCTGGTACGGTGCGCCGAGAAGTTCGTTTGCTTGAACGATCTCACCAGACATCAACGCATTGCGGATTCGCGTGCTACTGATCATTTCCTCATCACGCTCGATCGATCCAGCAATCACGCACTGGATCTCCGCAGCGTCACAGAATGCTTGGAGTGACTCGATGTTCCCGCCGCGATTCCGACCGAAGAAAAAATTCGGACCTTCGACCATTCCTTTTGCTCGCAGCTTTTCCACGACGAGCGATTGAAAGAACTGTTCCGCCGACAGGTTGAGGAACTCGCGGTTGATCGAACAAACAACCAGAAAATCGACGCCCAACTCAGTCAGCCGCTCGAGACGCCGACCAATCGTTGTGAGTCTCTGTGGAGCGGCGTCAGGCCTCAGAAGACTGACCGGATGTGGATCCAAGACGACTGCGACGGAGGGCCCACCAATTGTTCTCGCCAATTCACAAACTCGACCCAGCAGCGCTGCGTGGCCTCGATGGACGCCGTCGAAATTGCCAATGCTGATGACACCGCCGCCCGTTGATTCGGGCAGATCATTGAAAGTTACGAGCTGTGTCACGAGAGAATGTGCAAACAAAACCGGGGCAGGGCAGGGGAGTAATCGCTAAAGGATACTCCTTGTGGCCGCGTTGTCCGAGTCGTGATCGGATGCTTTCGTGCCAGGAGATCTCGAATAGGTTGCACAGCTCAGTGGGCGACGGCGTCCTGGACCGCGTGCGGCAAGTCGTCCAGCAGATCGGCGGCCGTCATTCCATGCATCCCAAGCCGCTGAGCCGCCCGGTCACCCGCTCGTCCATGGATCCAAACACCGAGGCACGCGGCGTCCCAGGCTGTGAGGCCCTGGCCCAATAGCGAGGTGATCACCCCAGTCAGCACGTCGCCGGCACCGGCAGTCGCCATGCCTGGATTTCCGGTGTCGTTGACCCAGCGACGGGATTCGTCGACAACGACTGTCGGGCCGCCTTTCACCACGATGACCGCACTACTGGATTCTGCGATCCGCTGAGCAGCGTCCATCTGGGCTGGTCGGTCACTTGCGTTGACACCACTGAGCCGTTGGAGTTCTCCGGGGTGTGGCGTGAGCACCAGCGGCGTGATGACTCGTTCGGCATGCTTGGCCCAGTCCAGCATCGCGAGAATGTTGATCGCGTCTGCATCCAGTACCACACCTAGTTTCGGTTCTCGTGGCTTGGTTTCTCGCAGCGTGGTTTCTCGTGAGCTTTGGCAACGATGAAGTACCCACTCAACGATTCGCTGAGAGCCGATCGACGTTGTCATCCCTGGGCCACAGCCAATCGCATCGGATTTGGTGAGCTGGTTCGGCAATCCCAAGATTGCGTGTTCGCTAAATCGTCCGTCAAGATCATCTGCAAGCGGTCGGGTCATCAAGCAAGGATGAAACGCAGCAACGGTCTCCAAGCATCGATCCGGAACGATCGCGGTGACGAGCCCCGATCCAGTGCGCAGTGAGGCAAGTGCAGACAATGAGATCGAGCCAGCCATCCCGCGCGAGCCACCGATGAACGCTACACGACCAACGTCGCCTTTGTGTGCATCGGTGGAACGACTGGGCATGGTTCGTGGCGGCTTCGGTTGGCTCATCATGTTCTTTCAAGCTGTTGCTGATGCGTTTTCATCAGCTGTTGCAATTGGCTGACCATCATCCCAGCGACATAGGCGCCTTTGAATCCAGCATCGATATTCACGACGGCAACGCTTGCGGCACAGCTGCTGAGCATGCCGAGCATCGTTGTCAGTCCACCGAGGCTCGCCCCGTATCCGATGCTGGTGGGAACTGCGATGATCGGCACCGCAAGATGCCCTGCGACAGCGGCCGGCAGCGCTCCTTCCATACCCGCAATCACGATCACAGCGGAAGCAAGTCGTAGACGTGGGACCGCCCTCTGAAGTCGCTGAGGTCCCGCAACCCCGATGTCCTCAAAACGCTGGTACCCGATCCCCATCCATGTGAGCGTTTCGATCGCTTCTTCGGCGACCGGGGCATCGGTGCTTCCCGCCGTGACGACTGCGACATGTGGCGTTGAAGCCAAGTCGGCATCGTCGAGCGGTCGTGGTGCCTGATTGTTCTGGGGGTCCAGGTTTTTGGGGGCTAAGTTTTTGGGGTCTAGGCAAAGCGTCCGAGCAACGGGATTGTGCCGAGATATCGGGAATTCGCCCACGAGTTGGGTCGCTGACTCAGCCGAAATTCGTGTCACAAGCACCCGCTGGTCTGCTTTGAGTTGGCGTTCAATGATCGACGCGATCAGGCTAGCCGATTTGCCTTCGCCGTAGATCACCTCGCCAAACCCACAGCGAGCCAGCCGCCCCAGATCAACGGTCGCCCCGTCGATCGCGGCCATTTCGGAACCTGGCATTTCTAAGCCTGAGTCGATTCGATTTTCAAGACGAGCGAGGTGTTCGGCGACGGAGTTCACCGAGGTCTCGCCGCGAGCAAGTTGGCCGAGCAGTTCCAGAACAAGCGGGGCAGGGGAGGGCATCTTCAATCAAGCCGATTTATAGGTAGCATGTGATGGTCGCGATTTTCGCACATGACGACTCAAGTTTGCGAATTCAGCAATTTACACTCTTTGTGGATTCTCTGTGGCCGAGTCGTCGCCTTCGATTGCATTCAAAATAACTCCAGTGGACAGATTTCTGATGAAAAGTTGTGTTCTAGCGTACTCCGGCGGATTGGATACCTCCGTCATCCTCGGTTGGTTGCAAGACGAAGGCTACGAAGTGCACGCCGTCTATGTTGATCTCGGTCAACCTTGCGAGGACCGCGAAGCGACCCTCAAGAAAGCTCGCGACGGTGGCGCAAAGTCTTCGCGAATCGTCGACGTGCGAGAAGAGTTGTGTCGCGATTTCGCGTTCCCTGTGCTCGCGTGGCAAGCCAAGTACGAAAGCATCTATCTGTTGGGCACGTCGATCGCGCGTCCGTTGATCAGCAAAGTGTGTTTGCAAGTCGCTCGCGAAGTGGGGGCGACGGCTTACGCTCACGGAGCAACCGGTAAAGGCAATGACCAATGCCGATTCCAACTTGCCGCCGAAGCACTCGATCCAAACATTGAGATGATCGCACCTTGGCGAATCAAGAAGTTCCGCGATGCCTTCCCAGGTCGGACGGAGTTGATCGCCTACTGCAACGAGAAGAACATCCCCGTGAAGGCTTCGAGTAGCAAGCCATACAGCAGCGATGAGAACGTGCTGCACATTAGCTACGAAGCGGGTGATCTGGAGGAGATGACGATCAACGGTGTGGAGCTTGTCGAGTTTGGAATGGGCGTCAGCCCAGAGCAGGCTCCGGATAAATCCGAAACTGTCACCATCGGTTTCGAGTCCGGTGTCCCCGTCATGCTCAACGGCAAGAATGTTACTGCGCTCGAGATGGTTGAGCAGCTCAACACGATCGCTGGCCGCAACGGCGTCGGACGCATCGACATGGTCGAGAATCGATTTGTCGGCATGAAGAGCCGCGGTGTTTATGAGTCGCCTGGAATGACGGTGCTTTATGACGCGCACATGATCATCGAACAGTTGACGATGGACCGAGACTTGTTGCACTTGCGAAACCGCATGTCGCCCGAAGTCGCTGAAATGGTTTACTACGGCTTCTGGTACACGCCAAAGATGGATGCACTGATGTCATTCATTCGCGAAGCACAAAAGCCAGTCACCGGCGAAGTGACCTTGAAGCTTTACAAGGGCAACATCAGCGTCGATTCACGTACGAGTCCCAACAGCTTGTATGATGCCGCGATCGCGACGATGGAAGGTGGCGGATCGTACAACCAAGACGATGCCGAAGGCTTCTTGCGCATCCAAGGTTTGCCAAGCCGAGTGCAAGGCCGAGTGCGACCACGAGCGTACTAGTCCAACGTATCGTCAGGAAGGATCTCGTTGCCTCGCGGTGTGATCAAGGCGCGGACAACGAGTGGTGGAGTCGAGTCGTCAATGAAATGCGTTCGACCATCGACGGTGGCCACCGCAACACCACCGTCGACCCAGCCACCGAGTTCGTTTCCGCCTGGGCTCGTTAAGTCGCCACGCAATATGGCGAAGTCGAGGTCGATCGGTTGAGTCCAATTGTCCGACGAGATGCTTGGTGCGGCTTCAACCACGAGAATGGTCTGCGAGGCATCGTCTTGAACGTCACTGGGCGAAAGCGATCGATCGGGCGGAAATAATGTCCCAGCGCCTGTGACGAGGTAGTAGCTCGACGTATTGGACAACCCCATGACTTGAGAATTGGGGTGACAATAAACGCTCGGGCATCCCAGGTCAGCGACCATGGTGTTCTCCACCGCGTCCCACGGCAGGTCGCGTCGAAACTCGTTGTACAGATCCTCCTCGCCGAGGTACGGCAACAGCAGAACTCGCCAAGAGTGAAGCGGCTTGCCGCTAGCGTCACGAAGGATTGCTGGGGGATACTGGCCATGGTCCGCCGCGTACGCGTTGAGTGCTGAGGCGATCTTTTCGAGATTGCGCATCGAGCCGATCCGTTCACGGCTCGATTGCAATTGAGCAAAGGTCTGTGAACCGTGCTTGAACAGCAAGTAGCTCGCGACGACCGCAAGCGTAATGGCGACGAGCGATGCTAAGATCCACGCGAGCGGTCTCGAGCGTCGTGGTATTTTGGCCGCGGTGTCATCGGCGAAGTTGGGGATTTGGATTTGGCCATTGCATGTAACACAGCGTCCCGCTTGGCCACGATATTGGTTCTCGACCATCGTGCGGGTTTGGCAATGCGGACATGTAAAGAGATACGGCATCTGACTCGTCTCGGGTTGTTGATTTACTTTCTATTCTAAAGAACAAAGCAGGGCAGGGGAGTCATCAGTGAAAGTTCTCATTCAGCGTGTCACTCGGGCGAGCGTTACGGTCGATCACCAGATCGTTGGCAAAATCAACCACGGCTTGCTGGCTCTCGTGGGCGTCGGGCACGGCGACGGTATGCCTGAAGTGGAGTGGATGGCGGACAAGATGTCTATGCTGAGGATCTTCGAAGACGAGAATGGGAAGATGAATCGCTCGCTTCTAGATATCCGCGGCGAAGCTTTGATTGTCAGCCAGTTCACGTTGTTGGCGGATTGTCGAAAAGGACGCCGGCCAGCATTCACGGATGCTGCCTTACCCGAACACGCAAACGCGATCTATGAATCGTTCGTGGCTCAGGTGCGACAGCAAGGTGTTCATGTTGAGACGGGGATTTTTGCTGCGTCGATGCAAGTTGAATTGGTCAATGACGGTCCCGTCACGATTATGCTGGAACGAACACACATGTTGGAGCGAACGCCGGGCTAAATCGAATCCGGCTCAAGCTATCGCCACGGCAGCCACTTGTTCCATGGCGGCGGCGCGTCGCTGGGGCGGGCGATATATGTAGTGTCGTAACTGGCTCGCTCCTTCAGTCGGTCAATGATGCCTTGGTCGCCCCAGGCTAGATAGATAAGCAGGATGAGTTTGGCGTAAACCGAAAAGTTGGCCAAAGGGCTGTCGCCAAAGAACTTCAGCGCAGTCCCGAATGACTTCTTCAGTCGAAAGCCACGCGCTACGTCAACGCTCCAGATCTCATCGAGTATCAAGTGCACGAAGAATCCGACGACCACAGCGACTGACTTGTAGACGCGCACGCTCTCGTTCAAGCAAGGCATCGCCAGATACGCGAGCATGCCTGCGACAGCAGCGGCTGGGATGCTGTGCCACATCCCACGGTGGACTGTGAACCTCTTGAAGAACTCCACGACCACAAACCGGATGAATAGATAGATCAACATCGCCGCGATCGCCATTGATTCGTGCGATAGCTCCAGGTCGCGGAACCGTTCGATCATCAGCATCGGAACGACGGCCGCAGCAAACATGCTCGTTTCCCGAAGCGGGATCCCGGAGTCGCTGTCCAAGTCGGGAAGCATACCCGCGACACTGCACAGACCGCCCGCGATCAGCCCGTTTTCAATGGACATCGATTGCGACGTAATGCCCCAGTAACCGTAGGCGACGCCGACGATCGTGCTTCCGGTGATGTGTGTCTTGAAATCGGCCAAGGCAAAAAACCAGGGCAGGGTGGGGCGGAATGCGAGCAAGGCCGAGCCTCGTTTCGAACCGAGGCCCAGCGAACCATGTTTTCATAGGCTTTTTTGTGTTGCTGTCGCCACGGTAAAAAGCATTCGCTCGTGGCGGGCAAGTCTGGGGCAGTTGCTAGCAAATCCAGGCCGCATATTTTCTCTCTTCGCCCGCCCTGGCCTTCTCGTCTATAGTCCGCAACTGAACGAGTTCCACGGAGCTCTGGTTCCCCCGCCCTCACCTTGCACGGATGCGTTTTCGGTGGAGATCTACGATATCGTCATGTTGGTCGTGCTCGTTGGCGCGATGTTATTTGGAGCCATCAAAGGCTTCGCTTGGCAACTCGCGTCGATCGCCTCGATCGTGATTAGCTATCTCGTCGCGTATCACTTTCGCGAACCGTTCAGCCAGTCGATTCAAGCTGAGCCGCCCTGGAATCGGTTCCTCGCCATGCTGATTCTGTTCGTCGGCACGTCACTGGTGATTTGGGTCGCGTTCCGGATGGTCAGCAGTTCGATCGATCGGCTGAAGTTGAGAGAATTCGATCGCCAGATCGGTGCGCTGTTTGGCTTGGCCAAAGGAGCTCTGTACTGCACCCTGATTACCCTCTTTGCGGTCACTCTTTTGGGCGACCAAGTTCGCGGCAAGATCGTCGCCAGCAAAAGCGGTCGCTACATCGCCGACATCCTGAGCCGAAGCGAGTCGGTGATCCCGCCGGAGATCCAAGAAGTCGTCCAGCCGTATTTGGCAAAGTTCGACGAGAAGTTCAAAAGCACCCAGCCGAACTCCACTCCTTGGTCGACGTCCGGCGGCAATTCGGGCAGCGGCCAAGTGCTGCCGGAGAACTTCTGGGAAACCGCCGCCTCGGTCGCTGGCCAGGTCCAGTCTCAAGTCCAGAATCAGGTCCAGACGCAAGTTCAAGATCAGTTCTCCAGGATGCCGCAGTCGGCGCCGCAATCGACTCCGTGGCAGTCCGGTCAGTCGACTCCATGGAACCCAAATCAGCCGGCGGCGCCGCCCTCGGTTCCGTACCAGCAAGCGACTCAGCCGTCGCCACCGTGGACGCCATTCCAGCGATGAGCAAACGCCAGTTAGCAAGTGGATCGCGGGCCAAGCAATCGCCAAGTTGGCAACTGAATCAGGCAACCAAATCGGGGCAGCGAGGGACGCGAGTGAATGAAATCGCTGACCAACAACCAAAACCAAGAAATGCGGGATTCCCGGGGAAAAACGCACCTCGAATACAACATAAGAGGCATTATCGGACGTTGCGAAAGGGGCGAAATGGACTGCTCTGGGTGCTCTTGGCTGTGTTCTGCTCGGTCGCTGCGGCCAGCCAAATGTGTTGGCTGGCGTGTCGCTGTTGAGAGTTGATCAGCTGTGCGAAGCACAGTTTGGGATCGTCGCAGGCTGGCCAAAATTTCTTCCTGCGTCCACGCCGCCGGTGCTCAGTCCGCCAGCGAATTTCGGCGGCTCCGCCAGCACTAGACTTCGAGGAACATTCCCATGCGTCGGAACTTCTTGTAACGCTCGTCGATCAATTCGTCGACGCTCTTTTCCTCGAGCTCGTTGAGCGTTCGCGCCAGGTACGTTTTGAGTCGCGTTGCCATCTGGTGATGGTCGCGATGGGCACCGCCGAGCGGTTCTTCCAGGACGTCGTCGATGACGCCTAATTTGGCCAGATCGCGGCTTGTGAACCGTAGCGCCGCGGCAGCCTTGGGCGCGTGTTCGTGGCTCTTCCACAGGATCCCGGCACAGCCTTCCGGGCTGATGACGCTGTAGTACGAATGCTGCAAAACGGCAATTCGGTCGCCGACACCGATTCCCAAAGCGCCACCGGATCCGCCTTCGCCAATGACGATGCAGATAATCGGCGTCTTCAGTCGGCTCATTTTGAACATGCTTTCCGCGATCACCTGAGCTTGCCCGCGTTCCTCAGCTCCGATGCCTGGGTAGGCTCCTGGGGTGTCGATGAAGCAAATCAGCGGTAGCCGGTATTTCTCGGCAAGCCGCATTTTGCTCATCGCTTTGCGGTATCCCTCCGGGTGTGCGCACCCGAAATGGCAAGCAGCCCGTTCCTTATACGTTCGGCCTTTTTGGTGGCCCAGCACCATCACTTTGAACCGATCGAGCTTCGCAAAGCCCGAAAGCATGGCACGGTCATCGCCGAAGTGTTTGTCGCCGTGAAGTTCAACGAAATCGTCAAACGCAAGGTTCAAGTAGTCTCGCGTGTACGGACGGTTCTTGTGGCGAGCGACCTGGACGGTCTGCCACGCGTTGAGCCCGCTGTAGGTTTCCCGCAGTTTTCCGACCAAATCGCGTCTGAGCGTACGGATTTCGTTTTCGGTCGGTTCCGTGCGATCAGTTTGCCGCTCGAGAGTTGCGATGCGGTTCTCGATCTCAGCAATTTCTGTTTCGAATTCCAGTCCTGGGCCGCCACTCATCTTTATTTGATTCCAGCGATATTTGTATATTGATCTGTGATTGATTGGCTTATGTAATTCAAAGCCAATTTATATACGAGACTAATGGTTATGTTTATTTTTTCATCATGTTGTCGGCTGCCTTAACGCTGACGTTTTCATCAAAGATACTAATCTCTGGTGGCTTAGGTCGTTTCTTGAAAACCTGTATGGTTCGGAATTCTTTCAGGAACTCCCACATGGATGGTGGTCGAGCGTCGGGACTTTTGGCCATCATTCGTTTTATAAGGTCGGCAAATTCTTTGCTGACATTCTCGTTGTGGACAATTGCGCTGGGGACCGAGGCTGTGAGGTGGTTATTAAGAAGGTCGTTCGGCGTTTGGCCCGTGTATGGAGGTTTGCCGGTGACGGTTTCGAAAAGCACGCAACCAAATGAGTAGACGTCCGTGCGTTCGTCGCAGATTTTGCCGCGAATTTGCTCTGGAGCCATGTAGCTTCGTGTGCCTTGGATAATCTTGGATCCACCGAGCAGTTTCTTGATTCCCGTCTTCTTTTTCTCAGCAATCTGGAAATCGATCAGTTTCGTTTCGCCGTCTCGGGCGACAAGGAAATTGTCTGGCTTCACGTCGCGATGAATCCAGCCTTTCGTGTGTAGATAATAAAGCCCCTCGGCTGCTTGCGGCACGATCACATCGAGTAAATACGCTAGTGCATCCGGCCCGCGGCGGAGGGCTTGTTTGAGATTCAGTTCGCTGAACAATTGCATAACTAGGAATGGAGTTCCATTCTCGACACGATATTCCATGATCTTAATCACTCGCGGGCTATTAAGATCTTTCGCAACGGCAAACTCATGTTTGAGCGACGCGATTTCGGTTTTGTCTTCTCGGGATGATTGTTTGAGGATTTTCAGCGCGAAGCGTTGGCTGTTGCCTTCGTCAATGGCTTCCCAGACTTCGCTGGTCATACCAGAGCGAATCAATCGTGCGAGCCGATAAGGGCCGAAAAAATCTCGTGACTTGGTCATAACGGTTTAGTTTCGTTTTGAGTCAGCAATCCGTCAGTTACGCATCGCCCATAAGATCTGTCTTGGTTCGGCGTTAGTGAAGACGCCAGCGGGTCGACCTTGTTTCGTCAGGAGAGCCGCTGCGGCAACGCTAATGGGCTGGTAATCTGTACCGCCACACGCCGTTACAATCCTAACCCAAGCCCCGCCTGGCCGCGATTGGGGCAAGGGAAAGCGTCGCACAAAGAGGACGCACCAAGAGGGGTTAGCGATGGCGTGCCAAGAGGTTTTCGTAAAGCTCGCGGATTCGAAGAGTCATGGTTTCATGGCGGAAAGTGTCGGTAAATCGACTCCGCCCTGCCCTGCCCATCTGTTGACGAAGATCAGCGTTTTCGGCGAGCTGACCGAGTGATTTGGCCAATTCAGTGGTATCGCCGGTCTGGGGCAAAAACCCCGTCACGCCCGGCAGAACGACTTCCCTTGCCCCGTCACAGTCGTAGCTGACCACCGGTTTGCCAGCAATCAACGCCTGGGGCAAGGCTCGCGCCAGCCCCTCGCGATACGAGGTGTGAACCAGAGCGTCCATCGCCCCGATCATCCGAGGAACTTCGCTTGGATCGACAAGTCCCGCGAACACGAAATGGTCCGAGATCCCCAGTGACTCAATTCGAGCGGTTAGCGAGTCTCTCAGAATCCCGTCGCCGACGAGCAAGAAACGAACGTTGGGATGCTGGCGAATCACGGGTACGGCGGCGGTCACGAGATCATCGTGGCCTTTGAGATGAAACAGCCGAGCGATCTTGCCGATCACAATTTCGTGGTCTTGGAAACCGAACTGGGCCCTCACTGCCGATCGATGTTCGTCGGCAGCCAAAAACGGCTCGACATCCATACCACTGTGAATGGTCGTGAACTTCTCTCGTGGCGCGACCTTGGCATCGACCATGAGGTCCGTCATCGCGTCCGCCACACTGATTAAATGGTGGCAACGCTTGGCTGCCCATCGTTCGCAGATTTGAAAGAATGTCCGAGCGGCTGCGGATTGGTAAGGATGAAATGGCGCTCCATGAACCGTATGCACGACGACGGGTACGTGTTCAGCGCTGGCAGCATAGCGACCCAGCAGTCCACCCTTGGCGCTGTGCGTGTGAACCACGTCGGGCCTGAAGTCACGAATGATTTGGCGCAAACCGCGACTCGCGTTCGCATCATGAACGGGATGGATCGCGCGTTGCAGCGCCGGCAGGTACTTCACATTGAGCTCCCCTACCCTGCCCCGGCTGAGTAGATCACCTTCGGGTCCAGTCTCTTGGCCGGTGACCAATAGCACTTCGTCCTGGTGCAAACGTACAAGATCAAGGCAATTGAAAAGCGTATTCTCTTGCGCCCCGCCAACGATCATGCGAGTGATGATATGAACGATACGCAAGAGACATCCTCGATGCTATTTCTGGGTTTCTTGTGGGCCAGGAACCCTGCTGGCAAGTAATGCAGCCGTAAGATGGCTACGCCATCTGAACGATTTTGGGTCGCTCTCGCGAGTCGCGGTTCACTACGGACAAAAAAACAGCGAGCATTTGCATGCTCGCTGTGGCGTGAATCGATAGAGATCGAATGTTTCGACGGCGATCTAGGTGCCGAATTCGATGCGACGTGGGCCGAGTTGTTGTTGCAATCGATTGACGATCGACGTGTGCATTTGGCTGACGCGTGACTCCGAAAGATCGAGGGTTGCACCGATCTCCTTCATCGTGAGCTCTTCGTAGTAATAAAGGATGATGATCAATCGCTCGTTGCGATTCAGACCCTTAGTTACTAATCGCATCAGGTCGTTCTTTTGAACGCGACGCGTTGGGTCCTCACCCTTTTGATCTTCAAGAACGTCGATCTCGCGGACGTCTTTGTAGCTATCGGTCTCGTACCACTTCTTGTTCAGCGATACGACGCCGACGGCATTCGCATCCGTTTGCATCTTCTCGAGTTCGCGAAGATCGATTTCCATGTGCGAAGCCAACTCATGGTCAGTCGGAGCACGACCGAACTTGGCTTCGAGTTCTTTGCGAGCTACGCCCAGTTTGCTCGCTTTGCTGCGAACCAGACGAGGTACCCAGTCCATCGTTCGAAGTTCATCGAGGATGGCACCGCGAATTCGTGGGACGCAGTAAGTCTCAAATTTGACACCACGCTCGAGATCAAACGCGTCGATGGCATCCATCAAGCCGAAGATACCGGCACTGATCAAGTCATCGAGGTCCACTCCGTCGGGCAAACGTTGCCAAATCCGTTCGCCGTTGTAGCGAACCAAAGGCATGTACCGTTCGACCAACCGGTTGCGAAGCGACTCGTAATCAGGCGAGTCCTTCGTGATT
>JBGTAI010000159.1:0-16694 GCA_041749955.1 Pirellulaceae bacterium | reverse complement strand
AATTGCAAAGTGAAATCGCTGCGTGGGCCAAACGCACCAACGAAAAGCAACGCGGCGTCGACTGGCAATTCAAGATCGACGACGCTCGCACAAAGCTAAAGCGTCTCTACCCCCAAATTAAGACTGGATGACGCACTAGGCGACGAATTTGGGATAGTCAATGGCGTCCACGTCGAACATCTCGTAGCAGAGCCGATCGCTCCCGTCTCGGTGATATTCGCCAGTGGGTTTTGTCATATCCTTTGGAGCGGACAACGTGTTTCTAGACGACACCCTGTCGCATGATGCGCTGGGGTGGTTGAAAAAAGACTCTTTTGGCAAGGTGGGGTGGCAGTGTGCAGTATCCAGTGGACAGAAAGCGGGAACGAGTAGAGCTCAGCTTGCAGTTTGCTTTGGACAGCGCGAATCTGCCCCTCACCCCCGACCCCTCTCCCCAGCGAAGCGCTAGGGCGAGGGGAGAAAGAGAAGGCGAGTTCGGCTACTAAGGCTTCCAATCTAGGCCTTCTGGCAGTTGGTTTAGGTTCTTGCAACCGTCTTCGGTGACGACGAGCATGTCTTCGACGCGGACGCCGCCGTCTTTGCGACCGTAGAGGCCTGGTTCGATCGTGAAGACTTCACCGAGCAGGATCTCGCCGCCGCCGTGGTCGAGCAAGATCGGTTCGTGCACGTCCAATCCGATCCCGTGGCCTGTTCCGTGTTGGATACTTGGATACTCAGTGATCGTGCCGCGCGATACGTCAAAGCCTCGTTGCTTGAGCATGTCTTCCGCAGCTTCATGGACACTCGCCCCAGTGACGCCAGGACGCAGAGCCTCTGAAGCTGCGCGCTTCGCATCAACGACGGCGCGATGCATCGCGAGCACCACATCGGACGCTTGGCCGTGAACGACGGTGCGTGTGCAATCACCCCAATATCGTGAGCTGTCATCGCGAGGGAATAAGTCGATGATGACGGGAACACCCGTTCGCAGTGGGCCTGTGCCAGCGTGATGACAATCAGCCACGTGCGGTGCTGTCGCGACAATCGCGCCGTGCCCCATCGAGAAGCCGCGTTCGAGAAACGCGATCGCGGCCATCGATCGGATGCGTTCGCTTGTCAGTGTCTCACCGTCGTGAACGAGTGTGCCATCAGCACTTGCCGAGGAGCTCGCGACGGTCTCACAAAGCTCACGCATCACAGTCTCAGTGACGTTTTGTGCTGCGGTGAGCGCCACGATTTCCTCTTCCGACTTCATGCGTCGATCGAGCACGCCGAGTTCTGGATCGAATCGCAGCGTGATGCCGACTTGAGTGAGATGGTAGGCGTAGATATACGGAAGCGTCCTGTCGACGTCGACTTTTTTGATACCAGCTTTCCGGAACCACTCAGCAACAGCCTCCGCCGTCGCCGTCTCGCGATCGCCACTGAGACCGCGTTGCGGTGCGTGTTCGGCAGGGCAACTGACACTCGCGGCAGTCGTTTTTTGCCGAACTCGATCCATTTCCAAATCGCGAACGATCGCGAGTGTCTCGCTGCCGGAATCGATCCAGGCAGCTGGATCACCAAGCGGAACACCGATTCGGCGAAACAGGGTTGCGTTCTTCTCAGCAATTCCGGCAATCAGTTTTGGCATGGTGCGGCGTTAGATGTTGCGAAGTGGGAAGCGGGTTTGAGTTTGAGTTTGAGTGGTGCGGAGTAGCGTTGCGATCGATGGGGGCAGTATACGCAATTCGGAAGCGAGCCGGAGATGGGGGCGAGGCAAGTCCGTTTTTCAAAATGCTAGCCGTAGGGTGCTGTGCTTGCACGCACCACAATCTGCTAAAGGTGCGTGCAAGCACAGCACCCTACAAAAAGACAAAGAACCCAAGTTGAAAAAGTTGCGTTGGAGATGGAGACGAGGTGATCGCAACGAAACTCGGATAACGCAATGCTGGTGGAAGCTATGTGAAAGCACCTTGGCGCTGCTACGCTGAGCGGGCATGGCTCGTCTCAGGCTTGAAAATCTGGCGTACAGCTCAAGGCTTGACGTACGATTCGGCAACGCCGCGACTAAACCAGCGGCATAAAGTTCGCAAAGAGCATCGTCACGGCTAGCGCATTGAAGCCCATGGCCGTGCTCATGGGCGAGACTGTCATGAGACCTTCTCGCTCCGTCATTCCGCTCATTTTACACATGACCCAGAAACCGCTGTCCGTCATCCAGGCGATCGGCTTGCTTCCCGCCCCAATCGCCATCGCTAGGTAAACGGGATGAAACGGCAAACCTTCGGCTTGCGCAAACCCTTGCAGCACTCCCGCCGCAGTAATCATCGCCACGGTGCTGCTGCCTTGTAGCGTTCGTATCGCTGCAGTGACTGCGAAGGCGATCGGCAACAGCATCATCATCGGCACGTTGCTCGCCAGCTCACTGACGGCTTGGGCGATACCCGCTTGTCGAAGCATCGCGCCGAACGCACCACCAGCGGCTGTGATGAGAATGATATTCCCGGCCGATGCCAACGAGCGACTGATCAGCGACTTGCGCTTCCCCGCATCGACGTACCGCATCAAGAAAAACGTCAACAAGACTGCGATCCCAATCGCGACGTTCTTATCGCCAACAAAAAGCACCGCTTCAGTCAACCAACTCGATTCGAGCTGCTTCCCCTTGATGAGCGTTTTCAACACAGACGCCGCGCTGATCAGCACCACCGGCGAAGCAATCGGTAGCAGTGCCAGACTCAGTGGCGGATTCGCCTCAGCCGACTCCCCGGCCTCACTGTCGACTGTCGAAAGCTCAACGAGATCCGCATCGCTCGCTGAAGGGTCAATCGATCGAAGCGGCACAGTGACGAAGTGGTTGATCAAACGAGCAGCCAGCAGCGACAGTACACTGCTGCAACCGCCCACGGCCAAGCCAACGAGCAGCATCGTGCCGATATCCACGCCGATAATCTCAGCCACCTGCAATGGCCCAGGCGTCGGCGGGATCAACGAGTGTGCGATCGACCCACCCGCAAGGATTGCGAGAATGAATAACACGTAGTCTTTGCCAAGCCGCTGGCGAAGCGAGCGGGCGAGCGGCACCATCAGGTAGAATACGGTGTCGAAGAAGACTGGGATACCGAGAACAAACGAGCTGGCCGCGAGAGCCTCCGCCGCACGTTTTCGTCCAGTCACTCGGAGCATCGCGTCGACGATCGTCATCGCAGCCCGCGATTCGAGCAGGACTTGGCCGACGATGCTCGCCAAAGCGATCAAAATCCCGACGCTGGCCGCCGTCTCCCCGAAAGCTGTCGCAAGTCGCGACGCCCCCGAAAGGCCGGGGAAGGAGCTGGCGACCTTCTCCGTCCACATTCCCGATTCGACTTCAGAGGCAGCGTATTCAATCAATGCGGGCTTGGCTGTTAATACGGCGACCAATAATCCGGCTATTAAAAGCGTCAGGAAAGCGTGTAGCTTGAATACCAAGATGCAAACGAGCACCACTGCGATCGAGACGGCGACCAACCACCAAATTTCCACGTTACCTATCCTCGTTGCCGGTGGCTTTCGCGTTTACACTGTGTTTTCTGATTAGCAGATTAGATCGTGTTGGAAAAAGAGGCTGAGCCAGTTACCAAGTTGAGCTGGTCGCTGACCCTTCGCCAATTCGCCCTCGGAGTCACAGGCTCCGGCGTGAATTCGCGAATTCAGGACCGTTGCGAGACCTGGGTGACAGCAACAGACGCCTTTTCAAGCACGATCTTAGTGCAATGACACACCTAAAACATCCAGACGATCCAGCGTGTCCGATTCTACCACTGCAACTGCGTTTTTCCTGCGTCACGAGTTTCTGATTCGGCGACTCCACTCGCTCTCCGGAATCGTGCCGCTTGGTGCCTACATGGTCGTTCACCTGACGACCAACGCCAGCCTCCTGAACGGAACGGAAACGTTCCAGCGGGCGGTGTTTATGATTCACAGCCTCGGCAAAGTCCTACCGCTCATTGAGTGGGGCTTCATTTTCTCGCCGCTGTTATTCCACGCCATCGTTGGCGTCTGGATTTGGCGAACGGGCAAGAGCAACCTCAGCCACTATCAAACGACTGGCAACAAACGGTACGTGTGGCAGCGTTGGACAGGGATGATTGCATTCGTGTACCTGATGGCCCACGTGTTCCATCTTCATGGTTGGTTCCACGCTTCGCCATGGCTCGCCGTTGCCAAGCCGCTCGGTGGAGCTCAATTCAGCCCCTACAACGCGGCCAGCACGCTGATCCAAGCCATGAACGGATGGTTCTGGCCAGCGTTCTACTTGGCGGGCGTTCTATCATGTGTATACCACCTCGCTAACGGAATCTGGACAGCTGGAATCACGTGGGGATTGTGGATTACGCCAGTCGCACAAAAACGCGCCACAAAGATTTGCACCGGCTTCGGCGTCTTGCTGGCCATCGTCGGCGTGAGTGCCTGGTATGCCGCCGTCGCTCCTAGCGAAGCAGATGCGAAGGCTGCACGAATTACCGAAGACCGAATGTACGATGCTGGGGTTGAAAGCGGATTCGTTTACCCGAGCGAAGAGAAGCGATACCACGGGGAATAGCAACAGGGACCAAACGCCGTGGGTTTCAATACAAGCGACGAGAAATTCACGAGTTTGATCTGAAAAGTTTTACGGTGAGTGGGATGCGACAACGCTGTCTCACCTGTTTTGAATGACAACGATTCAACGAGCGAAATAAGAAGATGTCTGAAAATCGAGTCGTAGTGATTGGCGGCGGTTTGGCTGGCTTGGCTTCCACGATGAAGCTGACTGAGTTGGGTGTCCACGTGGACCTGATCAGCCTCACGCCGGTGAAGCGATCGCACAGCGTTTGTGCCCAAGGCGGCATCAATAGCTGTAACGACCAAACACGCCAACTCGGCGACAGCGAGTGGAAGCACCTTGACGATACCGTTTACGGTGGCGACTTCCTCAATCACCAACCGCCGGTGAAAGAGATGGCGTACTGGGCGCCGAAGGTCATCGACTTGATGGACCGTCTCGGCGTTCCGTTCAATCGAACTGGCGAAGGCTTCATCGATCGTCGCCGCTTCGGTGGCACACTCTACAAACGGACTGCGTTCGCAGGTGCGACGACTGGCCAGCAATTGCTTTACGCACTCGACGAGCAAGTCCGCCGTCGTGAAGCCGAAGGCATGGTGCGGAAATTCGAGTTCTGGGATTTCTGCGGTCTGATTCAAGACGACGCTGGACGTTGTCGCGGTGCGATCGCCCAAGACATGGTGTCGATGAAGTTCCAAGCCTTCCCAGCCGACGCGGTCGTCGTCGCCACTGGCGGTTGTGGACTGGTTTACGGACGCAGCACGATGAGCGTGTTCTGTACCGGAAGTGCTGCCGCCCGATGCTTCAAAGCCGGTGCGAAATACGGAAACGGTGAATTCATCCAAGTTCACCCCACTGCGATCCCCGGTGCCGACAAGCTGCGTTTGATGAGCGAATCTGCTCGGGGCGAAGGCGGACGAGTCTGGGTGCCGCGAACTCCTCAAGACCCACGTGCTCCGAAAGCCATTCCTGAGAACGAGCGTTTCTACTTCCTCGAAGAACGCTATCCCAAGTACGGAAACCTCGTCCCGCGTGACATCGCAACGCGAGAAATCTTTGATATCTGTGTCAACGAAGGGCTCAGTGTCGAACCAGATCGCCAATGCGTCTATCTCGATCTGACGCACATCCCGCGTCACGAGCTCGATCGCAAGCTTGGCGGCATTCTGGAGATCTACGAGAAATTCCAAGGCGTCGATCCACGCGACGAGCCGATGAAGATTTTCCCAGCGGTCCACTACAGCATGGGCGGTTTGTGGGCTGACTATGTCAAATCGGCTGACGGTGGCCTCGAGCCAGGCGCTCCACGCAACCAGATGACGAACATCGAAGGCTTGTATGCGATGGGTGAGTGTGACTATCACTACCACGGCGCAAACCGCCTCGGTGCGAACTCGCTGCTCTCGTGCATTTTCACTGGATTGTTCTCTGGCCCATCCATCGTCAACCACATCAACAACTATCCTGGCGCCGGATACAAGAACGTGGCTCAAAGCGATATTGATGCGGCGATGAAGCGTGAGCAAGACCGCCACGATCACTTGCTCGCCGGCACGCCCGGAAGCGACGAGAACCCGTATTTGATTCACCAAGAACTTGGTGATTTGATGACACGAGTCGCAACCGTGGTCCGCCGCAACGACCAGCTCACAGACGCGATGGAGAAAGTCGACGAACTGCACAAGCGAGCAATGCGAGTCAGTCTTTCCGACACTGGAGCGTGGACCAACCAAAACGTCATTTTCGCCAAGAGCGTACAAGACATGTTCCCGATCGCGAAGGCGATATTGAAGGGAGCGTTATTGCGTGACGAGTGTCGCGGTGCTCACTACAAGCCGGAATTCGAAAAGCCTTCGTTGACAGCCGAAGACCCCGTCGAGCGTCGTCGTCAAGCCGAAGAATGGTGTGACGCGTTCGAAGCAAACAATCGCAAGTATCTTAAGAGCACGATTGCGACGTGGAACGAAGCGACGATGGAAGTCGAGATCACTTACGAAGACGTCGACACGTCACTGATTCCGCCACGTCCGCGTCTTTACGGGCTAGTAGGCGCCGAAGACATCGAAAAGGTCTGGAAAGAACGAGCCGCCGCGGCCGCCAAGAAAGGCAAACCGACCGTCGACATGCTGGCCGCCACTTAGTCGCACTTGCTTGCTGTTTTACTGCCAACTCTCAACCTTCAACTTTCAACCGTCCCCCATGATTGCTCTCGAACCGTCCGCCAAGAAACGACCCGAGTTCATCAACGTCCGTGTGCGTCGCCAAGATGGCCCGGGCCAGGAACCGTATTGGGAACTGCACAAGATTCGGTACGAAACGGAAATGAACGTGATCAGCGTTCTGCAACGGATCGCTGCCCAAGCCAAGACGAAAGACGGCAAGAAGGTCACTCCCGTCGCTTGGGATTGCGGTTGCCTCGAAGAAGTCTGCGGTTCGTGCACGATGGTAATCAACGGCAAAGTCCGCCAAAGCTGCAGTGCGATCGTTGACCGATTGCTCGTCGACAATCCAGACGAAATCGTTCTGGAGCCGATGACGAAGTTCCCCGTCGTACGTGACTTGGTCGTCAATCGCCAGCGTCTGTTCAACTCACTCAAGCGAGTCAAAGCCTGGGTGCCTGTCGACAGCTACTACGACATGGGAGCCGGCGAGCGTCAATTGATGGCCCAGCAAGAGCAGAACTATCCGCTCAGCCAATGCATGAGCTGTGGTTGCTGCCTCGAAGCATGCCCACAATTCAACAAAATCGAGTTGACGCAAGAAAAAGGCGAAACGGACGAAGCGTTCGAAGCTCGCAAGAAGGCTGCGTATGACGAGAGCTTCATCGGAGCCCACGCGATTTCGCAAGCCATGTTGTTCAACAACCATCCAACCGGCAAGTCTCTCGCAACAGAGCGCGTGGACGCGTTGATGGAACCAGGCGGCGTGCAAGCCTGTGGTAACGCACAGAACTGTGTCGCGGTATGTCCGAAAGAGATTCCACTGACGACATCCATCGCCCGCGCCGGACGAGCCGCCACGGTTCGCGCCATCAAGCGTTGGTTCGAGTAGTCCGAACCCAGAGGTTCGAAACATCACACCGCGCGAAGATTCGAGTTCAAGTCAACAAACTTGAATTCTCTTCGCGCAAGCGAGTGCTCATTCTTACGCCTTGCTTGTCAAAACTGCGAGCCATGCAGCGGCTGCGATCCCAATTGATTCTGGGTAACGACCAAAGTCAACGATCCGCTCAGCCACCCTGCACCAATCTTACGTGATCAACGAGTCGCATCGCAAAAGCGAGCAACTCCGCAGGCTATCCAACCGCCCGCTCAGTAACCACGCGCGGTGGTTACCTTTCCCAGCTGGCAAAGCTCAACCATTGCGGGCAGGATGAGCAAGTTTCGCTTTCGCCTAGACAGCGACGTGAGCGTAGAGAACAACACTCCGCCCGTCAGTCGCCCCACTTCGACGCGGAGGATTAAGCGCAGCTGTCAAGAACCGAAACAGTCTGAGCAACATCATCGAATCCATTCGAGTGAGCGAAGCAGAAAATGCACTCTGGATCAATTCCGTATCCAAATCTATTTTGACAAATCATTGGTCGAATACGTCAATCGAACTAAACGAGTCTTAAGGGCAAAGCTTTGCCGATGGAAAGACACAATGCTATCGCTGCAACGCCAACCAATCGGCACAAAAAAAGCCAAGCCCGATTTGGACTTGGCTTTATAAATTCACCTTGGACTCGCAGTGTTATCACACGAAGCAAGGGCGTTAGAAACCTTGAATCGTTTCACTTGATGCTCGAGTACCCAAGGCTCCCCAAAGCCCGTAAGGGCTTTGGCTTCCCGGGGGTAAACAACCGGCTTGGTTGGGGTGAACCACTGGCGACCTACTGTTCCCGGCCTCGATCGAATCCGTCACAAACTTAACTGCACCATCGCCCATCAATACATGGCAACCGCCTTGATGGCGACTACTTGGTGACATCGATCCACTCGATGCATCGCCACCGTTGGAGCAAAGTTCGGAGTTTGGTGCGAGGATTGTGGTTACTCCTGTGTAAAGCAATGCACCGTCAGCCCAACGATAACCGCGGCGTTGGTTTGCGCCTGTAACTAACGCTGGTACGGTACACGTGCCACCGGCTTGACACCAAAACTTAGGTCGAGCCGTATCAACATAGTTGCTGGCACGGCAGAGGGTTGGGTTTTGGTGGAACGCGGCCCAACCACCTGGAAGCGTGTTGGCAATTTGGCTAATGATGGCTCGATCGCCCAAGTCGGTCGCAAGCTCTCCGCACATAATTGTGTTGGCGAGACCGTCGAGCACATCGCGGAAGCCAAGGTAATTTCGTGCAAAGAAGAACCCACGGCAAGATGAAGCGCGATTTCCTTGTTCGGTCCAAGTATTGGAAGTCGTGTTGAATGTCCATTTTCCATTCGTCGTCCAATCCGTTGAATCGCCTAAGTTTGCCCCGTAGTTCGTGCGACCAAGCGATGGCAATCCGACACCAGGATCGCTCGGGCATCGCAAGGTTGCGACATCCGTCATCCATGGCCCATAGTTTGTCTGCCATGGCGCTGGTCCCATTGGCGCCCAGTATTGGCCAGCAGGAAGCTGTGTTCCGTTTGCTCGGGATTGGTTTGGGTTGCTAATTTGTTCCCATAACGCTTGTTGTTCCATAAAGGGCATGATGCCAACGAGAAAGCTCAAGCGTCGGCGATTGTTGCTAGGATTGGCACCACCTCCAACAGGATTCGTGCCGCCGGCGTTAAAGCCCGCCTCAAACGTACCTGCAAGCGTTGCTGGAAGTACGTCGTATGCCGAGTGATAGTTGTGTAGTCCCAGTCCAATTTGCTTGAAATTGTTACTGCAACTCATTCGTCGGGCAGCTTCTCGAGCTGCTTGAACGGCGGGCAACAATAGCCCCACCAAGACACCGATGATGGCAATCACCACCAACAATTCAACTAACGTAAATCCGCTAGTCCGAGAAAAACGTTTCTTCATAACGAAACACCTTTAAAGAGAAGAGAAGAGAAATCAAAAACCAAGAACGATCCCACGATCATTGATAATTACCATCAGCGGCTTGTTGTTGTTTGTCGTAGTCCTCAAGTTCTTTCTGTTGTGCCTCGGTCCCAGCATTCGGGTCAACCAAGACCTGATTTTCAGACTTGGCGTCACACCCAAGGGTCAAGGGGAACAAGGTAGAAAGAGCAAGCACAGTTCGAACGGCTGATTTTTTCATAGGGAGCCTCAAGAAGATAACAGAGACAAGGAGTGCATTATAACATCTACAAAGGTAGATATTTGCTAGTTTCGTTTTACGAGACGCTGAGCACACCGTCAATTCGATCAGTCGGAAAAAATTCCAATTTTCATCTCGCGAGGCGTAGCGTCGGTGGGAATTCCATCGCAATCCAGCAAGCAGGCCTCTCTTACGGCTTAAAGTCGGCAAGACGGGAAGCCTGAAAGGCGCATGCCCTCTGTGTTTCGCAATCGCGCTGGCTCGCATTCGAGGAAACGAACTGGCGAGAGATTTGCAGCTGTCGCCCGTTGAAGTTACTGACTTACCGGCTCCCCAAAACAAATTGAAGAGCTATTGTCCGAGAACAGGTTGATTGCTTACTTGCTGATGTTCTTGGTGGTCAATGACTCTGCCAATGCTTTGCCAGAGCAAGCAAAGTACGTCCACTGTCCCCATTGCAAAACGCTAATCGGTAAACGCTCAAAGGGACGATAGCTGGACATCGCCAGTTTGCATTTTCAGGTCGTCGATTTACGGCGATTTAGGTTCAATGGATTTGATTTTCTTTGGATCGATTCCCACTGCCTCGTTGAGCTTTAGTCTTGCCTTAAAGTGGCAGCGACTCGCTGCGGCGTTTCGGACTTGGTGATAGCCGATGCGATGCAGTTCGGCTTCGCAGCGTGCCAAACGTTCAACTCGCCGTAGGTTGCGGTCGTCGAGGTAGGTGACCAGGGCCGATCACTTTATCTGAAGACAGGGCCACCGCATTTTGCAATCACACTTTGATTCAACAACTTTGCACTTTAACTTCTGAACTTCCATGATCGCTCTCGAACCGTCCGCCAAGAAACGACCCGAGTTCATCAACGTCCGTGTGCGTCGCCAAGATGGACCGGGCCAGGAACCGTATTGGGAACTGCACAAAATCCGGTACGAAACGGAAATGAACGTGATCAGCGTTCTGCAACGGATCGCAGCCCAAGCCAAGACGAAAGACGGCAAGAAGGTCACTCCCGTGGCATGGGATTGCGGTTGCCTTGAAGAAGTTTGCGGTTCGTGCACGATGGTGATCAACGGCAAGTTCCGTCAAAGTTGCAGTGCGATCGTTGACCGATTGCTCGTGGACAATCCAGACGAAATCGTTCTGGAGCCGATGACGAAGTTCCCCGTCGTGCGTGACTTGATCGTCAATCGCCAACGTCTGTTCAACTCACTCAAGCGAATCAAAGCCTGGGTGCCTACACGAGTTAAATACAAGTCAGGATCGCCGTCATTGTCCACATCAGCAAACGAGGCCCCAACAGAGACCTCGTCTGGCACGGCAACGGCAACACAACTTCCATGATCGTAGTGCGCCGCCTTGAAGGTTCGCTTTACATCCTCGACAACTTGGCCCTTGAACGTAATACCACTGGTAACCGGCTGGTCGGTGAACTTGAAATCGCATACGACGTCGTTGGACTTTGCGTTTGCAAACTGGGTTTCTGCACGCGTTGCTAGGCATGCTGGATCTCGTACGTCTTCTGGTACGGAGACTTCTGTTACCTCGTCTGCGTTGGCCCAGCGGAACCTTCACTGACACCGTGCGTTAGTTTGTACCGGAAATTGCTTCATCTTGGGGGTGCTTGGCTCGACCTGCGGTTCATGTCCGAATATCCTCTGGGTTCCCTCGGGTCGACGTTTTTCTTGCTTTTCCCGCCCCTCGAACTGACGCTACTGATTTTGTCTCGATCCAAACATTCTGAACATCGATCTGCGGATGCGTCGCTGGATAAGCGAGTCGCTGGTGGGTCAGTGACTGGTGGGGATTCGCCTCGGAGTCGGGGGTTGGGCCAAACGCGGGTGTTAGGCCAAGCTCGGGTACTGGTGGCGGCTGGAGCGATTCTGCTTGTTGTCGCGGGTGGGGTGTTTGCGGATTATTGGTCGGCTCGGCCAGCGGATGCGGTGGCTTCGTTCGTCGGTCGCTCGTCGTGTATCGAGTGCCACAAGGATCAAACCGCGGCGTTCGAAATGTCGCACCACGATTTGGCGATGGATATTGCCACGGATGAGACCGTGCTTGGCGACTTCAATGATGTGACCTTCGAACATGACGGAATGACCAATCGGCTGTTTCGCGACGGGCCGAAGTTCATGGTGCATACCGATGGACCCACGGGCGAGATGCAGGACTTTGAAGTCAAGTACGTTTTCGGTGTGACGCCGCTCCAGCAATACATGGTCGAGTTTGATCGCACACCGGATATGAAGCCGGATGAGATCGGACGACTGCAGGTGCTTCGAATCAGCTGGGATACGCTCGGAAAGAAGTGGTTCTATCTTCGTCCGCCCGACGTTGCGGATAAGTTGGCTGCCGATGACCCGTTGCACTGGACGGGGATCGCCCAACGATGGCAAACGATGTGCGCGGATTGTCACTCGACTGACTTGAAACGCAACTTCAATGTCGCGACGAATCGTTATCACACAACGTTCTCCGAAATCGACGTGAGCTGTGAAGCCTGTCACGGGCCCGGCAGCCTGCATGTCGAGTTGGCGAATGAGAAGTCACTGTTCTGGGATCGCAACCATGGCTACGGACTGGCGAAGCTCAAGGGCGGCGACAACGAGGCTCAGCTTCAAGCGTGTGCGCCGTGTCACAGTCGACGAGGGCTTGTCGATGCGAACTTCCATGCCGGCGACTTGTACAGCGACCACTACCAGCTTGAGATGCTGAATCCGGATACGTACTACGCCGACGGCCAAATCAAAGACGAAGTGTACGTCTATGGCTCGTTCATCCAGAGCAAGATGTATCACAAGGGAATCCGATGCACGGATTGCCACGATCCACACTCGCTCAAGTTGAAGCATCCGGGCAACGAGACTTGTACGTCATGTCACCAGCACGCGGCGGGTAAGTACGACGTGCCTTCGCACCATCATCACGCTCCCGGCACGCCCGGATCGATGTGCGTGGATTGCCACATGCCGCATCGCACGTACATGGAAGTCGACCCGCGCCGCGACCATAGCTTGCGGATGCCACGGCCCGACCTGTCGGTGAAACTCGGCACACCGAACGCGTGTAGTGGTTGTCACGTGCAGAACCAACTGCAATCGATCGCCGAAGACGTGCGGCCCAAGCTCAACGATTATCAAGCATGGCTCGATACGGCGGATGCAGGCGACGAGTCGGTTGCCGAGGCGATTCGCAAGACCGACATTTGGTGCGACGAAGCGTGCGAGAAGTGGTACGGTGCCGAGCGAAAGACGCCTTATCATTTTGCTGAGGCGCTCGCGCCATTCCGCAAGGGCGAGGAGAGCTCGATCAAGTCGATGCTCGAGCTGGCGATGATGCCCGAAGACTCCGCTCCGGCGCTCGCGCGTGCCACGGCACTCACGGAACTGGGTGCAAACAATATTACTGAGGCGATCAAAGTTGCCAATGAAGTGCTGAAAAAGAAAGACGAACCGACGATCGTTCGTGTGGCGGCGGTCGGTGTGTTCTCGATTGCCCAGCCAGCGGTGACAAAGAAGACGCTCCTGCCGCTGCTCGATGATGCGAGTCGCTTGGTGAGTAACGAAGCCGCGCGGGTCTTGGTTTCGTCCGGAGCGTATCGTGAACTGAATATGTCCGAGAAGACGCGAGTCGACTTGGCATTGCGGAGTGTTCACGACTCGATCATGGCCGCTTCGGATCGTGCGGGGGCGCATATGGCTTGGGCGATGCTTTGCGAACAACAGGGCCGCGCCGATGAGGCGATCCAGGCTTACGAAACAGCGATGCGGCTCGAGCCAACAATGACTGGGCCACGAACGAATTTGGCGGCGCTGCTCGAGCGAGTCGCTGAGCAGCAACAAGGCACACAGTCGATGCGGCTGGTGGCGAGGGCAGCGGCGCTTCGCGATATGGAGTTGCCGTTGCTGGAGCGGGACGCCGGGCTCGCGAAAGACAACGCCGACGTGCAGTATCGATACGGGTTGGCACTGTATCTTCATGGTGACGAGGCGGCGGCGCTGAAACAATTGCGTCGCGCCGTGGAACTCGCACCGAACATTGAACTTTTCCAAACGGCCGTGCGACTGTTAGAAGAAAAGCTGGGTAAGTAGTCTCGTGTAGGCCAGGACCTGTCCTGGCGATGGACGCAGTGATTGCCAGGACAGGTCCTGGCCTACGAAAAACGAACCCTCTGCACATTGACCTCTGCACACTGAAACGACAACCAGGAAGAAAGAATGCTTCACGCTGTGATTATGGCCGGTGGTAGTGGCACACGTTTTTGGCCAGCGAGCCGAAAGCTGCGCCCCAAACAATTGCTTTGCTTGTCTGGCGATCGGTCGATGATCCAGGCCACCGTGGATCGACTCGGCGATCTCATTCCGCCCAGTCGCCAACGGATCATCACCAACGAGATCCTTTGTGATGCGATCGCGACGCAATTGCCTGAGTTGCCTCGAGTGAACATCGTCGGCGAGCCGTGTAAACGTGACACCGCGCCTTGCGTGGGACTCGCTGCTGCGCTCGTCGCCGCCGATGATCCTGATGGCACGATGGTGGTCATGCCGAGCGACCACGTGATTGCCGATCACGACAAGTTTCAACATGCGATCGCGACGGCAAACGCACTGATCGACGAAGACCCGACTCGGATTGTCACGTTTGGCATCCGACCAAGTTACCCTGCGGAGTCGTTCGGGTATATCGAAGCTGGTGCGGCGGTCGAATCGGCGGCCAACGATCCGAAGAATCCGCTGTCCGTGTCGGCGGTGAAACAGTTTCGTGAGAAGCCGAACCGCGAAACGGCGGAGGCGTATGTCGCTGCCGGCACGTTTTTCTGGAACAGCGGCATTTTTGTCTGGCGGGCGAAGACGATTCTCGATGCGTTGGCGAAATACGAACCAGCCATGCACGCACACATCGCCAAGATCGGCGAATCGATCGGGACGGCTGGGTTTGAGAAGACGTTCCACTCAGAGTTCGCTGCGATCGTGGGTAAGTCCATCGACTATGCCGTGATGGAGAACTACCCGAATGTCGTCGTGATCGAAGCCCCGTATTCCTGGGATGACGTCGGCAGCTGGCAATCGCTCGCTCGGCTGCACGCACCCGACGCGAACGGAAACACCGTCGTGGGTTCGCACATCGGCATCGACACGCGTGGCACGATTGTCCACGCGCAACCTGGACACACGGTCGTCACGATCGACGTCGAGGACCTGATCATCGTCCAGACCGCTGACGCAACGCTCGTCGCGCCCAAACATGCCGAGGAACGCGTCCGAGAAGCTGTCGCCGCGCTGGAAGCCAACAAGATGACCGAGTTGCTGTAGAAACTCAGTAATTTTTGCAGCGGGACTTGCCCAGAGTTCCGATGCCAGCCGGAATTCTGGCGAATCCCGCTACCACAAATATTCGTCTGGCTGGGATTGTTCCGATCGCTACTTGCCACCGAAATAACATTATCCTGATAACGGAAAATTCGATGGGCTGGGCCGCGGCAAGGAGTCGCGGTTCGCAGAACGACCAGGCTCAACGTGACTCACAGCCAGAACCTTGTATGCGAATTGCAGTCGTCGGATCAGGAATCAGCGGGAATCTCGCTGCTCGCTTGCTGTCGTCCGAGCATCACGTTGACGTGTTTGAGGCCTCGTCGCACATGGGCGGGCACTCGCACACGTTCGACGCGGATGTGTACGGATGCACCGCACCAGCCGACGTCGCATTCATGGTGCTGAATCGGCGCACGTACCCGAACTTTTGCCGAATGCTCGAGTTGTTGGGGGTTCAGACGCAAGACAGCGACATGAGCTTGAGCGTTCGTTGTTGGCGGACAGGCCTCGAGTACCAAGGCAGCTCGCTCAACGGATTGTTTGCCCAACGCAGTAACTTGGTCAGCCCCTCGTTTTATCGAATGCTTGCCGACATCGGGCGTTTCAATCGACAGGCGACTGAGTTTTGTGATTCCGGTGATGACCAGACATTGCTCGGCGAATTCGTCGATCGCATCGGTGTTGGAACTGAATTCCGCGAACAGTATTTGATTCCTATGTCGGCTGCGATTTGGTCGGCCGACCCAGCCTGTCTTGCAAGTTTTCCGGCCAAGTTCATTTTGGGCTTCTGTCGCAATCACGGGCTGCTCCAACTCAGCGACCGCCCGCAAGGGTTGACGATCGCGGAACGTTCGCGGAACTACGTCAGCCAACTGATGCGTCCGATTCGTGACCGCGTTTTCGTGAACTCGCCAGTACGTGAAGTGCGCCGAGTTGAGGGTGGCGTGCGACTGAGTCTCGACGATCGCGAAGTCGACTACGATCATGTTGTTCTCGCAACCCACGCGGATCAAACGCTGGGGATACTTACGGACGCTAGCCCAACCGAGCGAGAAGTTCTGGCTGGGTTTCCGTACCAAGCCAACACGGCACTTCTCCACACAGACGAATCAGTCCTGCCGCGGCGTCGTCGAGCGTGGGCGAGTTGGAATTACCACATCCCCGCCCAGTCAACCAACCGCGCCAGCGTCACCTATGACCTGAATCGATTACAAAGCCTCGGCTTGCCAGGCCCCTTGTGTTTAACGCTCAATCCGAATTGCGAAATCGACGAAGCGAAAGTTGTGCAGCGGTTCGAATTCGAGCATCCTGTGTTCTCGCTCGAGTCCATCAAGTCGCAAAGTCGGTTCGATGAGATCAACGGCCGCAATGCGGTCAGCTTCTGTGGCGCGTATTGGGGTTATGGGTTCCACGAAGACGGTGTGAACAGTGCCCTCGCCGTAACGCGCCCGTTCGGGTTGGACTTGGAAACGCTTGCTGAACCCGTCAAACAAAGCAACGACATGGCTCCTCAATTTGATAAGGCACTGTCGACATAATGCACAGTTGTCTTTATCGAGGTCATGTTCGGCATCAACGCGGCGCGCCCGCGCACAAGTT
>JBGTAI010000158.1:0-23735 GCA_041749955.1 Pirellulaceae bacterium | reverse complement strand
AATTGCAAAGTGAAATCGCTGCGTGGGCCAAACGCACCAACGAAAAGCAACGCGGCGTCGACTGGCAATTCAAGATCGACGACGCTCGCACAAAGCTAAAGCGTCTCTACCCCCAAATTAAGACTGGATGACGCACTAGGGTCTGGAAAGCGAATCCGATTTCGAAATTCAATAAAGCAGATAGATCAGCCGGAGAAGAGAATGCCTTCGTTTCGTATATTTTCAATATCGTTGTTCGTTGTCGCACTCGTATCGAGCGATTCATTTGCACAGTCCGGCGAGAGTTCACTCTCGAACCGTATAAAGGCGCTGAAATCGGCGAATGAGACCGCCAAGACGAGCTCCGGTTCAACGATGGAAGTAAAGAATCCGCTCTACAAGACAATACTCAATAGTGTCGTCTTGATTGAGTGCGCGGGAGAGGATGGTGTCCATTCAGGTACCGGCTGGATTGTCGATGCTGAGCAGCGGCTGATCATTACGAACCATCACGTCGTCGAGGAATTCTTGGATTGCTCTATCTACTTTCCTGAGTTCCAAGATGGCAAGTTGGTCACAGACCCGTACGAATCGATTGTTGCAGAACGAGCGCATCATGCAAAAGTCATCGACGTTGCGGCGGACTATGACCTAGCTCTCATCCAGTTGGACGATGCACTTCCCGAAGGGGTTGTCGCGTTGGAAATCGCGAGTGAACCGGGTAACCCAGGCGACAACATTCACTCGGTCGCTGGTAACACCGTCGGGTCACAAAGTCTTTGGACGTATTCAACAGGGCACATTCGTCAATTCGTTCGCGGTACCATGGCGAATGATCACGAAGCCATGTTGCTTGAATCCGACATGGCGACCAACCAAGGCAACAGCGGTGGCCCAGTCGTCAATGACGCAGGCCAAGTTGTAGCCGTTGTCGAAGGTCACCGCACCGACGCACGCTTGGTAAGTATCTACATCGGCCTGGAGTCGTTACTTGAGTACTTGTCCGACGCAGTCCGCTGTGTCGATCCAAAAACCGTCGAAGACCTCACCTTTGCCGCCAATCGCCAACTCGATGACTTTCGAACTCAGCCCGCCATGGAACTGGTAACGAAAGCATTGAAACTCGAACCAAATTCGGCCGAACTCGTCACCTTGCGAGGTTGGTGCTGGTACTACGACGACGATCCGGATAGCGCAAGAGCGGATTTCAGCGATGCGATTCAATTGGATCGAAAATCAGCAGAAGCTCACGCGGGACTTGGATACATCTGTGACGACGAAGGAGATTACGAATCCGCAATCAAGCATTTCACCAATGCTATCCGTAACGATCCACAAGACGTCGACTACTTGATCGCTCGCGGTACCGTTCGCATGTCCATGGAAGACTACGAGGGTGCATATCGTGACTTTAATAGCGCGGTTACCAAAGACGATGAATCGCTCGAAGCCATCAAGTGGCGAGGGTTCGCGAGCATCGAGTTGGGAAATCAAGCCGAGGGATGGAATGACTTGGAGGCGATTGTGGAGAACTACACCGATGACGCACAGGTGTTTTACTACTACGGCCAAGCCTGTGTACGAAATGAGAATTACGATGACGCACTGAAGTTCTTTTCACATGCCTGCAAGCTCGATCCTGAATACGCCGAAGGCCATTTTGGTCTCGGTGTCACTCTGATGCAAATGGAGAACGCGACGGCCGCAGCCGAGGAGTTCAGCCAAGCAATGAGTTTGGATGAAGAGAATGCGGATTACGTTTTCTTGTACGGTGTCGCGCTGTGCACAAGCGGAGATGAGAGTGGAGCGGATTGGATCGGTCGTGCAAGCGAGATGGAGCCGGACAATGAGAAATTTTCCGACGCCTATGAGCAAGTCATGGACGAACTCGAATCGACATAGCGTCAGCAAGTGATAAGGGGCATAGTGCTCGATTGCCTGTTGATTTCGAAAGATTCGAATCATGGTTGATGTTCAACGAACTGCAGCAAACCAAGCAATGAAATTCCTTGGTGATAGTCACCTCGTGTCGAGGCTGCACAGCGTCCGGTGGAACGACAACGGGTTGTCGTTTTGTATTAACCGTACCGTGTCGGCTTTATTGCCTAGCAAACTGACTAAACGGCTCATCAATTCGATGTGATGCTCGCGATCGTTGTACGGTGAGAGTACCAGGAAAGCGAGTTTGGTTTCGTCGCCATCGTTGGAATCAAAAGATAGACCACGGGACAGGATGCCGATCGCTCCTGCAAACGCCTGGACGTGATGCGTGCGCAGATGCGGAAATGCTAAACCGCGACCAAAGGCGGTCGAGGCTAAATGTTCGCGATTGTTGATCTTGTCGATAACTTCGCTGGTGAATTTGCTTGCCATGCGGCCGGTGTCTGCGAGTCGTCTGACCAATTGTGTGATGACGGATGACTTGGTCTCGTGTTCGCCGAACCTGAGGACCGCATCGGCATGAAATACATTGGCGAAAGATAGATTTGGCGTAGTCGCAAAAACGAAGGGCTCAACAGGTTTGGCGGTTGTGGCGTCCATAAACTTGAACCAATTTAGTGAAGGTCGTACTTGTTCATTTTGTAATGCAACGTCCGCACGCTGATCCCGAGCGACTTGGCCGTTAACTCGCGATGGTGGTCATTAGAAGCCAACGCCTGTTCGATCCCAAACTTTTCCGCTGTCTCGGTGATTTCCGCGAGCGTTCGTATGGTCGTCGTCGACGGTATCGTGTCCGATCGCGAAAGCTCAGCCGGCAAATCCGCCGCGACGATCTTGTCCGACGTCGATGTCACCACGATTCGTTCCATCACGTTTCGCAATTGCCGCACATTTCCTGGCCACCGAGCGTCAACAAGTATCTGCATCGCACTCATGTCGACGCTCTTGATGTGTCGCCCGTGCCGTTTACAGAAATGATCAAGAAAGTGGTCGACCAGTAAAGGAATATCGCCACGACGCGAACGAAGTGGTGGCACCTTGATCGGCACAATGTTCAGTCGGTAATAGAGGTCTTCACGAAAGCTTCCGTCTTCCACCATGCGTGATACGTCGCGATTGGTTGCTGAGACGATTCGTGCATCGGATTGCAATACATCTTCGCCGCCGACACGCGTGTATTGCTGAGTTTCCAAAACTCGGAGCAAATCAACTTGGCTTTTTGTTGGGATCTCAGTGATCTCGTCTAAAAACAGTGTGCCACCGATTGCCTGTTCAAAACAACCAGGTTTCTGGCGTGTGGCGCCGGTGAACGATCCTTTTTCATGACCGAAGAGCTCACTTTCGAGCAGTGTTTCTGGCAATGCTCCGAGGTTCACCGCGACAAAAGGATTACTCGAACGGTTGCTCTGGTCGTGGATGGCCCGGGCGATCAATTCCTTGCCAGTGCCGCTTTCGCCCTGGATCATCACCGTCGCATCGGTTGAAGCGATTTGTCGAATTTGCACCAACAACTCTTGCAGCGATTGGCTGTTTCCGATGATCCCTGTGATCTCGCCCGCCGCAGCAAGCTTTTCCTTGAGTTCGTGGTTTTCGTGTTGCAACCAATGATGCTCAGCCGCCTTTGTGACCTGTTGGCGAATCAAATTCAAGTCAACCGGTTTGCTGATAAAATCAAACGCACCACGTCGCATCGCCTCGATCGCTGTTTCCACGCTGCCATGAGCCGTGATGACGATCGTTGTCGTACCTGGCTTGCGCTGCTGGACCATCGAGATCAAATCCAATCCGTCACGGTCACCGGGCATTCGCACATCCGCGATCACCAGTTGGTAATTGCCTGCGTCGAACTTATCGAGTGCCTCGTTGACAGAGCCCGCCGTTTCGATGAAGTCGGCGATTCTGGACAAGCCTTTAGCCAGCCCCGAACGAATATTCGGTTCGTCGTCGACGATGAGGATGTGAAATGCGCTTCCCATTCGGGATTAGCTTCCTGTGAGTGTTAAAAGTCAATGAGAGGACGGTGCGTCGACGTTCGTTGCAATCGCGTATTGGGATTCGTCAACCGAAGTCGAGGACGCATTCGCGACCGCCGGTAGCGTGACTTGGAATGTCGTACCGCGTGGCGATGAATGAAAATCGAGCGTGCCCACGTGTTGCCGCACGATCTTGTCGCAAAGTGCCAAACCCAAACCCGTTCCGTTTCCCTTTGTCGTGAAGTAAGGGTCGAGTATCTTGTCTTTTAGGTTTTCCGGTACACCGCATCCCGTATCGGCAACATCGATCCGGACGGAGTTGCCCTCGTGACGCGAAGAGATGTTGAGCGTTCCACCGTCTGGCATGGCCTCGAGGGCATTGATGATCAAATTCAAGAACACCTGTTCCAATCGTACTTGGTCGCCATCCACTAGCGTCGTCGGCTCACTCGAGTCAAAAACGATACTTACACCCTGTCGTTGTGCTTGAGGTTTTATCAATTCGACCTGTTGTTCGAGCAATGCCGTGATGTCAACTTGGCTCGTATTCAGACAATCGATCGAGGCGAAGTCGCGAAACGATTCGAGCACACCACCGATCCGAGTGACTTCCGTGCGAATCACACCTAGCATCTGTTTGTTCTCTTCCGAGGTGTCATCCGATTCGAGCTGTTCCTCCAAGAGCTGGACATGCAGCGACAGTGCGGCCAGCGGGTTTTTGATCTCATGGTGCAACCCACCGGCAAGCGAACCGAGCCCCATATAACGCTCCATCCGCCGCATTCGTTCTTCGATCAGTACACGTTCAGTCACATCACGAAGCTGGAGCACATGCCCCACTTCCTTTCCCTCATGGTCGTTCAATATTTGGCAAAAAGCTCGCACTTTCTTGGGGTTTCCGGCGTGATCGAGCGTGAAGTCACGCACCATTTTGGCGGACCGCTCGACCATCCACTCATCGCGATATTGCCTCAGCGGGATGGTTTGAATGTCGTCCAATGGTTGACCAACGCAACTCAAATTCGCATCGATAAGTTCCATGCCGCGACGATTGATGCTTGTGATCGTTCCATCCGCATCGGTCGTAATGATCCCGAGCTCCATGCCGCTGATGACGTCACTTGCAAGAGCTTTGAAGTCACGCAGTGAAGTTTGTGAAGCGTGATAAGCCCGCCACAACAGGATCACCGCGATAGCCGTGACAACAACATTGAGCACAACCAGGATCGCCAAGCGAAATTGCCATCGCAACTCACCGGCGAGAACCTCAGCGGAGTCTTTCGCGTCGCGAGGCAACTGAGTCATCAAGTCATCTACGATCGACTGTTCCTTCACAAAGTCGACCATGATCCAAATTGTGATTGCGAGAGCCGCAGCACTCAACAGAGATAAACCGATGACGGCAATCCGATAGTTCTTTCCGATTTCAGTTGTCGGGATGCTAAACATACGCCAATCGCTTTTTACTTTTTTTTTATCGAATCTCAATCGGACTTTCGGCAGGAATCCTCGGCAACATTCACCCGTCGCGACTCTTACTCATGGACAGCAGGTGTTGCCTCATTCTCAAAGCGTTCGCTCAGTGGTTCGTCGTGTTCATCTTGAATCAGTTTTCGGCCATCCGCAAGTTTGGCAAACAGATAGTACAACCCTGGGATCACCAGAACGCCAATGACCGTGCCGAGCAACATACCACCGACAGCCGTGGTTCCGATGGTTCGGTTTCCGATTGCCCCTGGACCCGTTGCTCGCACCAACGGAATCAGACCGGCGATGAAGGCGAACGAAGTCATCAAAATCGGCCGGAATCGCAGCTTGCCGCCTTCGATACCCGCCTCCATGATGCTCAGACCCTGATGGCGACGCTGGACGGCAAACTCGATGATCAAGATTGCATTTTTACCGAGCAAACCGACCAACATGACCAAACCAATTTGGCAATAGACGTCGTTGGCTAGACCCATCGATTTCAAGAACAAAAACGATCCGAAGATACCGACCGGCAGCGACGTTAGCACAGCCAACGGGATGATGAAACTCTCGTATTGTCCGACCAACACCATGTAAACAAAAATTACCACGATCGCAAAGATATACACCGCCGTGTTTCCTGCCTTGGCTTCGTCGTACGCGAGGCCTTGCCAGTCGATATCGAAGCCGTTGGGAAGCGTTTCTGCGGCTACTTCTTTGATCGCTGCGAGTGCTTCACCCGAACTGTATCCTGCCGCTGGTGCTCCTTGGATCGGAGCGGTTGGATACAAGTTATAGCGGCTGATTTCGTTCAAACCCTGTTTTTTCTCGATTCGCATGAAAGCCGAGTAAGGCACCATTTCGTCTCGGTCGTTCTTCACAAACATGTTGTCGAGGTCTTCGGGGTAACGACGAAATTCGGGAGCGGCTTGGACGTAGACTTTATAGAACTGGCCGAACCGCACAAAGCCTTGCTCCCAGGTACTGCCAATGACGATTGACAAGTTATCCATTGCGTCACGAATCGAGACGCCTTTTTGCATGGCGACGTCGTTGTCAATGATGATTTCGTATTGGGGATAGTTCGCAGCAAAAAAGGTGAACAACCCCTTCAGCTCTTTTCGCTTACCGAGTGCCTCCATAAACCTGTCCGTCTCGTTACTGAGCGCCACGTAGTCGCCGCTATTCGTCTTGTCGAGCAAGTTCACCGCGAAGCCGCCCGCAGCACCGAAACCTGGGACGGCTGGTGGTTCAAAGAACTCGAGCTTCACGTTCGCGATGTCCGTTCCTCGCTTTTCGAGTTCTTCGATAATTTGCTTGGACGTCAACTCGCGGTCGGCCCACGGTTTGAGGTTGATGATGCATGTACCGGCATTGGAACCACGGCCTTCGGTCAACACTTCGTATCCCGCGACCGAAGACACCGAAGTGACTTCGTCCATTTGCTTACAAATCGCTTGCAGCTCGTGGCATTTTGCGTTGGTGTATTCGAGCGTCGAGCCAGGCGGTGTTTGGACGATCCCATAAATCATGCCTTGGTCTTCGAGCGGAATGAACCCGGTCGGCAAGACCTTGTTGACGACAAGGATGCCATAACCGAACACAGCAATCACTGCGATGGTGAGAACGCGTCGGGTGATGATGCGTCGAACCACAGCCGCGTACCCACCGGTGACTTTCTCGACACCGCGATCGAACACGTGCAAGAACATACCAATCGGGCTGCGTCTCTTAACGCTATCTTCGAACCCCGAGAACGCTGCGCGGAACGAAAATGCGGCGAGTATTGCCACGAGTCCCGCAATGATTTCGATGCGGGCATCCGAGAGTTCCATCTGTTCCGAAAGAACTTCGTGAACGATCTCGACGTGAAGCAGGTAGAACGTTCCGACACCCACACCAGCGCCGAGCAATAGGCACAACAGCCCGCGCAGAATATACGCTTGTTTCCCAGCGATTTTGGCCATGCCACGATTCAGCGCACCGACAACACCGGATTGGCCCTTGTCATCGAGCGGCTTCAAAATCATCGCACAGAGGACTGGCGTGAGCGACAACGCGACGACGCCGGAAATGATGATCGACATCGCCATCGTCAACGCGAATTGGCGATAGAACACACCGACGGGCCCAGTCATAAACGCCACAGGCACGAACACGGCTGTCATCACCAACGTGATCGCGATGATCGCGCCACTGATCTCTTTCACGACTTCCTGGGTCGCCTGATACGGACCAATATGCAGTGCGTGCATTTTTTCGTGAACCGCTTCAACTACCACAATCGCGTCGTCGACCACGACACCAATTGCGAGCACAAGAGCGAATAGCGTAATCAGGTTGATTGACATTCCGAACATGAGCATGAAGAAGAATGTGCCAATCAACGATACGGGAACCGCTAACGTCGGGATCAACGTGCTGCGAAAGTCACCTAAAAACAAGTACACGACGAGCGAAACAAGAATGAAGGCTTCAAAGAGCGTATGCAGCACTTTTTCGATGGAAGCGTCAAGGAAGCTTGAAACGTCGTAGGTTACTGCGTAGTCCATCCCCGGCGGGAACGTCTTGCTCTTGATCTCTTCGACTTTCTCCTTGACCTTCGCGATAACTTCGGACGCATTGGACCCAGGCGTTTGCTTGAGCACGATCGCTGCGGCAGGCAAACCATCGATGTCCGAGTAAAGGTCATAGAACGATGAACCGAGCGAGACTTTGGCGACATCGCCCAGTCGCAGGATTTCGCCTTCGGAATTCGCTCGGAGAATAATCTGGCTGTATTCTTCCGGAGTTGTATAGCGTCCAACCCACGTCAGCACGTACTCGAGCGTTTGCGACGTTTGCCCCGTCGCTTGCCCGAGACGTCCAGGCGAACCGATCATGCTTTGCTCAGCGATTGCTTCCATCACATCATCCGAGGCAATCTCGTAAGCTCGCATTCGGTCCAAGTCCAACTCCACTCGCATCGCGTACGACCGGTTGCCGAGAATCGATGCTTGGCCGACTCCAGGAATCCGCTTGATCTCGTTCAGAACGTTGACAGTCGCGAAGTTGTAAAGAAAGTTCTGGTCGACGCTGGGATCTTTGCTGAAGATATTCACATACATCAACATGCTCGTCATGTTTTGCATGACGATGATACCTTCGCGTTCAACGATCGGCGGCAGGTTATTCTTCACCATCTGAACGCGGTTGTTGACGTTCATGACCGCGACGTTGGGATCGGTGCCTGGTTCAAACACAATTTGGATCGTGCCTTCACCGGCGCTCGTGGCATCGCTCAACATGTAGCGCATGTTGGGAACACCATTGATGGATTGTTCGAGAATCACCATCGTCGAGTCGATGAGAATTTTGGCGCTGGCGCCGGGGTACGAGACTGCGACTCGCACGCTCGGCGGAGCCACCGACGGGAACGGGGAAATCGGAAGCACATTGATCGCCAATCCGCCCATGAATAGGATCAACAGCGAGATCACGATAGCGAGGGCGGGCCGGTGCAAAAATCTTGCGAACATGGTGACTTCTAGATTCCTGGATCACGTCGATTGTCCCGAGGACTTTCGAGTGGATGTTCGAGGGAGTTGTTGTGACGAAGGGGGCGATGCGTTTTAGAGGTAGGCCAGGACCTGTCTTGGCGGACATACATCCATGCCAGGACGGATCCTGGCCTACGAGGCGAGATTGCGAGTGGCGGTTAACGGCGGAGTGCTATTCCGCGTGATTCTTGAGGTGCGAGAGCACTTCGTTGGGGTCTTCGAACTCGAATTCGATCTTGTCCCCGTCGCGGACTTGGCGGATTCCTTCAAGCACAATCTTCTCGCCTGCATCGAGCCCCTCAGCGATCACGAAGATGTCATCCTTGGCGGTTTGGATTTCAATCTCGCGTTGGTGCACGACGTTGTCGGAATCGATCACGAAAGCGTATTTCTTCGCCAAGACTTCGAAGGTCGCTCGTTGTGGGATCACGATCGCGTCTTTCGCAACTTGGTGGATCAAGACAGTGCCGGTTTGGCCGTGTCGCAACAGCCCGTTCGGATTTGGAAAGTCTGCACGAAACGGGATGTTGCCGGTTTGGTTATCAAAGTCAGCTTCGATGGCACCAATTTTTCCGGGCTGGTCGAAGATTTTGTGATTGGCAAGTTTCAATTCAATGTTCAATACTCCTTGGTCTTCGCCTGAGGACAACGCAGTCTGGTAGTCGAGATATCGAGCCTCGGGCACGTTGAAGTAAACCCACATGACGCTGTTGTCTGACATCGTCGTCAACATCGCTCCCTCTTCGATCAAGCTGCCCTCTTGCTCGTGCAAACGGTCGACGATGCCATCGAACGGAGCCTTGATGTCAGCAAAGTTCATTTCAGCCCGCGAGAGCTTCACGTTGGCCAATGCCTTGGCAAGCTTTGCATTCGCAAGCTTCAACTCTTGCTCCGAAATAATGTTTTGTAACACGAGCTTTTTCGTATTGTCGTATTCAACTTGGGCCAAGCGAGCTTCGGCCATTTCGGCATCAAGCTTGGCTTCGTAAATCGTTGGCAAGATATGAAAGAGCAACTGGCCCTGTTTGACCGACTGGCCTTCGTTGACCTTGATTTCTTTTAGATAGCCGCCTTCGAGAGCACGCACCTCGATGTGCCGCCGCGAATGAATTTGGCAAACGTATTGCTGAGTCAGCGTCACGTCTTTCGCGACAGGACTGGTTGCAATGATCTTGTGAACGGCATGGTGCTCGCCTCCACCATGTTCTTCCGAGCCGTGACCTTCCGAATGATCATCCGACACCGCATGCGTGTCGCTCCCATGGTGGTCTGGCGCGCCTTCGTGCGTTGCAGATCCCGTGTTTGACCCGAGATATTGGCCAACCGTTTCTTTGATCTTCTCGGACCCCGAAATACCGATCGATGCGAGGGCGACCACAAGTGGCAGAATTAAACGCATACGCATGGAACAACATTCCTACAGAACGGTGGGTCGGATTTGAGTTTCAACATTGAGGTCGAGTTGATTTCGCTACTTAAGCACTGATTGTGCCAAAGGCTCTTTGGAGGCTCTGTCACTGGGGCGAAATAGGGCTCCAGTAGCAGCTATTTCACGACAAATCGCAGTAATTCTGCGCTCCGATTTAAAGCTTCGCATTCGCCAATGAAATCGCTGGCGAGGCGGTGTCTGCAAAGTTTTTCACTGGACCGGCAAAGAACGGCACGCGCGCGAGCGAGAATCTGCAGATTTGTCACCTCGTTGTCGCTCAACACGAAACGTTCAGACGCCAAAAACACCATGTTCTTGATTCAGCGGAAACGGTCTCGGATTTGCAACGGATGGCGATGCGGGATCAGCTTACAGAATCGATTCCGTGAAACGCGCGAGTGCAACGGGATCCGTAGAGACAACTCAATCCGCAGTCTCAACGCAGGCGAATGACCTGGAACAATCGTTCTGCAAATTCTGGCACAATCATCACCAACCGAACGACGCATAGATTTGATTCAAATGGCTAGACGATACCGCTGGAACAACCTCGACGTTCGCGTTGGGCAATCACAAATGGATTATTGAATCGCTCGGCAGGATGCCACGTGAGCGAAGTTCAACAAGGACGATTATGAACACCCACTTTGTAACCATTGCATCGACAAGCAAGAAACGCGCTTACCTCGCGGCGATCCTTTGTGGCACGCTGCTGACAACGCCTGGCTGCAAAATACCAGGACTGCGATGTGCGCTTCCTGGTGCGCCCGTGCCAGCCGAATACAACTGGAATAATGGGCTGCCGCTTTGGAGTTCGAACACAACGACTCACCAAGCCAGCATTGATTCGGAGAACTTGAACGCGGACGAAGATTCCGAAGGAATGGTATCCAGTGATCCGCCAGGCGATGAGCGTAGTGACGTGCAAAATGCCAGCGACTCAAACCCGCCCATGAGCATTGCAAGCTTCATTCGAGCTGCAAGCTATTTGACTCCGAAGACTCAAGATACCGAAAAGTCAAAAGCGATCGACGTTGAAATCAAGAAGATGGAAGCAGACCTCGGCAAACCAGACGAGCTGAGAGAGCTGGAGACACCCAAGGCCGACGGTGATCAATCAGCGGACGACGCGGTGTCGTTGCCCGCTGGTCCCGATTTCGGCATGATCGATACGAACATCGGCCCAACGGATTCGACCGATGGCATTGCGTTGCTTGAGAATTCGGCTCAACTTCCTCAGGCCGCGTTCTACAACGACCCGTATTTGTTTGGCTTGATTACCGACACCCTAACGGGCAATCAAGAGTTGAAAATCTTGAGCGAAGAAATTCGTATCGCTGGCAACGAAACTTACGCTCGAAGCGGAGAGTATCTCCCGTTCGTTTCGCTCGGTGCTGGCGCGGGGCTCGAAAAGCCTGGTCAACACACTCGCGCGGGAGCCGTGGAGGAGCAGCTCGAAGTCGCTCCCGGCACAGGCTTTCCTGACCCGTTGGGCGATTTCCGTGTCGGAGCTACCGCTTCCTGGGAAATCGACATTTGGAAAAAGCTACGAACGGCTCAGCGTGCTGCGGCAGTACGCTATTTGGCAACCCAGGAAGGTCGAACCTACATCGTCACCCGCGTTGTCGCCGAAGTCGCTGAGAATTACTACACGTTGCTTGCGTTGGACAATCGCCTCGAGACTCTACAAGCGACGATCGCAATTCAACAGCAAAGTTTAACAGTCGCACGAGCGAAGAAAGAGGCTGGGCGCGCAACCGAATTGGCTGTGCAACGATTCCAGGCTGAAGTGCAAAAGAACCTCAGCGAGCGATCGATTATCCAACAAGAGATCGTCGAAACAGAGAACCGCATTAACTTTCTCGCTGGTCGCTATCCTCAGCCCGTCGAACGCATCCGCGTCGAGTTTGTCGACGTGAACCTGACGACGCTTGGTGCCGGAGTGCCATCGGAACTGTTGCTCAACCGAGCCGACATCCGCGAAGCTGAACGACAAGTTGCTGCGGCGGGGCTTGATGTGCAAGTGGCTCGAACACGGTTCTATCCCTCGCTCAACTTGACCGCTGGACTCGGATGGAACGCATTTTCAACCGGGTATCTGTTCCAAACGCCCGAGTCGTTGGCATACGGATTGGCCGGTGAACTCGTCGGTCCACTGATCAACAAGCGAGCCATCAAGGCGGCCTACGCCAGTGCGAACGCGGCACAATTGCAAGCGATTTACAACTACCAACAAACGGTCTTGCAAGCTCACATCGAAGTGGTCAACCAGATTACCAAGGTGGAGAATTACCGACGCAGCATCGAGGTAAAGAAACGCCAACTGGAGTCGCTCACCGCGTCTGTTGATGTCGCGGGCAAGTTGTTTCAAAACGCACGGGCCGAATACGTCGAAGTCTTGTTGGCTCAGCGTGAGTTGATGGAAGCCAAGATGCAGCTTATCGACATCAAGAAGGAACAACTCGGTGCCGTCGTGAATGCGTATCAAGCTCTCGGTGGTGGTGGCTTCTAGCGGAGCCCATCTTCGTGGACAAGAAACAGTTTCTCGCCTACGGGGTGCAACGCAAATCAGTTTTCCAATTTTCGAAACGTATGGTGCCGTGCTTGCACGCACCAGATTCCGTATAAGGTGCGTGCAAGCACAGCACCCTACGAAAAAAGGTCGGGGCCGAGTTTGCAATCTACGTGTCAGGAATGATGTGATCGTGCGTTCACAAGCCAAGCATCGACTGACCCCTGTTACCTGCAAAATGCGCCTAATCCTAGCGATGAGCGCACTTTGGTAGTTTGTCCTGGTTGCGTAAACTTGGATGCGCAGTCAAAGTGACCTAAGTAACAACAGTTGTTTCTTCGAACCCGAGACTAGGAAAACGAACATGTTGAATCTGAAACAAATGATGTTGAGCGGTATCTCGTTGGCTGTGTTGGCTTGCGTTGCTGCTTCACCCGTCCAGGCACACGGTTGCTGTGAGCCAGCACCAGTTTGCTGTGCTCCAGCGCCAGTTTGCTGCCCACCGCCACCAGTGAAGGTCACTTGGTGTGTTGTGGATCCTTGCACTTGCTGCAAGTACCAAGTCGAAGCTTGTGTCCCAGCTTGCTGTGCTGGCGTGACACCGACTTATGTCGGATGCACCCCAGGTTTCTTGGGTCGCAAGATCTTGACCTACAAGTTCGAGTGCTGTGGTCATTGCGTTGACGTTGTCGTCACCAAGCACGGCCGCACAATCGTCCGCGACTAGTCTCCGTACCATGTACGGGGATCATTGCAAATGAAAACGAAAGCCAGGGTTCGCTCTGGCTTTTTTCGTAACCAGCCTATTGAATCGCTTCGATCACTGTGGCCGCGGAAACGCGATCGGGTGGCCGTACCAGTCCGGGTAATGGTTAGCGCGGACAGCTAGAAGTACTGCCTTGCCGTGAAGATGCTCAGGGCCGTGAGTTTGGTCCCATTCCAAGCGTTCCTCGTATCGCAACACTCGCAAGCGAGATTCAGGCGACACTGCCCACTGGGCCAGTTGGTTCGCTTCGAAGTAGTTGATCACCGCGCTCGCTGTTTCGCTGATCGGGTCTCGCCGATCGCACCCAGGTTGGCGATGGCATCCGGGATCGTCAGTCGTGTGGACTTGGCAGTACAGAAAGCCACCGGGTTTCAGTGCCCTGGTGATTCGACTCCACAACGCCTTCGCTTCGTCCGCAGCGATATGATCGAGCACCGTCGTTGCCACGATCGCGTCGTACGAGTCTGGTTCAAGCACCACGTTTCGCACGTCGCTCAAACACGTGGTGATCCGGGACGCCCATCCAGCTTCTTGTGCACGTTCGTTGATTCGTTCCAAACCGCGGGCGCTCAAGTCGACGCTCGTGACGTTGTATCCAGCCGCTGCGAGTGCGAGTGAGTCACGTCCAGCTCCCGCACCAAGATCGAGCGCGGTCCCCGAGCCACGGACTTGCTGCAGGTAACTTGCCAACACCGACGATGGCTCGATGCCATACGCGATATTCTCACGATCGTATGCTTCAAAAAACAGATCCGACATCAACTCACCAGCACTAAAATGAATGCACCGCCAACTGGGCTTAATTGATCTCAACTCACGATAAGCAAACATGTTGTAGTCGCAATCCCGCGAGCTGGCATCACAGACAATTCTAACTGAACAACCGCAGCGACAAAACATCCTAGCGCCTCGACCATGGGATGCTGGCCCGACTGTCAAAATACGTCTCGCGCAAAGTCGAAAGTTTTTTGCTTGACAGCCACTCGCGACTACCGTACTATCACTTGAGTACACCAGAACGCTAGAAACGTGGCGATTGAGACATGTTCTTTACAGTTGAACCATCCAACGGCGTGGCGATCTATTCCCAGATCGTGCGCCAAGTCAAATTCGCGATCGCGGAACAGACGCTCCGGCCGGGCCAGTTGCTGCCGAGTGTGCGGCAACTGGCAACCCAGCTGGCTGTGAATCCGAACACGGTCGCTCGTGCTTATCTTGAACTCCAAGCCGACGGCATCACCGAGACGCTGCGTGGTCGCGGCGTCGTCGTCTGCAAAGGCGCACTGGATCGTTGTCGCAAGCAACGCAAATCCATCATCGCCGAACGCGTCGCCAGCGTGCTGACCGAGGCACTGCATGGTGGTCTCACCGGTGACGAAATCCGTGCCATCGTTGAACAGCAACTCACCAGCCTCGACGGCAGCATCACAACGATCTCCAAACAAGCCGACTGAGCCTCAATTCTTAACTCTCAACCCTCAACTCTTCACCCTCAACTCATCCCATGACATCAGTAATCACCGCGAAACAACTGACGATGCACTACCGAGGCTGTGACGCGCTGCGTGGCGTGGATCTAGCCATCGAGCCTGGGACCGTGTTCGCCTTGCTCGGCGAGAATGGTGCGGGAAAAACCACGATGATCCGCATTCTGACGGGGTTCCAAAAACCGACATCCGGCGAGTGCCGCGTCTGTGACATCGACCCGATCCGCCATCCGCTCGAAGTCCGGCGTCGCATCGGTTATGTCTCGGACGCCCCAGCACTGTATGACTGGATGAGTGTCGGTGAAATCGGTTGGTTCACGGCATCGTTCTACACACCGAGTTTTCTGGATCACTATCGCGAATCGATCGCACGCTATGAGATCCCCGAAGACCGCAAGATTCGCGTGTTGAGCAAAGGCCAACGTGCGAAAGTCGCGTTATCGCTCGCGCTCGCCCACGATCCCGAGCTGTTGATTCTCGACGAGCCCACTTCAGGTCTGGACCCGATGGTGCGTCGCGAGTTCCTCGAAAGCATGATCGACCGCGCCGCCAGCGGCCGGACGGTGTTCTTATCCAGTCACCAGATCAGCGAAGTCGAACGCGTTGCCGACACGATCGGGATTCTGCACCAAGGCAAACTGCGCATCGTCGCACCATTGATGGAACTCAAGGACTCGATGATTGAGTTAACGGTCAGCCTTGATGATCCGCTCGTGGCACTTCCGGCGATTCCGGAGCCCGCAGAAGTGATGTGCGACGAGACGCTCGGTCGGCAACGTCGCATCGTCGCCAGAAACTTTCAACCGGAGATGAAGACGATGCTCGAGTCCGCCTCTGGCGTCGCCAGCGTCGTCGAACGAGCACTATCGCTCGAAGAAATCTTCATCGCGTGCACCAAAGGTTCGCTGTCCAGACCGATGAACGAAGCCGCTGCGGCCGAACAGTACCCCAACGAAATTGTGACTGAGTAGACGTCGTAGGCCAGGACCTGTCCTGGCGCTGCAACTTGTTCCAATCACGCATTGCCAGGACAGGTCCTGGCCTACGTTTTCGATTTCCACCAAGGCATCAACATGAACCGAATCTCGCCACCACTTCGTGGTTTGTATTGGAAGGACGCTCGCCAGCTGTTTCCGCTGGTGTTGATGCTTGTCGGCATGTCGGTGTTCCTCGTCGTGATCTGGTCGACGCTGGATATCACCTCCCAATTCGGCTCGATCATCGGTGACTACATCCCGCTCACTATGCCAGCCCTCTACGCTGCCGGCGTCGGCGCGATTCTCGTCGGACAAGAGAAAGAAACACGCACACTGCTGTGGTGCTCGTCGCTGCCGATCGCTCCGTCGAGAATCGCGATCGTGAAATACGTTGTTGCCGTCATCGGTTTGTTGCTGATGTGGGTATGCTCGTTGGTCATTGGCGGGTTCGCCGGGATCGTTGGCCCGGTCAGCTCCAATTGGGTCCCGACACCCGGGCAGCTCGGTCCGGCCAATGCGTTGTATTGGTTTCTGCACAGTGTCTTTGTGCTGTGTTGTGGCTTCTACACCACCTGGAAATTCAAGAACACCTTCGCCAGCCTCGTCGCGTTGATCCCCATCGCGTCGCTTCCTTACCTAGCGACACAAGCGATGTATACGCTCTTCACCAGCGGACGCTACATCTCGCTCGAAGAGTCCGCCGGGGTTCTTTCCGTCGCAACGATTGTCGGGATCATTGTCTTCTCAGTCCTCGGATACCGCGCCGCCCTCAAGCACTTGTCACCTACGGAAGCCGAGCAAGACGCCAGCAGCACCAGCAAATGGCTCGCAGCATGGCGTCCCGCCACATCGGTTCCTATCCCCGATTCACCATTTCACTTCTCACTCAGCTCGCTGGTTTGGCAATCGATCCACCACAATCGTTTGACGCTAATTGGTTTGTTCTCATTGATGATGTTGGGGATGTTCTGTCTCGTATTGTTAGCCCACAATGAGATCAATCATGTGGCTGAAAGCGTTCTTTCGTTTGGCGTTGTTGCAGGAGCAGTCGCGGTATCGTGGCTCGGTGTGTTTGCGTTCAACGGAGACGGCAGCGCCGCTCGAATGCGATTCTTGGCGGATCGGGGCATTTCGCCAAGACTCGCTTGGATTGGACGTCAACTGATCGGATTGAGCATGATCGCGACGCTATCGTTGGTCTATGCGATCGCGTCTTATTGGTTGCTTCACAGCGAACTCATTGATGCCGAAGACACCAATGTCGTGTTCTCTTTGACGATGTTCAGTTTCGTTGTTTTCATGGTTTACAGCGTTTCCCAATGGACGAGTCAGTTGATTCGTATCCTCGCAGCTTCGGCATTCGTCGCCCCCGTGGTTTCTGGCGCGGCGGTGGCTTGGCTCATTGTCAGTGCGACAACCTTGGAGACGCCTTGGTGGATGCTTTTGCTTTGCGTCATGATTCCGCTGTTGGCGACGTTGATGATGATGCGTCGCTACATGGACAACAGTGTTCGTTGGCCGATCTGGGCGAACGGTATCGTCGCTGCCGGGCTTGTAATCATATTGCCTGTCGTGCCTTTAAATATCGAAATAGCACGCTGGCCAGCGATTCCCAAGGCCGTGCGTGCCGAGTTGGTCGCGGAGGCGATGGCATTGCCGCCGGCTCGCCAGCATCCTCAAACACTGTCCATTTCTTCGGAGCGCCGGCTAGACGTTCTCAGCGAATACACACTGACGGAGGCCCGGGCTCTTGAATACTTAGACTCTCAAGACGACTCACCACGCGACTTTGTCGACATTGGCGACACCGATTTTGACTCGCGAATCCCGCTGCACGCAAACTACTATTTCTTGGATACATGCGCCAACGCAGCGAACTATTTCAAAATTAAGTTTCTTACGGAACAGGAAGACGAGACGTCGCTAGAGAAGTTTGGCGAGTGGATCGAGGCGTTTGCAGTCATCGCCAGACGACTTCGGCTCAGCGACGAGTTACGCGATCAGCATTGGGCGGATGCAGTAGAGATTTGGCTGACGCGTGCGATGCTCATGCCCGAGCTTGAGCCTTTTCGCGATCGAGAGTTTTCCCAACACGCTATTCACGTCATCACGGACCAGGCGACAAGAAATTCATCCCGTCGACGGGCGATTCTAGCAACTTGGCGTGAGGATCATTTGCTTTTCAAGAAGACAGAGAAAGTACAGGCAATTCCCGACTTTGGTGGTTTCGACAAATCGGATTGGTTCTTTTGGTACCAAGCACCGAAACGAAATGCCATCCTGAATCGCTCGCTCGACAGCCTTGTCGAGATGATGGTTCGGCTTGTTGATGAGGGTTCCCGCGGCGAAGACACGGAGGGTGTTCGACGGGAACTTCACCAATTAATGCTCGAGCCAACGGTTCCATTTAGTGACGGCCCGTATGGTCGGAAGCTGAGGGCGTCTGTCGCTGAGGACACGGCCTTGTCGTTTACGCAGCCGGCTTCTTATCCGGCGTGCCAGTGGTACGGTCCGTGGGAAACCGAAGCAATGCAGTTGAAAACGAATCAGTAGGAAAGTTCAATCAAATGGCTAGTGTGATGAATACTCATTCGAACAAACGAGAAACCGCTTACATTGCCTTGGCATTCGTGCCACTTGGCTTGCTGCCGGTTGCATTGATCGGCGGAATCGTTCGCGAAGGTTTCGCTGCAAATCAAGTGCACGGAATTGTCTCGCAATTTCGAGCCGCCGGCGAACCAACGAATTTTGCAAGTCTAACTGAATCCCTCGACAAACAATCGTCAAAGGTTGAACTGGCGAAAGTACTGGACGTTGAGTCTGCGGCACAGCATCTCAATAATCGGTATAACGATTTAATCAATAAATGCGTTCCAAATACAATGGAATTGCAGGCACGACGCCGCGAGGCATCGGAGCCGATTATCGAACGTTGTATGGAACTGGGCGTTAATCGCCAGTATCTCAAAGGTGACATTATCCCGTACGAATTCAACCGTGGATACACGAGTCTTCACGGGATCAAGTCTGAACTCCAAAGCAAATTGATGGAATTATACAAACCAAGCGATCGCGAAGAAGCAATGGAGATCTTGCGATTGACGGGATGCGATCCTGAATTGGTTGTTTCTACCTTGCACTATTTGCCCATTGAGGACTTGAGGGAATTAAGGCGACGAATTCTAGAGTCCCAAGCAACGAAACCGTCTTGGCCAGAAATCGTCAGTTTGCGGCGAGGCGATTTTCTGGCATCTGTGGAGCGAATTGATCTAGGATTGAATTCTCGATATCGCGGAAATGAGGCGGAATCACTGCCATTTGGTGCAGCGCCAAGCCACGTCTTGGCACGACTCTCGGCAATCGATCGCCTCCAGGAATTCCAAGACATCACGACCGCAGCCGATTATCAAGCAGTGCGGGATATCGAAAAGCAAGATGCCTTTAGTCTTGTTGCGTTCCCAACTGCGAATTCAGCGATGTTGCGGCAAAGAGACCATCCGCATTTGCTTCACTACGCACATCGATACTGGAAAGATGCGATGTTGACGCGTCGAGTGATCACGGCGATCGCGATCAAGCAGTTCCAACTTCAGGAAGGGCGTTGGCCGAATAAGTTGGACGAGCTAACAAAAGTGGGATTGACCCCCGCCGACTGGAAGATCGCTGAAGACCAAGACTTTGGCTACCGGATCGTTGACAACGGATACTCGGCATTGCTCTGGACGGCCGGATTCACCAATCAGGATTATTTGCAGTGGTACGAAGAAGGGTTTCGCACTCCCGAGAACCCACCCAGCAGCCAGTTCAACAATTCCAATCTGGTCCGAGAGATGGAAATTCGGATTCACAAATGATCCAGGCTGCATCGAGTTTTCGCTAGGAAATTAGATCTTCACTCTCCCGCAAGCGGAAGTTTGAAGATAGGAACATCAACCTGTAACAAAGACCATGAATCAAACAACCTTTCGTCCGCATGGACTGATTTGGAAAGAGACTCGGCTGGTCGTGCCGTTGATCTTGATGCTGGTTGGGGCAGCCGTGTTGCTGGTCACCCTTTGGTCGTTGTTCCAGCGCTCGGCGTTGGTGATGGAGTATGCGACTCAGATCATTCCTGTGATGTTGCCGATTTTGTATGCGGCTGGTGCCGGTGCAATTCTGATTGGACAAGAACGTGAGAACCGGACACTGTGGTGGTTCGTCTCGCTCCCGATCTCGCCGCAACGTGTGTTCTGGACCAAGACGACAGTCGCACTTGTGGGATTGGTGTTGATGATCGGCATGGGTGCGGCGTTTGCTTGGGTGAGCGGACGAATGCAGGAGTCAGAACTTGGTACGCTTACAATCTTGTTGTGCGTGTACATCACTTTGTCGGGAATCTACACGTCCTGGCGAATCAAGAATACGTTCGCGAGTCTGATCGCGGTTCTTCCCTTGGCAATCATGCCCGTCGTTGTGCCGAGTGCCTTGACGGAGCTGAGCCGTTGGGTTTCTCGTTCGCCGCGACTGCAGACGAATGCTTTTGCGTTCAGCATCGGCGTCGGCATCGTGATCGTTCTTTGGCTCGCGTATCGCGCGGCGATGCGCACATTGTTGCCAGCGGATTCGCGACCGGAATTCCGGCACAACTCAGATGCGTGGCGCGAGCCTTGGCAATCGACCATTCCGGTGACACCGTCGTTTGTGCCGCCTGCGCAAGTCACTCGATCTTCGGCTTTTCGCTCCTCACTCAACTCATTGGTTTGGCAATCGGTTCATCACAACGTGCTGACGCTGATCGGACTGATTGCACTGGCGATTCTAGGTTTCTCGCTGCTGTTGTTCGGTTCGATACGCATTGCTCCGCTTTCTATGGTCGCTTGGGTCAGTGGCTGGCTGGGCGTGTTTGCGTTTACTGGTGACGGCTCAGCCAAACGGTTGCGGTTTCTGGCTGACCGCGGTGTGTCACCGACGAAGGTCTGGTTGGGACGGCACGCGGTCAACGTCAGTCTGGTTTCGCTCGCGGTGCTGGTTTATGGAGCGATTTCGATTTTGCTGATCGTGAACCGATCGTCCGTCGTGTTGTGGCCGTCGATTGGGATGGCTGCTCTCGTGTTGTGGACGGTGTATGGCGTGTCACAGTGGACGAGCCAATTGATTCGGATCCTTCCGGCCGCAGTCTTGTTGGGGCCCGTGATCGCAGCCGTAGTGGTCTATTGGCTCGGGTTCGCAGCGACTGAACTCGATGCGCCGCTGTGGTTGATTCTCCTTTGCACGTGTCTCCCGATGCTGGCGACTTGGGTGTCGATGCGTAGGTTCATGGACGAGGTTGGACAGCTTCGTATTTGGCTGGTCAGTCTCGCGCCGGCGATCGCTTTGTTTGTGCTTCCGATGGTTCCTGCGGCACGAACCGTTATGACGTGGCCATCGATGCCCGCTAGCACGCGAACGGCTTTGTTGGCGGAGGCGAATCTGGCAGTCCGCGATGTGACACATCCGCAATCGATGATGTTGAAGGAATCGCCGATTCGCGCAGCCCAGACGCAAAGCGGCAATGCCTTGTTCTCAGCCATGTCGGACAAGGAAGCACTCGCAATCCTCGAAGAGTCTTCGTTTGCTCCCGAAGCACGATTGCAATTGGGCGATGGGCTGCACGATTCCTCGGTTCCGTTGGCGGTCGATCTCAGCATCCTGGAGAATTCGCTCGCGATCACGAGTTATCACCTGTTGCAATTCAAGTCGGACCCGAGCAACGAAGACGCAATCGAGCGATTGGGCGCGTGGGTCAAGACGCTGACGACAATGACGCAGCGTTTTCGAGCGAGCCCGCGGTGGCTCGATCAAGAGGCTGCAGATGTGGTCGAGATTTGGTTGACGCAAAACCTTTCGAGCGACGCGATGAAGTCGCTCGCAGCACGTGACTTTGTGATGGAAGCTCGCGAGATGCTCGCGGATCGTGAGGCTCGTAGCAAGTCGCGTCGCCGTGCGGTATTGGCGAGCTGGCGAGAATACGATGCGAAGTCAACCGGCTACCTTGGTGGACTTCATTCTTATGAATGGACACCGGCGCTGTCGGCAACCATGCGAAAATACGTTGTCGACCGAAACGTGGACGCCATTGTCGATCGAGCAATTCGCTTGATCGAGGCTGGCGATCGAGGCGAATCGACATTGGAATTACGGCGTGAATTGCATGATCTCACGACGGATCCCGCGATCGCCTTTGAAGATGGTCCGTACGCGGACCGATTGCGTGCCAGCAAGAAGAATGGCATGACGATTTCATCACGGCAAACATTGATGTTTCCAGCGAACCAATGGTATGCGGGTTGGGAAGACGATGCCGCGAAGTAAATGTAGGCCAGGACCTGTCCTGGCAATTGAGAACTAGCCCGATCATGCCAGGACACGTCCTGGCCTACGAGGAAACCTATGTCAACGACAAAACTGGTTGCTCCCGTTCGTCGTGAACGTGCCTATCGGACTTTCATCGTCTTGCCGCCGCTTGCGGTTGCGGCGGTGATCGGGCTCGGTGTTTGGCGAGAGCATATTGCCAAGGGTGAATTCCGCAGTGCGATTGCCACGCATGGCAGTCGCAATGAGGCAGTCGGAAACGCGTCACTGACAAAGTTCTTTGACACGGAGACAACACGCGAGACGAGCGAGCAGTGGCAAAGGATCGCTGCGGCCGCCACCGCATTGACGGGGAAGTACGACGGCACAACGGTGAGCGATTTTGATCGACTGGTGCCGGAGAACGAAGCCTGGGCGGCGGAAGCGTTCGCAAATGAGTTGAGCGACGCGGCACAGCCGATTTTGAGTGAGTTGCGGGAGCTGGCGGAAAGTGAAAAGCCAGTGTGGTTACCGCTCATGTTTGTCGGTAACAATACGCGTCTCGAAGAACTCCAAAGGTCACGAGAGATTGGACGCCTACTCGCTAACGAGTTTCGTGTTGCCTATCACGCAGGTGATTCGGCGCGTGCCATGCAGACTCTGTCACTGATGCAGGTGATGACTCGAATGACGGATTGGCAAGGAACGACCGTCATTGCTCTGTTGAATTTGTCGTTTGTCGGTTTGCATCAAAGTTTGATTCGTGAATCGCTCGCACATGACTTTTGGAGCGAGGACGAGCTAAAGCAGCTTCGTGAGACGTTGAAGCCGGATCCAAATCTCGACGAGCGGTGGAAAAACATGATTGCCGGTGACCGTGCAATGGCGTTTGCAGCGCTGCGTGCGGTGGAATCGACGAGTGAATCGACTGGCAGTGCGTTCGATGGCAGGCCACTCGCGCCGTTCGGAATTGCACCGACGCAACTCAACGAGACGCTAAGCAAGATGGACGAGATTGGGAGCGTCAAGGGTGCTGGAACTGAAGAGCATGTTGCTGCGATTCGACAGTTGTATCGCGTGTTGCGATTTGGAAATCTTCGGTCGGGAAATCAACGAGTCAACGAAGTGAGCTTCGTCGCGATACCGTTTGCCCTGAGCGATCCCATTCGCGACTACTACCTTCCAGCGTTCGAAGCGGCGAGTAATGCATTTGCGATGTCGGAAGGTTCCCGTCGTCAAACGTTGAACGCGGTCGCGAATGAGCAGATGCAAGAGTAAGGACGGTTGCAGGTTTTCGGTCATTGACCATGGCTCCTTTCGCCAGCGGCTTTGCGGGGGAGAAGGGCTGGGGAT
>JBGTAI010000157.1:0-12792 GCA_041749955.1 Pirellulaceae bacterium | reverse complement strand
TTTAAAGAAATCCAGGAATACATCATCTACTTCAACACGATCCGTCGACATTCATCATTAGACTACCTTTCACCAAACTGCTTCGAGCTGATATACAATCCTTAGAGGTACGCGCGCCCGTCAAACATGGGCCACCTCACGCTTGCTCTTTGTGATGGGAACACGCTTGCTATCCAGATTCTCGCACGCTTCCCCCAGCGTCGTGTCCACCCAGCCGTCGCCGCGTTGGGTGAAGACGGCGTTGAGGTGGCTTTCAAACAGAGCACGGGCGTTTTGGAGGTTCTTTTCGGCGTTGGCTTTGGCGGTGGCGATGCCGGCAAACGCTTCGTCCAGAATCCCCACGATCCGCCGCTGTTCGGGAAGCGGTGGCACTGGGATTTCGAGGTTTTTAAAGAATGTAAGGCTGAGATTGGCCCGCGCGTTGTTTACTTCATTGTCATGCAGAGTCTCTGTGAAAACAGGCGAATTTAGAAGAAACGCGAGAAAGCGATTGTACAGACGGTCAGGCTCGCACCTCAGTATTCCAACGGCCTGATTAATATTTGCAACGTCGTCACGGTCAAAGATTGCGGTGCGGCCAATCGAGGCACCGACGAGATTTGTAAGTACATCGCCACGTTTGAGGATCGAACGAGTATCTTTCTCGTTGAATGCTTCCTCAACATACTTAGGCTGATCAAAAAGCATTTCATTCTCACGAACGTTTTCACTTGTGACGAATAAAATGCCGGGCTTAGTGACGTACTTAAAGCCCTGCCATTTCGGGGATGATCCCTTTGTAATTCGCTCGCAAAGTTCGCCAAGCGCTGCAGTAGGCCACCCATTCTTCATAGCAACCTCCGAATCGTCGCAAGCACTTCCGCGCTCTCGCCGTCCAGCTCTGCGATTTCGTCCATGATGTCCTGCGCGATGCGATGCACGACTTCCTCGCCGCCGTCGGGGTTCTTCACCGACAGATCGAACGTCGTCGGGTCAATGTCCCTTACGTTCACGGTCCACGACTTGTCAGAGTCGGCAAACTTCTTTTGGAGCTTCACGAACTCGGTCAGATCGTCGTCGTTCAGCGGGTTGGTCTTGCCCATGTTTCGACCGGGGTCGAGTTGGTAGTACCAGACCTTGCGAGTTGGCGAACCTTTCTCAAAGAACAGCACCACTGTCTTCACGCCTGCCCCGATGAATGTGCCGCCGGGGCAGTCGAGAATCGTGTGCAGGTTGCAACTTTCTAATAGCAACTTCCGCAGACTCACCGAGGCGTTGTCGGTGTTGGACAGAAACGTGTTCTTGATCACCACCCCGCCCCGTCCGCCAGCCTTCAGAATCTTGATGAAGCGTTGCAGAAACAGGTACGCGGTCTCGCCGGTGCGGATGGGAAAGTTCTGTTGGACTTCTTTGCGTTCTTTGCCACCGAAAGGAGGATTGGCGAGCACCACGTCGCAGCGGTCTTTGTCCTGAAGGTCCATCAGGTTGTCGGCCAGACTATTGGCATGCACTATGTTCGGTGCGTCGATGCCGTGAAGAATCATGTTCATGATCGCAATGACGTAGGCCAGCGACTTTTTCTCTCGTCCATAGAAGGTCGTCTCTTGCAGCGCCTTCATGTCCTTTGTCGTCAGCCCTGTCTTGCTTCGCATGTAATCGAACGATTCACACAAGAAGCCCGCTGATCCACAAGCATCGTCGCGAACGCTTTCCCCGATCTTTGGTTTGATCACTTGGATCATCGCGCGAATCAGCGGTCTGGGCGTGTAATACTCGCCGCCGTTGCGACCAGCATTGCCCATGTTCTTGATCTTGGCTTCGTACAGGTGCGATAACTCGTGCTTCTCGGCCTGTGAGCGAAACCGCAGTTCGTCGATGTAGTCGATAATCTCGCGGAGGTTGTAGCCGCTGGAAATCTTGTTGTTGATTTCTCCGAAAATCTGCCCGATCTTGTACTCGATGGTGTTCGGCCCGGTCGCCTTCAGCTTGAAACCGTTCAGATACGGAAAGAGCTTCGTGTTGACGAAGTCACGAAGGTCGTCGCCGGTCATTGCCTTGTTGTGATCGAGTTCGCCGTCCTTGCCCTTCGGAGCGGCCCAGCTTTCCCAGCGATACTGCTTTTGCAGAATGAAGTCGTATTTCTTCCCCTCCATCGCCGCTTCGTCGGCTTTATCCTGTTCCAGTCCATCCAGGTACTTCAGGAACAACAGCCACGACGTTTGCTCGGTGTAGTCCAATTCGGTCGTACAACCAGCCTCTTTCCAAAGCACATCGTCGATATTCTTAAACGCTTGCTCGAACATGAAATCCAAACCGCCCCAGTGATGCGTTACTGTCAAATCCATCGCGTCGGCACAGAAACCGAACGAGTCTCGCGGGGGCCAATCATACTCAATCGCCACGCCGCTCGCAGCCGACTCAGAGAACCAGACCAAGAGCAAAAAAAGGCTTCGATTCTTGCAAATCACCAGACCGCGCCCACACTTTTGGCACCAACTCCTCGCAACGGTTCCCAGCAAACGCCAAACGGGTGCAGTCAGTCTGGAAATGGCGAGTGTAGGAATGCCAGATAACGAGTTACCTACCTCAGCGAGACCCCCGGCACCTGGTCAAAAAACGGGGGCCGATAATTTTCGATCGATCGCTGCAACCGTCGAAGCGTTGTACTACTACGTCATTTGCAAAATTTCCGGAGACCGCGAAAGCCAGATCACGTTCACTCATGTATTGCGCAAGTTTACTTTTGCCGCCGTGCGGAGGTTCGTAGCTCAACGATTGGCATCAGGTGCTGTGGCACATCGTCAACTCTCGTTACGCCATCGTGTCAAACGTGCTCGTAATTGCCAAGCAAATCTTTGACGAACTCATAGTCGTCGACGATGATTTCATCCTCCGATCGATCAAGTTTGACTGCGATGATGTCTGTTTTTTTTGCCCTGCAATGTAGCAAAACAGGTGGCACATCACTGCCTGCATATCGACTGTGCTTAAGAAAGAACTCCGCGGTCAATTGATTTAGGCTGAAGCAAATTCCGTTGTCGTTCAAACCCTTGTAGCATCCACGGTACATATCCACGGTCTCGGGCAACGCTGTCCACGCATCGAACTCATCATCCGTCATCATCGCGCGTACGGGCCGAGCGGCAGTTGCAAGCGGACTGGAATGCAGCAAGTCGTCGAGATAGCTCTCGACGTGATCAGACATTGACCAGCTTTGCCCCAGAGCCTTCAGCCAATCTTCATCAGGGAGAGTGCCAATGGCATTTAGCATCAGCTTCATCCGTTTATCAGCACTAAAACGAGCCAAACTACGAATTAGTTCTTCAGCATCCATTTCAACCTCCGAGAGTAGATTTAGTAGGCATTTAGCAAGTAAAACGCTGAACTGGACGAAGAATAACCCGTGGCTCATTTCTGGGTTTCACGGAGCATTGTCTTATACCACCGAGTTGTCGTCAATTTCCTAAACCGATTTTGAACATCGGCCAATGTTGCTAAAGGCCCACCAACTTTCTCCAGTCGAGAACTTGGTCAAAGTAGGAACGCCGACTACCTAGGCACCTTATCCAGCGCGAACCGGGGTACCGGGCCAAAAAACGCGGGGCCGACATTAACTTATTAGCCGACCCACAATCGCGACTCATGCTCGTAAGCGACTCGGGTTCAAGGCAAGCAAGTCCAAGAGAAGTCACCTCAACCTCCGCACCACGCGAAGTTAAAGCCTGATTGGTTCGCTGCATTTAGTCAGTAGTCAGCGCGATGGTACAAAATCGAGCAGAGCACACCAGCGATAATCCGCCGATGCGACTCTTCTACGTCATCGTAATGGGTCTGGCCCCGATCCAACGCAGCTCGAATCCGTCCTGCAGCAGACAGAGTCAACTCACGTTCGTAAGCGTCGTGAAACGCCCCCTGTTGTAGAGTGACAATGTAATCGTCGGGTGTGAGTGGGTTGCCGTCACCGTTGACCCAGATGTTCCCCTTTCGTTGGATTCCCCAGTTTAGATTCTGTTGCACGTATTCTGCGAGTACGTTTTCGTTTGCGTGATACTTTGATGGTGGATTGCAAGTTGCCAGCTCGTCGATCATTTCGTTGAATTGTGCAGCGAAGCTATCGTCCTCTGATTCGTATGTCCCGTCATCGAAGTTCCAAGTCATTTCCCAATTGGGTCGAATATGGGAAAGCGGACGCAATACTTCGTAGTCGACCAACTCGCTGCAAGAAAAGAAGTCGTGAATCGGCGAGGTCATCATGATGTTTGTCGGTGAACTTGTTTCTCACTGGTTGCTCAGGCTGAGAACAAGTGTTTCGGGGGTGTTATCGGTCTTCCATTGTCAAGACCCACAATTCGGAGACTCGTCTTCATCGGATGGTTCGCAGCCTGCGATTGGTTCAATTTATACTCCCGCTGAACTTACTGTAGCGATCCAGAGGAAATGAAGACCCGCCGCAACGTTGACGACGATGCTAATCATGGCACAGGAAACAAGAGGTAACCGCAGTGGTTGTCTTGCACTCCAAGTTTTGGCAGCCGTGATCATCAGAAGAATAATGGCACTCAGCCAGACGAGCAGCACAAGTTGGAGGAAATTCCACAGCCAAGGGACAGCATCGGCCTGCCATAGGGCCGCCAAAACAAGGGTCGCAGTCCAAGCGCCAACCAATCCTAAGGATGGGCGATTCCGTTGGTTGGCGCTTAGCTGAAGGATACTCCACACGATTGAAGCCACGATTGACACAATAAAGTAAATCAGAAAAGGTTTCATGGTTCGAGTGTGACTCCATTGCTAATCTAGATGCGGGTTCAATTCTCCACTCAATATGCGAACTTGTTCTCACCGGATACTCAAGGCGAAAACAAGTGTGTTGTGGCCTGTTATCGGTAATTCCGAAGTTTGAACAAGTCGGCTCGTGGGACATGTTCTCACAGATTCGCCGACGTTGTTCTCACTGCCGAGTCCCCCGGTAGTTCAACGATTGTCGTGCTTTCCGGTGACCACGCCAACGGGTGTTCCAAATCGCCTTTCGTTTTTTTGAAAAGTACGAACGGTAGACAGCTATACCTTTATCAGGGCGCTGGTCCCGGTCGCGGGTCAAAAAACGGGATCGGACTAAGTTTGAGCGTCATAGACCAGCATCGCGGCATCGTTTAACTCGCTCCTTTGTCGTCGGCGCCATGCACCACTCCGGGGGCGATGAACTTATCGATGGTCGTCACTCGCATCGATGTCGGCCGTTGCAATGTGGCCCGATCACCGTGAGGCTTCGTGTCACGGCTCAACGTGAGCCAAGATACGAGCGTGTCGTCCCTGGATTCGCCTCCCGATGTCTAGCGGTTTGCCTCGGAAGGTCGAACTGACTCAGGCGTGGGTGCGATCGCTGGACACTTGGGCGTCGCCAATCGCAGGACTGAGGTTGAACCGAAGCCACGCCCAACGAATTCAAGTCGGCTGGTCGAAAGGCACTCGGGCTTTGGTTTCAAGCATGGACTGGGGACCGTCAGCCTACGAATCCGCTGCAATGCACTTTCGACCCCTATGTCGCTTTGAGACATCGGCCCCCACCTCGCCTGGGAACACGCCCGTGCCGAAGATCGACACGGGCAAAGTCGTTTATGGGTTATCGCTGGTGGAAACTGCTGCGTCAGTGCACTTGCCTAGCTTATGGTGTCTGCGCGGTCGCCTCTCGTGATGGCATGTCCCGAGCCACAATCAGTAGGTCTACGCGATCAGCATTGCTTAAAGTGCCCCAGATTGAGAGCAGTTCTTCGAGATGATTTTTGCTCTCGGGACACACCTCGGACACAGCACCCTCGGAAACCCCTGTTTTCACGACGTTTTCTGTGATATCTTCAGGACTTAAAATCCTGCGGGGGGAAACCTCTGTGCAGGTTCGATCCCCGCCCTGGGCACTGCTGGTATTGTCTCGCGCGATGTAGCGATGTTTGCTGTTTTCAGGTTGTTTAAGCCTCGGACGAGTCCGCTTTCTCGGCTCATGTTGGCCTCGTCATTCGCCGCCGCGTCGCACTGTAAGTTAACCTCGTATGGACAGTGCTGAAAACCACCGTGATGCGAGCGAACATCACGTTGGCTGGGCCGATGACCCGAGACTGAATTGGTTATCGCGAGTTTGGGCGGGGCTGTTGCTTGTGCTGCTGGCCGCGACTTGGCGATTGTGGGTCGGAGATTCTGTTTACCCGATCGTCCCAATGGTGCGTTTGGCTGAGCCTTGGCAGCGTGGACTTTCTCTTACTTCGTTGGCGCTCGTTGTGGTTGGGTGCTGGGGCGTGATGCTCTTGCCGAATCGTGGTCGGCGGATGTGGCTGCTCGTGTCAGCAGGATTGGTCGCCTCGTTTGTTGTTGACCAGCATCGCTTGCAACCTTGGGCGTACCAAGCCGCTATCTACGGACTTGTGTTTGCTTTGCTGGACAATCGTAACGCTCGGCGATGGTTGGTTTGGTTGTCGGCGAGCGTTTGTGTCTACAGCGCTGTTGGCAAATTCGATTTCCAGTTTGTGCATACCGTCGGGCAAGATTTCTTGCGTCCAGCATTGTCGCTCATTGGACTCGACAATCACCTGGATGAATCATTGAAAGTGAAACTGGCGTTTGCGCTGCCGGGATTGGAGTTGGTTGGTGGCCTCGGTGTGCTGTTTCATCGGACGCGTCGAGTCGCTGGATGCATTCTCGTTGCGATGCACGTGGGGCTATTCTTGATGCTCAGCCCGCTCGGGTTTCATCACAGCTATGGTGTGTTGCTGTGGAATGTGCTGCTTGGGTTTGCTGCTTGGGAACTGTTTGTTCGCCAGCCAATCTCGATGACGGCATCGCCGCCGAATCCACACGGCTCAACAACGCGACTGGTAGCGAGATTGGTAACGCTAGTCACATGCTTTGCAATTTTAGCGCCGCTCGCGGAACGAAGTGGCTATTGGGACCATTGGCCGTCGTGGGCGCTTTACTCGCCACACAACAGTCGAGTGAAGCTGCAGGTTCATTCTTCGGAAATTGAATCACTGCCAATCGAATTGACTCGCGATCTTCCAGCGACTCAGGGCTGGGTCGATATCGACCTCGAAGCGTGGTCGCTCGAATCCCGCGGCGTGCCAATCTATCCACAAGCCAGATACCAACTTGCTTTGGCATCAGAGCTGGCCAAAGAATACGAACTCGATGACGCCGTTCGCTGTATCGTTCAATCCGTTTCGGATCGGTGGACTGGACAACGCAATGAAACAATGGCGCTCGGCGCCGACGAGATACAGACATTGCTGCAGGCATATTGGCTAGTTCCTGCAAGCAAGTAACAAAATCCGCGTCAGGGGATTCGACTGTTAGATGCCCATTTGCTGGAGCATATCGGCGATCCGGCCGAGCGTCAGCGTGAGTTGAGGATGCGTCTGTTCGAAATGCGATGCAGACTCACTTACACGATCACCAAGCGGCGAAGACTCGCCAGATTGGCGTGCCAAGGCAGCTTCGATTTCTTTCACGGTTTCCCGAAGTTTTTCAACTTCAACGGGGTCCAAGTCGTCACCGGACTCGAGTTCGTGGTGAATCGTTTGGAGAGCTTCAATCAAATCGGCTTGAGTCATGGTGTGCTCTCGTGAAAGAAGATGGAGATGGAACGTAACCGGCTACGTTTTGTGAGCCGGTTACGCTCAGTATGCGTCACTCGTCGTCAAACGACAAGCTAAACGTTCTTCCAAGATCGCGTCGCGGCACTGTCGAGGACGGCGTCGCAAACTTTTTGCGTCTCTTGTGCATCACGGAAACTTGGGTGACATGGTTCGCCAGTCTCGAGACTCTTGAGGAAGTCAGCGACTTGGTGAATGAAGGTGTGCTCGTAACCGATTTGCAAACCTGGGACCCACCAGTTGCCCATGTAGGGCTGGTCGCCGTCGGTGACGTGGACACTTCGCCAACCGCGGACGATCGAGTCATCACTGTGGCTGAAGTATTGCAAGCGATGCAAGTCATGCAGATCCCAGCGAATCGAAGCGTGCTCGCCGTTGATTTCGAGCGTGTAAAGTGCCTTGTGGCCACGAGCGTAGCGCGTCGATTCGAACAAGCCGAGCGAGCCGTTATCGAAGTGACAGAAGAAGCTGCAAGCGTCGTCGATCTTTACAGGCTCTTTCTTGCCTGTTTCCGAGTGCATGCGTTCCTTGACGAAGGTCTCTGTCATCGCGGAGACGTCTTTGATGCCACCGTTGAGCCAAAGCGCGGTGTCGATACAGTGGGCCAGCAAGTCACCGGTAACGCCGCTGCCGGCGGCCTCGGCATCCAAACGCCAAGTGGCTGTGCCGCCTTGGGGCACGTCCGCGTTGATCGTCCAGTCTTGAAGGAAGTTAGCGCGATAGTGGAAGATCTTGCCCAAGCGGCCTTCGTCGATCAGCTGTTTCGCTAAACTCACGGCGGGGACGCGGCGGTAGTTGTACCAGACCATGTTTTGCACGCCGGCCTTCTCGACGGCTTGGCACATTTCTTCGCCTTCGACTTGGTTCATCGCCAACGGCTTTTCGCACAGGATCATTTTCCCTGCGGCAGCGGCAGCGAGCGAGATCTCTTTGTGCAGATTGTTTGGTGTGCAGACATCGATCGCATCGATATCGTCTCGCTTGAGCAATTCTCGCCAATCAGTTTCGACGGACTCGTAACCCCAGTTCGTCGCAAACGCTTGAGCCTTTTCCTTATTGCGAGCACACACCGCCTTGAGCACTGGCTTGTATTCACTCTGGAAGAAGTGATTCGCTTGAGCGTATGCGTTGCTGTGAGTACGGCCCATGAAGCCGTAGCCGACCATTCCGATATTGAGAGGTTTCATAGCAAAGTTGATTGAGGGAGATGGAACAGGAAGTGAAGTTGAAACAGTAGACGTGAATTAGTATTCGTCGGTGTGGCGAGAAGCGTCCCAAAGACGATACCACGACTCGTGAACATAAGGATTCAGCACGGAAGCGTATTCACGATCCAAGCTGTTTTTACGAATGAGTTGGATCACGTCATCGAAATCACGCGGACGATCTGGTGCGGTCATCCCGCTGGCAAGCTTTAGTTCGATTAGCGTTGAAAGTCGAATATACGGAATACCTTGGTCGTCAAACTCAGCGACTAATTCAGGTTCCGGAAACGCCACGGGTTTGGGCTTTCCATCTCCAGGGTAGTCACCTGAGATTAAAACATCGACGGGAGTCAGAGAGATGGTATCGCGAAAGCCTTTTGAGCCTTCGAACTTGTTCATCCAGCCCAGACCAAGGTGCTTTTCTTTAAACGTTTGGAGGTCTTCCTTACGCATTAACAGATCCACATCCGTGGTCGCCCGAAGGTGACCGTGATGGTTCACTGCCAATGCACCGGAAACAACAAACGGCAAATTCATTTGGCGAAGCAACTTCGCCAGCCGATCAACGGTTTCGTGAACGCCTGATTTACCCATAAAAAAATCATCCACAAGATGGAGTCGAGATGGCTTGGGCTGGATCATGTTGACGCTCACGAATCGGACTAACACCGCGAAATATTATAGCAAGCGTTAGCTGACGGAACTTGGTTCATTCCAACCATGGGCGTCTTGGACGCTGAGCATGGCCGAGAGGATGTCGTTCCAGGTTTGAGGCTTGTGCATCACTTCATTGGGGAACATGCATCCGTCCCAACAAATGTGGCGACAGGTCTTGAGCACGTCACCGTGTTCGTCGCGAAGCCAGAACCCAGCGTCCTTGGCGATGTCGAGTTTGCCGTTGGGATCAAACGGCAAGCAGTGACGACCGGTTTTGTCGTGGCTGCCGGTACCGTGGACAGTGGCGTCGTTTTGTGCGACGTGGAAGTCGATCGTCCAAGGCCGAAGCGCGTGGGTCAGTTGCTTGAGCGCCGCGGCTTTGGCCTCCGTATCGCTCCAATCGAATCCCGCAGGCAAGATGGCGTCTTCGGGAGCGTTGTAACCGAGCAAGTACAACAACGTGTGTGCCATGTCGGCTTGGAAACCGAGTCGCTCGGGGTGCCCCACTTTTTCAAGCAAGTCCACCATCGTTCGCCACGAGTGCATCCCGCCCCAACAGATTTCGCCTTCGGCAGCAAGACGTTCATCGAACTCTTCAGCGATATCACAAGCTGCTTTGAAAGTGTCGGCGATTCTCGATTGATTCCCAGCCGGATCGTTGAACCAGTCAGCGGTCGAAGTCGCACTGTCCAATCGCACGACACCGTAAGGACGCACGCCCAGCTCGCGTAACTTCTTGGCGATCTCGCAACCCTTGCGAACCTGCTTCAAGAACGCTTCAACTTCCTCGGGCGAGCCAGCGGCAGCACCACCACCGGTTGGCGGCCACACTGGGGCAACGACGCTGCCGATGACAAGACCACGGCTTCGCACCTTGTCCGCGAGCTGTTCCAGTTCCTTGTCAGTCGCATCGATTGAAACGTGTGGATCGAACAGGAAGATGTCAACGCCGTCAAACTTTCGCCCATCGACTTCAGCGGCAGCGGTCAAGTCCAACATCGTATCGATATCGATGCACGGATCGTTGTCTTCACCGCCTTTGCCGACGACACCAGGCCAAGCCGCGTTGTGAAGCTTTGGGAAATTGTTGGGATGAGCACTCACGATTGTCTTCTCGCAAAAAGGCGTCGGGGCGGGTGAAGTAAAAGAGGTAGCAAAAAATCGCTGGCGGAGTGAACCGCCAGCGTGAACGTTCACGATCAGCTGCCGGCTTTTGGCAGATTCTTGTGCGTATTCGGACCAAAGTAACGCAAACCAACAAGCGGTTCGCTGCCGAGGTTTTCGATTTCGACGCCGCCGGTTGCGGCAACATGCGAAATGAAGACTTCGTCGGTGGTGTTCTCACCAAAACGAATCATGGCTGGCGTTTGCAAATCAAGCGAACCGATTCGGCCGCGGCCCTGGACCGTGATCCAGCTGCTCGCTCCAGGGTCTTGCAACTTGCACTTCGCACCCGGGGCAATCGTCAGTTCTTTAGCACTGAAGAGTTGTTCGCCATCGACGGTGCCGTAGACGATCCACTTGTCTTCGTAGCCATCACCACTGCGCTCGGTATCAACGATCGGCTCGAGATAGTTGCTTTCCTTGAAGTGCGTATCGACGTTCTTGTCCCAGTCGAGTTGGCCGACGATGAAGTCGAGATCGTGGTGCTTGTCCTCAGGCATGTCTTTCACGAGCAGTGCCCATGGAACATAGCGACCTTCCACGATCGATTGATACATACCGAACACGTCGCTTCCCCATTGAGGCTCGTACGTGCAGAGCGAACCGGGAGCATGCAACACGCCTGGCGGAATCAACCAACCGGTACCTCGCTTGAGCCGGTACGCACGGCTCAGGTCGAGCATGCCGTTGTCGCCTTCGTTCCAGTTCTCAAGGCAACGACGCACATCGGACTTCTCTGTCCCAGGCTCAAGGCCCATGAACGTGTAAGCAAAGTTGTTGTCGACGTTGTTGAGCTGGGGCGGGAAATAGTAACTCTCGGGCTTGCCTTCTTGGCCGACGAGTTTGGCGTCTTCGAAAGATTGGTGCATGTGGTGCGGAATCGGCCCCATGTTGTCAAAGAACTTGGAGTACACCGGCCAGCGATCGTACTTTTCATAGATCGCCGCACCGACGAGATCGTTGCCTCGCTCGGCGACGGCATCGCGAAGCATGAACTTCTTGCCTTCGAACAAACAGAAGCTGAGCCCTTCGTGCCAAACACGACCGTCGTTGGCGGCTTCCGTCGTGCTACCGAACCAACGTTCATCGATCCCGCCGCGGTCGGCACCAAATCGATAGTAGTCGCTAGGATGTAGCTTAATTCGGCGTCCCGGGTGAAGGAACGATCGCGGGACCCAGGTCGGTGTCAGGCGAAGTAAACCGCCACCCGCATCCAAGGCAGAATCGAGAAGTTTCGTTACGCTGTCACCTTGCACAAGACCGGCATCTAACTTGATGTTGCTCATATCGACTACAAAGGCTCTTTGTGAGATTCGTTGCACTGGCCGAAAAAGTGGCTGAAGCAGCCGTTTCGGACGGGGAAGGGAACCCGATGTTTTATTTGCTCGGCGTACGGGTTACAAGAACGCCAGTAGCAGTTCGTCAAGGTTCCAGTGCTGCTGCGACAATAAAATCACCTCTGCGACATAGAAATACAGGACTTCATGAGTACCCAAACTCGCCACGCACGCTCAATTCAGCTTCGTGAACGAACGATCCAGTGGAACGTTAATTCCCCCCTGACTACCGAAATTGTCACTCGCCAAGGAACGATTGGCGTTCGGCACGGCCGTTTTGTCGGCGGTGTTTCGGACGGCGTCGAAATTATCGAGGTGAACACGGGAGCCGTTCGAGCCATGATTTTGCCTACCCGCGGCATGTCGATTTGGTATTTGGAGGCCAATCATACGCACATTGGTTGGGAATCGCCGATCCACGGTCCCGTTCACCCAAGCCTCGTTCCCGTTTGGGATCCGAGTGGACTGGGGTGGCTCGAGGGTTTCGATGAACTCGTCGTTCGCTGTGGGTTGGAGAGCAATGGAGCCCCAGAGCACAACGATAAAGACCAACTCGTTTATCCGCTTCACGGTCGCATCGGAAATCTTCCTGCGGATTCCTTGTGGTTGGAATATGACGAGGCTTCGGGACGACTCGACGTTGTCGGCGAAGTCCTGGAGCGACGATTGTTCTTCAAGCGACTGAAATTGCGCAGCCGAATCCGTTTCACGGCAGGACGTCCTGACGTTGAATTGCTCGACGATGTGACGAATGAAGCGAGCACCGCGACGACCATCCAGATGCTCTATCACATCAACGTCGGCGAACCACTG
>JBGTAI010000156.1:0-15477 GCA_041749955.1 Pirellulaceae bacterium | reverse complement strand
TTAAAGAAATCCAGGAATACATCATCTACTTCAACACGATCCGTCGACATTCATCATTAGACTACCTTTCACCAAACTGCTTCGAGCTGATATACAATCCTTAGAGGTACGCGCGCCCGTCAAACATGGGCCACCTCACACTCCGCATACGTTGGCACGCGGTAACCATTGGCACCTACCATCATTCGCCAGCTGTCACGTTTCTGTTTGCGAGACGGATTTAATTCTTGCTTACCATTTCGCCTGTAGCACGGTGTCAAGTTCTCTTGTTCACTTAGCCAGTTACAAAACATGATCGCGTCGTACCAAGAGACCAGCTCCACAGGGTGATCTTTGTTTACTCGCGATGCGGTTGGTTTTCTCCAATCGCCTAGTTTGTCTGCATAGGGATGGTCGATGAATTCTTCGAACTGAGCAACGGTCACTTCTGAGTCTGCGAGATGAAACGCGTTGAGTTGCACCGTTATCGAACGATCTGAGTCATCAATTCTACCAGCCGGCATGCGAATCATTGTCATTCCTTGGTGATTAACGTACCATTCTCGACGTTCGTTCGGCACAATTGTCAGATCTCGATCAGAGTCAGGCATTAGCTTCCATTTGTGAAGCGTCCAGCGTGTCGCATTATGTAAACCGGAAGCCTGTGAATCAGTGTGCCAACGGGAGAGCACCGTTGCCAACCTCAGCTGTTCGCCGCGTTGCAGATCTTCATCTGGGATGCTACCAACGAGAATGCTGAATGCTGATTGAAGCGAGGTGACTTTGCTTTGCGCTACAACTTCCATAAGCACGGAAACATCGCCGTGCCACTCTATACCGGTCCGAATGAAATGATCACGCTGAACCGAATCCTCGTGGGGAGTGCACATTTCCTCGGCAATATTTGGCGAACCGAGGTAGAGAGACAACATTGCCAGGCGTGCTTTGTGTTTCCATTCTTCAGCACTATTTGCAGTACGAGACATCGAATCCATAGCGGCAATTGCGTCGCCATGTGCGTATTGTAGGGCCGCAATAAAGTTCATGCACTCGTCCGAACGAGCATCGGCAACCTGAGATACGATGAAGTCGACGACATTGGAATCTGCAAGTCCAAAGTCCATCAGTGCAAACGCGACATGCAGACGGTGACGTACATTCATACTTTCATTCCGAAAGATGCTCTGCAAGTGTGGTAGAATCTCGTCACTGGATGGCTTCAGCGATTCAAGTAAGAGAGGGACTCCTGCTGGTGCCGACGTTCTCAAGGAGTCAAGCATCGCTGCAGTGCGTCTCTTATTTGCGGCTCGAATTTCATTCAGCATTCTCTGTCGTTCATCGGCGTAACGCTTTTGTTGCAGCGCGATCAGCGGACCTCCGATAGTGAATGCGATCAGGAGCAGGCAGATCGCCGCTACTAACCCCGCACGAGACGGGAAACGCTGACACCATTTCCAAGTTCTGACGACTCAACTTACCGGTCGAGCAATGACCGGTCTTCCTTCGAGAAAACGGCTCAAGTCATCAGCAAAAAGCTTCGCCGTACCGTACCTTTTGTGAGGTTCTTTCTCCAGGCATTTAAGGCAGATCGTCTCGAGATCACGTGGAACGCTGGGGTTAAGTTTTCTTGGTGAAATTGGCTCACTTTGGAGCACCTGCATGATCGTGTGCGACGGGGTTTCTCCAACGAAGGGAGCACGACTCGTCAGGAGTGCGTAGAGTACGGCACCGAGTGAATAGATATCCGAAGACGGGCCAACCAAACGCGACTTTCCAGAAGCCTGCTCTGGCGACATGTATCCGGCGGTACCGAGAATCTGGCCACTTTCGGTCATCGTTGGCGACTGAGATTCGTCTTCGTCGCGAATGCGTTTAGCAAGGCCAAAGTCTGTGATTCGTGGTTCACCATTAGCATTCAAGAGGATGTTTGCGGGCTTCAGGTCGCGATGGATGATTCCTTTGGAGTGAGCGTAGTGCATCGACTCCGCTAGTTGACGGACGAGCTTTACCGCATGCTTTGCTGCGACCGGCTCATCGCGATGTAGTTGAGATAAGTTGCCGCCTTCGACGTAGTCCATGGTGTAGAAGTGATGGCCGTCGTGGATGCCCACTTCATGAACCGAAACGATTCCCGGATGCGATAGCTTTGCTGCTGCTTTGGCTTCGGCTTCGAAACGTTGTACGTCGGATGAGTTTGCCAGCTCACCCGAACGAATCATCTTCAGGGCAACGATCCGATTGAGTTTCTTCTGGCGGGCTTTGTAGACAACTCCCATGCCTCCAGCGCCAAGTTTCTCCAGAATCTCGTATTCGCCGAAGTATCGCACAACTTGCTTTGAGGCTGATGGCTCCAGTTGTGGTGCGTCAATGATTGTTCGTCCAAGCGATGTCTCTTGCGGCGTGGAGCTCTCATCCGCATAAAATAGACGCGCGTCGGAGAAGAATTCTTTGAGCTCCGACGCAAATTCTGGGTAGCGTTGGATGAATTCGTTTTGGTCGGGAGGTCCATCGGTATCCGGCAAGCGGTAGTACTCAGCGATGATTGCATCGAGCTGGAGTTCGCGATCGTCATCGTCTGGTTTCGTGCTTGGCATCGTTACATTTCCTCTCGCAAATGCTCGCGTAGTTTCTTCAGCCCTCGGCGCAGCAATCCGGCGACAGCCTCTTGGGTCCGGCCGAGATGCTGGGCAATTTCGGCGACGGACCAGTTGTGATAGTGTTTCAACACAACGGCCGAGCGTTCATCGTCGAGCAACCTCAGTAATGCTGCGGCCAACTGTTCGGAACGCTCCCTCTTCATGATCTCCATGCTGGGCGATGTTTGCTCGGCGACCAACTGCCGATGGAATTGTGCGGACGAGTGTTCCATTTGGTCATTTAGAGAGACCTCTCGCCGTGCGGCACGTTTGTCTGTTCCGTAACGTCTCGCTACGGTAAGCAATTGGCGAGTCAAAATCATTTTCAGCCAAGCACGTAGCTCAGCTTCCGTCTTGCCGCGAAAGTCAGGAAATCCACGGTGCGCCTCCAGCATTGTCTGTTGCACGATATCCGATGATCCTTCCTTGGCTCGCAACCGTGGATTGAGCTGCAGATCGGCCAGCAACTTCAAGTAGCTGCGGTATTGCTCCAGGTCAGGCGCAGCGTCGTCATCAGCGCTGATAGTGATGTCCATTGGCGACGTCTGGATGAGGCGATGAAAATATCCAGCGGAACGATTGTTCAGCGTAGATAAGTCTGTGGCTGGATTGGTTAGCGTCTAAGTAGCGTCAATCAGGCACTCTGTAATTTAGAGGACATCCAGGCACGCATCGAGCGCGCAATTATTTTATTTCCTCGGCTTTCGGGAAACTTGAGAAAATCCGAACACGTTCGAATCTTTTAGCGCCGGAATAATGGCCGGCTGGTATCTCAGGAAACAGCAGACATACGACTCAAGCTTCCAGGGGGATCCCAATGTTATCCAGCTTCCGACTCAAGGTTCAAGCGATTCGATTGACGTCCCAATTGCTCTTTCTTGGACTGCTGTTTTCATCGCAAAACGCGTTCTCGCATGACCCGGCAATTCCTTCTTCAAGTCCTTGGATTGTGATGGAGTGTTCTGCACAGGCATCGCACGTTCACCTCCGCCATGACTCAAGACGGGCCTACAAGTACGAGCGTCCCACGTTCGTGATCACGCATGGAATGGGCGGAACGGAACCGGGTGATCGCTTTCATCAGCTCGCCGATGCGATTAGCGATGCTATCCCAGAATGCAACGTCCTGATGATCGACTGGTCAAAGCAGTCATCCTTTCGGACAGCATGGCTCGGGCTCCCTAACCCTTTCGCCGTTGCGAGAAACATTGACCCGGTTGCTCTGGAGGCATCTGCACTTTTGAGGCTGCTCCAATTGGCTCCGGAGGCAACGACGTTCGTAGGCGAGAGTTTCGGCAATTGCGTCAATGCTCGGATCGCAAAAGCGTTCGATGGAAAAGGCCGGATATTGGCATTCAATCCTGCCAATGAAGCGGGCGGCTATAGGACACCCGATCTCAAAGCCTGTTCCGATTGTGCGTGGTCGTTTCAGACATATTCCATGTTTGACACTCAAGAACCGATTGCGGACGCAAGCCTCTTTCTCGAAACGTCCCCGATGGCCACAGACTACAAACAGCACATTGCTGGAGTCTCATGGCTCTCGGAGCGAGTGAGGGCTGGCGACCGGGCTTGGCTACTTGGCCAGCACCGCATTCCCGATCAACAAGCAGGCAGCTTTGATGCAATCGCGACCTTGTCAGGTGAACTTCTGCATCACCAGCCCACAAGGAAACGCCCTCAACCCGACTATGTTGCCCCACCTGCGCCGCGACCAATGCTCTTGGCATCTACGGCAATCGCGACAAGCAACTGACGTGTTTTATCTGTTCTTCCATTGCATTTGTTTACTCACATCAACTCCATCATTCTTACTAGGAGAGAAACCAGTGTTTGTGGATAGCCCGGTTGAGCAAACCACCGCCGTGACGGATCTCTTTCTTGCCCTTCAGTCCGTTGGGGTGATCGTCATGCTCAGAAGGGTTCCGGTGCGAAAGCCGATGTGGACCGACGTCTGGACACTGTTCTTTGGTCTCTTGGCGATAGCGAGCGTTCTCGGAGCGGTTTCGCATGGGATTCACCTACACGACTCAATGCAGAACGTGATCTGGGGCACGGTCTACCTTGCTCTGGGGCTTGTGATGGCGTTGTTCGCCATTGCCGCGGTGGCAATGACTTGGAACCACGATCTAGCAAGGCGTTGTGTTCCGTATTTCATTGCGATCGCATTCATCTTCTTCGCCATCACGCAACTGTGGAGTGACTCGTTTTTGTTGTTCGTGGTCTATGAAGCGATCACGATGGTTGCAGCGTTATCGCTTTACGCTGCATGCTATTGGTTCCGTCGTGAACAAGGGGCCGGGTTTCTATCGGCAGGTATTCTGGCGGGTATCGCTGCTGCAATCGTCGATTCGCAATCGTCGCTGCAGATGACTTGGATCTGGACGTTCAACAACCACGGGCTGTTTCATCTGGTGCAAATGCTCAGCCTGTTGCTGATTGCGATCGGAATCCATCTTTCACATCGTTCCGCTTCTGGAATCGGTGAGTTATATTGAAACACTTAGGAAATGTTCGGAAACAGTTTCCAGATTTCGCCCTCCCTCCGGGAGGGTCGAGCGAAGCGAGGGGAGGGCCGAGTATCAATTCAGCACTCACCCTCCCCGGCCCGAAGCAGTCCGACCCTCCCGGAGGGAGGATGAAGTCCAAAATCAATATGCCGAAGTTGTTTCCGAACGGATCCTTAGCAGGTCGATCAAAAGAACGGGGAATGCGTTTGCTGAATTTTCCTTCCCGAGTTTCACACGAGATTTCGGCGGGAATTTGAACGGCATTGAACTTGGGAACAAGCCGTGCATTGAGGATTGGAAGCTGTTACGTCGCAGCGGACCGATGGTCGGTCAAAACTAATCAATTCTGGCATGTTAATAGAGGCGTATCGGCTCGATACGCTGGAGCCACGCGGCTTCGTCCCAGTCGAGTAGGCTCAAGGTTTCGGGCCAGGACGAAGTGCCTCGGCAGCGGTCGACTTGGTTTCGTAAACGGTCGTTTCCAAACAGGATGTCGATCGGTGGTTTGATGTACTCGTACTCGTAGGGTGGATCAAGCCATCGAAACTCATGCGGGTAGAGCGCGGCCGCCGATGCGATTAGCGCCACAGTCATCTCGACGGAGCGGAGTTGCTTGGCGTCAGTGACTTGGATGTCCAACCCGCTGCAACTTTCACCGGCGAACTTGTCGAACGTTGGCTTGAATCGAGTCGGCAATAATCGCACGTGCTTGAGGTTGGCTCGCTCGAGTTCGTTGGCCCAACGCTCGCCATCGATGAACGGAGCACCGACGACTTCGAATGGTCGCGTCGTGCCTCGGCCTTCGGAAAGGTTGCAACCTTCGAGCAGGACTTGCCCAGGATAAACGTCCACGGTCGACAACGTGGGCATGTTCGGTGACGGCCAAAGCCATCGTCGGCCTGTTTCACCGAACCGCATCTTCGGCGACCAGTCGATCATGGGGACGCATTGCAAGTCCACGTCGATCGCAAGTTCTCGAACGAACAGTCTCGCCAACTCGGCCATCGTCAATCCATGACGAAGCGGAATCGCGGCACCGCCGACAAAGCTCACGTACTCTGGCTCCAGCATCGGGCCTTCGAATACGTCGCCACCCAGCGGGTTGGGCCGATCGAGCACAACAAGCGACTTGCCCTGTGCCGCACAGGTACGAAGGCATTCGAGTAGCGTCCAAGCAAAGGTGTAGACACGAGTTCCCACGTCTTGGAGATCGACGACGAGACAATCCACGAGGTCCATCATCTCCGCAGTGGGCCGACGCGTCTCGCTGTAGAGGCTGAATACGGGAATGTCGAGATGATGCAAGCGAGCGTTCGACGACTCGATCATGTTCGCTTGTTGTTCGCCCCAAATTCCATGTTGGGGCGAGAACACCGCAGTCAATTGTCCGGGGAACGCGCTGCTGATGCGGTCGCACGCCAAGACCAGTTTGCTGTCCACGGACGCTTGGTTCATCAACAATCCCAACCGCGCGCCGCGAAACGCATCCGGTGGATGGTCGATACAAGTTTCAAGTCCCAAGCGAATCATCGGCTACGTTGGCCTCGCACTATTCGTAAAGCAAGTATTGCTGGCGATTCGAGCGGAAGTTCGATACATCGTCGAGCGATTTCATCAGCGTGTCCTCGATGCTTGCTCCGCTCACAATGCTCTCGTAGACCGCGCCATTGCAAAGCAAGCGATCGAGATTCTTTGTTTCCCAGTCGTCTGGATAAAGCTTGCGGAGGCAAGTCGCGATCTCGAGACCCACGCGAACTGGCTCGAGTGCCGATCGATCGGTCAATGCGATGTTGATACCGCCGCACGTTTTGTCCTTCAACTGGCTGGCGTTGGGTGTGAATTCGATCGGCACAAACCGGACGCCTGGGATGTTCCTTGCGTTCAACATCCGCGACAAGTCTTGACCGTTGATCCACGGAGCACCGAGAACTTCAAACGGAGTGTCCGTTCCACGGCCAACGGAAACGTTGGTCGTTTCGAGCAAGCCGACGCCGGGGTACAGGAACGCTTGCGTCAAGCATCGCATGTTAGGCGACGGGTTGATCCAAGTCAGCCCCGTCGCGTCCCAAAAGTCTTGCCGTCGCCAACCTTCACAGCAAACGATTTCGAGTTCAACATCGAGTTTACGTTCGGCTTTAATGAGCTGGGCGATTTCGCCGATTGTCATGCCGTGTCGAACGGGTAAACGGTGGTAGCCAACGAACGACTCCTTGCCGGGATCGAGCATCGGCCCAGTAACAGCGAGCCCACCAAGCGGGTTCGGCCGATCGAGCACGACGAATCGCTTCTTGGCTGCGGCGGCCGCCTCCATCGCTTCGCCCATGGTGGAAATGTAAGTGTAAAAACGCGCTCCGATGTCTTGGATATCAAACACGAGCGTATCGACTGCTGATAACATCTCTGGTGTCGGTCGGCGGGTCTCGCCGTAGAGGCTGAAAACTTGAATTCCAGTCTTCGCGTCCTGTGAGTCACCAATTTTGGACACGTCGAGCTTTCCTTCGAAACCATGTTCGGGGCTGAAGAGCGCCGACAACGACACGTTCGGTGCCGCGTTGAGAATCTCAGCCGTCGAGCGACCGTCGGTGCTGCGGCCGGTGTGGTTCGTGATCAACCCCACACGTTGATCGGCGAGAGACCGAAACTCTTGGGATTCGAGTACATCGATTCCAGTCTTGACTTCACGAGTAACGTGCGGCGTGTCACCCACGATCGAACTTGCGACGACATTGAGGATCTGGCCGGCCAGATGATTGACACTGCCTTTGCCGCTGGGATGCACTCGATTACTCAGAAAGATATAGAACAAGTCGAGTTCGGGATCGATCCACAGCACAGTCCCCGTGAACCCGCCGTGTCCGAATGCGTTTGGGGAAAGCAAGTCGCCGCGATTGCTCGAATAGGGACTTTGTTTGTCCCAGCCCAATCCGCGCGAGCCGCGTGAGACACGATAGGTCGCTGTCATCTTGCGGACCGTTTGTGGCGAGAGAATTCGAACGGGTTCGTCGCTCTGCCTGAGTTCTCCCTGTTTGAATTCACCCTGGCCGAGCATCATCTGGGCATAGATCGCGAGGTCTTGTGCGGTCGAGAAGAGCCCCGCGTGGCCTGCGATCCCATCAAGCTCGTACGCTCGCGGGTCATGCACCTCACCACGCATCCATTGTCCATCGCGTTTTTCGGTCGGTGCCGCTCGCTGTTTCAGTTCTTCGCGTGGGTTGTAGCCAGTCTCGTTCATTCCGAGCGGAGCAAATATATTTTCTTGCGAGTACTCGTGTACGTTTTTCCCAGAGACCTTTTCGATGATTTTCGCGAGGACAATGAAGTTCACGTCCGAGTACTTGAACTCTTGACCGACAGGTGCGACCAACTTCAAGTCACAAATTCGTTTCCATGCCAGCTCAGGTCCATCGAGATAATCGGACAACGCGTTGTCGGGAATCAATCCGCTTTGGTGAACGAGCATATCTTGGATCGTGATGTCGTCTTTCCCGTTCGGCGCGAACTCGGGAAAGAAATCAACCACTTTACTGGCCAGACGAATGCGTCCATCTTCGACAAGCTTCATCACGCTCGTTGCCGTTGCGACTGGCTTGGTGATCGAAGCCATATCAAACACCGTTTCGATCGTCATCGGTTGCGGGTCGTCACCGACTTGCCGATTCCCGAACGCTTCGAGATACACGATCTTTCCGCGATGGCCGACACAGACCACGGCTCCGGGCATCTTGCCGTCTTGGATGCCATCCAGCACAAGTTGCTCGATTTCCTTGAGACGCTGCGTTTGCATGCCAGCTGAATCTGGCGTGCCGATCGGAAGTCGTTCTGCATGACAATCAACCGGCCATCCCAATACGACTGGTAACGCCAGCACACCGGCCAGCACGAGTAAGTTCAGTCTCATCATCATGTTGATTCTCCACGAGCGAACAAATCGGAAGCGGCGGCGAACGCGCGCCCCGTGGTAAAGGTGACACTTGAACCGATCAATGCGAACCAAGGCCAAGCAACACGAACGCCGGACTCCAGGTTCGACGATTGTGTGAGTTGGGGAAGCACGAAATGGACAAACAAGAGCACGCCCAAGCCGCATGCTGCTCCGCCCAGAGCATGTGAGCTTCTCACATTCTTGGTAAGCACGCCAAGCAGGAACAGTCCCAGCAACAGTCCCGCTGAATAACCCGCGATTGTGAGCGCGTTGCTGACCACGGACGCGTCAAACGAAACGGCCCAGATACCAATCGCGACTTGCACAGCCCCGAAGACCAGCGACAGCCGACGAGTGAACGACAACAGCTTGGCTGGCGACGGCTCGGTCTTCTTCAGCGGCAGATAGAAATCGTTCAAGACTGCTGACGCCGAGGCATTGAGGGAACTGGAAAGCGTTGACATCGCCGCGGCAAGGATGGCAGCGAGCATCAAGCCCACCAGGCCGGTGTTTCGCGGAAACGAGTTGACGATGAAGTACGCGTAGACTTCGTCCGTCTTTTCGAACGTGACCAGTGGTTCTTGCGCGTAAAAGCAGGCGAGTTGAACACCGATGAACAAGAACAACGCGAACTGGAGCATGACAACCACTGCGCTGAGCATGATCGCTCGCCCGGCATCACGTTGACTGCGGGCACTCAAGTAACGCTGGACCATCATTTGGTCAGTGCCGTGCGTGCCAAGCGTTAACACGGCGCCACCCAACAGACCTGCATAGAAGCTGTACGGTTCGGTCACAAGCCACAACCAAAGAGAACGCGAGTCGCCGCTTGGTGGAGCGAACTGGAACACCGTCAACTTGTCGTGTTGATTCGCGAACTCCCAAAACGTCGACCATCCGCCAGGAATCTGGTTCGCGATAATCACCACGGTGGCGATGCCGCCGAGCATATAAATCACGAATTGGATACAGTCATTCCAAACGACGCTCTTCATCCCGCCAAAGTAGGTGTAGAGCATCGTCATCGCGCCGATCGCAACGGCGCTGACGGCAAAGTCCCATCCAACGAGTTTTTGGAGGACGACTGCGGCGAGAAAGAGTCTTAACCCGTCACCGATATTGCGGTTGACCAGGAACATCAACGAAGCGAAAGTCTTGACTGCGCCGCCGAACCGTTTGTTGAGCACTTCATAGGCACTGAAGAGTTTGCCTTGAAAAAACAGTGGCAACAGCAACTGGACGACAACGGCTCGCCCAACCAGGTATCCCAATGCGATTTGCAGAAACCGCATGCCGACGGGGCCGTAGCCAGTTCCCGGGACGCTGAGCACGGTCGCGGTGCTGGTTTCCGTCGCGACGATCGAACCGAGGATCGCCCACCACGGTAGATTCCGGTTGCCAACCAGGAACTCTTCCACCGAATCGTTTTTACCGCTGAGCCGCAACCCGATGACGATGGATGCCGCGACCGATAGCACCAGCACGATGGCATCGATTGCACCGATGGATAGCGGCATATGAATTCCAGGTCGTCAAAACGTCATTTGAAGTGCTGTCGTAGAACGAACGACTATAACATACTCTCGTAATGGTTTGGTTGGTGATGGCCGGCTCTTCCAGGGCAACTCACTTTTTCAAATTAGGGCATTTGTCTTTTAGTAGGGTGCCGTGCTTGCACGCACCTTCTGCAGAATCTGGTTCGTGCAAGCACGGCACCCTACGTTTCGCATTTTGAAAAACTGAGTTGCCCTGGCTAGCTCTTCAAACGTGGCTTTTAGAACTTGGGACTACATGAACTCGATGAGCGAACTGACGACGGAAACTCGCAATGCGAAGTCGATGAATCTGGATTCGCTGACGGCACTCGAGATCGTCGAGCTAATGAACGCCGAAGATGCATTGTTAGCGGACGCGATTAGCACGGAAAAGCAAGCGATTGCAGAAGCGATCGAAGCGATCGTCGCGAGCTTTCGTGCCGGCGCGAGACTGTTTTACATCGGTGCCGGTACCTCGGGGCGGTTGGGCGTGCTGGACGCTTCGGAGTGTCCGCCGACCTTCAATACGCCTGCGGAGATGGTCGTTGGAATCATCGCCGGCGGCGACGGTGCGTTGCGTCGCGCGATCGAGGGAGCGGAGGATTCGCTGACTCAGGCCGCCGAAGATTTGGTGAAGCACAACTTCTCTTCCTCAGACACTCTCGTGGGGATCGCATCGAGCGGTGGCACACCTTACGTGCTCGGTGGACTGGATTACGCTCGCCAGTGTGGAGCGGTGACGGTTGGTGTGACTTGCAATGCGAATTCGACGCTGCACAGCCACGCGGATATTGTCATTGCACCCGTCGTTGGACCTGAAGTGCTCAGTGGCTCGACTCGGCTCAAGGCGGGAACAGCAACCAAGATGGTGTTGAACATGTTGACGACGGGTGCGATGGTACGGATCGGCAAAACGTATGGCAATCTGATGGTGGATCTTCGAGCGTCCAACACGAAACTGCGTCGCCGCAGTATACGGATTGTCGGTGAAGTAACAGGACTTGCCGCGAACGACGCTGAACAATTACTCGCCAAGTGCGATGGCGAAGTGAAGACCGCAATCGTGTCGCATCTTTGTTCAGTTGACTCCGTAGCGGCACGTGAACGCCTCAGCCGCGCCGATGGAAGACTGCGTGAGGCACTGGGCAATGCGTAGACAATTCGTCTTCGGTGTTGACGCTGGAGGCAGCAAGACGAAAGTCGTACTCGGCGAGGCCGTCGATGGGACGCTACGCACAATCGGTGAGGCGGTTGGAACTGCCGGCAATCCACGCTCGGTCGGATTTGACGTCGCGCTCCAGACGATCCGCGACACCATCCATCAAGCATATGCTAGCGCGGGGCTCGAATTCAAAACAGCGGACTCTGTGTGCTTCAGTGTTGCTGGGGCCGGGAGACCAGAGGAACGCAGACGCGTCCTCGACTGGTGCGTGCGGAGAGGGATTGCGACGAAGGCGGTGATTGTCGGCGATGCGGAGTGCTTGTTAGCCGCAGCACCAGGTGACTCGAGCGGGATCGCGTTGATTGCTGGAACGGGTTCGATGGCTTGGGGACGGAGTGCGTCTGGCGAATCGGCAAGGGCTGGCGGGTGTGGCTATCTGTTTGATGATGAAGGCAGCGGATATTGGATTGCGGCAAAAGCATTGCACCATATTTGCGGCTCGGCGGATGCTCGGAGGACATTGAATGCCCGAGGAACGTCGACAAGTCTTGCTGCTGCGGTGCTGGATCACTTGCGTTTATCCAAACCACAGGAGCTCATTGGGTGGTGCTATGATGCGAGCGATCTAAGAAGCCAGATTGCTTCGCTCGCTCCCATCGTGTTCGAACAGTACGCTCGCGACCCGATCACGCAAGAGATCGTGAACTCCGGCGCCGTGGCACTCGGTGGGCTCGTCGCCGCAGTCGCACGGGAGCTTGGGTTTAGACAACATGGGTTCACACTTGCATGCGCAGGCAGCGTGTTGTTGAAACAACCGCTTTATCGAGGCCTTTTGGAAGCAGAGCTTGAGCGTCAGAACGTTTCGCCTCGCGAGATTTACTGTGTCGATGATCCTGCCGTCGGTGCTTTGAACATTGCCTGGAGGAGTTTGTGAGCGAACATCCGTACGGTGCGTGGATTTTGATGCCGCCGTTGGTCGCGTTTGCGATGGCGGTCTTGACTCGTCGAATCGTGATCTCGCTTGTCGTTGGAATTTTCGCGGGCTCGTTGTTGATGGCCAACGGGAACCCAATCATCGCGTTAGGCCAGACTTGGGAAACGCACCTGTGGCCAACGTTTACCGATCCAGGCAAATTGCGACTGTATTCGTTCACTATCGTGATGGGGGCGTTGGTCGGTGTCATCACAGTTACCGGGGGCATGCGATCGTTGATCAACGGTCTGATACCGTTAGCTCGCACTCGGCGACGCGGCCAGATGGCGACGTGGCTGATGGGGATGATCGTTTTCTTTGATGACTATGCCAGTACGATTTTGATCGGCAACACGCTTCGCCCGCTCTGTGATCGATTGAGAATCTCACGAGCGAAGTTGGCGTATATCATTGATTCGACGGCCGCACCAACGGCAAGCCTTGCACTCGTTTCGACCTGGATCGCTGTGGAGATCGACTACATCAGCGACGGGCTTGTTGCGAGCGGCCTGGATGGATCGTTGGCGTTCGAAGCATTCGTCTCGAGCATTCCGTATCGCTTCTATGTGTTGACGTCGCTGGTTCTGGTGCCGATTACGGTGATGATGCAGCGAGATTTGGGAGCGATGCACAAGGCGGAGTCTGGTTGTTTGGCGACTGCCGATGTTTCCGAAAAGGAGACCGAAACCGAAGCTGGCACAGACGATCGGTATCGATGGCTGCTTGCAGTGCTTCCGATCCTCGCCATGTTAGTGGTCGTGATTGTCGGTCTTTTTGTGACTGGTCAACGCGCCCTTGCCGAACAATCCACCGCTGGCGTGAATTCCGAACTCAATGGATTTCCGTGGATACGCCAAGTCCTCGGCGCGGCAAGCTCGAGTGCGTCGTTGCAATACGGCGCCATGGTGGGTTTGGCGGTTGCGATGGGGCTTCCGTTAGCGATGCGGATGATTTCGATGAGCCAGCTCACGGAGGGTGCGGCATCAGGAATTCGGATCATCTTGCCAGCCGTTGCAGTGCTGTGGGCAGCTTCGGCGCTCTCGAGAATGACGTCCGACCGTTCGGTGTCGGGCGAAGTCGCCTCACGTCCGTACCAGTTTCAAGATCATCGCCTGTACGCGGCTGACTACTTGGCGGGGCTGCTTTCGGGAGAGACACAAGCAAGATCCAGTGGAATTTCCGCGAGCCAACGTGTTTCAACCCAGCGTTTTTCAATCTCGATCACGCCGACCGTTTCGTTCTTGCTCGCCGCGATCGTTGCCTTTTGCACAGGCACCAGCTACGGCACGATGGGGATCTTGTTGCCGATGGTGATTCCGCTGGTTTGCCGAATGCTCGCACTCGATGGTGAGGTATCGCTCAGCGATCCGATTTTGCTCGCCACCGCGGCGGGAGTTCTTTCCGGAGCCGTATTCGGCGATCACTGCTCGCCGATTTCTGACACCACGATTCTTTCCTCTCAATCGGCTGGGTGCGATCACTTGACGCATATTTGGACCCAGGCTCCCTACGCGGCGCTTGCGGCTGGTGTGAGTGTCGTGCTCGGGACGTTGCCGATCGGCTTTGGCGTCTCAGTTTGGTATTTGTTGGCTGCACAAATGGTGGCACTCGTTATTTGCACGCGAGTCTTTGGTCGCAAAGCGAACGAGCGTCCAGCCAGCGATGTTACGGTAAATTCGTAAGTGACCAACGAAACAGATTTCGTGTGTCGCAGTAGCGCGCCTTGGTATCCGACGAACCCAGCACGACGACGATTCGCGACTTGCCGTCTCGAGACCCAAGTGTGACCAAGCAAGCACCTGCGGCGTCGGTCGTGCCAGTCTTCATGCCGATGAACCCTTCGATATCGAGCAACTGGTTCGTATTTCGCCACACGACCGTTCGACGATATCCTTGTTGGCTGTTGACGGTGCAAGCATGCTGTCGCGTTGAAACGAGGCGTTGAATTTGTTCGTCTTGCGAGGCTGCGAAAGCTAATCGAGCGAGGTCCGCTGCCGTCGTCAGGTGTTCTGGTTCCGACAGCCCGTGTGGATTCTCGAAGTGAGTTGAGTTCATGCCAAGTTCCTTCGCGCGTGAGTTCATCTTTGCAACGAACGCGTCGACCGGATCATCGAATGTCTCGGAAAGCTCTTGCTGGAACCGCTCGCCAAAATGTTCTGCAAATGCGATCGATGCGTCATTGCCGGACGGCAACAGCAAGCCGTAAAGCAATTCCGCAACCGTGACTTGCTCGCCAGCCCTCAGTGAACTGGATGAACCGAGCGTGTTATCCGCGTTCTTGCTAAACGTGACGATTTCATCAGCGACATTCGGGTTCTTGGCAATCATTTCCACGACGAGAAATGCCGTCATGAGCTTCGTCGTGCTCGCCGGCGCCCGTGGCTCATTCGCATTGAATCCACTCAATTCGTCTCCAGTCACCGCATCGGCAATGACCCAAGCTTTGCATGTCACGGTCGGCGGATTGGAAACCGTTGGTGCCGGCTGTTTCGGGAGCATCGCGACGCGTGCATTGAACTGGTCGGGCTCTTCGTTAAGCTCACTCTCATCAACAAGCGGCCCCAACTCTTTCCAAGTCGCGGGGTCGAGGACTCCAGACGGTTCGATGTTGCGCTCACGTTGAAAACGCTTCACAGCACTCTCGGTCCCGGGACCGAAGTCACCATCAACGCTCAAGTTTGCAGAAGGTTTGAGCCGTGCGTTCAGTGTTCGTTGGAGAGCCTCGACCAACAGGCCCGTTGCGCCACGACGCAGAGTCGT
>JBGTAI010000155.1:0-15657 GCA_041749955.1 Pirellulaceae bacterium | reverse complement strand
GGTGTTGGCTGAACTGGGTGTTCCGCTGCTCCTGGACCAACCTGCCAAGAAAGTTTAACCAGCCGAACCGCCGTGGTACGGACCCGTATGCCCGGTGGTGTGGGAGGAGGGAGCCCGCGAGGGCTCCCCCTATCCCGATTTAAACATGCCTACCTTCCAAGAGGTCACAAGGTGAACCGCATCACCAGCCCTTACGACGTGCTCAATCCGCCGTCGTCTTGCGACCCGATGAGTCGCGTGTGAAAAGAGATCAATTGCTCGGATTAGTGAACACTCTGCAACCACATCGTGCTGATACATCCATTAAGGTCACCGCTATCGAAACGCCTTGACTGATCCTCCTTGCTTGCCTCCCGCTCGCAGCCACGAACCTCCGATCCACGCGTTGCTCCGAACGCGTTGTTGCACTATGAATCGCACCAGCCCAGGTCTCATTCGCAGTCGTCTATGGCAACATCTCGAACCACGCGTATTGTTCGACGCCGCACCCGATGCAGACGTCAGCGAGCAAGTTGATGGTACGGGATCTCAGGATACTACACCTGAAATTGCACTCGTTGCTGGTTCTAGCGAAACCAATGTATCTAGTCAGGACGAGCTTGCGCAAACAGTGTCACGCGAACTGGTCATCATCGACTCCAGTGTTGAGAACTACCAGACGCTAGTTGATGACCTACTCGCTAACAGCAATGCGACACGTGAATTTGAAGTTGTCGTATTTGACGCAGAAGACGACGGAATCGTAAGGCTCACTGAGCTTCTCTCGGACCGTGACAATCTCGACGCCTTGCACATCATTTCGCACGGTGAAAACGGCGCATTCCGACTGGGTAGCACTTGGGTCAATGAATCAACGCTGACGGCGAATGCGGCCGCGATTTCTGGTTGGGGCGACGCGATCAATGACGGTGGTGATATCCTGCTGTATGGTTGCAATGTAGCGGGAAACGACGCTGGGCGAGAACTCGTGCAGAGTCTCGCGGCGTTGACACAGCAACAAGTGGCCGCGAGCGACGATGATACGGGTGCCTCGGTTCGAGATGCTGACTGGGAACTGGAGTTCACCAGCGGTGAGGTGGAAACGGAAGTTGCGATTAGCGAGTCCGCGCGAGCGTCTTACTCATACGTTCTCGCGGCAGGACCGACGATTGCGATCTCGGGCGATCAAGAAGTCATGATCGGTGGGAGCTTTTCTTTTCAAGTCACCTTCGATAACACAGGCTCAAACACTGGTTTCGGGCCTTACGTCGACCTTCTCATACCTTCGACGGGCGCCGATGGTGATGACGGCATCACTTTCAATGGAGCGACCTATCTGGGGCAATCCCTCACGACGTACTCGGTCACGTTTCCCGACGATGGTGGCGGCACAGGAACCATCAACCATCCGTTCTTTGTTGATGGCACTGGAACGCCACTCACTCTTACCGGGAACGCAGGCGATACGCTCGTCGTGATCGAACTGCCGTTTGGGAGCGTCACACCTGGTCAACCTGAGATTGCGATTGATATTTCAGCAACAGTAAGCGGCTTTGCCGATTTGGCAGCGCCCTTGATCGTGCAAACTCGAAGCGGATTTCGTTATGGCGAAGACGCTCTGGACAATCCAATCTCCGATCCATCCATTGTAAGCGACGCGATCGCAGATGTTTCTGGTAGCGGTCTGGGTTGGTCAGAAGCGATGTCGATCACGCCAACTTTGATTGCGTTGGATAAGGTCTTTATCGGTCCAGAGAATGAGACAGCGACCGGTCCAAACTACGTTCGCCAGTACAGAATCGCGGTGGATGTCGCGGCCGGTCAAACGATTAGCAATCTCGACATTATCGACTCGTTACCAAGCAATATTGTTGTCACCAGCATCGACAGTGTGACCGTGGGTGGCGCGGCTGCTGCATACAGCGATAACCTTGGCTCGTTGACTCAGCCCGGTAATGCTCAGGACCTAATCGTTTCGCTCACGAATGATGTCGTCGGTGGTGCATCGGCCCAAGACGTGGTTGTGACAATCAGCTTCTACGTTCCGGAGTTTGACGCTGATGGAAACCGCGTTATCCCCCTCAACGGTGAAGACGACACAACCAGCGGACCGGACTCTCGCTCGCTTAATAATGCGAGTGCTGTCGGCAATTGGACTCCGACCGACACTCGCGATGCTGGTGGAACGGATAATGCAATCGCTGATCCAGCAGGCGTAGAACATACTCTCGATGACAAAGCGATTGCGATTCAGAAGTCTGTCGCAGTCGTCGGTGGTGGCTCAGCCGTTCCCGGTGCAGTGCTTGAGTACACACTGAACTTTCAAATTAGTGATTACTACACATTCGGCGATCTTGTCATCGGTGACATTTTTCAAGACGGCCAATTATTCGATTTCACGTTCGGTGCAACATTCAGCATCACTTATTTGGGTGGAAACGTCACGGGGTCCTTTACTGTTCGTGAAGTCGGTGACGCCGATACCGGACAAACACTCGTGGTCGATCAGACCAAGATCGATTTGACGGACAATGCAAGTGAGAACGTTGCATCTGACGGAAGCACCTCGCTTCAATTTGATCTCTCCAAGGTGCTCATCGACAATGGCGCCGCTGACGGGATTCTGCAAGGCGGATTGTCTGACGGAGTGACAAATCAAGGCGCGGCGACAGGCACCATCCGCTTTCGAACTGTCATCCAAGAAGACTACGCAGACACGTTCCCATCCAACGATCGAAGCGTTGACCAAGGCGACACGATCACGAACAGTAACTTGACGATCACTGGATCGGTGCGTCAAAACTCGGAAGACGGAAGTATTGCGAATGTGCTTCTTGCGAGCGAATCCGACACCAGTTCCGCATCGATTCAGATCGCACAAGGCACGTTGACCAAGGAAGTCTATGCGATCAACGGCAACACGACACTTCCGATCGGCGACAATGGATTACCCGTGCTCACGGCCGGCGACGTCGTGACGTATCGCGTGCGTTATGAATTGCCCACATCGGATGTCGAAAACTTCAAAATCACCGATTTTCTACCGCTACCGATCTTCAATGTGAGCGACCACAACTCCGACGGCGTCAGTGGCGATACCTGGACACTCGACTTTGGCAATCAAACATTCGACGGCGACTCCGGCACAGTCGAGCTCGGAGCCAACGACGATTTCTTTGCCGAATACTTTGCCGCCACTGGTGTGAACCCGACGTTATCGATTGACCCTGCCAACAATCAGCTCACGATCAACTATGGCAACTACGATGACGTCAACAGCACGCCCAACGTGTTGGAATTGTATATCAATGTCACGGCGCAAGACGCTCCCACCGCCGATGGACTGTTTCTAACCAATGTTGTCCGCGCCGAAGAAGGTAACACTCAAAACGGCGTGAACATCATCGATGACATCATCCAGATCGAAGTCACTCAACCGGTGCTGAACGTTCGCAAAGGTGTGATCGCGGTTGACAATGGATCACTCCAGAGTGCTGCTGGCCCAGCCGGAGTGATTTTCAGTGCTGTTGGTAGCGCGGGAGCGGCGTTTACGGGCACGATCAACAGTTCTGGAATCAGCACCACGCCGATCAACGCCAACGCTACCGGATTGGACGCGGGAGACCGAGTCCGTTTCGCGATTACCGTCGAGAATACAGGCAATAGCGCCCATGGTGCCTTCGATGTGACACTCACCGACACACTTCCGACCAACATGACGCTGGTTGGTTCGGTGCAAGTGTTCGATGGACAGGGCAGTGCATTGACATTCACTGGTGACTTGTTTGGTGCTGGTCTTGTGCTTGACGACCCGAGTGCTAGCCAGGGTTCCATCGGCCAGTACGATGCAAACAATGGCTCGAACATCGCAGTCATCATTTACGAAGCCGAGATCGCGTCCAATGTTCCGGTCGGAGGCAATCAAACCAACACAGTCTATCTAACCAACTACGCCGGCCAAGAAGCTGGCGAAGATCATACGCCTACGAATTTAAGTGAAACCGCTCGCGTTTCCATCTCGCGTCCCACGGCAACCAAAACGCTTACCAGCACTGAGGTCAACAGCACTAACAATACAAACACTGAGGCGGTGATCGGCGAACTCGTCAATTACCAAATCGTCGTCAACGTGCCCGAAGGCCAGCTCAGTAGTTTGAACATCGATGACTTACTGGACGCAGGTCTCGTGTACGTCGATGGAAGTGCGGCGATCACCGCTTCGTCAGGACTATCCACTTCACAAACTTCGTTCAATGACGTTGCCAGTAACGCCACCGTCACTAACGGCGGTCGTGCGATAAATTTCGACTTCGGCACCCTTACCAATGCCAACACTGATGATGCTGTCACCGAACAAATCACAATCACATTGCAAGCGGTCGTCAACAATTCAACGGCCAATATTGCGGGTTTGGATCTCAATAACCGCGCCACCGTTTCGTATAGCAGCGGCCCCAACGTTGTTGCGTCGTCCGCCAATATTGAGATTCTTGAACCCGTGATGACGGTCGATATTAGTTCCTCCGCTTCGGTTGCCGACGTGGCTAACCCGATCACGTTCACATTGACAGTGCAAAACCTATCCGGGGCTTTGGGGACTGACGCTTTCGATGTCAATTTGCAAGACATCCTCCCATCAGGAATGACGTTTGTTGGCAATCTCTCTCACGACAGCGGCATTGCACCGACCACGCTCAGCGAATCCGGTGGCACGATCACCGCCAATTGGACGTCGTTCGCGATGGGTGGCATAAGCGTGATTACGTTCGATGCGATCACGGACTCCAACATGACCGTTGACGGAGTCACAAACGCCGTGACTCTCGACTGGACGAGCCTTGCGGGCGACGCAACGACTCCGCGTTCGACGCACTCGCTCGCGTCCACTGAACGAACTGGTTCAGTCGCCGATCCCGGTGCCGACAACGACTATAACGCTAGCGATAACGTGGCGATCGCATTCATCATCACGCCGTCCAAGTCCATCATTGCCACTAGCGAGATGCACACTGACAACACCTCGGCCGGCACCAGTGGTGATCCCGTTGAATTGGCGATTGGTGAAATTGTTACGTATGAACTTCGCACCATCGTCGGCGAAGGCACGCTGGACGACGTCGTCTTTCGCGACCTATTGACTCCCGGATTAATTTTGCTGCCCGGCACAGTCACTTTTCAAATCGTTTCTGATTCTGCCATGACGACGGATGGAGACCTGAGCGGCGCAAACTTAGCAGCAATCACGCTCGGGGCGGGCCGCATCTCAACATCAACCGTTGGAGCCAACCAGCAAATCGACTTTGACCTCGGGACGATCATAAATTCCGACAACGATGCGGGCGCAGAAGAACTCGTGATCACGTTCCAGGCGATCGTCAGCAACACTGCCGCCAACGATTCTGGTTCCGCCACAGTGGCTGATCACACGAAGACTAACTCGTTCGTATTTCGTGAAGGCGGTACTGATCGTGGCACATCCAACACCGTCTACGCAGAAATCGTTGAACCGGACATTGGCAATGTCAACAAACGCGTGCTGACAACGAATGCCGCGGGAACCGTTGTTACATATGAAATCACGTTTAGCAACACTGGTGACGCCTCGGCGATGAATGTCCAGGTTCTCGATATGATGGCATCTGAGTTGACGCTAGATACCGGCTCACTGGTTTTCAACAATACCGGAACGATCACAGGGCTCGATACCAGTAACAATACAACGACGGCGCTCGACCTTCGGATCGGTGAGATGGCTGCCGGAGCAACATTCTCAGTCCAGTACACCGTCAATGTTGCCTATGCCGGTAGCGCTATCCAAAACGATGCGGATGTGACCTACACAAGTTTGCCCGGTGACAATGGAACGGGTAGTGCCACGCCAGGAACGCCGGGTGCCGCCGACGGTGAACGAACAGGTTCGGGAACCGGCGTGAATACGTACGCGGATTCCGAGAGCGCGTTTATCGGGAGCATTGGTGATCACGTCTTTTACGACATCAACGGAAACGGAATCGACGACGCCTCCGACGAAGGGATTCCAGGCGTCACGGTGAACCTCGTTTGGTTTGGCGTTGATGGTATCGAGGGCAACGGGGACGATGTTGCTCGCACGACAACGACTGATTCAAGTGGAAACTATCTTTTTAGTGCCCTTCCGGCCGGATCGTTTCGCATCAGCGTCGTTCCTGGTTCGCTGGCAAACGGCGTGACGACGCAAACGTACGATCTCAATGGCACCGGCACCGCGAATACGACGACAACAACGCTAAGTGATTCGCTTGCTGGCATCGTTCGCAGCAACGTCGACTTCGGCTACACCGGTTCAGCCCAGCTTGGCGATCGCGTCTGGCTAGACATCGACGGTGATGCAATTCAAGACCCGGGCGAAATGGGACTTGCCAATGTGACTGTGAACATGACCTGGCATGGTTACGATGGAGTACTTGGTAACGCAGACGACATCAGCTACTCAACGACGACTGACAACGACGGCAACTACAACTTTGTTCGACTTCCCGCAGGCAGCTTCACTGTGGATGTCGACCAGTCGACTGCACCGACCGGCACGTTGGTCACAACGGGTAACGATCCTGTCGTGGTCACACTTATCGAAGGCCAAGACTACAACGATGCTGACTTTGGCCTGCGTGGACCTGGCGTGATTGGCGATTTCGTGTTCTTTGATTCCAACAACAACGGAGTTTTCGATTCGGGCGTCGACAGTGCCTTCCCAGGAGTCACCGTCACCTGGACAGCCGACATTGATGGCGACTCGATCGCTGAAAGCTTTTCGACGGTAACGGACAACAATGGAGCCTACTCATTTGTCGGGCTTCCTCTGGACACGTTCGCTATCACCATCACTCCACCGTCGGGCACGACCGCGACCTATGATGCAACGGGGCTTGCAGACAACACATCATCCTCGACGCTGACCGTCGGCACGCCGACCGACAATAGCCAAGATTTCGGATTAACCGGTAGCCAATCCATTGGCGACGCGGTGTTCTGGGACCACGATGGAAACGGATCCCAGAACGGCAGTGAACCTGGACTAGCCGGTGTGACAGTCCAATTGCAGATTGACCTCAACGGCGACAGTACCAACGAGATCACGTTGTCCACCACAACGGGATCCGACGGTAGCTACCAGTTCGATAATCTGCCGCCTGGTTCGTATACGGTTGTAGTCACTCAACCATCCGGCACGACGCAAACGGTTGACGCCGATGGACTTGGAACTGCCAACGCCTCATCACTAACGCTTACCAACGGCGGCGGAAATCGCTTCGATCAAGATTTCGGTTACAACGGCACCGGCTCGATCGGCGATCTCGTTTTCTTTGACTATGTCGGCGACGGCGGAGCATTTAACTCAGGAGAAGGCGACTACGGACTTGGCGGAGTGGACGTGACGCTCAACGTGGATGTCAATGGAGACACCGTGAGTGACTTTACACTTACGACAACGACCGCCAGTGATGGAACTTACTCGTTCACCAATTTGGTCGCCGGAGACTATACGATTACCGTCGATTCAACGGATACTCCAGATCAAATCGGTAACAATCCGACCGTCGATGCGGATGGAAACGGCACACCGAGTTCCAGCTGGCTAACCTTAGTCGCGGGCGCAGACGTCACCTCGCAAGATTTTGGCTATCACGGTACGCCCGATTACAACATCGTGATCGACGACGGGCAACTCAACGTCGTTACGGGCCAATCGCTGACCTACACCGTGACCGTTCGAAACGACGGGACCCTGCGTGGCAACAATGCGGTTGTTACGGTCGCTTTCCCGAACGACTTGATTGAGAGTGTTGCCGCGTCCACGGGTGGAATCGTGAACACGGCCGCAGGGACTATCACATGGAACGCCACCACTTCACCAGCACTCGCGGTGATGAATGTGGGCGAAGAAGTCGTCTTCACGGTCACTGCGGATGTGATTGAGATTCTCGACAACTCTCATCGCTCGATTCTTTTGACTTCCAGTGTCACCGATGACCTAGTCAACGGCGTTGACCCGACACCTCTGGACAACACCAACAACGACCGTGATCAAATCGCGGATATTCAAACGCTCAAGAACGTTACCAATGTCATTGCAAACGGCGACAATTGGGACGTTTCGTTTGAGTTGACGGTGATCAATACGGGAAGTGTTCAACTCGACCAGCTAACGCTGTTCGATGACATAGCCTTCCAGTTTGGAACCGCGTTTGTTTCGGTGACAACGCCAATCATCAACGCCACTGGAATCACGACTGGTGTCGCACCAACAGTCAATGTGAACTGGGCGTCCGATACGTCGCTCGACATGCTCGACCCAGCCAATCTCAGTGAGTTTTTTGCTGTCGGCGAATCGTACACGGTTTCCTACACCGTCACGCTCAATCCTGATGCCTCCGGCACCTCATTTGAAATCGAGAATACCGCCACCTCCGGCGGCGTCGACATCACCACGACGCCCGGAACGCCGCTCGCAGTCACCGACGATAGCGATTCCGGCTCAAGTGCGACGACTACGAATTCAGGTGAACCCGGAGATACGGGAACCGAAGATGATCCGACGCCTGTGTACATTCCCGATGTTTCCGTCGCCAAGATACAAACCGGTGCTACTCAGGATGCGATCTCGCGGAACTATACCGTTGGATTCAGCTTGTATGTCGAAAACATTGGCACGGTGACACTCGACCAATTGGGTGTCTTCGACACAATCGCCTCTCAATTTGGCAACGCGTTTGTCGAAATCGAAGCCGGCTCGCTGACTTTGACGGGAGCCACAGGAACCGGCACGTTCCCCGTCGTCAACGCGGGCTGGGAAACCGACACCACGCTTTCGATGATTGATGCCACGGGTGCGAGTTTGGATGCCGGCGATTCATTCATCTTGAACTTCAACGTGGTCATTGATCCGGACGGCATCGATGGACTCTCGCAAGAGGTCACCAACCAGGCAACCGTCACTGGCCGCGGACTTGATGAGAACGGAAATCCGCTTTTGGATTCTGGCAATAATGAAATCACAACGACTGACCTATCTGACAGCGGTGCTAACGCCAACACGAATAATCTCAACGAACCCGGTGACTCCACCGGCAGCGACGATCCGACGCCCGTGGTGCTGCCTGAGATCGGCGTCGCCAAACGACTAGTCGGATCCGTGGCTTCGTCGACTCCCGGCAATCGCGATTTGACTTATGAATTGATCGTTCGCAATCTCGGTACCGTCAATCTATTTGATCTATCGTTGTTGGAAGACCTCGATGGTCAATTCGGGACCGCGTTTAAAGGCGTCGTGACAGCGCCCGTTCTGTTTGGTTCCACCGCGCAGTCCGATCCGACTTTGTCGACATGGGATGGAAACGCTACGATGGATATGTTCGATGGCACCAGCGGAATTTTACGTCCAGGTGAAGAGTTTAAGATTCGATTTACGGTCGAAGTTGATATAGATGACCTTGATTCTTCGTCATTCAACCAAGTCACCGCATTGGGAGACTGGGACGTCCAACCTGGTGTGGCTGGCATCAATGGAACTGTTAGCGACTTATCCGATACGGGTACTGATCCGGCTGGCAATAACCCAGGGAGCCCTGGCGACAGCGGCGGTTTTGATGATCCGACGCTGGTTCCAGCGATCGGTATTGCCAAGGACCATGGCGACTACATTGAAGTGCTCGACAGCGATGGAAATGGGACTGGCGTGTTCACGTTCCCCACGACCTTAGTGATCGAGAACCTAGGCGCAACGGACCTGACGAACCTGAACCTTCGCGACGATATTGCGACCTTTTTTGGCGACAAGTTTGTCTCGGTCGACAACTTGGTAATCGTAGCGACCGGCGTAACCGGAACGGCTCCAACGACGAACCCTGCCTGGATTTCCGACACAACGCTCAACATGCTCAGCGGTGGTTTGCTTCATCCCGGCGATACGTTCACGGTCACGTTCGACGTCACACTGAACCCAGACGCTGGAGGCGTATCAGGTTACCTCAACAACCAGGCCGTTATTACGGGCAGTGATCCATCCAACCCGACTGCGACAGTACAAGACTACAGCGACAGCGGACTCGATCCAGGAACCACCAACTTCGGTGAACCAGGCGATTCCGGCGGAGCCGATGATCCGACTCCCGTGTCAATTCCCGATATCGGACTGGCCAAACGAATCATCGATGCGAAACAAAAGGGCTTAACGTTTGAACTCACAATCGAACTGAACCTCGAAAACACCGGCACAGTCGATCTGAGCGATATTGAACTTCGTGACGACATCGCGGCTCAATATGGTGCCAACTTCGGTCGCATCATTGGCAATCCAGTGATCGTGAATTCGACGGCGATGGTGACTCCAACGCTCAACTTGGGTTACGTGTCCGACACGTCGCAAGCGATCTTTGATGGCACCGATGGCTTCTTGCGACCCGGTGAGTCAATCACTCTGCGACTCGTGGTCGAGGTGGTTCCCGAAAGCGGTCAAACGGAAGTCACTGTGATTAACCAAGCCACGACCAGCGGAAATCCGCTTGACGCCAACGGCAATCCGCTACGCGATAACTCGAACAACCTTGTTGGACGAATCAACGACTTATCCGATAGCGGTTCGGTGGCAACCGGATCAAATCCAGGTGCGCCTGGCGACAGAGGCACCTGGGACGACCCCACACCTCAAACGCTGACGTTCTTCACGTTCGATGCTTACAACGACTTCAGTCAAGGTTTAAAGGGACTGGAGCAATCCGGGCGATACGATTCGTCGAACCCATCTAGCAATCGAGCTGCCGTGAATCCAGATGGCTATCGCGAACGAGCGATGCTCACCCAGCAGATTTCTCGCCTCGCTCCCGAACCGATCTTCAGCGGTTCCGCTCGACCGGGCACGCAGATCTTTGGGCGAGTTTACGACTCCGCGGGCCGATTGATCGGCGAAGAACTCGCAATGGCCGACGTCGGCGGCAACTGGATGATGCAGTTCCATCATCTGGGCGGCCAAGACCACGCCCGAATCGAGTTCACCGAACTCCCGGGCGCGAGCGGCGCGTTCAACGAACGCGGCGATGTTTACGGTTACCTCGGCATGGACAACCTCGATAACGACTACGCTTCACTCGAACCGTGGACCTTCTACGACCAATCCCACGAGTTCACCGCAATTTACCGACCGACAGTCCAGCAATCCCTCTTGGGCGAACACCAGAAATCCACTCGCCCACTTGGACTAGGACGTTAGAACGCCATTCATAAATAATAACGTTTGGAATCGCCTTAACCTTTTCCAGACGATCCCGAAGACACCACGAGCACACCCGATCAGCTACCATGGAGAACTTGTGTTCTCCGTGTTTGCTCTATCTCGCTTGTCGTCCGCGGGGAATCCCGATGAAACTCGTCAAAATCATTCCGGTGTTTCTGTGTTGGTGGATACTGTCGAACGCGTACCTTTTCGGACAGGAACCGCCAGCCTGGGAATACTCGAAAGAGCTCATGTCGCCGTTTTGGCAGAGCGAGGTCATCCGGAGCGAACCGATTTTGTTTGTTCGTGATGCGGATGAAACTCGCGGGTCACTGCTTTTTCCGATTGACGAAGTCATCAGCGTCACCAATGCTGCTGGCGACGTAACCTATCAACAAGGCGTCGACTTTCAGTTCAAAGTTGGCTCGCGCGAGATCGTCATTCCGTCTGGCTCGCGGATTAACACGATGTCACCTGAGGACTTGCGGCGACCTGCGAACTCACAAAAGCATCGATTGACTCACCGTGATGGAAATGGCGAGATCTTGTTTGGTGCGACGCTTGAGTACCACCAAATGCAAACCATGGTGACTTACAAGAAGCAGGCCAATGATTGGTCTGTCGCGATGACTAATTTTGATCCAGCAGCTCTGCCGATCACGTTGGAGAAACTGCGGAGTCACAAAGAGCTCTCGATCGTGCTGTTGGGCGACAGCATCTCAACTGGATGCAATGCGTCGGCTTGGGGTAACGGTGCACCGTTCCAACCTGCGTATCAGGATTTGCTTGTCCAGCACCTGCGTGAACACTACCAGACGAACGTGACGCTGGCCAATCTTGCCGTGGGCGGAACTTCAACACCTTGGGGAATCACGAAGATCGACGAAGTTGTTGAGCACACACCGGACTTGGTGATCTTGGCTTTTGGCATGAACGATTCCGCCGGGCGTGCTGCCGATGAGTACGCCAAAAACATCGCGACGATGATCGCCAAGACTCGAGAAAAGTTGCCAAATTCGGAGTTTGTACTTGTCGCTTCGATGCTCGGTAATCGAGATTGGATCACGCTCAAGCATGAAGTCTTTCCAAAGTACCGCGACTCGCTCTTAGCACTTCGCGAGAAAGGCGTCGCGGTCGCCGACATGACGAGCGTTTGGGAAGAGTTCTTGAAGCGAAAGAAAGACTGCGATTTGACTGGCAACGGCGTCAATCACCCGAACGACTTTGGTCATCGCGTGTATGCACAAGTGTTGTCTGCCTTGCTTGTCGATCAACGCTAGCTCGACGTCAGCCCCACCTATTCACTCCGCCTGTTCGTTCCACACCCTTTCACTAGGACTCAAACGAAATGTTTGATCGACGCCGTTTCATTGAGTCGGTTGCTGCTGCAGCCGCGATGCCGCTCGTCGCCAGCAACCTGTTGGCACAAGAACAGGAAAAGCGTGATCCGGTTGGCGACTTGAGTGTTCGGCTGAATTCCAAAATCCAGGCGTCTCGCGAAACAGCTCTCGGAATCTTGAAACCGACTGCGGCGGAACTCGATCGCGGTTTGAAACTGCATGCCGAGTCGATCGTTTTTGACGCTTACGGATTCGGTCCAAGGGCGGCGGTCGATGGCGATGCGCTCGCTGCGGCAGTCGCAGCCGGAGCGTCGGAAGTTGAACTCAAGGATCTAAGAGAAGAAATGACGATGACTCGATTCGTCACCGATCCGGTCCAACAACAAGAGTTTCGTGATGCTTGGCGGGCTTCGGGTGTGACCTGTGTTTTTAACAATGCCGGCGAAGAGGGGCAGGATCCGCTGCGGCTCATCAAGCGACTGGCTCGGCACACGTATACGACGGATCTCATGCGAGGCTTTGTCTCCAAGGCAGCGGTTCCAAGCGATGTCGAGGCTGCGAAGAACGAAAACCGGCACTGTTACTATTTGACAGGCAATGGGGTTCCGCTGACCCAGCAATGGTTGTCCGTCGAAGACGAGCTTCGCTACGTTCGCGTCTTCTATCAGTTGGGTATTCGGATGATGCACCTGACGTATCAACGTCGCAATATGATCGGTGATGGTTGCGGTGAAACCAGTGACGCGGGGCTGAGCGATTTCGGGCGCAAGGCGATCGCTGAGATGAACCGCGTCGGCGTCATTCCTGATTGTGCACATAGTGGTTGGCGAACAAGTCTCGAAGCGGCGCAAGCATCCTCGCGGCCTGTCGTTGCAAGCCATTCAACCTGTGCGGCAATCCACTCCCATTTCCGCAGTAAACCCGACAACGTGATTCAAGCAATCGTTGACTCAGGCGGCTATATCGGCATTTGTTGCATCTCTCGCTTCTTGGGCGGCAAGGGTGACATTAGCGCGCTGTTGGACCATATCGATTATGCGATTGCGAAATTCGGGCCTGACGCAGTAGCCATTGGAACCGACGTTTCTTACACCGCCGAAGCTAGCTCCGTTGAGCAAGCAAAGGTTCCGTCGCGAGTCAAACAGCGAGAAGAGTTCCGGATGCTGTGGCCGAAAGACGATTTCAAAACCTCCAAGGACATGACTGAAAGCATCGCCTGGACCAATTGGCCGCTTTTCACCGTCGGATTGGTCCAACGCGGGCACAGTGACGACGTGATCCGCAAAGTCATCGGCGGCAACGTTATGCGTGTCATCACGGCGTCAATGTAAGTTCTGGTCGACTCGGTACCGCCCAGATGCTCGGGCTTGGTGTGATGCTGAGAACGCCCTAAAGCCTAGCTCAAGAAGCAACATGACGCGCATTGGAAACGAGCGTTACGGTTTCTGCGTATTCCGCCACTTTTCAACGTCAAGCAGGACGATGCCTTTTCCTTCGCCGTCGCCTTTCATGAAGCCGCATTGAATGGCGATCAGGCTGCCGTCGGGGCTGACGACAGGGTTGTCGCTGCGATAGCCAGGAATCTTGTTCCATTCACAGATTCGAACAGCGGGCTCGTCGGAGGTCAGCGATTGCATATAAACATCGACCTTCCAGCGTTGACGTTCGTTCTCGCGATCCGATTCAATCAGAATGTACGAACCATCCGGCGCGACACCTTCCGCCTCCGTGTACGTTTCAGGCAGCGCGGCGATGGGTTCTAGCTGACCCGTGGCAAGATCGATCGCCGCGACGTTGGCAAAATAGAATGGTTCTTCGTTCGTGCCTCGATAGTCCGTGATCAAAAGCTTATTCTTGCCAGGCCAAAAGTCTTGAGTTTCAACACGTTGATTTGCCGGAAGTCTCAACGCGTCCTGGTCGTATAAAGTCCGAACATTGGAAAGTTTGGGCTCGCCTTGAATATCGACGATGTCGGCAATCTTAATTGATCGTTGACCAGGATCCGTATAGGCAATCCGCAGATTCGATCGATCGACCGCAGGTCCTTCATCGCAAAACGCACCAAGTGATACAGGAGGTTTGTTGAAGGGTTGCTGTAACACAAACATCTCCAGCTTATGCCGATTGGCATCAGGATTAGTCGCGTCAAACTCGCGACTGGTCGCAAGCAACAAATCGCCTGTTGGCAAGCATAACACTCTCTGAAAGCCTTCGTGCCAAAAGTGAAGCGTTACCGGTTCGATCTTTCGAGACGCAACTTCGATGCGAAACACGTTGCCCCATGCTTTTGCCACAAAGTAGACGTGTTTTCCGTCGGGAGAAAACTCCGGCCGTTGCCCCCAATCAATGAGAACGTTCATGAAGTCCGGCAAGTCGTTCATCGGATTCTTTTCCTGTGCTGTGGCGCATCCGGCAACGAATGACGGAAGGCAAAACAACACCACAACAAAAAAACAAAACGGCTTTAGCGACATCCTAAACTCTCAGAAATTTATGCAAATCACATTCGAAACTTGAGATCGTCCGAGAACATATAGATTACTCCGTCGACTTTTTTCTGGGAAGCGATCCGGACGAAGACGGAACACCAGGGGGGATAAGGATTGCGTGAACAATCACCAACGAATTTGCACGTAGAACAGGCTGCCAGCCTGTCAATTCACCAGAAACAGGCTGGCAGCCTGTCCTACTTATTGATCACGCGACGCCAATAGAATGACAAGCTCAACATGCTTTGGCGTAGCGAATTCAGCTGGGGGCACGTGATGCGGTCATGAGTTTGCTTGGCTTCTTTCGTCGCTTCGGGTCTCTTTTATCGTGCCGCCCCGGGTGATGTTCCACGGTCCGTTTTGCATTGGTCCTCAAGCGGGTCTTCGGTTGCTGAGCAAGTTGACGGAGTAACGGCTCTTGCTCCCCGCTTACTCGGCTGAAGGGCCGGAAGATGGTCTTACGTAAGCGCACGTGGGTTCCATCTTGACGACCGGTTTAGGTTGGCGGGTTTTGACCCGCCTTTACGGAGACCACCATGGCGCGACAACCGGACCCTGCCTTGCGGCAGACTTGGCGAGAACTGATCTCGCGGCAACCACT
>JBGTAI010000154.1:0-42713 GCA_041749955.1 Pirellulaceae bacterium | reverse complement strand
CTGACAAACTTGGCGTTCTTCATCCGAGAGTCGGACGATATACTTTTTGATCATTGGAAACCTCCGTGTGTTGACGAAAGTTTCCGCTAATTTAAGCAAATCAACCAACCCCAATTCTTAGGCTGGATGACGCACTAGGTCCCGGCCCGTCCGACAAATAGAATAGCGAGAATGCTAGCGGCTCATCCTGGGCGTGTGATAGCGATTTGCGAACCGCTTTTACTCGTTGTGGCAGTCCCCACGGCCAACGCTTTTTGACAACGTTATTATCATTGCGAGTCGCACGCCGGTGTCGGAACCCTGGAAATCTGGAATCGTTTTTGCCGATATCACGGATATAGGTATGCGTCGAGCGAACAACCAAGATTCGCTCGCGTGCCTCGTCTCCAAGTCCCTCGAACGCTTCCAGTCTCGTGGACATTTGTTCGTCGTGGCGGATGGAATGGGCGCTCACGCGGCAGGTGAGTTAGCCAGTAAAATGGCGGCGGAGCGGATCTCGCAGCACTATTTCAAAACGTCTTGCGCAGATCCTGCGACGGCACTCCAAGAGTCCGTCACCGAAGCCAACGCAGAGATCTATCGTCGCGGCCAGCAGAACCCCGAGTTCCACAACATGGGAACCACAGCAAGTTCGCTGGCGCTGACCCCAGCAGGCGCTGTGATCGCACACGTCGGCGACTCGCGTGTTTATCGACTTCGTGGCGAGTCGTTCGAACAGCTGACGTTTGACCATTCTCTCGTCTGGGAGATGGAAGCCAGCGGGCATATCCACGCGAACAGCCCGCTGCGTCACACCATTCCCAAGAACGTGATCACTCGCTCGCTCGGCCCGAACCCAGAAGTTGCGATCGATATCGAAGGACCGTTCCCTGTCCAATCCGGCGACACGTTTCTGTTATGCAGCGATGGGCTGACAGGCCAGGTAGAAGATCACGAGATCGGCGCGATCGTGAATTCATTGTCGCCTGAATTAGCAACCAAGGTCCTGGTCGACTTAGCCAATTTGCGAGGCGGCCCCGACAATACGACCGTCATCATCGTACGCGTTGAAAGCGATGAGCATTTTTCATCGAGGGCGAGCGAAAAGCCAAAGGCAAATTTGTTCAAGCACATTTCGCCAGCACTCGTTTCGCTTGCGGTCGGATGCTTTTTGATCGCCGCAGCTTTCGGCACCTTCGCTTCGTGGGGAAAAATGATTGTCGCGATCTTGCTGGGACTCATCGCGACCGTGGCTTGTGTCGTTCAGTACCGCCAATCGGAACGACGCAATCGAGGTGATTCGATACCGGTCAGCGGCGGTCAAGCACCTTATCGACGCTACAGCGCCACGCCGACGTTGGACTTGCACCGCAAACTCGTCGACACCGTCCAGGCTCTACGCGGAGCGTCAAAAACCAAGCAATGGACGATGGATTGGGCCAAGATTGATCAACTCCAGCAGGATAGCAGCGAAGCGATCAAGAATCGCCAACACCGCGTCGCGTTGCAGCAAGAAGCAAAAGCGATTGTCGAAACGATGCATCAATTGCGAGAGCAGCGTCGGCGTCCAGCCGATGATAGCGTGATCGACTACTAGGCCTCGCATTAAACCCGCTAAGTCTCTCTACCGCTGGCATCGGGTGGTTTGGTAAACGGTCAAGTCTCGAAGAGTCGACTTCACCGTACCGTAAGCGTGTTTCACACCACCATCGTTTCATGCCCACCCGTTTAACGCGATACATCTTGGCCGAGATCCTCAAGATCTTCGTCGTGGCGCTCATCGCGTTAACGCTGTTGATCTTACTCATCGGTGTGGGTCGAGAACTTTTATCGAGAGGCCTTGGCCCGGTGGCCGTGCTTCAGCTTTTGCCGTACGTGTTGCCAATCTCGCTACAGCACGCAGTGCCTGCGACCGCATTGTTTTCGGTGTGCTGTGTATACGGACGGATGGCTGCGGACGGCGAGATTGCAACCGTCAAAGCATCGGGAATCTCGCCGCTCAAAATAATTCAACCCGCGATTCTATTCGCTACTGCACTGAGTCCGTGCGCCGTTTGGATGTCGGACGTAGGTGTGTCGTGGGGACGCCCCGGTGTCAACCGCGTCGTCCTGCTGTCGATTGAAGATATCGTTTATCGCGTTTTGCGATCTCAGCACTCGTACACGTCGGACCACGGATTTTCGATTCACGTGCGTGAGGTCGATGGTGATCGACTGATTCATCCAACGGTGACCGTCCACAACTCCGGCGGCAAAGGGACGATGAAATTATCCGCTCGTGACGGGCAACTCAGCCTCGACCCAGTCACCCAGACGCTGCTCTTGAAGGTCGTGGATAGTGAAGTCAAGGGCGGAAGCGGCTTCCAAGGCATCGTTCCCGGAGAGACTGAGTTCCGCATCCCGCTCGGCAAGAGAGTCGACGATGATGACATCAGCCGTCGTAGCCCCGGCGAGTTGCCACTGAGCACTATTCGTGGAGAGCGAGTGCGTCAAGACAGTCGAACTCACGCAATTGTTGGCGAACTTGCGGCCCACACAGCATTCTCGATCCTGAACTCTCGCCCCGAACAGATCGCTGGGCCAACCGGCGTATCCATCGAGCAATCGCTCGACGCAGGAAAGAAACGCCTTTCGAAACTACACACTGAGCCGTGGCGACGATGGGCCGAAGGATTCACCTGTTTCTTCTTTGTACTTGTCGGAGCGCCGCTTGCGATGATTGCCAAAACGAGCGACTACTGGACGACGTTCGGAATGTGCTTCTTACCGACGCTACTGTTGTACTATCCGCTTTTTATCTTCGGATTGGACCAAGCCAAAGACGGATCCCTACCACCCTATGGTGTCTGGATCGGCAACGTCGTCCTCGCCATGATCGGAATCGTCCTCATTGCCCGAGTCCGACGTTACTAGCCAGTCATAAGCGGCAAGCGTGGACAGTCAAGCCGTCGTCGCGAAGTGTGTTGAGACTTTCTAGGGCTTGTAGGGCTTCTTGCCGGTGATGACATGTCGCAAGCAGTGACGGGACAAGTCCACCGGCATTCACGATGCCCGGATTGAATTCTTTTGCTGCATTCTTATCGGGCAATCAGGCCGTGCTGCACGCGTGAAAGACGACGTGCAGACGAATTCCCTTGCCTGACAGCAGGTTGCCTGGTTCGCTCGAGTGTGACGTTACCTTTTGAAGGGCACGTCTCCATTTAGAGCTGGGTGCTGATCACTTCAGATGAAGCACGTGTTCCCAATGCTCCCCAAAGTCCGTAAGGGCTTTGAGCACCAGGGTTCGCGTTGATCGGGCCACCGTTTCGAACCATCGGAGCATTGCTGGATCCGGCTTCGATCGAGTCGGTGATGAACTTCACGGCACCATCAGCCATCAGCACATGGCATCCACCTTGGTGACGGCTGCTGGGTGGCAAAATCGCTTCTTTCATGTGAACGTCGGCGATCGTTGGAGCTGGAGTCGCACCCGTTATGTTTGTTGCAACAGCAGCGATTGCTGTCACAGGCACATCACCACCGCACAACTCGCGGTTTGGCGGAAGGATCGTGTTCATACCGGAATACAATCCGCCGCAATCGGCCCAGCGGAAACCGCGGCCTAGGCCAGAACCGATGGTTGTTGACAACTGTGGATTCACACCGGAGATCCAGAACGCTGGACGAGCTGGATCAATGGTTGTTGCTGTGTTGCAAGTCGATGGGTTGTTGTGCAACGCGTTACCACCATTAGGACGCTCGGTCAGCATCGATGTGCGAATCGAGCGGTCGCCCAAGTCGGTGGCGATTTCACCAGCTGCGATCGTATTCGCCGTGCCGTCGAGGTAGTCGCGGAAACCAATTTTTTGGCGTGTGACGAAACCACCACGCGCCGCCGCTCGCGATTCTTGAGCAAAGTTACCGTCGGAGCGCAAGCCCGAGTTCAACGGGCCATGCATCATGACCGCGATCGAGTCACCAAGGTTGGCGGCATAGTTCGTGCGACCAAGAGCGGGCAGTCCAGTGCCTGGATCGCTCGGGCAACGCAAGAACGGCAAATCGGTTGCCCAGGACTCATAGTTAATGTTTTCAGGCGTCGGTCCCATTGCTGGCCAGATTCCGCCGACCTGACTTGGGTTGCTGATTTGTTCCCAAGTCGATTGGGCTTCAATGAACGGTGCTAGTCCAACAAGCATGCTGAGACGCTCGTTGTTGCGAAGTGCTGTGTTTTGCCACCATGCTCCTGGCGAACCGGAAAGCCAACGGCCCGTTCCACCGCCATGGATGGGTAACTGGTCATACGCAGCATGGTAATTATGCAAACCCAAGCCGATTTGCTTGAAGTTATTGCTGCAGCTCATTCGGCGAGCGGCTTCTCGAGCAGCTTGGACGGCTGGTAAGAGCAAACCAACGAGCACGCCAATGATGGCGATCACAACTAATAGTTCCACCAGGGTGAAACCTGAAGACTTATAACCTTTGGTCATATGCGAGCTCCGATTCAGACAAGAGGGAGAGGGGGGGACGTTCTTGCGATTCGATATAGCAATCGAATCATCCACATTAAACGCACACTTTGTGAACTTGAACTCTTGGATAATTTAATGAATTATAAAATTATCCGTGTGCTCCGAATGTGCAGCTTGTATTGAATGTCCCAAGCCTGTGTGGCGCCTCCCCCCCTCGGTTTGCGGCTTATCCCTTGGTCGCTGCCTTGAGTTTTTGCAAGTCGGCCTGGACCGTTCGGAGTTGCTGTTTGAGTTCAGACAGGCTCTCTCGTTCCTTGGCAACAACGTCCGCTGGAGCGCGTGAGACGAAGCTCTCGTTATTGAGTTTCTGTTCTTTGCCAGTGATCTGTTTCACGATTTGGCCTTCGAGTTTCTCCAACCGAGCTTGCTCGGCCTCGAAGTCAATGAACTTCTCGAGGTCAACGTGAACCGTGATTTCGATCGACGGAATCGCGAGCGGCGCGTCGGTGGCAAACGGTACTGCGTTTGGACCGATCATGATGATCTCGGCCCCAGCAAGTGCTTCGAGATAGCTTCGCATCGGTTCGAGCAATTGCATGGACGAATCGTTGCAGTGAATTGCAACTGGTAATATCTCGCGGGGCGCAATGTTCTGGCTCGCGCGGATTCGACGAATGGCTCCGACGACTTCTTGGAACTCAGCGAACTGGCGTTCGATCGTCGCGTCGTAATGCGACGCGTCGCTGACCGGCCAATCCGCCGTCATGACAAACTTGCCCGCCATTTGAGGTGATGCTAGTCCGCGAACGGGCGCGACGTCACCCAAGTGACCCCAGATCGACTCAGTCACAAATGGCATGATGGGATGCAAGAGTCGAAGTAATGTATCAAGGCTGTGAGCTAACACGCGTTGCGGGATCGCTCGCTGGGTATCGTCGTCGAGTCGTGGTTTGGCAATCTCGACATAGAAACTGCAGAACTCATCCCAGGTGAATTCATAGAGCACGCGTGAGGCTTCAGCGAACTGGTACGACTCGATCGCTTCGGTGACTTGTTTCGTCACGGTTGACAATCGACTCAGTAGCCAACGGTCTTCTAGTGGAAGAGATGCAACGTCGACTGGCTCGCTTGTGTAGCCATCGAATTTGTCCAATGAGAATCGAGCGGCATTCCAAAGTTTGTTGACGAAGTTGCGTGCCGTCTCGAAACGCTCGCTGACGACGGCGCCTTTTGGGAGTGCTTTGTCTTCGTCCGATTCAGCCCACTGGGTCGAGAACGGTTTGCCACAGTGTTGGCAATCGACTCGCGGCAGCGACCGGTTCTTCGGAGTTTGGTCGATTAGCTTTTCGCAACTCGGGCATTCATACTGAACGGGCATCCGCACGTCTTGCGTTTCGGTCGCCAAGCGAGCCAAACCGAATCGCATCGCGTCGGGGCCAAACTTGTCGATCACATCGATCGGATCCACGCCGTTGCCCTTGCTTTTGCTCATCGTTTCACCCTGTCCGTCGAGGATCTTGGGGTGAATGAACACTTCGTGGAACGGGATTTTTCCAACATTGTTGAGTCCCATGAGCACCATTCGGGCAACCCACAGTGTGATGATGTCGCGGGATGTAATCAGCGTGCTTGTGGGATAGAAGTACTCAAGCTCGGCCGTGTTTTCTGGCCAACCGAGTGTGCTGTGTGGCCAAAGAGCGGATGAGAACCATGTATCGAGAACGTCCTCGTCGCGTACTAATCCCATCGCTTCGACTTCGCTTTCGATCGTTTCATTTTCGCTGCGCAAACACACCATGACGCTTTGTGTGGCGTCTTCCGCAGTCTCGACTTGGATCGCGACTTCGTTCTCTTGGTTCGCAGGCAACAATTCCAAACGCGTGACTAGATCTGTCGCCGCATCGGAGCTCAAGCCATGCAGCGACCAAATCGGAATGCGATGTCCCCACCACAATTGGCGACTGACGGGCCAATCCCGTTTTTCACCGAGCCAGTCGAGGTAGCCTTTGCGATACCGCTCGGGGAAGATTTTCACACGGTCGTCGGTCACAGCATCCATCGCGGACTGAGCGAGTGTGTCCATCTTCACGAACCACTGGTCCGCCAAGTACGGTTCGATCGGCGTCTTGCTGCGGTCGCTGTGTGGCAATTCGATGTCGCGGTCTTCCACATCGCCAAGCAGCCCAAGCGTGTCGAGGTCTTCGACGACACGTTTACGAGCTTGCGGGATTGTCAGGCCTTGGTACTTGCCGCCCTCGGAATTGATCGTGCCGTCTGGGTTGAGAATGTTGATCATCGGCAGCGAGCATCGCTTACCAACTTCATAGTCATTCGGGTCGTGGGCGGGAGTGATCTTCACGCAACCGGAGCCCATTTCGGGCTTGGCCCATTCATCAGCCACGATCGGCATCGGCCGATCCACGAGTGGCAACATCACCATACGACCGTCGAGCGCCATGTCACGAAGTTGTTCGAGCGAGGCGAGCACCTCGTCACGGCGTTTGATGAGCGTATCGAGCTCATCTTGGCAAGTGACTTTTTCTTTCTCAGTCGCAGCGGCTAGCTTTGCTTTGGCGTCGGCTTCGAGTTTCGCGAATGCGGTCGCGGGATCAGGGTGCACGGCCACGGCGGTATCGCCAAGCATCGTCTCGGGCCGTGTTGTCGCGATTTCGATTCGCGTCGGTTCGCCTGGCTTGGGATCGATGACGTGGTAGTAGAGATGATAGAAGTGGCCTTTCTTGGTTTCGTTAAAGACTTCGTCGTCGCTCACGGCCGTTTGCAGAAACGTGTCCCAGTTCACCAGCCGCTTGCCGCGATAGATCAGGCTCTTGCCGAACAGGTCAAAGAACGTTGCACGAACAGCCGCTGCGCACATCGGATCGAGTGTGAAACGAGTTCGCTCCCAATCGCAGCTGCAGCCCATTCGTTTGAGTTGGCCGAGGATGCGAGTTTCGTATTGGTCTTTCCAGGCCCAGATACGCTCGACAAGTGCTTCGCGGCCGAGGTCGTGGCGAGTTTTGTTTTCTTGTTCCTTGAGGCGACGTTCGACGACGGCTTGGGTCGCGATCCCGGCGTGGTCGGTTCCAGGCATCCAGAGGGCTTCGAAACCCTGCATGCGTTTGGTGCGAACGACGATGTCCTGGAGGGTATTGTTGAGTCCGTGGCCCAGGTGCAGGGCTCCAGTCACGTTGGGCGGCGGGATCACGATGCTGAACGGTTTCTTGTTCGGGTTGACGCTCGCGTGGTTGCAACCGGCTTCATCCCAAGCCTGGATCAGTTCGGAGGCAGCTTCAGCGTGTTCAAATCGGATCGGAATCGTCATGTCAGGTCGTACTTTTCTGGGCCAAAAACCATGTCTAAAACATCGGTAGGCTAGGTAGTTTCTTCGAATCTGTCTATCTGTTTGTTCCTTCGGCGGTGGGGGCCACTGCTGGTCGCCGAGGCACAATCCGATTAGAACAGCCACAACGGTGTTTGATGGTGGACCGTCACAACTCGCCTGGTTTCTAAATGAGCTTGCTTCTAATCGTTTTGCTGCCACTTTTCGGCGCCGTTTTGCCGGCGCTGATGATTCGGTCTGGCCGCAATGATTGCACGATCGCGACAGCGGCGATCAACCTGCTCTCGCTCGGGTTGCTGTTGACGCACGTGCCTGCGGTGATGCGGGGCGAGGTCGTTACGGTGAGCTGGGATTGGCTGCCGACGCTCGGACTCAACATCCAGTTTTTCGTCGACGGGCTAGGGTTGCTCTTTGCCGGGATGATTCTGGGGATCGGCTTGCTGGTGGTCGTTTATGCCCGGTTTTATTTGGGCAAAGGCGAGCCAATGGGCAACTTTTTCACTTACCTGTTGCTGTTCCAAGGTGCGATGGTCGGCATCGTGCTGTCGAACAACTTGTTGCTGATGCTGATCTTTTGGGAGTTGACGAGTTTGTCGTCGTTCCTGTTGATCGGATTCTGGAGTCACACGGTGGCCGGTCGCCAAGGCGCACGAATGGCGCTAACGATCACGGGTTGCGGTGGTTTGTCGCTGATTGCCGGAGCCCTGCTGATCGGACAAGTGGCCGGATCGTACGAGATCACTGAGATTCTCGAACAAGGCGACGCAATCAAGAACTCGTCGATGTACCCGTGGATCTTGCTGCTTGTGCTCGGTGGATGTTTCACCAAGAGTGCTCAGTTTCCGTTCCAGTTCTGGCTGCCGCACGCGATGGCGGCCCCCACGCCAGTGTCCGCGTATCTGCACTCCGCCACGATGGTCAAGGCAGGCATCTTTCTCATGGCACGTCTGTGGCCGGTTCTGTCGGGCACCGACTCGTGGTTTTATCTCGTGGCGACGACTGGGCTGGTGACGATGTTGCTCGGGGCGATCGTGGCGCTGTTCCAAGACGATTTGAAGGGCTTGCTGGCTTATTCAACGATCAGCCATCTCGGATTGATGACGATGCTGTTGGGCTTCGCGACTCCGATGGCGGTGGTGGCTTGCGTTTTTCACATCATCAATCATGCGACGTTCAAAGCGGCGCTGTTCATGAACGCTGGGATCATTGATCACGAAGTCGGCTCGCGTGATTTGAAGCGGCTTGGTGGCTTGCTGACGTTGATGCCCACGACGGCGACGATTGCGATCGTGGCGGCGGCTTCGATGGGTGGACTGCCGCCATTCAATGGTTTTCTTTCCAAAGAAATGATGCTCGAGGAAGCCGCTCATACTTCTTGGGCGACTCAAGCGTGGGTGTTGCCATTGCAGGTAACGATCGCGTCCATTTTTTCGTTCGCGTACTCGCTCCGCTATGTGACGCATACGTTCTTTGGCAAAGTTCGGACGGACTATCCCAAGCCACCGCATGATCCGCCGGCCGGGTTGTGGATGCCGCCGACCGTGCTGTTGATCCTCGTGATCGCGATCGGCATTTTTCCTGAAGTTTTGGTTGGCAATCTTGTTCGCTCGGCCACTTCGTCGGTGACGATCGGCCAAGTTCCCGAGTTCCATTTGAAACTCTGGCATGGCATGTCACCGGCCGTGTTGATGTCGATCGTGGCCGTATCGGTCGGGGCCATGCTCATCGCGATGTACACGTTGGTTCGCGGAGCGTGGGAGCGTCGGTCGTGGCCGTCGGGCAAAGTCATCTTTGATGCTGGGATCCGGCGATTAGTTTGGTTGACGCACAACTTTAACGATCGGCTGCATAACGGGTCGCTCCAGCGGTATCTGTTTGTTGTCATCACGGGCGCCAGTTTTTTAGCATTCCTCGCTTATGTGCGAGTCGGACATGTCCCGGGAAATCGCTCGTTGTTACCCGTTAGTCCTGGCACGCTGGCTGGTTGGGCATTGTTGATGGCCGCCTGTGTAATTGCCGTGGTCAATCACCGTCATCGTTTGATCGCGTTGATCACGGTGAATGTCATTGGGCTGATCAGCTCGCTGGCATTCGTCTATCTGTCGGCACCCGACTTGGCGTTGACTCAAATATCCGTTGAAGTCGTCACGTTGATTTTGATGCTGTTGGCGTTGTACTTTCTGCCCGACGAGTCCTCGATCGAAGCGACGAAGTCTCATCGGTTGCGTGACGGCCTTATCGCTAGCCTCGCTGGTCTTGGTGTCGGCGGATTGGCTTGGGCGACGATGACCCGCGATTTTACGTCGCTCTCGGATTTTTATATCGCGGAGTCGATTCCTGGCGGCGGTGGTGCGAATGTGGTCAACGTGATCATTGTTGACTTTCGCGGCTTCGATACCTTCGGCGAGATCATGGTGTTGGGAATCGCGGGGCTGACAATTTATGCTTTGCTCGAAGGCATGATCCATGGACGCATGGGCAAGAAGTTGGCCCGGTGGAAACCAGGGCCGCCGAAGTCACCAGAACGCCATCCGATGATCATGGTCGTGGCAACGCGGGCGATGTTGCCGTTTGCCGTCATGGTGGGTGTGTACATTTTTCTTCGAGGCCACAATTTGCCAGGCGGCGGTTTTATTGCCGCCCTGATCATCTCGATTGCTTTGATCATGCAGTACATGGCAAGCGGATTCAAATGGGCTGCAGAGCAAGTGAAGTTTAACTACCACGTCTTGCTCGGTGGCGGAGCTTTAATCGCCGCAGCAACGGGAATCGCCGCGATGGTGATGGACGACGCGTTTTTGACGAGTGGATACGATCACTTCCACTTGCCCTTGATTGGTGATGTTGAACTTGCCACAGCGATGTCGTTTGACACAGGCGTGTTCTTGACAGTCGTTGGTGGCGTGATGCTCGCGCTCGCGAATTTGTCGAACTTGGGGCGATGTGCGGCGATGGAAGAAAAAGCGGGTGACTCGGGTGAATTTGATCCCACCACTTACATTCCCAAACGTGAGGGTGAGTAAGCGACCATGGAATTTTTAGTTGCCACCGCGATCGCCATGATGACGGCATCAGGAATCTACCTGATGCTTCGCGCCAGGACCTACACCGTCGTCTTGGGACTGACGCTGCTCACCTACGCTGTGAATTTGTTCATTTTTTGCACGGGGCGACTGAAGACCGATCGACCAGCGATCATTGTCGATGGCCAAACTGATTACGCCGATCCACTACCTCAGGCACTCGTGCTGACCGCGATTGTGATTTCCTTTGGCATGACGGCGCTATTATTGGTTCTGGCCGTGCGAAGTTACTTTGAGAGCGACGGTGATCACGTGGATTTGGTTGGCCCCGAAGAAGCGGTGGCTCGGAAACGCTAATGAATCATTGGATGATCCTGCCGATCCTGCTTCCCGCTGTGGTAGCACCGCTTCTTGCGATGAGCGTGCGGCACGACATTGTTTTGGCACGAGTCTTTTCCGTTGGCTCGACGGTTTTGCTGTTGATTCTTGGTATGGTTGCGTTAGGAATCGCTTACAATGGCGAGACGCTGACGTACGCACTTGGGAACTGGGCTCCGCCGTTTGGAATCGTTTTGGTGCTCGATCGTTTGTCGGCGCTGATGCTCGTGCTGACGTCACTGCTTGGCTTGTGTGTGTTGCTCTACGCGATCAGTGGTTGCGACAAACAAGGCCAGCACTTTCACCCGTTGTTTCAATTTCAATTGATGGGACTCAATGGTGCGTTTCTGACCGGTGACTTGTTCAACCTGTTTGTGTTTTTTGAAGTGTTGTTGATCGCGTCGTATGGTTTGATGGTGCACGGAGGTGGTGGTGCTCGCCTTCGTGCCGGAATTCAATACATTGTCATCAACTTAGTTGGCTCAAGTATTTTCCTTGTGGCGCTCGGGTTGCTTTATGGTGTCACAGGGACACTCAACATGGCGGACCTTGGCCAGAAACTGCCGAACATCGCGTCATCGGACATGGCTCTGTTGATGACCGGATCGACTTTGCTGGTGGTTGTGTTTGCGATCAAGTCGGCGTTGTTCCCGCTCCAGTTTTGGTTGCCAGGGACTTACACGAATACTTCCGGTACCGTCGCCGCGTTGTTCGCGATCATGACGAAAGTCGGTGTGTACGCGATTATCCGTGTGCAATCGGTCATGTTCAGCGAAACGAGCATGTTACCGTTCGGAGTGATCGACTGGTTGTTGCCGGCGGCTGCGGTGACACTTGGAATTGGCATGGTTGGCGTGGTCGCTGCGCGAAGTCTGGGGCAACAGGCGTCGATGATGGCCCTGGCGTCGATCGGAACGCTATTGATCGCGGTCTCGGCGTCGACGCCAATGTCGCATTCCGCAGCACTTTATTACATGTTGCATTCCACGTTCGCTGTGGCGGCCCTTTTCTTGATCATCGACATGGTGATCATTCGGCGATCCGGCGAAGGCGATGCGTTGACCGAAGGTGGTCGATTCAAGCACATTGGATTACTCGGGGCGATGTTCTTCTTGGTCGCCATTGCGGTTCTCGGGATGCCACCGCTTTCCGGCTTCATCGGTAAGCTGCTTGTCATGGACAGCATTCGCAGCGTCACCGGATGGGGCTGGCTGTGGGCGTTGATTTTGCTGACATCGCTGCTGGGCATGATTGGATTCAGCAGCAGCGGCAGCTTGATCTTTTGGAAAAGCTTAGCCGTCGATTGGACGCATGATGCGCCGCACGATACGAAGACAGCGATGCCCGTGGTTGCGATTGGTTTGATCATCGGATTGCTCGTGTTGCTAACTGGCTTCGCGGGCCCCGTCACGACTTATCTGGACGCAGTCGCCTCGCAGGTCTTCGAGCCGAGCCAGTATCTCGATGCGGTTCTCAAACATGCCGATGATGGGGTGCCCAAGTGAAGCAATACGCTGGACATGTTTCGTCTCACGACGCGCCCGCGTTGTCGTATCGCCAACGGTTTTTGCCTCACCCATTGTTGACGGTACAGTTGGTGATGCTTTGGGTTGCGCTGCAAAATAGCTTTTCGATCGCGGTTATGGTCGGTGCGGTATTTTTAGGGATCGTGATCCCTATTTACACCGCCAATTTTTGGCCCAATCGTCCAAAGATCCGCCGTCCGTTCAAAGGGTTCACGTTTGTCGTCATCGTTACCTGGGACATTTTGGTTGCCAATGTGCAAGTGGCGTTTTTGATTTTGTTTCGACATCCGGATCGATTGCGATCTCGCTGGGTGACGGTGCCGCTTGACCTTTCGGGGCCCGAGGCGATCGCGGTGTTGGCGGGAACGATCACGCTCACCCCAGGCACGGTAAGCAGTGACATTTCCGCGGATGGACGTTCGATCCTCGTGCATTGTTTGGATCTTGTTGACGAAGAAGAGTTGGTTCGCACCATCAAGAACCGATATGAGAAGCGATTGCAGGCGATCTTCCCATGATTCAATACGCACTAATGTTTGGATATGTGAGCATTTTCATTGCTCTGACGTTGAATCTTTGGCGTTTGACGAAGGGGCCAACCGTGATGGATCGCGTGTTGGCGGGTGATACCATGGTCGTCAATACGATCGCGCTCATCATCCTCTATGGGATTGCCGATGGGACGACGATCTATTTTGAGTCCGCACTCCTGCTTGCGATGTTCAGCTTCATTTCGACGGTAGCATACTGTCGGTTTTTGCTCCGCGGCGACGTGATCGAATAGGCAAACAGACCATGGACCAGTATCTCGAAATCACGATCACGATTTGCATCCTCGTCGGCAGCGTTTTCATTCTCGTCGGTTCGTTGGGGCTCATTCGGCTTCCCGATTTGATGACGCGTTTGCATGCTCCGTCCAAGGCCACGACAGTTGGTGTGGGTGGATGCTTGGTTGCCTCGATGTTGAACTTTTGGGCAGTCGAAGGCCGATTCTCGATTCAAGAAATTCTGATCACGTTCTTTCTGTTTCTCACTGCACCGGTAACCGCCCAATTCATCGCTAAGGCGCATCTGCACACACAAGAAAAATCGCCCGATAACCTCCCTCCCACCGGAACACAAAACGGTTGGAGCACGTTTTCGGTGGTGTCAAGCGATGTCACATCGTGTGATGACCATTAGGTTGTATGATTTATGTCCGATACTCTCGACCGAAACCTGCTGTTTGGCGCGCTTGCACTCCAGCTCGATTTGATCAATCGTGAACAGTTGGTCGCTGGCATAAATATATGGGCAAGTGATTTAGACCGAACTTTGGCGGATGTGCTGCGGCAGTCAGGTGTATTGTCAGCGGAGTCTTGTCAAGTCATTGAACCGTTGGTTGAAAAGCATCGCGGTATGCATGATGGTAACGTTTTGGTGAGCCTGTCGACGCTCCCCTTGGCAGGCCGTGTTCAGGCAGCGGCGAGTGGAATCACAAACTTGGATGGCGCCGCGAGCTTCGCGACGCAGTTGCCGCTCAGTAAAACTGGCGACTCTGTCGTCATGACGCCTGTAGCCACAAACGATAGCCCTGGTATTCGATTCAGAATCCTTAGGCCGCATGCGCAGGGCGGTCTCGGAAAGGTGTCCGTTGCAAAGGATGTCGAATTAAATCGTGAAGTCGCGATTAAAGAAATCCAACCCCAGTTTGCTGATGATCTAGACTCTCGTGCACGATTCATTTTGGAGGCGGAAGTAACTGGTAGTCTTGAGCACCCGAGCATCGTGCCAGTTTACGGTTTAGGCTGCTATGCCGATGGTCGCCCCTACTATGCGATGCGATTCATTAAGGGTGATAGCCTCAAGGATGTTGTCGATGGCTATCACGCAAAGGGCTCTTTGTCGAGTCAACAGTCGTCTGAGCGATTGGTGGAACTTCGCCGACTTTTGGGTCGGTTCGTCAACGTTTGCCAAGCCATGGAGTACGCGCACAGTCGGCATGTAATACACCGGGATCTTAAGCCAGCGAACATCATGTTGGGCGATTACGGAGAAACGTTGGTTGTCGATTGGGGACTCGCCAAGCGTCTTGGATCGAACGAGATCAAAGCGTCGATCGATGTCGAGCCATCGTTGTCAGCCGTCAACGACGGGACGACATCCTCCAGTCGTTCGTTTGAGCCAACACAAATCGGATCGACCGTGGGCACGCTCCAGTTCATGAGCCCCGAACAGGCGGCGGGGAGTATGGATTTGATGGGACCTGCGGCAGATATCTATAGCCTGGGTGCGACCTTGTATTATTTGCTCACGGGTCAGCCTTCGGTTTCTGGCAACACGCTTGGCGATATTCTCCAAGATGTTCAATCGGGAAATATTCAGCCGCCAAGTAAGCTCGCCCCCGGCATTTCCAAACCGCTGGAAGCTGTTTGCCTCAAAGCCATGGCTCTCCAACCTCAGGATCGGTACGCATCCGCATTAGAATTAGCTGATGACTTGGAGCGATGGTTGGCCGACGAGCCCGTCAGCGTTCATCGCGAGGCGAGGTCGGATCGCCTCGCTCGTTGGCTGCGAAGAAATCGAAGTTGGTTTCGAGCCGTTGCCATGGCGGTTATCGTGATCATTTTGGTGTTGGGCGTGGCTGTGGTGCTTGTAAATGGACAACGCCAAGTTGCCGAGCAAGAACGTGAGCGAGCAACCGGATTAGCCGCTGAGAAATCCGCATTGGCGATCCGCGAGACTGAGTTGCGTAGGAAAGCGGAGTGGCAATCGGCAAGTCGTTCCTTTGAACAAAGCTTGCTCCGCTGCGAACGAGTTGACGCGGCGTCGGGAGTGCTTTCGCTCGTGAACGACTTGGAGGAAGCGCAACGGATCGAGGCACGCGACCTTGAATACTCAATACGGGCACAGCTTGGTCGTTGGGGGGGTGCTGTCCATTCGCTGCAGAATGTGTTTACCCAGTCGGAGTCGATTCGTACTTTGACGCTCAGTCCCAGCGGATCCACGATGCTCGTCGCTACGAACAGCCAAGCCTCGCTCATCGATCTTGCGACCGGGCTGTTGATCGGGAGTCCCTGTTCACATCAAGAACCTGTGACCAGCGCCGCCTTTTGTCGTCTCAGCGAGGTGTTGATCACCGCGAGTGAGGATAAAACCGTTCGTTTTTGGAATAGCAACACCGCAGAGCCTTTCGGCGAGCCCTTGTTGCATGACGAACCTGTCGTAGCGATTTCGCTAAGTCCGGACGAGAAGTATTTGGCAACTGCCAGTGGCACAACAATTCGGATTTGGCTTGTTGAATCCCGTGAGTTAACGGATATGCATTTTGAGCAACAGGGAGCACTTACAGATGTGCAGTTCAGTCGCACGGAGCCCGTCCTGTATGCAAGTGATTGGAATGGTCGCGTGTTGCAGTGGAGCCTCGCAACTCACGAGCAAGTTGGTACGCCATGGGAGCACGGAAGTGGCGTTTTAGATCTAGCAATTTCGCCTGATGGTAAACTCGCGGCAACGGGTGAGGTCAGTCGTACTGCTTGGGTGTGGGATGTGGCAACGGGAAAGTCTGTCGGTATGCCGCTCGTTCACCAGGGGATCGTGATGCATGTTAGCTTTAGCCCAAATGGCCAGCAATTGATGACAGCGAGCGCTGACCAGATGGTTCGTGTTTGGGATGTCAAAACTGGAGAAATGGTCGGGGCTCCCATGCGCCATCCGCACGCCGTTGATACTGGGGTATTCGACGACACGGGAGAAGCAGTGTGGACCGGCTGTGGCGATGGAGGATTAAGGATTTGGCGTCTCGCAAACAACCAATCTACCCCTTTAGAACTTGGGAAAATCGGAAATGTAATTGCAGCGTCTTTTACCCCTGACGATTCCACCCTTAGGATGCTCTCCAGTTCTGTTTACGCGGGTGACTTTGGTATTCCTGGTGAACTTCGTTGTTGGAGTATTCCGGATGGGAAACTTCAAGGCACACCAATGTTGAATGGAAACTGGCTCGATATTGCCGCGTTTTCGCACGACGGCAATCGCATGGCGACTGCTACAAAGGATAACGCGGTTCAAATTTGGCTTACCGCTTCGGGCGAAGCCGATGGGCCACCAATCAAGACCATTGGAGCAACGAAAACTCTCGCATTTAGCCACAATGACGCGATGCTTTTTATCGGAGGTGAGACCGGCCATGTGCAGTTATACGGCGTCAGCAGCGGCGACGTTGTTGGCTCGCTTCATCAACTTGCGGAACGCGTGCCTGTGTCGGTTTTTTTTCCAGACGATGATCGAATCCTTGTTGGATGCTGGGACCAGACCGCCCGAATTTTTAGTGTTGGTGCAAGTTCGAATATTGATCCGATTGAGTTAAAGCATGATGGGCTGTTGACCGCGGTCGATGTGCATCCCCAAGGCACGACATATATTACTGGCGCCTCGGATGGTAGTTTGCGGTTGTGGGATGCTCAAACGAATCAGCAAGTTGGACGTGTTATGCATTACGATTCCCGCATCACGAATCTCTATTTCACTCCCGATGGCAACGCGATCGTTGCAAGTTACCTTGACGGCAGCACGCGCCTTTGGGACGTTCGAACTTTTGGTGAAATCGGTCCGCCGATGTGGCAATCGAAGGATGTTACTGCACTCGCCATCAGCCGCAATGGTGAATGGGCTGCGACAGCCAGCGTCGACGCGACCGCCCGTTTATGGCGCATCACGCCAGCCACAGGCACTCTCGATCAAGTCAAGCGTCGATACGAGACGCTAACGGGAATTTACTTGGAGGCCGATGGCTCGGTTAGCGCACTCTCAATCGAGCAGTGGGTTCAGAGACAGCAAGCTTTAGAGGGCAACAAGAAGTGACGCCGAAACGTCTCGGTGCTTTCGTTTGGTAAGCAATTGCTTCACAGGCTTGCATGGATTCGTGTGAGCACTAGTTCGTGTGGTGGTTGCTGTTGGATTTGTGGAGTTTGTACTCGACAGCGTCGACAAGCGCTCGCCAGCTGGCTTCGATGATATTTTCGCTGACGCCGATCGTGCCCCATGTTTCGTTCTTGTCGCCACTCTCGATGTTCACGCGGATGCTGGCGGCGGTGCCGCCTCCGGAGTCGACGACGCGCACTTTGTAATCGATCAGCCGCATTTGGCTGAGCGTTGGATACGTGTCGAGCAGTGCTTTGCGGAGCGCTGCGTCCAATGCGTTGACTGGACCGTGGCCTTCGGCGGCGTCGAACCAGAGCTTGTCGCCCACTTGGAGTTTGATGATCGCTTCGGCGAACACGTTCGAAGCGCCGCTGTCACGGTCGCCAGCGACGATGCGGTACTTGATCGGTGTGAAGTGCGGTGTGAAGGTTCCTGAGACTCGCTTGATGAGCAGGTCAAACGAGGCTCCAGCGTTCTCGAATTGATAACCTTGATTTTCCAGTCGCACGACTTCGGCGAGGATCTTGTCCATGAGTTCGCGGTCGTCGTTGATGTTGTGTTTGGTCGCAACCGCGATGATATTACTGCGCCCGGACAGTTCGCTGACGAGGATCCGACGTTCGTTTCCGACCAGTGCTGGATCGATGTGCTCGTAGGTCTTGGCGGCTTTGTTGATGGCGTGGACGTGCATGCCGCCTTTGTGTGCGAAAGCGCTTTGGCCGACGAATGGTTGGCATCCGCGCCACTGCAGGTTGGCTGTCTCGTAGACATAGCGGCTGAGTTCGGTCAGTGGTTGAAGCGAACGACCGCCGAGAACGGAGTAGCCTTTCTTCTTGAGCGAAAGGTTCGCGATCACGGAGATCAAGTCCACGTTGCCGCAGCGCTCGCCGATACCGTTGATGGTGCCTTGGACCTGGGTCGCGCCAACGTCCACGGCGGCGAGCGAATTGGCGACGGCAAGTTCGGAGTCGTTGTGACAGTGGATGCCGATTTGAACGCCGCGATCAGCGACACTGTCGAGTGCGATCTTGGTGACTTCGGCGATGCGTTCGGGAAGGGTGCCACCGTTCGTATCGCAGAGCGCGAGCCAAGTCGCTCCGCCGGCGACTGCGGCTTGCAGCGTCTTGAGTGCGTATTCTGGATTCGCGTTGTATCCATCGAAGAAGTGTTCGGCGTCATAGATCAGTTCGCCGTGTTGCTTTAAATACTCGGCGCTCTCGCCGATCATGTTGAGGTTCTCGTCGAGCGTGACTCCGAGCACATCGGTCGCGTGGTAGTCCCACGTTTTTCCGACGAGGGTGAAGTAGGGCGTCTCCGCGGCAACGAGTGCTTGCATGCCCGGGTCTTTGTCCGCAGCCATCGAGCGGCGTCGTGTCATGCCGAAGGCCGAGACTTTACTTGAACCGAGATCTCGTTGACGAATCTCCTGAAAGAATGCCACGTCCTTCTCGTTTGACAGCGGATAGCCGCCTTCGATGAAATCGATGCCCATTTCGGCAAGTCGCATCGCGATGTTGAGCTTGTCCTGTAACGAGAAGCTAACGCCTTCGCCTTGGGAGCCGTCGCGAAGGGTGGTGTCGTAGATCAGGATCGGTTTGGCATTCATGGTATGTCAACGAACAAGGTGGACAGTAGGATCAACGGTCGATTTTGACAGGTTGAAAACGATACGAAAAAACCCCCACAGCCGAGATGGCTCTGGGGGTGACGTTTAGTCAGCAAAGTCCAACACCGAATCAGCCACAAGGCATCCGACCACTCTCCGAGTGGCCCAGAGGACTGCGGGCGATTCGCCCCCGCGTCATTTCCGGCAAATGAAGCCGGTGACGCGGATGGTAATGCTTGGAGTGTTGGAAATCATTGGTAGCAGAAGTCTGGGCGTTGTTCTATAAGGTCTCAATTTTGTGGCGTCAGGGTTCAGCACCACGAAATTCTGAGACTCAATTTAAGTGGGATGTTCGGGGTGTCAATCGCCCCGAGGCGATGGGGCGACAGTTTGTGGCTGCGGATCGATCGGTTCCATGCTCGAGTCTGGCAACTTATAAGCGTTATTCGCTGAGGCCAGCTTGACTGTTCCAGTGCCGGGATTTGCCAGGTTTTTGGCCAATCGGCGACGGCGGTCTGTCGTCGTTCGAACGATAAACACAACAACAAAGACGGAGCACAGGGCAATCATCAAGACGCCCATGGTAAACAGAACTGGACGCAATGTTTGTTGTTCGGACCAATGCGCGACACAGCGACTTGTCGCGACAATGCCGACCATGGTGCCGAAAGCCATGATGCCAGCGGAGATGCCGCCTGAGACTCGCCGGCGGTGTGGATTGAGTCCAACGACGCCACAAAACAGCACGGGAATCCCAAACATGAGCGGAACGAACTGAAACGGCGACTTTGTCATCGCAGCAACCAGTCCGTAGAACGTAAGGCCGCAAAGCAGCAGCCCGAAGACGATCGCAGTGCGAGCCATCTCATGAAATTCCGGTGGGATCAAAAAGCGAGCGGAGGTTGTAGCGAAAGTTCCCTGCGATTGGGAAGCCCTTCGGTCGGCGGGTGTTTGAGTCTCAGCGTTTTCATTGTATGCCGTTGCTTTTGGTTTCGTTCTAGCCTTATCTAGAATTTCGACATCTCAGCCGTGCATCCTGAGCACCGGTAACCGTCCGCGTTGGTCAATCTGGATGCGGATCGCGTCAGGCGTTAGGTCTTCGGGACGCGGGCGATGTTCAGGAAGCGGTTCAGGTGCGACATAGTGACTGCCTTGGCGTGTACCGCGACGTGTGAATTCATCTTCGATCGCTTGTCGCAGCGACGACTTTTCCAAGCACCATTTCGGTTCGATCAAATAATCTGGAGGCGCATCGCCGCTGACGCGTTCCACGATGACTTTGGGAGAAATTCGCTCGAGAAAGTCGACGACGGTCTGTATGTAGTCGTCTCGCGACATCATTTGGATCTTGCCGCTCAAGACTTCTTCGCCCAGCGGCGTGCCACGGACAGCATACAGATTATGCAGCTTTACTGCGTCAAAACCGAGCTTTGCGACTTCCAAAGCGGTTTGCATCATCATCGCGTGATTCTCGCCGGGAACTCCCAGAATGATGTGAGCACAGCACTCGAAGCCGCGGTTTCGGCTGCGGTCGATCGCGTTGATCATGTCCGCGTGAATGTGCCCACGATTCATCCAGTCCAAGCTCGCGTCGTGCATCGTTTGCATGCCAAACTCGAGCGACACGTAGTGTTTTGACGCGAGTTTCTCTAGCAGATTCAAGACGGATTCTGGCACACAATCTGGCCGCGTTCCAATCGCTAGCCCCACAATGTCCTCCCGAATGGACAGCGCCAACTCGTAAATTTCTTCGAGTTGGTCAACGGGGGCGTAGGTGTTTGTGGCAGGTTGAAAATAGGCGATAAAGCCTTGAACACGGTCGTATCGTCGTCGAACTGATTCGATCCCGCCACTGAGTTGGTCGCCAACTCGCTTCAAACGGACTCGTCTTGAGGGGCTAAACGACCGATTGTCACAAAAGTTGCATCCGCCGCGAGTCACGCTACCGTCAACGTTTGGGCATGTAAAACCAGCGTCAATGCTCACACGCTGGACACGTCCTCCGAATCGCCGTCGCAACGCCGCGCCAAATGCATTCAGCAACAGTCCTTCCCCCTGCCAAGCGAGAGAATCGTGGAAGTTTGGATTCGAGGGAGTTTGCGGAGTTGCCAAGTGGGGGATGGGAGTCAAAATGGTGTGGAGCGAAATTTAGACTGAAAATTCAACAAGCGGTCATCGTCTCTTTATACTAGGTGATCGGCGTCCGATGACGACGATCCAGTTACCGACTCTTTTTAACGCAAAGCGAACATTATGGGACCCTTGGACGAAGACGAGGAAGTCTTATTTGCTGGCAAATACGGACAACTTGTTCCTATCGGTGGTGGTGATCCAATCCCGCTGCTCAAAGAGCGGTTATTGATTGGGCGTCAAAGCGACTGTGATATCCAACTGAAGTTCCCGAACGTGTCCAGCAACCATTGTCGCATGGCGATCGAAGAGGGGTACTGGTTCGCCCGCGATTTGAACAGCCGCAATGGGACCAAGGTGGACGGACGGTCGGTCATTCGCAAGCGTTTGGACCCCAAGTGCAAGATTGCCTTTGGGAAACACGAGTACATCGTCGAGTATGACCCGCACTCACTCGGTGCCTATGGGCCTCCGCCTCCCGACGACGACTACCTGGACGAGCTGAACAAGCACTCACTCATGGATCGGGCCGGGATCAGCAGACGTGGCGATCGCCGTAAGAAGTAGCCTGTCGGTGAAGAACCAGCCTGTTGATGGGAGTGACGGTTGAGCGTCGTCTTGCCAGTCTCTAGCATGTGCAACTTGTTCTGCGGGGGACTCTTGGTTCTGCCGGAGACTCTGGCGTCTCGCTTTCAACTTGACTTACTCGAATCGATCTCAACTCATGGCCAAACTTGCTCACCACGTTTTCTTTACGCTTGTCGACCGCAGCGAAGCATCGCGTCAATCACTTGTTGATGCCTGTAAAAAGTATCTCGACGATCATGATGGCGTCGTTGATTTCGCCGTCGGTGTGCGCGAGGCTGAGTTGAATCGCCCCGTGAACGGGGACTATGACGTTTCGCTTCACGTCATCTTCGCCGATCGTGCCTCGCACGACGTGTATCAAACTGCCCCGCGGCACCTCCAGTTCATCGACGAACAAAAAGCGGGCTGGGCAAGCGTCCAAGTCTTCGACAGCAACCTTTGCTAGTTGATCGTCCGAAGCGATGTCTTACTCGGCGGCCCTTGCAAGGGTCGCTGAGTCGCCGGTCGTGCCTTGTTCGAGCGACTCGATCACGGCGCATCCGCATGCGTCGCTCCAAACGTTTACCGTAGTTCGCGCCATGTCGAGCACGCGATCGACAGCAAGGATCACACCCTGTAGCTCAACCGGCAAGTTCACCGCTTGCAAGATAATGACCATCATCACGAGTCCAGCGTGCGGAATCCCCGCGGCGCCGACACTGGCGAGTAACGCCGTAAACGCGACGATGATTTGTTGGCTGAGCGGCAAATTTTGACCGTGGTGCATTTGGGCAATGAATAGCACTGCCACCGCTTCATAGAGTGCGGTGCCGTCCATGTTGATCGTCGCTCCAAGCGGCAGCACGAACGAGCCAGTTCGGTTGCTGATGCCGGCGCGAGTCTCGACACTCGACATAGTCAGTGGCAATGTCCCGTTGCTGCTCGCACTGCTAAACGCGGTTAATAGCGCAGGCGACATGGCTTTGGCAAATTCGAACGGGCTTCGACGGGCAAAGAACTTCACGATGAGGGGCAATGTGATGCAAGCGTGCACGCCAAGCGCCAATGCAACGGCGAGCACATACCACGCGAGTGCTTGGAATACGCTTGCGCCTTGAGTCGCTGTGACATAGGCGATCAAGAAGAACACGCCGATCGGAGCCAAGTGGATGATCGCGGTCGTCATCGCCATCATGACTTGGAAACCGACTTGAGCGGCGGTGCGAACGTGCTCCAGCACGGTGCCGCCAATTCGGATCGTGAACAGCGAAATTGCGATCGTGAACGCGATGATGGAAAGAAAGTCCGGGGCAACGAGTGCACCGAGCGGGTTACTCGGGATCAACGCCTCGACTTGTGCGAAGAGCACGTCACCCAGTGAAGCGGCGTGGCTGTTATCAGCGGCAGCAGCGGCCGGCGGCGCTCCGGCACCGAGCCCAGGGCGGATTAGATTGACCATCAGTAATCCCGTACAGATCGCCAGGAAGCTGGTCGCGAGGTAATACGTCAGCGTGCGGCGGAACATTCGTCCCACGCCTTCGCTTCCGCCAAGTCCGAGAATGCCGGTGGTCAGTGAAGTGACAATCAGCGGCACGGCGACCATTTGAAGCATCCGCAAAAACAATCCGCCAAGCCGCTTGCACCACAAACCCACTCGCTTGGCCAGACTGACGCCATGCGTTTGATAGATCTCATAAGCGACAGCATCGAGCGACTTTAACGCGTCAACCGAACGAGCCTCGTCAATTTGCCGCGATAGCGGATCCACAACGCGGAACACTTCGTCACCGGACGACCGAACGTAACGAATCTCGGTGCGGGCCGACGTATCAATCACACGTGCTGATACGACTCCACTCGGCAAATCCTGAGTGACGGACACTTCTCGCGAACCGAAAAACAGATTCAGCCCAATGCCGAGCAAGGTTCCGGCAACCATGCCGATGAGGATTTGCCAGTGAAGTGCAAGGTTTCGCATCGTGAATTCATTTCATGTGAGGAATGCATGTTGGCTACGGACTCAGCCATCAATGTCGACGGCCACGACATAAGCGGTCGCGTGAGTTCGACAGGCCGCAAGTGTGACATGTAGTTGTTCGATCCCCAACTGTTCCGCCCACAACGCAGCGACGCCGGAGAGTTTGATCGTCGGGCCTTCGCCGTTTACGGCAACCACCTCGATTTCTGACCAGCGAATCCCTTGGTTATGGCAACGCATCGCTTTCATGACCGCTTCTTTCGCTGACCAGCGAGCCGCAAATTGCTGAGTCGAGCTGGCTCGGTTGGTGCAGTAATCGATTTCGCTGGCGGTATAAACTCGTTGCAAAAATTGTTCGCCGTGAGTTTCGATCATCTTGGCGATGCGGACGCATTCGATGATTTCCGTTCCGATGCCAATGATTGCCATGTGGCTATTTTAGCCCACAAGCAGCTTGGACGCGTGAGAGGACATCGCCAGCGACTTCGCGAGCACGCTCGGCACCTTTCGCGAGCGTCGAATGAACGTGGTCTAGGTTGTTCTCCAGTTCGCTGCGTCGGCTGCGAGCTTCGGCAAAGTACGCTTCACTCGCTTCGGCGACCGCTTTCTTGACTTCGCCATATCCGAAACCGCCCTGGCGGTACTTCGCCGCCATCGCCACCGTGTCCACCTCGCTCGCGAACAAGCGGTAGAGTTGGAACAGATGGTCGTCCTCTGGCTCTTTGGGGTCTTCCATCGGCCGAGCGTCCGTGACGATGCGCATGATTTGTTTACGGATCTGTTTTTCGTCGCCGAAGATCGGCAGCGTGTTATCGTAGCTCTTGCTCATCTTTTGGCCGTCCGTGCCAGGCACCTTGGCACTGTGGTCGAGTGTCTTGGCATTGGGCAGCACAAAGGTTTCGCCGAATGAATGGTTGAAGCTGCCCGCGAGATCGCGACAGACCTCGATGTGCTGGACTTGGTCTTGTCCAACCGGTACGAGTTGCGAGTCATACGCCAAAATGTCCGCCGACATGAGGACCGGATACGTAAACAGTCCCGCGTCCGCATTGATGCCCTTGGCTTTCTTTTCCTTGTAAGCGTGACAGCGTTCAAGCAGCCCCATCGGTGTCGCCGTCATCAAAATCCAGCACAGCTCGCTGACCTCGGGCACATGCGACTGAATGAACAGAGTCGCCTTGTCCGGATTCAGCCCCAATGCGAGCAAGTCGATCGCAGCATCAAGAACGTGCTGGCGTAGCACCGCCGGATCTCGCACGGTCGTCAACGCGTGCAGATCTGCGATGAAGTAAAATCCATCGTTGTCGTCTTGCAAGTCGATGTACTGGCGAATGGCGCCAAAGAAATTACCCCAATGAAATCGGCCAGTCGGTTGGATGCCAGAAAGAACGCGCATGAGCAAAAGTGATTTCAAAGAGTTAAGTTACTAGAAACCGAGATTTTACAAGCGAAAACCCTCGTGCGTAGTCCACTTGCTCAGTCAATTCGACAAGTAAAGTATCTGTGTTAAATAGCAGCGGTCTCGGATAAAGCTCGAGCGGCGTCGTCGATGAAGCGGGTGCTGAGGCCGAGGTCGTTGAGAATCAGGCGGCTGGTGATACGACTGGATTCGTAGATCACGGGCAGGCCGCTGCCAGGGTGCGTTCCGCCGCCAACGAGGTACACGCTGTCGATTTCTTCGAAGCGATTGCGAGGACGAAGGTGCAGCATTTGGCCTAAGTTGTGCGCGAGATTGAAGGTCGCTCCTTTGTAGATCGCGTAGTTGTCTTCCCAGTCCTGGGGTGTGATCCGATGTTCGGTGCGAATGTGGCTGCGAATGTCGCCCAGGCCAATCGCAGAGAGCTTGTCGAGTGTCAGTTCGCGAAAGCGGTCGGACTCTCGGTTCCAGTCCACGTTTTTATGTTGGTGGGTGACTGGGACGAGCACATACAGACCGCTGTGGCCTGCGGGGGCCAACGTCGGATCCGTGACTCCAGCATTTTGTACGTAGAACGATGGATCATCGCTGAGCACATGATCGATCTCGATCTCGCGAAGGTTCTTTTCGTAGTTGCTGCTGATGTGGATGTTGTGATGCGGCAAGTCTTCGTAGAGTCCTTCGATACCCAGGTAGAGCATGAAGGTGCTGCACGAGAACTTCTTCTTGGCGATCGATTCATCGCTCCATCGTCGACGTGACTGATTGGGAATATGCCGTGTCATCCAGTTGGCGAAGTCAGCGTTTACGACGAAGGCGTCAGCCGTCAGGCGACCGTTGGACGTGTGCAGTGCCGTCAGTCGCTTGCCTTCCATCTCGACAGATTCAACGGGCTCGTTCAAGCAAATCTCAACTCCCATCGACGTTGCGATCTCGGCCATTCGCTCGCTGACACGGCTGCAACCGCCAAGCGGATGAAACACTCCGTATTCGTATTCGAGAAATGACAGAATGCTGAACAGGCTCGGGCATTGAAACGGCGACATGCCCAAGTATTTGGATTGGAACGCGAAGGCGATGACCAATCGTGGGTCGGAGAAGTATCGACTGAGTTCATCGCCGAGTGAACGCATCGGATGTAGCTTCGGTAGTGCCGCGAGCATCGAGGGACGAAGTAGATCTAGCGGCGAATTAAACGGCGACTCGAGGATCGGGCGAAACCGCTGGAGCTTGATCCGATTGTCGTCCATGTAGCGACGCAGCGCCCCGACGTCGGCGGGAGCGAACTGGGCGATTTGCCGATCCATCTCGTCCAAGTCAGGTGTGCAATCGAGTTGACCGCCAGCTCCAAACGTCAGTCGATATTGGGGATCGAGCCGTCGCATCGGGACTTCTTCCATCAAGTCATAGCCGACCGAGCGAAAGATCTCTTCGAGCACGCGTGGGTAGAGGAAGAACGTGGGGCCACAGTCAAACCGAAAGTCGTCGATCTCGATGGCTGAGGTGCGGCCGCCAACGCGGTCGCGGCTCTCGAGAACCTTGACGGAGCATCCGGCGTGGGCTAACTGCATCGCCGCAGCCAAGCCGCCTGGGCCAGCACCAACGATGACGATTTGCCGCTTGGTCAATTTGAAAATCCTTGAGCAATGAGCTGGTAAAAGGTGTCCAGTACCATTTGTGCAAAGCACCCGCAGGTTCAGTTCCTGGCAAATGGTCTCGGATACCTTGTACCCTCTTACCTTTTACCGAGCTTAGTAGCTGCCCTCAGTCAAACCTGCATCGATTTGCCGGCGAACGATCGGACCGATTTTGATCTCATCGAATTCGCGACTAGGCACTTTACTGCGGTCGGCAACTGACTTGGCACGCTCGGCGACTTCGAGTGCTGCCGAAACTGTGATCGGTGTTGCCAGCGTGCGTCGAGTGTCCATCGTCCCGTCGCCTGCGAGCACGGGTTCGAGCACGTCTTCCACATCGATCATCGTGACTTGATCCATCTCGACGCCGCGGCGAAGTCTCGTGAACTGGATCAACGCATCCGCATGATCCGCCGAATCGCCCCGCAAAATTTCTTCGACGGCTTGCAGGTCGCCCCATTCGAGGATTGGCAATCGCACGATCCGCTGCATCACTGCGGCGGCTTGCCAGTTCTCGACTTCGTTTCGCTCAAGTGATTCAGCGAACTTGTTGAACTCCATGAGCACCGCTTCCTTATCGTCGGGATCCATACGGCTTTGTTCGACGGCCGGGATATAGGTCTCGGTTAGCGTGCGTGAGACGAGCACGGCACGCTGTTCGTAGAGATACCAAGTGCTCACGCCACAGCAGACAAAGCAAGCGATCCCCAGGAGGACCACCGAGGCCAAGATCGCAGGCATACAACCGGGGCCGTCACCCTTGTCGCTTGGTCCCGCTGTGTCTGTCCGATCTACTGAGTCGGCCCGCTCCCTCGTTTCGGCATCGCTCATTGGCTTAGAAGTCAAACTCGATATTGAGGATCTTGAACTTCATCTTGCCCGCAGGTGCTTCGATCTCTGCCTCATCGCCGACCTTCTTACCGAGCAGACCTTGGCCCAATGGGCTCGAAATGAGGATTTTGCCGACGTCATAGTCTTCATCGCCGGTGCCGACGAGCGTGAATTTCTCTTCGTCGCCATACTTAAGGTCTTCGACAGTCACGGTGCAACCAAAGACGACTTCGTCCTTGGGCAGTTTCGAAATATCGACAATCGAGGCGCGAGCGATCTTGTCCTTGAGTTCGTTGATCTTGGCCATCAACATACCTTGGTTCTCACGCTGGGCGTGGTACTCGGCATTCTCCTTGAGGTCACCTTCGGCGCGTGCTTCGGCGATTTTTTCCGTGACTCGAGGCATCTCTTCGTTTTCTAAACGCGAGATCTCAGCCTTGATTCGGTTGTATCCTTCGCGCGTCATTGGTACCGATTCGATCATGGCACCCGTCCCTTGTAAAAATTCGCTCAAGTGGTTTGACAATGGCGCGAGTGAAATCACTCGCGCCGACAAAAAAGAAACCTTTCCCGCGCATACATCGCCACAATCAGGCTGACGTACGATCGCAAAGAAAGGCTGACGTCGTTCGTTGGTCTCACCAGTGTTGCTGGTTCGGGCGGCTGTGTAAAGAGTTTCACGATTGCTCTTTCCTTGTTGGGCACGAATCTGGTAACCACCAGCATTGGCCGACGGAATGGCCGACGACTACCGCAAATGGAATGCGACCCATGAAGCCTTTTGGCGTTCGACTCGCCGCCGGCGCGATCACGATTCTGCTTGGTGCCCTTGCTGCTGCTCAGGCCCAAAAAGACCGGCAAAAAGATCCGAATTCGACCTGGACCGTGGCGGACACCGCGGTGCTCAACACGCCGCCAGCGCCCATCACGGCGCTGGGCGATAGCTCATGGAGCTTCGATTCGACGGGGTTTTCTGACCCGGCGGAGCTTTCCTCACGCACAAAATCGGCCCAGAAATTCCCCGCCGGACCCTTGGACACGATCCAGCAGGTCCAGCACACTGAACCCTTGGAAGTCGACTCCCCGGCCGAGCGGGCTCAAAATTCGGTGTCACCGCCTCAAGGTTTTGGTTCATTCCCGTCATTTGGTGATGCCCCGCCTTCATTTGACGCCCCGCCATCGACCGGTTTTTCTGCTCCACCGACCGTTTCTATGCCCGAAACCGTCGCTGATGCGGCGCCACCGAGTGGCTTTGGTAGCTTCGATGCGAACCAATTGCCTGGCTCTTTGGTCGCCCAACCTCCCGTAAATAGCCCCGCATCGGCGTCCGGTGGCTGGGGGATGCCACCGACTGTTGCCCCACCGGTTGTTCCCGAGAGTACATCAGCCCCGGTCACGCCGCAAAATGTTATGCCCGCGATGACCATGGGAGCTGCGACGATTGAGTCTCCAGTGATCCCAGAGTTGCAATTCGATGAGCCACCAAGTTTCGCGGTGGAGCCACAAACCGCTGACCTACCTTCGTTGCCAGCGCCGGATGCTGGGCCGCAAGGTTTTGGCAGCATCAATAGCAACGCGAATGTCCTTCGCGGTAGCACGAGTGAGCTTCGGGAGGAGCCAGCACTCGCCGCACCACCATCGGCTTTCGCAGCTGTACCGCAAACTCCAAGTTTCCAGCCTGCTCCGGCCTTCCAGTCAGCTCCATCCTCAATGCAGCTGCCAGGCAACTCAACGTTGGCACCCTCATCGCCACGTATTGCGAGTTTGCCGTCAGCTCCAGCCCAGAATTTTGCTCCAGCGTCATCCTTTGCTGAATCGCCATATGCTGCTTCTGGGCAAGCTCCGTTCAATGCTGAACCGAGCCAAACGATTAACTCACCCGGCGATCGACGACTCGAAGGGGTCCAGTCACCAAGCGTTGTCATCCACAAGCGAGCACCGATCGAAGTCAAAGTCGGCAAGCCCGCTGCGTTTGTGATCCACGTCCAAAACGTTGGTTCCGCGGAAGCTCTTGATGTTCGAGTCCACGATCGCGTGCCAGCCGGTATGCGGCTCGTCGACGCCTCGCCAGCACCGGTGGTCCAAGGCGACTCGATGTTGTGGCAACTCGGCGCCATGCCAGTCGGTGACGAACGCACGATCACCATGCAACTTGTTCCCGAAGCCGAAGGCGAACTGGGTAGCGTGGCTCGTGTAACTTTTGAAGCCGCGGCATCCGTTCGCACGATGAGCACACGTCCGCAACTCAGTATCATTCAACGTGCTCCCGAGAAAGTTTTGATCGGCCAACAGCTCGAAATTGAACTCGAAGTCAGTAATCCTGGCACAGGCGACGCGCTCGGTGTCGTCCTTCAAGAAGATGTTCCAGACGGCCTTGAGCACCCGAAGGGTCGAGAACTCGATAACTTGCTCGGCACACTTCGTGCTGGCGAAGTTCGTCGCCAAGTACTTCGACTGCGTGCCGTTGCCCCCGGGCGAATTCAAAACCTCGTTCGCTTGACGAGCGAGGATGGCATCACGGCTGAACATGCCATCGAAGTCGAAGTCATCGCACCGGATTTGCATGTTGAACTCACCGGTCCGTCCCGACGATTCCTGGAACGACAAGCGACCTATCAATTGGATCTTTCCAACGTTGGTACCGCCGACGCGACCAATGTGGAAGTTGCCGCGTACCTGGATCGTGGCTTCACTTTCGTCAGCACCGCCAACGAAGGCCAATACGATCCATCGCGACACGCTGTGTATTGGTCGTTGCCACAGTTGCCCGAAGGTGGGCGTGGTCAAGTTCCATTAACGCTGCTTCCGGTGGAGGAAGGCGAACGCACCATTCGTCTGGAGGCGCGCGGCGACTTGGGACTGACAGCCACCAGTGAACGTAATGTAACAGTGGAATCGCTTGCCGAATTGACGTTCCAAATCTCTGACGCCGCCGATCCGATCGAAATCGGTAGCGAGACCACCTACGAGATTCGTTTGACGAATCGTGGTTCACGAAGCGACAGCAACGTCCAAGTCAAATTCCAATTGCCTGCTGGGTTGCAGCTTATCAGTACCGAAACGGATGCTGGCACGGACGATCGCGGACTCGTCGCATTTGCACCTCAATCGAAATTGGATTCCGGCCAAGAGCTTGTTTACCGAATTCGAGTCAAAGGCGTCACCCCAGGCACTCACCTCACACGAGCGATCGTCGTCAGCGACCAATCGACGGTGCCAGTGACCAAGGAAGAAAGCACCATGGTCTATTCCGACCAGTAGCTAGATACACGCGACGGCACCGAAACGCGATGACCGCGAGCATTGGCAATTTTTTGTCGTGTATCGCGGTTATCTCGTGGAATTCGGAAAGAGCCACTACGGGTTGATTGTGGTGGCGGCCAACGCGAACTACACTCTGCGGGGGGTTGGTGTGGCTGTTTGAAAAGGGGGCTGCTGTAGTTTAACTCGAGGAAACATGGTTGCTGATCGCGCATTGTTGTTCAGTTTGTTGGCATTGCAGAACGATTTTGTCGACAAAGCGGTGTTGCTGACGGCCTTTAGCAAGTGGCTTGCTGACCGATCCGAGTCACTCGACCAATTCTTGGTGAAGGAAGGAGTGCTGGACGAAGACGATGGTTATTTGCTTTGGCGACTGGTTGATCGCCATGTGTCGAGTCATGACGGCAACGTGGAAGCGAGTTTGCAATCTCTGAGCACATTGGGGTCACTCAAGGATGACCTTTTCTCTCTTTCGGGCGATACTGATTTTCAAACGAGTGTTTCGCATCTTCGCGCCCCAGCCTTGGCGACGATCATGCCGCCCACTCGCGATTCGTCGTCTTCGAGTCGTCGATTTGAATTCCGCAGACCGCTCGATCGTGGCGGACTCGGTGTTGTGTCCGTTGCCATGGACCGAGAGCTAAATCGTGAAGTTGCGCTCAAGGAAATTCGTCCCGAGCGAGCTGACGATCAAGCCCAGCGAAGTAAGTTTTTACTTGAAGCTCAAGTTACAGGAGGTCTCGAGCACCCAGGGATCGTTCCGATCTACAGCCTTGGTGCTGGTGATGATGGTCGACCGTATTACGCGATGCGATTGATCCGCGGTGACAATCTACTTGTTCATATTCGTAATTTTCACAAACAAGTAGCCGCAAATACAGAGCCGTTGGATGGGCCAGCGCTTCGGAAACTGTTGAGAAGATTTCTCGATGTTTGCGACGCGATAAACTATGCTCACTCTCGTGGTGTGCTGCATCGTGACCTCAAGCCAAGTAACGTGATGATTGGCCAGTATGGTGAGACACTCGTCGTGGATTGGGGGTTAGCCAAGCCACTTGGAGTCCGTCGCGCCGTGCCGATACCGCTTGGTGACACGGTCACAGAAGATCCCTTGGTAACCGATAGCAGCGGTGATGGGCTGACGATCGAAGGTTCCATCATGGGTACGGCAGCTTATGCGCCCCCGGAACAGTTGTCGGGAAAACTCGATCGTATCGATGAGCGGTCCGATGTCTATGGGCTCGGTGCGATACTTTACGAGATCCTGGCCGGGCGACCTCCGGCCAATTCTGACACACTTGAGGCTGTAATTAAGTCGGTCGTTTCCGGTGATATTCGAGAGCCGCGTGAAGTCCTTGCAGGCGTGCCGAAGCCCCTCAATGCAATCTGTTGTCGGGCAATCTCGGTGAATCCAGCGTCACGATATCCAACAGCTTTCGAACTTGGTCAGGAAGTCGAGCGTTGGCTCGATGGATTGTCTGTCGACGCGTACCCAGAGCCCTTCAACGTCCGACTTGTAAGGTGGGTGCGTTCGCACCAGTCGTTGGTCGCGACGGCTGCAGCGATTGTTCTTATGTCGACATTGAGTCTAGGTCTCTTTTCGACAATGTTAAGCAAGAACAATGCGGCGTTAGCCAAGCTCAACGAGCGGCTCGATGAACGCAACGGTGAGCTCGACACAAAGAATGCTGAGTTAACCGCCGCGAATCTCCGTGAGTCCGATGCGAGGAAACAGGCCGATACGCAAAGCCAATTGTTGTTCGCGACACTGACGGATGTCGTTGTTAATGTGCAAAAAGAACTAGAGAACGTACCTGGTGCGGCTGATATTCGACGGCGGTTACTTGGGATGTCGTTGGAGCAACTTGATCAAGTGGCATCGGATTATGTGTCACAAGCCCAAGTCGACGAAACAAATATGGTCGCTTTGGCCTCGCTCGGAAATCTCTGCCTGAGTTATGGCAGTGCAGAATTACTGGATGTGGACGCAGCAAATCCTTCCGAGTCTACGAAACACGCCATCGAACAAGCCCTCTCATTTTACCGACGATCTTGGACGATCGCCAATTCTCGCTACAGTGAAAAGTCAGAGGACCTTAGTCGTAAGCGTGACTTGATGCAGGCATGCAAACAAATGGGAAATGTCATGTTGCGAGCCGGTCAGTTTGAAGAGTCATCGACGTTTTATTCTCAATGCGTTGATTTGGGACGCGAGATACTAACTGCCTTGCCTGATGATCTTGTTGTGAAACGAGAGTTTTCGGTCGCATGTCGAGATTTCGGTTACTTAAACCTTCGTCGTGATCAGCACGAAGAAGCGAAGCGTCATCTGGACATCGCTCGAGAATTGGGCGAAGCGATATTGCAAGCAGATCCAGATGACCTTGAAAATGCTCTAGAAATTACCCAGACGTATCGACTGCTAGGCATTTACTGTCGCGTTAATGATATGCCTGAACAGGCACTTGAGTTTGCTTCTCGCGACCTATCGATTAGCAAGCAATTGTTGGACACGAGTCCAGGACGACTAGCAGGTGCTCATGCTGCACTCGGTTTAATTCACTCCTTAGCCAAGCGTCACCAAGATGCAATCTGGCATCTTCAAGAATCAGTAAAGATGAGCGAGGCGCTCTTAAACCTCGATCCAGGTAGCTTGTCGGTTGCAAGAGGCCTTGCCGAAGTTTGTTACCACATTGGTAGTGAGATGCTTGTGATTGGCGAGGATAGGTCTGGTGTTGAATACATGCAGAGGTCTGCCCAGATTTACCAGTCAATGGTTGAGAAAGATCCCGGCGATCATGAGAGTTACATCAAATTGGCAAGTGCGTACGGTAGCCTTGCAATCCAATTTCAGGCGATGGGCCAAATGCAAGATGCTATCGACTTCGGGAACAGGTGTGTTCAGGCCAGTCTAGTCACGGTCAAGAATGATCCAATGAGTATTCGGGAGCAGCGCCGGCTTGAAGGCGGTTATTTTCACTTGTCCCAAGCATATCGCAAAACAAATCAGCTGACTGAAGCGATGGAGCATTGCAAATTGTCGATTGAAATTCGAGAACGAGTGTCCTCAACGATGACCGACCCGTTGGTTTCGTTGCCGTATCTCAGCGTCAGCTATTTTAGGGCAGGTGAGATAGCCGTGGAGCTCGGATTGCACGATGAAGCCATTTCGTATTTCCAACGGCATATGGACTGTCACATGCGAGTGCTTGAGATTGACCCCGAGAACGAAGCCAGTAAACAAGGTGCGTGGATCGGCTTATACAATATAGGACGCGTTCAGGCTCAACTTCAGAAGGTTGATCTAGCGAAAGTAAATCTTGGCAAAGCAAGTGCTCTTGTGATTGAGGCAATCAATCTCAAAGGAGAGACGCCAATTTATCGCAATTGGCGGAAGAAGATCGGCGACGAGCTCAAGCGACTGGACACGCCCGTGACAGAATCGACTGAATGACTTCCCAGATACATCGCGTCGCGTAGCGACTCAGAACTTCCAGCGGTACTCCATGCGAGTGCCGTATACGTCGTCCAGGCCGTTGCGCCAGCCATACATGGCATCGAATCGAAGCAACGATCGATGCGAAATGGGGAACTGATAACGAGTCCCAGCGGCGAACTGGTCATCAGGCGTCGCAGCGTTACTGTTGCCGTGTGGCGTCAAGTAAGCAAGTTCGAGAAGGAGTTGGCGATCATAGTCGGCTCCGAGTAAATCAATGCCGATCGCGCCGCCGGCGGTGTCGCTGGCACTTGGGTCAAGCGTTGCGAAACCATTGAGACCATCGGTGTCAAAGTTGATTCCGACATTACGCAAAATCCCGCCTGAGATGCCTGCGCGAGCCACAGACTGGGGTCGGTCCCAGCCGACGAACAAGTTCATGTAAGGCACGATGTTGTATGGAGCACCCGTCACGAGACTGTTCTCAAACAACAGTAGCGCGCCATCGGCTGTTCGATCTGCTTTGGGTAAGTCTTGACCAGCATTGACGATAACTCGGATACTGTTGCTGATGCGGTCAAAGTACCGTCGAGTGTAGCTGAATGTCGTGTTGTGATAGCTGCGCTCGTCAAAATTGCGATCGTGAAGGTAGGCGTATCCCGTCTCGATGTATCCGTCGTAGGCTTCGATGAACCATGCCGTGCCGAAGGCCTGGGCCGCATGTTCATCATTGCCGAATGCGACGCTGTTGAGTTGATCAAAGATGGCAAAAAAGGTTGCGTCGTAATTGGACCAATTCAGCGCACGGCTGTGACGAGCTGGCAAGGAAAACGCTGCTCCCGTGACGGCGTCTTCCATCCAGATGCCGTTTTGGAATAACAATGGGACTAAGCCGACGGTGAAGGGTAACTCAAAGGGTGACGATTCGTCCGCCATGCCACCGAGGATTGCTCCAAGATCTCCTTCGAAAAAGCCGGTGACGGGATTCAGATTGACAATCGGCTGGTAGTCGAGTTTGCCGTCAACCAAAGCCACTTGTGAGAACGCGACTCCGCGAGTGAGCGGACCAATGAACGCATGGAATCTTTCAGTGTCTGTGAGTCGAAGGTCGAGGTCCAGGTTCAAGCGGCTCGCCCAGTTGTCTGTGCGGCCGACCGCATTTCGGCCAGAAGCGATGCCCGTTCGGTAATCCCCATAGAGATAGAACTGGGGATGTGCCAAGTTTGTATTTCCGAACCAATTATAGCCGCGAGGTGTAATTCCATCGCCGTAGAAAATCCGGCCCCATTCGATCCACGGATGTTGAACCGGTACGCTGTTCTTGGCGTCGTAAACCCATTGTTCTCGCATGCCGTCATGATACATCGCCTCGTTGGGCAACGGCGTGGGCGAAAAGTCATCGTGGTGATACGGCAAATCGACTGGCGGTGCCGCCATCTCCCACGAATCGCATGCCGCTATGGCCTGGGACATCGAAACCGTGAAGAGTGGCTCCGAGAACGCTGGCTGTTCTGAGTAAGTCTCCTGTCGAATCGGTGAGTACGCATACGACGTTTCATCCATAGGTGCGACGTCCACTGAAATCCCCGGTTCTGAGAGCAACGTGAAACGTTCGAACTCCGAGGCAATTGCGGGTAATAACGTCGTTTGAATAGCCGGTTCCAAATTGATTTTGCTTGAAGTTTCGACGAACGGGTTTGTATGAAGTCCCTGAGCTTGGCAAAACGATGCCGTACACCAGATGCTTAGGACGCCCACTATCACAATCGTTCGCAAGACGATGGATAGCTCATTGACTGTTGTGAGGGAAATCAAGTTGCCATCCCAACGGTTGTGACGGTGCGTCGATGTTGCATTTGTTTGAATTAAGTTTCTCAAGGCAGCCCTTTTACTTCACCAAGAACGTGTAGCTGCTCGGACGCAGATCGAGGATCTGCTCATTCATACGACGAATCATGTCGGGTGTGCTATTGATTAGCCGCATGAAATATGGCGGTTCCACTCGGCTTCGCATTCGTACACTCAAGCGATAAGAGCCCGGCATCGAGAATGCCTCGGCGGGGATGTGGTAACGTGCTGTTTTATGATCTAGCGGCGGTATGGAGTGGGCTTCCATGCGGATCAGTGGTGGGTGGTTGAGCACACTCACCGGCACAGCACCAGGACGCAGAAACACGAGTTGATCGAGACTGAAGTTGAGTGGCAGCGGCGTTTCGCGATCTGTGCCATGGACGGTATTGATCAAGAACTTGGTTTGCAGATTAAAGAGATCCGCATCGCGGCGAACTCGGCCCTGGGCAACGTCGATGCTATGCAGGTCAGCAAGATCGCCTTGAGTGTCGAGGTAACCACTTTCGAACACGCGTTGACCGACCGGATTGATCAGGACGACGTTCAGCCATAGTTGCGGCTGGGCACCGAGAGAGCCCGTCGGCATATTGTGGCCTTCGCTTGTATTGCTGACTTTGTAATCGACGGTAAGCGGACGGCCAACACACGGATCATGGGCAAATAAAGGACGACTGATAGAAAGTCCTGCCTCATGTGTAATGATCGCGGACTCGCGTTTCTCAGCGGCTTTGGCAATGTTGTTGTCGATGATTTTGCGAGCGTCGCGTCGTTCATCGGCGTTGTCCCAAGGTGGCGGAAACGATGTTTGCCGCGCCAAGCCTCGCTCGAATTCGTCTGTTCCCCAGCCGGCTCGATAGTCAAAGGCTAGCCATTCACGAGGTGTGTATTTCTTTGCTTTGGGGTTGTGAGGAAAGATGCCTGGATGCGCGATCGAGTAACCTGGCCCCCACACCATGTGATTGGAGATGTGGCGAGGTTCGCCGTATGGCTTGTCGTTCAAGATCGCCGCATGACCCCAGTCGTATCCTTCTGCTTTTCCAGGTACAGCGCCCATATGGCATTGTTGACACGAGATGCCCTTTTCGCAGGCCGGACCACTTCGATATTGCGCGTGAACGACTTCGAGCCAGATGCCTGGGTGAACCGCCACTTGATGGCACGACACGCAGATATCGCTATTGGTGAGTGGCTCAAAAAAGTAGCTGCCGTTATGCATCGGCTGGCCTGGGCCTTTGTCAGAACCGTGTACCTTCAGCTTGAGCTTTTCGGCTTGCGCGATGGCACTAGCGACGCCATGTCCGTCAGAACCTCCCATGATCGGCTGGTGAATGTCGCCAGGTTCGATGCGACGATCACCATTGCTGCGACCGTAGCGTTCACGTACGCGATGGCACGCGATGCACGTGACGCCTTCGCGGACGATTGGGGGCGCTTCGAGAATGCTATTCTCGCGAGGAATCTCAAGTTGTGTGGCGACCGGTGAGTGACATCGCACGCAAAACGAGCCGACGGTCCCCCGGGTTAAATCCGTCATCGCCTGTTCGAATCGCTGGAACATCGGTGAAACGGTGGCGTACGCATGACCGCTCGCACGCCACTGTTCGTATTGATTCGGGTGACAGCTACGACAGGTCTCAGCAGATGGATAACAGTTTTCTGTCCACAAAGCGTCGTGCGGATCAACTTTAGGTGTCGCCTCGTTGGTCGGCGCGGCTGGAGCCTTGCTCGCAGAAGGCCCCATACTGCTAAGCGGATCGGCGTCCAAAACGCTCCCCACACCGAGCAACGGGTCATTCACCGGTGCAAGTAGATCTTCGCCCCAAGTTGCTGGGGCAAGCGACGTTGCCATCATGGCGACGAACAATGAAATCGCGGCTCGTTGCATCGGACTTCTGGGGCGGCGAACGGTAACGAAAGGACAGCACGATATGCAATGTCTTGCACCTCTACCCAATCGGCCGTGCGTGGCCCGTATTGTTCGTTTATTAGATTCAATAGGGAAAGTCGACGCAGTCGTTGTGTCCTGCCATTTGTAGCATTCGGTCGTTTGCTCCAACCACCTGCTGTGGCGATTGTCCAATCGCTACTAATGATGCGAACTACCGAATCGTTAACAACCAAGGGAAGAATATCGGACTTTTCGTTAAAGTTTCACAGTCACGAGTGGTTTTATTCGCTACGTTTCCCATAGGAACAAGAACCTTTTCAAAGCGTCCTCGTCAATCTAATCCCATAGCGCAACCTCGATGACCAAGACCACTGATACTCCAAACAGCGAGTCGTTCTTTCGCTGTCCCGTTGCTGAGGACTCCGCGGAGGCTAACTTAAAAGTCGGCCGCCGACGCATTAAGGTGTCTGTTCAAGACACGTCGATCGACGGGTTCACTGTGCTCGTTCCATCGGCCAGTGCGAAGCACTTGCGCGTCGGTGTGCCGTGGATTTTAGAGTACGACGAAACACGCACAGAAACTCTTGCACAGTGGTTTCATCACGGGCTGCAGGGGCAAACGCAAGTCGGTTTGCGTCGAATGCGAGACTTGACGCCCGTCAAGTATATCGGCTCGTGGTACACCGGCTTTTTGCCTTCTGGTTCCCGCAGTTCAGGGACTGATGCGACCGTCGCCTACGCGGGCTTTACGATCCTGTTGTTCCTCTCCATGGCAATGCCTGGTTTGGGGGATTACCTTGGAACGGCGCCGCGAATTGAGGCCGCAGCGGTGTTGATCTTCGACAGCATTGCGGAACTTTGGTAGAGACAAGCTAGATTGAAGGGCCTGGCATTTCATTTTGAATGCTCAGGTCGGTCTCTCGGTCGTCTTGGTCGTAACGCAGCACTGAATGGACTGGATAAGGACTCAACCTCGCCTCACCACCGAATTGGACCAAGTGAATTAAGAACGCACAGCCGACGATTTCGCCGCCACACTTTTCGAGCAAGCGGCAACAGGCTTGTGTTGTTCCGCCGGTGGCAAGTAAATCATCAAGCAGCAACACACGTTGCCCGGGTTTCACGCCGTCGACATGGATCTGGAGCTCGTCGCTGCCGTATTCCAATTCGTACGCGAACGAGTGCAAGTCAAAGGGCAACTTGCCTGGCTTTCGAATCGGTACAAAGCCCGCTCCAAGACGCATCGCAAGCGGCGCTGCGAAAATGAAGCCGCGTGCCTCCGCTGCGGCGACGATATCAATCTTCTGGCCGAGAAACGGAGCCACTAAAGCGTCCGTGGCGGCGACGAGAGCTTCGGGGTTCGCCAACATGGGTGTGATGTCGCGAAACAAAATCCCTGGCTTCGGGTAGTCTGGGATTTCTCGGATGAACTGGTTTAGATCGACCATGGTCTTGGCTCTCAAGCTGGAGGCGGGCTCTTTGTCGCTTCCAAGCCTAAAGGACGGAGCGACCAGTTGAAAGCGGGAGCATTAATTGAAGTCGGGAGGCAACGCTTCTCCGGGAATCAGGTCGATATCTTCGAGTTCGAGATTTTTCAGTGCCTCGGATCGGCGTTTCAGATCAGTATCCAGATCTTCAACGGATTTCGTCTTCGGATCTTTTGTCTCTTCCATGGCGTTTTCATCCGCCACACCAGCGTCCGCGTCACTCGGTCGATCGGTCAGCCGGTTCCGATAAAGCTCGTCAACGGACTTTGGCTCATCACGGTTCGTCAATTCTGCGATTCTCGCCCCGGCCGGATCGAACAGGCTTCCGACGCGGCCGTCCTCTCGTCGGGTTCGTTGCCATGCGCCGCCATATGCCGGATATGCCAAGTCTTCGCTATTACAGCACAACCGGCATCCGGCATTCGGAGCAAGCAAAGCCAGTCCGATGATGACGAGGAACCATTTGGCGATAGGTCGGGCGACGATCACGTTTCCGTTCATGAGCCAAAACTCGTGGCGAGCGCAGAAAAAAACCGAACGTCCTGGTGTTCCAGAACTATCGGTTTGAATCGGTCAGGCAAAGCTTGAGCTTGAGTCAAGATTTGCCGATTGGGAGTTTGGGGTGTGATTCATGGTGCCGAATTGCTTGCATTCGGCACCCGCGAAATCGAATCAGCCTTCCGGGCGAAGCAGCGGGAACAGGATCACGTCGCGAATTGAACGTTGGCCTGTCAGCAGCATCACCAGTCGATCGATGCCGATGCCGAGTCCGCCCGCTGGGGGCATGCCGTAGCGAAGGGCGCGGACGAAATCGTGGTCCATCTTCGCCATCGAGTCTTCCTCGTCTTGGCCGTCGAGCTGGGTCTCGAACAGTCGCTCCTGCAAGTCCGGGTCGTTCAACTCGGTGTAAGCATTGGCGAGTTCCATGCCGCAAATGAACAACTCAAACCGCTCTGCGATTGCCTCATTGCCACGCTTGCGTTTGGTCAGCGGACAGATGCTTGCCGGATAGTCGATCACGAAGATCGGACCCGAAAGCGAATCCTCGACGGTCTCTTCGAAAATCTCGTTGCGAATCACGTCTGGGTGTTTGCCTGCGGTCGTGATCTTGAGCTTTGCCGCCAATGCCATCACCGCGTCGTCTTCGGCCGGATTCGTGGGGTCAATGCCCGTCGCACGTTTGAACAAGTCTGCATACGTGGCACGCTCGAACGGTGGTGTGAAGTCGACGGTATTGCCAGCGAATTCGCGAACGTAGCCACCACCGATAGCATCGATTGCGTCACAGATCAACTTTTCCGTCAACTCCATCATCGTGACGTAATCGCCGTACGCTTGGTACAGCTCGATCATCGTGAACTCGGGGTTGTGTCGGGGGCTGATGCCTTCGTTGCGGTAAACGCGTCCCATTTCGTAAACGCGTTCCATACCGCCGACCATCAATCGCTTGAGGTGCAACTCCAACGCGATCCGCAGGTACAACTGCATATCGAGCGTGTTGTGGTGTGTGATGAACGGTCTCGCCGCAGCCCCACCAGCAATCGCATGCAAGGTTGGCCCTTCAACTTCGCAAAAGCCTTGTGCGTCGAGCGTGTTGCGAATGCTCTTGATGATCTTGGTGCGATCAAGAAACGTTTTCATCACGCCATCGTTGAACGCCAAGTCCGCGTATCGCATGCGTTGACGAAGCCCTGGATCGGTCAGTCCAGCGTGTTTTTCTGGTGGAACTTCGAGCATCTTGGTGTGGAAGAACAGGTTCTCCGCGAACACGGTCAGCTCACCCGTGTTGGTCCGCCCCAAACGGCCTTCGGCGGCAACGAGGTCGCCCAGGTCAAAGAGCTTCGCGAGTTCGAAGTTCTCTTCACCGACTTGGCCGAGTCCGATGAAGATCTGGATATCGCCAGTCCAATCTCGGAGCGTCAAGAAGATCAGCTTGCCTTTGTCACGCGACAGCATGATTCGTCCCGCGACTCGCACGACGGGGCCAGTTTCTTCACCGGGGCCGTTGTCGCTCTTCCACTTGCGATAGTCCAGGTCCGCGGACATCTCCGGCAATTCGAGTGTTTCGCCAGAGGCCTTCACGAACTTGATTTCTGATGCTCGCGAGTTGCATTCTTCCACGAGCGAACGATCGTCGAAGCGGGAGCCCCAAGGGTCAATGCCACGCTCTGAGATGAGCCGAAGTTTCTCACGTCGGGCCACGCGAGGGTCTTTCAAATCGTCCCCGCTTGGGCGGTTTTCGTCGGGTTCGTTCGGGCTGGCAGGGCTGCTGGGAGAGTTCATGCTCGGTTTACTCGCGGTTCAACAAATTCAGAAGCCGCGGATTGTCGACAGCAAACGCTTCGGACGCAACCACAAGCGATCTTGCCACAGGAATCACGAAAGGTTTATCCGTGGTCTTTGAGTCCGCTTGTTTACCCAAACGGACTGGCGTGCTGCTCATGAGTTCCTCGACCCAGACTGTTCGTTGACGGTGTTTCGTTATGTCGGAAAACCCCTCCACTCCTGATCTACGCACCGATTCGACGGCAAAAACGCAGGATTCTGGGTCTCGAAAGGCATCGGTACTTGTGGTCGACCCGGCCCCCTTGTCGCTTCTGGCCCTCGCCGGAGTGCTTCATGCCCAGGGATTCCAATGCGTTTGTGCCCGCGACAAAGCGTCGGCCCTGCGAGCGATCGAACTGGGGCCACAAGACATGGTGGTCTGGGACGTTGGCGATGACGCCATGGCGGCGCTCGAGGCCCTCTATGAGCTGCGTTCCCAGCCCGAACACGAGCAAATACCCTCTGTTTTGCTGGCGGAGTCACGCTGGGCGGGGCTGGAGAAAAAGACAGAATCGCTGGTCCAGTCCACATGTTGCCTGTTTAAACCCGTTGATCCGCATGCTTTGGGTGCTGTGACCCAGCGTCTGCTTTGGTTGCCGCATCTCGAAGCCTCGCATCGACGGCGCGGCACTCGCCCCAATCGTCCAGGCTGGGTGACGCTCTAGCTGCGAAACGTAGGGTTGCCGTGGTTGCACGCCCCCCA
>JBGTAI010000153.1:0-5485 GCA_041749955.1 Pirellulaceae bacterium | reverse complement strand
AGTAACCCGATCGAATCGACGTTCGCGACAATCCGCTTGCGTCATCGAAAGACCAAAGGAAATGGAACCCGCCGCGCGAGCTTGGCGATGATGTTCAAGCTCGCACAATCAGCTTCGAAGAAATGGAGACGCCTGAACTGTCACGAGAAAATCGCATTCTTCATCGAAGGACGTTCCTTCAAAGACGGGATCATGCAGGATGAAATCGCCGCCTAATTCAAAAACTCAAAACACAACATTTGACAATATCTCCGTTAGTCATCGGCAAACTCTGATGAAACGGTCGTTGAGTATGGCTAAAGACAATTGATTAACTTATGAGCGACGATGCCTACAGTCAGTTGATCTTGATTCCCGGACTACTCGAGCCTGGTTTCTCTTTCATGCCGTTAACGCACGTGCTGCGTAAGCATGGTGTTCCCGGTGAACGCTGGCGAGATCGACTTATTCTCCGGTCCCTAGCGGCGCAACCAACTCCTAGCAGCAGGGCCCATGCCCGCACCTGTTCTATCTCGAAACTAGACGGCTTGCGCCGTTCCTCTAAATCCGAGACAATTGACTACATGGAAACTTACCAATCACTCGCAATTTCTTTGGGACTCGGTCTGCTGGTTGGGCTGCAGCGCCAGTGGAAGGCGTCCGAGGTTGCCGGGATTCGCACATTTCCACTGATCACTTTGCTGGGCACGTTGAGTGTGATCAGTAGCGGTGGTGAGCTTGGATGGCTCAGTGCGGCCGGATTGATGTCGCTCTCGGTACTATTGGCGATTGCATATGTCGCCAAAATTCGAGCCGGTGAGTTTGACTTCGGAATGACCACTGAGGTCGCTGCGCTATTGATGTTCGCCGTCGGTTGCACCTTAGGCGTTGGATTGTTCGGTCCAGCGATTGTGACGGCCGGTGTTGCAACCGTGCTGTTGCATTGGAAGCGTCGGTTGCACGGCTTGGTGGAATCGCTCGCGGAGAATGACTTGCGGGCGGTGATGAATCTGGCACTGATTGCCTTGGTGATCCTGCCCATCCTGCCGGATCAGACGTATGGGCCGTATGGCGTTCTCAATCCGTATCGCATTTGGCAAATGGTGGTGCTGATCGTCGGTATCAGCATGGTTGCTTACGTTGCTTCTAAACTGCTCGGTGCGAAAGTCGGGGCGATCTTAGGTGGTGTGTTTGGTGGATTGATTTCAAGCACAGCGACGACGGTCAGTTATGCTCGTCAAACGAAAGATGCTCACGAACTGAGTGCAATGGCGGCGCTTGTCATTCTGATTGCATCGACGATCGTGAATGTCCGCGTGTTGATCGAAATCGGAGTCGTTGCGCCAGGCCTTTTGAAAACGGCATTGCTGCCGATGAACGCCATGTTGTTGTTGATGATTGTCGAATGCGTGCTGCTGTACTTGCCGCTGCGAAATCAGGCGACTGAGCAACCCGAACACGACAATCCTGCACAGTTGAAGCCGGCGATTATCTTTGGAGCGTTGTACGCGGTTGTGTTGTTCGTCGTTTCGGCTGCGAAGGACATTTTCGGCGATCAAGCGTTGTACTGGATTGCTGGGATTTCGGGACTTACCGACGTGGATGCAATCACGTTGTCGACGGCAAAGATGTTTAATGAAGAACGCGTCGACGGTGAGATGGCCTGGCGAGTGATCTTGATCGCCACGATGTCCAATCTGGCCTTCAAAGCGGCCGCCGTGGCGACGTTGGGCAGCCGACGATTGCTGTTCTATGTCGCGTTCACATTTGGAATCGCGATCGCTGGCGGAGGCGTTTTGCTCGCGTTTTGGCCAGGAAGCGAACTTCTCGATGGGATTAAATTTTAGCTCGCAGCATCACTATTATTCTTGCTGGTTCTGACATAGCGGAGTGGAGCGAACCGTCCGAGGCTTCCGAATGTGAACTGCAGGAACGAATGGCTTACACCTCGCCCCTAATGTTCAAGCATCGTTTAGTGGACAGGCACATGCCCCGCTGTAGTGCCGCAGCATCGTACGGGTCGCTACCGCAGTCAGAAAGGCGTCAAGTTCGGATTGCTTGTAGAAGGCAGGGCCTTGGTTTGGAACAGGGTTTGCAGACTCGTTGGCTTGACTTCGTAATAATCCGTCCCACAACTCCGTCCAACAACATTAGCGAGACCCATGATGACATTCTCATGTTTTTCTGCTCAGCGCCTATCGACACTATGTGCCACAAGTCTTGGATTTGCCGCGTTGCTACTGACTGGCTGTGATAAGGCCGCCGATCAAGTGGCTACTACAGCCAACGCGCCTGGTCCTAATGCCGTCGCGACTACCGATGCGTCTGAGAATGCACCGTCGATGAAGGCGATATGCAAACTGGTGCCGATCGGAGACAGCAAGGTAAAAGGCACTGTTTCGTTCACACAGAACGGCAATATGGTTGAGATACATGGTGAAGTTACGGGGTTGGAACCAGGCAATCACGGCTTCCACGTACATGAGAAGGGTGACCTCTCAGATACGGAGGAAGGCAAGTCGACTGGCGGTCACTTCAACCCCACGGATCAACCGCATGGCAAGATGACTGACACAGAACGGCACGTCGGTGATCTAGGGAATATCGAAGTCAACGAAGAAGGCATCGCGACAATTAACAAACAGGATTCAGTGATTTCGCTGGTGGGACAAAACTCCATTGTCGGTCGCTCGATCGTCATCCACGCCGGCGCCGATCAATTCACACAGCCCACCGGCGACGCAGGTGCTCGCGTTGCGTTCGGCTTGATCGAAAAGCAATCAGACGAGTGATTGGACTTTAGCAGTACAACGCGAGTTGTCCGGTGTAGCGGCAGAAAACGCGATTGAAAACATTGGCTCGCGTCCAACCGCTAGAGAGTTGAATGTTCACGCCAATGCCTCACGTACTCGATCCACAAGACCGTTGTCGCGGTCTTCGCTGCCCGGCAGCAGGTACGCTGCACTGGCGAGGTAAGCGTTGCGGAAGTTTGGTGAAATGGCGTAGAAGTCTTCTAACGCCGCGGAGCTGAATTTGTAGTCGTGCGAATCGGTGCCCTTCAAGAACACTAACCGGCGGGCCGCGTTGATGAGAGCTTCCGGTTGGTTGCCTGAATCGAGGAATCTTTGCATGTCGTTGCATGCTTGATTGCGATCATTGGACACCACTTTGAAAAGCTGATCGACACTTGAGGCTGGTTCGGATGCATTGGATTCTAACGCGGTAGGCTCAGTTGCAGCATCGATCCGATGCTCGCCGACTTTGCCACGCGATTCCATCGACTCTCGAAAGTGAGGGATGAAAGCTGCGTTTTGCAGCAGCAGTTCGCGGCGTATGCGGTCACGGTAGGCCGTTCGGTAAGCGTATTGCATCGCGTTCGTGGTCGTCGCCGAATGCAAGGAAATGATGCCTGGTTGCTGACCGAGCATCTCCCCGGCGGACAGAAACAACGCATCACTGATCGACTGGGGAGCAATCCCACTGCCGATCAGCTCCGCGGTGGCATCGACTGCTTCGGTGGGCGTGGCCGTTCGCAAGGTGTCCAGCAGTGACAGGGTTGCTGCGGAATCGACGCGGCCACGGTTCCAGTCTTTGTCCAGCGTCTTGAGTCGCTCTTGCGTAACTTGCCAAGCCGAATCGGGTGCGAGATCGCTTTGCGACGGATTCGGTTCACCGTGGTGATTGAGAAGTGCATAGGCTAACGACCTCAGCACGGGCTCGGCGTATCGCCAGCCAATATATTGGAGCGTTCGGTACGAGTTGGCGACGTAGATTGCTTTGTGTCCGATGCTGCGATAGTCGCGACAACCATAGTGCGACAATAGGTCAAACACTTCGGAAGCGCTCGACGATCGGCACATCGCAGCCACTGCGACATCCACCGCTTCGACGTCCCATTTATCCATGGCTTCGCGAAATGCTTTTTGGGCGAGGTGGGATGGAGGCAGCTTGGACTCGTCGACCGCGGCCAATGTCCAGTCGTTTTCACTTACATCGCGAGCCTGCGCAGACTTAAAGTAGTCGAGCGCCCAGAAAATCGGTAACCAACGATCCGAATCCGGAGCAGCCATGCTGGCCAGGTGCGCAGAGTTCACTACCAGCACCGCATGGAACTTGAATCCAACGCTCGGACGTGGCTCCACATTACGGACTCCGGCAAGCAACAATGCCGCGAGAACTTCGCGATAACTGGTCCCGGATCGAATCTTATCCGCAAAAGTCGCGATGATCTTTTCATGCGGCGTTTCTTCTAGCAATCGCACTAGCGGTTCAATATCCGGCGAGAATTGGACGGCATCGGCCGGCAGTTGCGATTCGGCAGCTGAAACCGACGGCAAGCGTCCGAGGAATCCAAACTCCTTCAACGACAGGGTAATGCCTGCAGCGCCCGCTGTTTTGAAAAACGAGCGTCGCTGGTGTATGTTACGGTTACTTCGGTGACTCATTCAATTTCTCCTCGAGTGTTACTTAACCTTCATTGTACGAGTTCGGTCGATCGTTTTGTGCTGGATTCGCGACTAAACCATTTGACGAATATCTGATGCAAACGTGGGGAATGCAAACAGCGTTTACTTGACCTCGGTCTCGCGTAGTCCATGTTTCATTGCTATCGCGAACAAGTTGATCGTTTCCTCAGCACCTGCACCGAGCAAGTAGGCGCCGAGAATTAGATCCGTCGCCAACTCTTACCCCCGATGCGAAGCAATGGAACGATGCGCCATCGCGGATCCAGCTGCGGTCGATTCTCAGCACGTGAAAGAGCGTCGTCATTAAGTCATTCGGACGATTGGGGTTGTCTTGGGGGCATCAACCTTCTCGGCGGATCGTCGCCTTCAGTCGAGCATAGATTGATCATAGTAAGTTCTTGCAAGCTACTCGCAGTCCGACTCACCTTGAACCCGAATATCCATAACAGTAAGTCGAACTAGCCGTTCGGTGCGATCAGCAAAATCTTGGTCATGAGGTAAATCCTTAATCGAGCCGGGAATAAGGCGAGTGACGCACGCATCCCCTACCATTGGAAGTCGCCGCATCGGCGGGCAATGGAACTTGCAATAAACTAGTTGGCGACCGACAGCTCCCATCAACATGACGAAGCAATGATCGACTTGTCATCCCTAGCGAGCGACCCACCGAGTTGGTCCGCCGCCCACGCCTAGTTCGGACGACGTGAAGGTTTTCAAGCGACAATCTACTAGCGAGATGATTAATGGCCAAAGCAAACTACTTTGCGACAACAAAGATCGTTGTCCCCTTTGACTTTTCGGACTTCTCTGCACAGGCGGTTGCGACCGCTTGCAAGATCGCAAGCCGAAACGAACAAGTGACGGTACTGCATGTCATCAACCCTGCACAGCTTTACGGGTTTGACGATAACGGTGGCTACGAAATCAGCGGCGGGATGGGGATCTCCATGGCAAACATTGAGGGAGCCAAAGAGATCGACGAAGCAAATTGTAAACATGCACTTCAAGCGATGCAGGTTTTGTTCAAGGATTCTAAGTAC
>JBGTAI010000152.1:0-5129 GCA_041749955.1 Pirellulaceae bacterium | reverse complement strand
CCCTCGACGATGTAGAGAATCGCGTCCTCCTCGACGTCGCCATCGTCGTCCGGATCCTCATCTTCCGATTCGTCATTGATTTCGACGCCGGAGGCGAGTCCGTAGATGGTGTTTTCGAAAGGCCAGTTCTGTTGGGTCATCAATCGGACTTCGGCGTCGCCACCAATCTCGTCGCGGTATTCTTCAAGTCGTTCGATCAATTCGTTGATGGTGATGGACATGGTCGTGTTCCTCTCAATAGTGGTGGTTGGTTATTTTTCGGTGCCGGTCAGAAAAGCGATGATTCCGCTGAGGCGATGGTTGATCTCGGTGAGGTCGCCGACGTGTCCCCAGTGAATCGGAAGCTCTTCGTTGTCCGGTGCGGGCATGTCAAAAAGCAGTTCGCCGATTCGGGCGACCAGGTCTTGCGCCACCAGGTGCGCGTTCTCGTAGGCGGCTTCGGCTTTCAGGTTTGGCTTTTTGTTTTTTCGCGTTGTCATGTTTGTTCTCCGTTTGGTTTGGGAATGCGTTTTTGTTCGCCACGACAACACATGAGCCATGGTTTTTGGAACTCATCAAGCGCGGTCGGCAAGATTTCGGAAGGAATCTGGAATGTTTCTTTTGTGGCCAAACATGGGGCAAAGACCGCGATGAAACGTCGCAAGCGGAACTTGTCGCGACCGTTTGGCCCGTGTCGCGTTCATGCGAAACCTGGCCACTATTTATTGAGCTACCCGGTTGCTTCCCACAGTGGCGAAACTGGGCCACACGTTGGCCAAACAAAAGAAAGCCGGGCGTCCATTCCCGGCTGGTGTAGGATTCATTCGCGGTTACGCGGCCCGGTCGTATTTGCGGGCCATCTCAAGAAGTTTGGTTTTGACCGGTTTCCAGTCGCATGTTTGGGCGTCGCGGGAAAGTTCGCCGAATCGTTTGTTGCGAAGGTCGTTCTTGTACCATCCCTTTGTCCATCCGAGTCGGTAGTAGAGCCGGTTCAATTCCGTTTCGCCTTCGCCCGCACCCGGTCGATCCCAGCAGCTTCGCGTTCCGTCTTTGCGTGCGTAATCCCAATCGCTGCAGCGTCGTGTGTTGAGGGCGAGTTCTACGAGGCCAAGGCACATCTGGATGTATCCGATGATTTTGGTTTTGTTGAGCGTGCCGGCGAAGGCCCGGAATTCAATCCGATTGTTTCCGCGGGCGAGGTGCGTCAAGTTCAAAAGGTGGTAGCGGTCGGATTCGCATTTGCGTTTCGCATCGTCCTTGTTCCCGTATTGCTTGATCTTCTTGCTGTAGATGTTTTGCTCGCGGCGTTTCGTTCCGGTGCTGGCGAAGATCGCTCGTTCGTGGTTTCCGACCAGCGAAATCAGGCGGGCCAGGGCGGCCGCGTCGCCATTCCATTCGATCGTTACGTGTACGCCGCAAGTCTGGTTGACCTTGGCGCCGCGTGCGTTGATCTCGTCGACCGCGTTTTCTACCTGTTGCAGGCCTTCGAATCCGCGAAGCTTCGGGCTTACGAATTCGCACCCCTTTCGGTTGCGGGCAAAAGTTCGAATGCTCGAATCGTTTTCCGCTTTCCATCCCGTTGGCAGCCAATTGACCTGCGTTCCGTTGTGGTAGCGTCCGATCGGCGTCGTGTCGTTGGAGGGCAAGGTTGTTTCGAATTCAATCCTATGCGGAGCTCCGCATAGAATCGATTATGCGGAGTTCGGGATTATGCGGAGTTGCGCGGTTTTGACTAATAATTGCTTGGTTTTTTGGATTGTCGAGTCTGCATAACAATAGGCTAGTTAGCAGATCGTATTGATCTGCAATTAATCCCGTGTTACAGGAGTTTGTTATATGCTGAGTTTCTACATTCGCGATCCAATGCGGCTGTCGGCGATGAACCGGAATCTGTTGAGCGAGTTTTTGAATGACGCCGCTGAGTACTATCGACAACAGGGCCACTTTTACAATTACGCGCGGGCAGCCCTGGGTTATGCAACTGAGTTTGGTGATTGGATTCGGCTGCAGCGAGTTGGAATAGACTCGATCTCTGATGAGCAAGTTATGCAGTTCCTGAATTCGATTGATCCAGATTTGGATTGTCCTCGAAGGAAACGATTCTATTCTGCGGTTCAGGTGATTCTCCGATTCATCCACGCAAAATATCCTCCGCTGATTCGTCTGTGTGATGCGGAGCGTGAGGTTGCAAGACTTGGCCAATTTTTGGAGTCTGAACGCGGCCTGGCTGTTGGTACGGTTGAAATGCGAAAGCGAGACTTGTTGCTGTTCTTTAAACACGTTTTCGGGGATAAGCGAGTTGCCCTGAATAGCTTGTCTTCCGAGCGAATTCACAATTACGTTACAGCTCTGGAGTTTGGTAGCCAACAACGAAACGTCTGTACTGCCCTGCGAGGCTATTTTCGATTCATGCAGATGCAGGGTGTAAGCACCTCGCGTTTGCAAGCTTGTCTGCCAACAGTAAGGCAATCGCGAACGTCGCTTTCGCCAAAATGGTTGAGCTCCGATGAAGCCGAGCGACTGCTGGCGTCTATCGATCGATCTAGTGACATTGGTAAGAGAAACTACGCAGTGATCCTCTGCTTGATGGACCTTGGAATGCGAATTGGGGATGTTGCAAAACTGACGCTTGATGATATTGATTGGCAAGATGCAACCATTCAAATATCGAATCATAAGCGTGGTCGGCCATATCGCTTGCCATTGCCGAAGCGTGTTGGTCGGGCGATCGCAGACTACTTGTCGAGTGGCCGACCTACTTCCGAAAAACGAGATGTGTTTCTGCGTCATACACACCCCTTTGGCGATTCCGCAACCGTTGCATCGTTGAAAACGATGGTTCGTGTAGCCTGGCGACGGTCTGGTTTTAAGGATTCGAAGTACGGAACACACATACTCCGCCACACCGTAGCGACTCGAATGAAGCATGAGGGCGTTTCGCTGAAATCTATCGCTGATGTACTTGGACACAATGCGTTGCAAACTACAACACTATATGCCCAAGTTGATATTCCAGCCTTGCGCACCGTTGCGGCTGAATGGCCGGAGGTGCAAATATGATTAAGAAAGCCAAAACGATGTCGTCTCATGTGGAGAAGTACATTGAACACAGGCGGTCGCTGGGCTATCGCATTCACACCGATGCATACCTGCTGCGCTCGTTTGCGAAGTGGGCTGATCAAGACGCGCCGAGTAAGCCACTTACAACACAATTGGCAATAGAGTGGGCGACTTCGCCAAAGGATTGCAAACGAATTTATCATGCCAAACGCTTGGATGCAGTACGTTCGTTCGCGCGATATCTTGCGGTCTTTGACTTGCGCACAGAGATTCCGATGCCCGGACTCTTGGGACGAAGCTTCGAACGAGTGTCTCCATATATCTACTCTCCAAAGGAAGTTTCGTCGCTTATCAGAGCCAGCTTGGCATATCAACCTTCGTTGCGGCGCGATCCTCTGACGGGACATAGGAATGCGATAATAATTGGAACCCTGGTGTGTACAGGAATGCGAATCGGCGAAGTGCTGACGATGACCGAGGAGAAAGTGGATCTGAATCGCGGGATCATTACCGTATGCCAGAGCAAAAACCTGCCGATGCGACTGGTGCCAATCTCTGATTCGGCAGTAGAACAACTGCAACGATATCGAAGAGCGCGTGATAAACAGCTCGGGTTCAACAAACCTATAGATCCGTTTATTAGATCGCCCCGAGGTGGACGTCTGACTTACAGCGCGATGCGGTGGAATTTCACCAGGCTCTGTGAACGCGCAAAACTGCAAGTCACATCGAACCGTCAGCCACGGTTGCATGACTTTCGGCATACCTTCGCTTGTAATCATCTGCTCCGCGCCTATCGAGAGAATCGGAATATTGACAATGCCGTTCACGACCTATCGGTCTATCTCGGGCACGCCACGTTAGCATCGACATACTGGTACCTATCTGCCGTGCCAGCCCTGCTGGAGCAATGCACCAAACGAAGTGAATTGCATAGCCGCCTGTTGAGCAAGGGAGGTTCAGCATGAAGCGAACAGAACCAAACATCCCTCGCCACATCAAACACTTCCTCGGTGAATACTTGACTCAGCAGCGAGGTTGCAGCCAGCACACAGTTCATTCTTACCGTGACGCTTTGTGCGCCCTTTTGCGTTATCTGCATGAGAAACACAAGGTTGCGCCGAAGGCAGTTACAGCGGCTGAATTCACAGTCAAGAACATTCTTGGCTTCCTCAATGATGCGCAAAAGTCGAAAAAGCAAAGTGACTCGACTCGCAACCTGCGCCTGTCTGCAATCAGATCGTTCGCGAAATACTTGCGTTGGCAAGAGCCCTTGATGTCTAGTGATTTGGATAGCATCCTCGCAATTCCATCCAAGCGCACTACTCGACAAGTCCTTGACTTCTTGACTCGCGAAGAAATGAAAGCCGTACTCGAAGCACCCGATTCTACTACTTGGAGCGGCAAGCGAGACAAATTGCTCTTCGCCATGATGTACAACACCGGCGCTCGGGTGTCGGAAGTTGTCAACACATTGGTCTCGGATGTTACATTGAACCCAAGTGGAACGTTTCGGTTTCGAGGAAAAGGCCGAAAGGAGAGAGTGCTTCCGCTCTGGAAAACTACGACCAAGACATTGAGGAATTGGATTCGAGGCAACAACCTTACTCCCGACAAGCCTCTCTTTCAAAACGCTCGAGGCAATTCGATGACTCGTTCTGGCGTTGAGAAAAGACTGCGAGAAGCGGTGCGAACGGCGACTCTGGCATGTCCTTCGTTGAGCGCGAAACAAGTGTCGCCACACACGTTGCGCCACACGACCGCTATGCATCTTCTGCAGTCGGGCGTTGACATAACGTTGATCGCAATGTGGCTGGGTCACGAGAGTATCGAGACGACGCACATCTACATTACGGCGAACCTCGAACTGAAGGAAGCTGCACTTCAAGCGATACAACCGCTTGAGGCCGGCAAGTTCCGATTCCAAGCAGCTGACGAACTTCTGGCATTCCTGAAGTCGTTGTAGCTGAAGCAAGTGAAGGATTATGCGGAGAATGGAAACAACGGCCATATGAATAAACCCATTGAAAACAAGGAAAGTAACGATGATGGCAACTTCAACTCCGCATAATCCCGAACTCCGCATAATC
>JBGTAI010000151.1:0-33770 GCA_041749955.1 Pirellulaceae bacterium | reverse complement strand
CTCAAGGAAGAGATTGGTGGCAAGTCATTCGGCTTGCATTTTGATTGCCTCACCGCGAAGAAGGAGAGTCGCGTTGAACCGCCTCGCATCCACACCCGGCCCCACACTCGGCTACCGTGTGGTCAGTACCGCCGCCGTCCTGTGGCTTGTCTCGTCAATTGACGTGTCAGCCCAATTCGCGATGCCATTGGCGCCGCCCGCAAGTTCTGCGGTGCCCGCGTCCACGGCATCCGTCCCCGACGGTCAAACGCTGATCACGCAATGCCGCGCGGCGATCTCGCGACGGGACTATACGTCCGCCGTCCAGCTGTATCGGCAAGCCGCTACCGCAGCACAACCAGCCGCTGGTCCCAACCAGCCTGCCTGGGTCGCGGAAACCGGCAAGCTACGAACGGAACTCTTAGCCGTCGGCTTGGATGCCGCACTGCTTTCACTTCCGCCACAAGCAACCCCCATCCCACAATCGACTGCTTTGCAAGCTCTCGGTGAGATCGCGGCTCAACCACTGCCAAACGCAGTCAGCGTCGCCGATCGAAAACGAGAAGCCTTGAGGCTGATTGCCATCGGACGGGCATCGCTCGATCGCGGTGACGCACAGACAGCATTCAAACTGGCGAAGCAAGCCGAGGCACTCAAAGTCCCCGAACTCGAGTTCGCTTCCAACGAACCTCGCGTATGGCAACTTTTGCTCGACTCCGAATCCGCTGCACGGCGATCTGGCATCGACGTGAACAAGGTTGTTCAAGCATCAGCCGTCCAGGTTGGCGCCGTCCAGGTTGGCGATGGTGCATCACCCGTCCAACAAGCCGGTGGCTTTCCGACGGGGCAAAACATGCCGCTATTCGAAGGCATGTTCAACACACCAGGCGCAGCCGCTAACGGTACGATCCAACAAGTTCAAAATCTGAGCCCGCTTCCGATTGGCGGAAGCGAAGGCGAACGACTTTACCGCGAAGGCCTCGAAGCACTCTCGCTTTCCGATCAAGAAAAGGCACGTGCGAAATTCATCGAAGCTTGGAAGTACGAAAGCCAGCTCGATCTTGCAACTCGCCAGCAACTCAAAGACAAGCTAACGCTTCTGCAACCAACCAAGTTGCCTGCAGCAGGCGATGCGAACGTTCCGATGACCGCGATTCAAAAAGCGGAACTCGAATCCAAGCAAAAGACTGCGAGACTTTATCGCGAACTCACCACCGAACTCGCCAGTGCTGAAGAAATCAGCAAGGATGAGCCGATGCTAGCACTCGAGAAACTCGAGTCACTGCGTCGTCGAGTCGAGGGCTCGGATGTCGATGAATCGGCAAGAAGTTCGATGTCCGGAATGGTCAGCCGTGCGATTGGCGAGCAAAAGAAGTACGTCGAAGCGAACCGCGCCGACATTGAACTGAATGCACAAAACGCTGCGATTCGAGCAGCCATGGCAAACGAAGACGCCAAAGAGTCGCGTATCGACCAAGAAATCACCTCGCTCGTTGATACTTACAATGAACTGATGAAAGAGCGTCGTTTTCCTGAAGCAGAAGTCGTCGCAAAGCAAGTGGCGGAGCTGCAACCAGGATCCGAGATCGCGATCAGCATGTTCCAAAACAGTCGCATGGGCACTCGGCTCATGATGAACGAAGATATCCGCAACGCAAAGGAACTCGGATTCACCGACGCCCTTCTCGATGCAGAACTCAGCATGGTTCCGCCAAGCAAGGACTATTCGTTTGCGAAAGACTTCGCAACGCTTAGCCAGCAACGATTGAGCACCGATCGTGAACGTCGCGGTGGCAGTGCTGCTGAGCAAGAAATCTTCCGCAAGATCGATACACCGGTAAGCGTGAAGTACAAGAACCGCGCACTGGGCGAAGTCCTCGAAGAACTTTCATCGATGACTGGCATCAACATGGTGCTTGACGAACGTGCTTTGTCGGCATTGCGCGTGACTCCCGACACTCCTGTGTCGTTACAAGTACCAAATTCGATCTCACTCAAGAGTGCACTGAACATCATTCTCGGAAGCCTCGACTTGACCTATGTCATCGAAAACGACGTGATGAACATCACGAGCGTTGAGGTAAAACGCAGCAAGGTGTTCCCGAAAACGTATCGCGTGACTGACTTGGTCACTCCGATCCCGAACTTTACCACAAGCTACGAAGACGGTTTGGCTGGTGCGTTGCAAGCCGCTTATCGAATGGCAGATCGTCGCAACGACGTACAGATCATGCCAGTCTCGATGACTGACTTGGGCAACGGCATGGCCAACAGCATGAATCCGAACCAATTGAGCCCGAACATGCTCGGTCAATACCATCCGATGGGCACAAGCGGCTTCGGTGGTCCAGCTTCACGTGGCGGTGCCGGTGCACTCGGTGGTGGAGCCATCGCCGACTTTGATTCGCTGATGCAATTGATCCAGCAGACGATCTCGCCAGATACTTGGGAAGCTCTCGGCGGACCAAGCACAATGGCACCGTATCAACAGAACCTGAGCCTCGTGATCAGCACAACGAGTGATGTTCACGATCAAATCGCTGACTTGCTCGAGTCACTACGCCGACTCCAGAACCTCCAGATTACGATCGAAGTTCGCTTCATCACGTTGTCGGACTCGTTCTTTGAGCAAATCGGCGTCGACTTTGACATGAGCTTCGATGACAACGCCAACACGGTCCCCGCCGATGACTCGGGGCCAAGCGTTACCGTCGGTATTTCTCAGGGTGGTACTCCGACAACCGACTTTGACATCAAATTGGACACGAACGTTGGCGTTGTGCCATCCTTCGGCTCGCCAGACGTCACGTCGGGATCGAGTATCGGCTTCGCCATCCTCAGCGATATCGAAGCGTTCTTCTTCCTGCGAGCAGCTCAAGGGGACAATCGTAACAACATCATGCAGGCACCCAAGGTGACTCTGTTCGATGGCCAGATCGCGACGATCCAGGATACGACATCGCGTCCGTTCGTAACGAGTATCACGCCAGTCGTCGGTGACTTTGCAGTCGCTCAACAACCGGTGATTGTGGTTCTCAACGAAGGCACACAGTTGAACGTTCAAGGTGTGGTTAGCGATGACAAACGATATGTGCGTCTGACCCTCGTACCGTTCTTCAGCCAAATCGGTGACGTCAACACGTTCACTTACGAAGGCAGTCGCACGACAAGTCGCAATACTCAAACACGCCAAGACACCAACGGTGACGGCGTGATTGACCAGAACGACAACTCGACGGATGACACTCAAAGTGACGTCATCTCCGGTACCACGGTCCAGCTGCCGACATTTGCGACGACAAGCGTAAGCACCACGGTCAGTGTTCCAGACGGCGGAACGATTCTGCTCGGTGGTATCAAGCGGATGGCTGAAGGACGTACAGAACGCGGTACACCGTTCTTGAGCAAGATCCCGTACGTCAGCCGATTGTTCCGCAACGTTGCGGTGGGTCGTGACGCACGAAGCTTGATGTTGATGGTAACACCACGCATCATCATCCAAGAAGAAGAGGAAGTCGCCCAAACAGGATTTGACTCGTCTCGCTAAGTAGCGAACACCTCTCCTAACGGAAAACGAAACGCCCCGAGCCAAACCAGGCCTGGGGCGTTTTTCGTTTTCAAGCGAACTCCAGCACCACTCACCTTGCACCGCACGCACCTTGCACTGCTCAAGTGGTTGGGCGTCACAAGCTGGACATCCGTTACAACACGCACAACGGTTTTTGTAGGCCCAGAGGGTGTATTTTCCAGTTCCGTCGCTGTGTTTCATCCCTCTGAGAGCGACTTCCTGAACTACCTTGAGGATTTGGACGCCGATTCTGGCGTAAAATCGATGGACTCCTGATAGTTGGGTTACTTTTTTGGTGAGCACACCGTTAAATCAGACGACCGATTTCGGACACCGAGCAGCTCCCGCGTCGGCAATCGGTCCGCGTCCAGTGGCCGATTGGGAGCGGTTGGCGAAGGAGTCGACGAGTCGCGCAGACTTCTTGCGTCGGATCGCATCTGGGCTGCAAACCCATTTCAACGCGTCGATCGTCGCGATACAGGCATTCGAGATCGATACGCCGTCGATGTTTTTTGTTGACGAACGACTCGCTCGCGACATCGACCGCGAGGCGCTACGTACCACGCTCCGATCGCTCGGAAGCTTGCCTGTTGCCAGCGATATCCGACACGCAAACGGTACGGTCCGTTCACTCGGCATCGAACTGTCGTCCGCCCCAGATCGTTCCGCGGTCCTGGTGGTCTTGCCCAGCAACGTGGCTTTGGGAACGACCGACCAAATTCAATTCCTGAAGCAGTTACGAGATACTGCACAATCGGTTTCACCTTTACTTGCCAGCATGAAGTCTAGCAACGCAAACGCCGAAGCCACCTCAACAACCGACTCAATAGCAACGTCATCGAGCATACACCCAGGCGATCTCAGCCGGCTCCATCTCGATTTGGACCTTACCGCGACAACGTATCGAATCGCCAATGAGTCGCGACGCTTGTTGGCTGCGGATCGCGTCAGTGTGCTGACCATGAGCGGCAAGAACTTTCGAGTCGCCGCGGTCAGCGGTGTCGCAGTCGTCGATCGCCGCAGCAACACAGTTCGCGCTAGCGAGAAACTGTGTCGCGCCGCCAGCGTGCTGGGTCGAGCGGTTGTGTTACCCGCGGATGAAGATTTGCGGGAAGAAGACCTGCCACCACAAATCACTGGTCCGCTCGATGAGTACCTCGACGAGTCTGGCGTGATGACTGTGGTGCTTTTGCCGCTTGCGTTCGCCCGAGGAGATGAGTCAAACGATGCCACGGCACGTGACGTCGACACGCTGCAAACGCTCGAGCGAGACTACAAGCAATCCGGCATGATGATGTTGGAGTACTTTGCCGGCTCCGCCCCCACTCAAGTCACCGAGTCGATGGAACTCGTTCGCCGCGACTCCACACTCGCACTGCGTAACGCTCTCGAACACCGCGTCATTTTCGGTTTGTCGATTTGGAAGGCCATCGGTCGCGTCGTCCACGGCAACAAACGACTGCTTTGGATCGCCCTCAGTCTCGCGGTCCTGTCGGCCGTCGCAGCCGGTTTTCTCATTCAAGTCGATCACCAATTGATCGCCACTGGAACGATCCAGCCCACGGAGCGACGGCAAGTGTTCGCAAACCTCGACGGCACCGTCAAGCAATTGCATGTTCATGACGGCCAAGTGGTTCGCGCCGGCGACGTACTCATCGAACTCGAGAACGCCGAGCTTCAAAGCCAAGCGGAATCGATCGCTGGTGAGATTCAAACAAAACTCCAGCGGCTCGCATCCACGCGCAGCGTCCGTCTCTCCGGTTCAAACGAATCGGGCCGCGAGAGCCAACTCGCTTTGGAACAACGGCAACTCGAAAGCGAACTCGAGAACCTCAAAGCTCAAACCAAAATCATCCACGAGATGCAAGCTGAACTCAAAGTACTGAGCCCCATCGATGGCCGCGTCGTTGCATGGCAATTGGAAAAGCGACTGAAAAATCGCCCAGTCGGTCGAGGCAATGTGTTGCTTACGGTCGTCGACTACAACAGCCCATGGCAATTGAACCTCGAAGTCGCCGACGAAGACGCTGGAACAGTATTGGCTTCACTCAGTGCAACCGAATCGCTACCTGTTCGATTTGCCGTCGCAACAGAACCAACGCGCACCTACGACGCAACGCTTGTCTCCGTTTCGACCGCATCCCGAATTGGCGAATCGGGCAAGCAAGTCATGGACGCAATTGCAAATGTCGACGCCAATCACCGGCTTGTTGCCGAATTGTTCGACGCCGATTCCACGAATGATGGAGACGGCCGAGTTCGTGTCGGGTCTGGCGTGACCGCGAAAGTCGTCTGTGGCAAACGATCCGCGATCACAAGTTGGTTCAGCGACCTCATCGACTTCACCAACCGCAAAGTCCTGTTCTACTTCCGCTAACCAACGACTCTTCGCTCTCAACACTCAACCATAAACTCTCAACTCTTTCCTCCCAAATGTCACTTCCTCGCTCCCCTCAATCGCTGACACGGCGACCGTTATCGGTCCAGCGGCGGCGGGATTTGCGAGTCGTCCAAACGCGGCATCGCAACTCGTCGGCGATCGTTGTCAAAGACCCGATCGCGATGAAGTACCATCGTCTCCAGCCCGAAGAGTACTTCATCTTCGAACAACTTGAGCCTGGCGCGACGCTCGAATCATTGCGTGAAGCCTTCGAAGTTCAATTTGCACCGCAACGAGTCACGGCGAGCGACATCAACTCGTTGCTCATGCGATTGCACCAAAACGGCTTAACAATTTCGGAAGCGGCGAACCAGGGCGAGCGGCTGAACGAACGTCAGCGAAAGGAATCGCTCCAGAAGCTCAAGCAAGCGCTTTCGAGCGTCCTGTTCATTCGTTTTCCGGGGGTCGATCCGGAACCACTCTTGCGTCGACTGTATCCTCTCGTTCGTCCATTTCTCAACCGGTTCGGAATCGCGTTGTTTTCCATGCTCGTCGCGTCAGCCCTCATGGTGTTTGCATCGCGATGGACGGACTTCTGGGCGGAGTTTCCTCGCATTCAGCAATGGCTCACGGCCGACTCGGTACTGATCCTTGCCATCGTGATCGGCACGACGAAAATTTGCCACGAACTCGGTCACGCGATCGCATGCAAACACTTCGGTGGCGAGTGTCATTCGATTGGGCCGATGTTGCTCGTGTTCACGCCAGCACTCTATTGCGATACGTCAGACTCGTGGATGCTGCCGAATCGAGTTCACCGAGCCGTCGTCGGTTTGGCCGGGATGCTCACCGAAATCCTCATTGCAAGCATCGCCGCGATCGTTTGGTCCAATACGTCGCCGGGCCTAGCTCACGTCGTCTCCATGAACATCATGGTGGTGTGTGGAATCAGCACGCTGTTGTTCAACGCCAATCCGCTGCTTCGATACGATGGCTATTACGTCCTTTCGGACCTAGTCGATGTGCCCAATTTGGGCGAAGTGTCCAAGCGATTGCTTTCGGCGCGTGTCGCATCCACGTTGTTCGGCGTCGAAGACTCGCAAGAAGACGAGTTTTATTCACCCAGTCGCATGTGCTTAATCGCCTATGCCATCGCCGCCGAAGTCTATCGCATTTCGCTTACGTTTCTGATCCTTTGGATGCTCTCCCTGATGCTGCGTCCGTACCGGCTCGAGTCGATCGGTTATGTGCTTTGTGTCTTTGCGTTTGTCGGGATTGTCACCTCGTTTACTCGCGCACCGATTCGATTTCTCAAGAACCCGTCACGCCGGAGACAACTGAAGATGAAGCGTCTGATGATCACGTCCACCGTCGCAGTTGTGCTTGTCGCGCTTGGGTGCTATCCGTTCGCATCCACCACTACGCATCCTGGACGTGTGCTTCCGCGAGTCGAGACACCGATCTACGTCTCGTCAGCTGGCCAATTGGTCGAGTTTCTGCATCGCCCCGGTGACATCGTTCAAAAAGGCGACAAAATCGCTCTGCTTGAGAACAAGGAAATTGAACTCGAAGCCACAAAACTGAGAGGCCGTGTCGCGACCCAAGAAGGCGTGATCGCGTCGTTGAAACAAAGCCAAGTTGAATCACCCGAAGCCGGGAATCAACTTCCCACAGCCATCGCGATGCTCGACGATCTTCGGGAGCAACTTCGCAATCGCGAATCACGGGTCGACGGTTTAGCCATCGTCGCACCAGCGTCTGGAATGCTGATCGAGCCGCCAAAGTATCCCGAACCACGCGATGTGGAGTTAACGCTTGCGAGTTGGTCAGGCCGTGCGACGGACTCGATCAATACGCGATGCTATCTGGAGACGGGAACCGAGTTGATGACCGTCACATCGGCTAATGAGTGGGATCTCGAAACGTCGCTCGAGGCGGCTGACGTGCAACAGATCCACGTCGGCTCGCAAGCTCGAGTCCTCATCGATTCCTTGCCCAACGAGTTAATCCTCGGCAAGGTTGTCGATATCTCTCGCAGCCAATGGACACTCGACCAGAACCACGAACGTCGCGACGACCCACAAACGACGCAAGCCAGCCAACCGCTTGTACCGAAGTACGTCGTTCGCATCCAGCTCCAAGAGACCGACGTCCCAGTCATCACCGGCGCCGCCGCAACGGCCCGCACCGAAGCTGCTCCAGCATCCTTCTTCACTCGATCGTGGCGAACCCTTACCAGCCTGATTCGCTTTCGTTAAGCCTTGATGATGATCGTTAAGCTTGTATGAATCGTCGGCTCCACGACAATTATTCGACTCACCAAGCATCAACTCATCCGCCAAAACTCTTGCCGCTCCCGTTCGAACCCGGCTCTTCGGTAAAGAAGAATTGGGAATGGGCGGCCAGTTGACGCTATCTGGTGGCTCGCCCGTGAGTCATCCCATGCGTGCGAATCGATGCTAGAGAACGAGTTGCGTGTCGGGGTGCGCCGCATGCCAACCGAACCAGAAGGCACGATGTGCCGGAAGGCGATCGAGTTCGTTGGCAGTGGCCGTTTGTTTTGCAGCATCGCTGGACGTTGTCTCCGCTATCGCAGGGTTTGTATCCAACGACGGCTGATTAAGCGTCAGCTTTCGCTCGGTCACTGTCCAGCTTCGTCCCTGGTGATCAATTGCGATCGTGTCTCCCTCCAATCGCGTAAACGTGACGCCTTGGGATTGATATGCCCGGTTCGCTCCAGTCGAATCCGTGAGCACGACAACGGGAGTGACTGACGAGCCAGCCAAATAAACAGGGTTCTTCATCAAAAAATCAACGCTGTACGCGACTGGCGAAGAGTCCGCGTCATTCTCAACACGATCCACAACAAATACTTCTGCTTTGTTTTTCAAGCGAGTATCTGTTGTTGGCACGGAAAACATCAGCTCGTCGGTCGCGTAGTAGTCACGGTATGCGGTACCTTCGCGATAATCCCGTCGATGCCCCGTACGGCGAGTCATCACACTCGTAGCTGGATGAAGCTTCTTCCATTGACCCCAAGTTGTCGTGACAACTGCCTCACGATCCAAACGAATGTCTTTGCCGACAAGTGGACCTACGACTGGCGTTCCATCCAGTGCGGACCACATGGAGAACGTCTCCTTGTCATACATCAACTTATTGGAACGGAACAGAAACCCGCTCGTCCCGAACGTGTGAAGCGAACCGCCCAGCATGCTTCGATAGACAATCATGGAGCCACACAGCGTGCAATACACACCGCTGATTGGCACGCCACCAACTTCGTCGTTCACCAATTCATGCCAAGCCAAAATCTGTTGTGGATAAGCGCGCGCTTCCCCACCGACTTCGATCCCAAACACGACGTCGTTATCGGAAAGAAACGTTGTGTCTGTGGCGGTGCCAGTTGTCGGATTATTGAGTGGAGGAATACCGTCAAGCTGAACGCCGCCCCAACGGACTTCGTTGAATGGAATCAGCGATTCGTGATCTGGCGAAAAGAACGTCGCGAAACGATCGTCAACTTGCTTGTAGAGCAATGCCTTGAACTCAGGATAGCGAGGGTGAATCAAATCACGTTGGCTCCAAACCCACTTGTAACTAGCCTCCTGGTCGTCACCAAACTTCTTGCCAGTCGCCTCCTCAATCGTTTTTCGAACATAACCCTGAAAGAAATGCTCGATGAAAGGCGACAGCTCTATCAACATGACGGTATCACCAGGATGCCAATTCGAGCGAATTCGATTGATCGCTGGTTCAAAGCTTTCTGAATCGGAGTTCATCAACTCGACGAAATCACTGATCGCAGTACGCTCACCATCAACCGACAAAGATAACTTGGCCAATGTCAACAGAGGTTGATCTGGCATACGAGTCATCGTTTCAGCATAGAGCTCCTCGATCGTGTACTCCTTGCCGCGAAAAAGAACGCTCCCAATCCCAAGGACAATGGAAAAAACGACAACACCCGCCAAAATGTAGAGAAGTGATCGCAACACTTAAAAAATCTCCTCGAGCGGGAACAAGATTCTCCAGCCTCCCACAGCTTTAAAGCTCGCCGTAGCAGCAACGGATTCATGCTAACAGTTTCGCATCCCTCGGGGTTGATCCGTAGCGTAGATTTTTCAACGCATCGTTCATTGGATCCTAAACAATTAGGACGAGTTTCAACCGTCAACCGAAGTCGACCTAGTCCGGCCAGCATTCTGGCACAACGAAGATGCGTTGTAACTCGGCGAATTCTAGGTCAGATGAGCAAAGTTTGCTGATCAGGACGGGGTGCCCGTCTATCGCAAAATGCTCCTCGAGGTGCTCGCACAGTTGCCGCCACGTGACGAGATCGGACTCGCTGCGCGGTATCAATTCATTTGGTGACACTTTTTTTCGTGCCGACTCTTCGGACAACCAAAACGGCTTGTGAAGTACTCGAAATAGCTCGCCGACGGATGGGCCAATCAAATCCAGTTGCGATGAACGGACCCAATGGCAACGCAAATGATCGGGCGAATGATGCTGGGGCAAATCAAAACTCGGGACCGCAAGCGGATGATAGAAGATGCGTCCTTTCACGTACGCTTGGCGGATTTCAATATCCGGGAACGTCGCTGCGCTTCGCGGAAGCTGGTGTTGGAACAGCCGCTCCATTTTCCGTTCAAATGTGTCTGCTGCGTTGGGGCCGATGAAGTGGCTGTCGATCGAACTTGGGTGAGGAAAATGCAGATAGAATTTCAGTGCGATTTCCCAGTGAGTGAGTCGCCCCTGTTCGTCGCGAAACAACAAATCAATTTCGCCGAGCGTGCGGTTGCCATCACGAATAGGCAACGATTGGGCGATGATTTCGACACGGCGGATGTATTTCAACCAGTAGAAAATCAGCTGTTCGAAATAACGACCAACGCGATGGCCCTTGAAATCGTCCAGGAAAGATGCGAGGTGCTCTGTGTCCACATCGCAGGGATCAAGAACACCATGATGCACAGCATTCGAAATCAGCGATGGGCTATTTACGGCCCAAATCAGATCACGAAACTGGCGGGTTGAGGTCATCTCGGTCAATGTATCCGACGCGTTACATTTTGGCGCCGCTTGATCATAAAATGGCGCCTCGTGTCGACATGATTTGTGCCAAGGCCGTTTGTGCCACTCGCACCGAGACATTTTTTGGCACGGCCTACCTTACTTCGTTTACAGATCCAATCACCTTTGAGGCATATCGATGAGTTCGCACCATTCAGCCTGGCAAGTTTGTTCTGGTTGGCAAGTTTTTCTGGTTTTCGGCATCGCTACGTTGACACCGTTCGTGGTGCCGCACTCCTTGCGTGCAGAGACGTGGTCCGACACGACTGGAAAGTTCACAATCCAAGCTGAGTATGCCGGGATTAGCGGTACGGATCTTGTCCTGCGTAAACCAGACGGGACGACACTCAACGTCCCCATCAGTAAACTCAGCCCCGAGAGTCGTGCTCAGGCGAAAGCAATCTACGACAAGCAAAAGTCTGGCCTAGTTCCTCCTAACGGTACAAGCATGCCAGCGTCGGCGTCCAATCGGGCACCGTCAAACTATCAACCGTCGCCGCGTGCGTTGAACTACGCGCCGCCAACACCACCGACGATCTCGCCGATGCCGGCGTTCCCAACCAATGCGTCGCTGCCAGAGACGCTTGCCTACGTTCGGGAGCAAGCAGTGGCAGGTCACTTGGAGGTGTTTTGGCACGCCCTGCCGGCTGATATGCAAGCGGTCGCCGACACTCCCGAGGTTCGTGATGCGATGCAGACCCAGATCAAAGACGGCGCAGAGTTGACGAAGGGTATTATTTCCGTTGTGGATAAGTTGACGGAAGTTCTTGCGACGAAGAAGCAATTCATTATGAACTCGCCGATGCTCGCCCAAGTCCCACCCCAGTTCAAGCCGTTTATCGAGCAAGGCTACGATCCCGCTGTTGGCTTGATCCATGAATACGCGGAAATGTCCGTTCGAACGGATGCCATTTTGGAAACGTCGATGACGAGCTACCTGGATTACCACTTGCCACGTATTGGTGCTCATGCTCAGGCACTGATGAACATCGTGCCCGCCGAAATACGAGATCCGTTGGTCAATAGCTTTGTTGCCAACCAAACAAGCGAGGTGGAGGGAACGATCTCATTCAGCAAGCAAGACGGATCAACTCAAACAGTCGAGATGACGCGATACAACAATCGTTGGTTGCCCAAGGACCTTGTCGAGAAATGGCAAGCAGAGAAACAGACATTGATCGAACAGATCGTTGCTGGTGCGTCGAATAACGCAATGTCCGCACAGAACAATCCTCAAGCCAAGGCGAGCATCGAAGCAGCATTGGCACAAGCCAGTGGGATGCTGGATCCGCTCATTGCCGCTAGCTCGCAACAAGAATTTGATGCCGCGGTCGGACAGGCGATGCTACCAATCATGATGATGATCGGCGCGATGGGAGGCGGAGCCCCAGCGGGAGGCTTGTGATTTCCTCTTGGTCTCAAACTCAAACTTAAAATTAAACCCCAGATCATGGGTTTTACCGTTCGTCAATAGAGAACAAGGATTATGATTAAGATGAAGATTGAAAACGAAGATGTCTATGGAAGCGTTTATTCGACGATGAGCACTCCGTTCATTACCATCCAATGCCCTGGGAAGGTACACAGATACGGATAACGACCAGGTTCCTTGGGGGCATTAAAATAGATCGTGAAGGTCGCGTACGGCTCAACCACATCCGTGTACGCGAGCACGTCTTCGGTCTGCGGCAGATAATGATTGGCTGCGGCGTTCGGGTCTTGAATCAACTTGTTGGTCAACTCACCGAAGTGCCGTAGCTGGCCTGGTTTGATCAAAGCCCAATTGTGCGGCACAGCATCGGGATTGTTGAACGTCAATCGAATCGGTTCACCAACGGTCACACGGATCTCGGGTTGGTCGAAAGTCAGATTCTTGTCGGCCGCGATCGTGATCGGACGAGCGCTGGGTATCGCTTTGCCGTATGGATTACGTTTGGTCGCGATCGGTTTGGCGAGATCCGTAAGAAGCGGATGCGGAAGCACGACCTTGTCATATTTGTGATATCCAGGAAAGTGCTCGAACGGCGCGTCCATGCGGTGCACCGTCATGAACAAATCGTGCTCGACATCTGCGGTCGACTTCACGAGCAGGTGCAACTGGTTGGTGGGCTGGAGATCGGGAATCTCCAAAAAGACACGATGTTGATCATCCAGTACCGTTGCCGATCGAATCGCCAGAACATCATGCCCACGCAAACCGAGCTGACGCCTCGAGTACTCCGCCGATCCATAAGCGCCGCTGTAGCGATAGTTCCATGCCTGAGCGAAGTGGTTCGCTGCGTTCTCGGCAATCTCCTTCGTAAGCGGCTGGGCGAAAGTAATCACGATACCGTTGGAATGGACATGAAAGCCCGTTGGCAATTGGGCTGACTCACCCGTGTATCGCACACGTTGAAAGCAACCGGGCTGGGTCGTATACGTTCCCCACCCGTTCATGCCACTGACATAAAGTTGGCCATCGACAGGGTTGAATTTGCCACGATGCACGCCCGACGCAAACTCACCAGCGATCGGCACCGCCGCGGCTTGGATCCAACCATCGAACTCGTCTCGCAGCAGGAGAAAGGCCGAGCCAGCACCGAAGGAGAGATGAATCAGTTGATTTTGAAGTGGTCCCCATTTATCGCTACTCACGTGGACTTGACCTCCGCTTGAGTTGTCGACGCCTCGGGGCAAATACAGCATCGGGACTTCCGGTGGCTGGGCAAGCGTCCCGCCTGGACGACCAAAGAACGGTAGCCCACGCGTGTCGGGTGAAGCACCAGGCAATCGATTGAGCACCGGGCCATTGGGGCGAATCGCACCGACCATGGAGGCGGGCATCCAGTCGCCTTCGCTGCTTGGCAAGGTAATCGTGCCGTCAGGAAGCAACCCCAGGCCGTCGGAGTTGCGAAGACCAGTTGCCAATACTTCGGCACTTTGACCGTCCGCCGCGATTCGCATCACGCCTTGCTTGCCCGATACGGTAACAAAGCGACCTTCGGCGTCTCGCCACAATCCACACGTGAAGTCGTGACCGGATTGCGAAGTTTCAAGCGATTGGCTGAAGCACTCGTAGAAATCAATTTCGCCGTCCCCATTCTTGTCGTGCAACCGAGTCAATTGGTCACGCCCCATCACGTAAATCTGGTCATCGTGGATCACCATCCCCAACGGCTGGTGCAAGCCAGAAGCAATCCGTCGCCAACGGATTTCACTCAACTCATCGTTAATCCCCGACGCTCGCCAAACGTCGCCTTGCATCGTACAAACGATAGCTGAACCGTCCGAAAGGAAATCGTGCCCGCCACAAAACAAGTTTGCTTTCCATGGGTTTTCCGTCGGAAGCGGTATCGTATCAACGGCGTAGGGTGAACCGGTGCCAAGTTGACCTCGAACGAAAAATTCATCTAGCCATTGAGGAGTAGCACGTCCGAGTAAGTCCCGATCTGGGTGTTCATCTCGACGAGCAACAACACGCACAAACTTACCATCAACAAGTGTCGGAGCATCCAAGTACTCTTGCTCATTGACGCGGTAGGAAAAGATCACTCGATCCCCGCTTCGATAGAAACCAAGATATTTCCTTGGCGACTTGCTGTCGTACGGCAGCTCAACATCGGGCATTTCGACCGTCGGGCCATCTTGATTCAACCCATTCATGAACCCGTAGCGGACGTCGGAGAATTTCAAAAACTTTCCGGACCAAACGCGTGGATATGTGAGTGTGTCAGGATCAAAGCAAACGGACAGATCATCGCCCAGTCGCACACAGACTGCGCGAGCGACGCTCACACCAGGCCCTCGAAACACACCCGACATCAGGCTGCCGAGGTTCGTCTCGTTCCAGCTGTCGTCGGCCCATGTCGTTTCGGATTGATTGCCCCAGTGTCCGTAGCTTCCACCATCAAGGCCAGGGTATTCGGCCAACAGGTTCGGACGCGGGTTCACGTCACGAAAGTGCCGTGCTTGTTTGCCGTAGAAGTCATAGATGCGGTCGCGATTTACGTTCGCTTGCCAGCTTGGCCATGCGGACGGATCGAGTGGTTCGCGTGGCATGTCGAACGTCGCCGGGTGGTGACCGTGCGAGTGAGACAGAAGCGAATCAATCGATTCCAGGCTGATCGCTTGGTGTTTTCCCAAGTCAATGAGGAACGCGATTAAGTCGAGTTTGTCTTGCTCGGACATTGCCGCAAGCAACCCCTCGGGCATGAGCGTGCCGACTTCTTGGATGTCCTCGATGTCATCGACTGCGAATGTTGACGTTGCTCCCGAAACACTGTCCCGAATCTCAACTTCTTGCGTTGTTTCGCGAACACGGTAACCCTGAATGATCTTGCCCTCGGTGGTCACAATGGCAATTGCTTTGTACTCATCCGCAACGATTCGTCGTGGCCAAAGCACGGATTCAATGATCTGTGCCGGTGTCTGTTTCGTCGCGAGTTGGCTAAGTTCCGGACCAACACTCGCGCCGTTCTGGCCAATCATATGGCAAGACAAACACGCACTGGTTGGCGATGCATAGATCAACGCTCCACGGCCAGCGTTACCGCTCTTGATTGCCAAGTCCGCAAGTTTGGCGACTACTTGCAAGTCATTTTTGCCCTCCTGGCAAATCGCTGATCCACAAATCAACATTGATAGAAGCAACCCTGCCAAGATAGCCGTATGGCGGCACTCACAATGGTGCGAGACGAAAACGAGCGAGTTCATAACGAGCTAATCTGGGAACGTTGAACGTGGATGTTGAGCTTGACTAGTATAGCCAACGCTAGCTTCACTTTGGCAAAGCACCGATCGCGTACCATTTTCACAGGCAGACGAATACTCAACGTGCAACCGCAATAGATGGCATTTTGGATACCTGAGACCAGCCGTTCTGTTAGAAGATTCTTGCAAACCCTACTGATGAAGGGCGTGCTGTATTGACACACTCAGGAGACATTGCATATTCCAGCGGTTAAGCGAAGCTCATGAAAGAACGAGTTTCAAGTTGCCAGCGTGACTGGGCGGACGCACTTTTAGCGCCCAACATATAGAGACTTCGATGCATGAAAATTCCAGGCCCCTTCACTGCAGAACAAGAACAGTATCTGAAAGAGCTTCGGACACAAAATCGTGCTCAATTGAGATCTTTGTTTGGCAAGCTTAATCCACCAGATATACGGACGTTTGTCGGTGAATATGATGCAGAATTGCTGAATCAGGGGGGCCGCACCGCGCAGAAGATAACTCAATTCATTTTCGGATTGAGAGGGCCATGGACGGGAAAAGCTTTCAAACCCACGGATGCAACAAGGGGCGTTGGTTACAACTGTTTCCTGTATGGCGAGGACTTTGTCGAAAAACTGCCAATGCATACAAGGATTGATGATTCCCAGTTAGATAGTGGGAAATCAATGTTCATCGACTACCGGGACCTTAATCACGGCATTATTCGTTGGCTGGTTGGCGAGCTTCGTGAAGTAACGCCAACGGTCATTTTGGGCATCGGCGCATTTGGACCGAAATGGGGCTCTCGTGATGGTTGGAGGCGCAAGATCCCATTCGTGATGATCGGTCCACGCCGACCATACAGTATCTCGTTAACTAAGGTATGGGTGTCGCAACCAGATAAAGCTCGTTCCGCGGCCTAACCCCCCAAGTTCATAGTTGTTTGTTAAAGTTCGTAAAATTCAATATCGCAAAACTGCCACTCGCAGCTCTACGTCGGCTTATGAACTGTCGATTCAAACTAGTTTCCAACGACTATGGATCGACAATACGAATTGAAAGGCCGCGTGGGAATGGTACAACGCGATCGTTTGGCACCCTGAGTGCAACCGCGTCGATCCAGCAATGATCAATCGTTGAGTTGGCATGAGCACACATCAGTAATGTGGCTCGCCAGTGCATCACGGTCTTCGCAAAGATAAGCCACATGATCCATCGTCTCGAAATAACGAGTGGTGATCTCTGACCGCCCTCGCAACCCAGGGAACATGTCATCGAATTGGTTCGCGTGATTGTAGTAGTCAGCGACTCCTCCGGTGTAGACGAAGTGCATCTTCGTCCCGCGATTCGCTAAGCTCTCAAGGATTTTGGCCGCTTCTTCGCGTGCTGGATACTCGCGAATGTCGGTTCCGAATTGCAGTGAGTCCGGAGTCTCCGCTTCAGTGTTACTGCCCACCAACTGGCGGATGACCGATAGCCACTTGTCAGGCCGAATCAATCGTTTCGCATAGTGTTTCGTCAAGCGATGAAGGTAGTAGCGTGGTGTTCGGTAACCAAGTCCATCCATCGAAACCAATCCGCAAACTCGTTCATCATCGACAGCAGCTCGCAAGGCATCGTCTGCACCACTACACAGCCCCATCAACACAAAGTTTCGGATTCCATGCTCGCGTTCGATCCAATCCATCGCTTGTCGAATTTCGTTTACAGCGCGCCCCGTCGACTCGCCAGCGACACCGACACCAAAACTCTCGCCGATTCCAGCTAAATCGAAACGCATCGTCCCAATCGAATTCTCCGCAAGACGAACGGCCAATTCTCGATGCAAGCGAAATGAACCTGCACTGTGCAACATTCCCGCGGTGACGAGGATAACGGCGTGTCGACTCTTAACTCGGTTAGCTGGCTCAGTCCAGATACCCATCAGGTGATCGTAGTCACCAAACAAGACGGCGTTGTCCATCCTAAGTATCTCCTCGACTCATGTTCCGACATAATGCGTCGACAATAAAACGCTTGCTATTGCGAGAAGAGAACGCGCTAATGGTAAAGCGTTGGTCATTCCAGAAAATTGAATCGTCAGCACGATGCACCTGATCCTGGCTCGCTAACCAGGCTCGTTCGGATGGTGATTCACCGGATCGATTGGTCAGTAAGACCACGGGTGCGGAAACGTCGGAGCGAATCTCAAGCGACTGGAGGCTTGCTCGCTTTGTGTCGGACATTCGGTGGCCGCCAACTTGGTCCACGTCGGTGCGCCGAATCGAATTGAATCGATAGAGACCCGTTAGTTCCTTGGCGTGGAATTGCTCGAGCAGCTCAAGAAACTCCGCACCAGAAACGACGGGGTCCCACAGCACGAGTTGATCGACAAGCTCAGTCGGCAGATGACTCGCCACGGTCGCGCCAAGACGCAAGCCAACCACCGATGTTGAAACATTCCCTGTTCGCACTCTCAGATATTCAATTGAGTCAACTAGGTTTTCGAGCATGCGCTCGGAAGTCAACTCACTGCACTCGCCGCTGGAGTTCCCGGTGGATGCATAGTCAAACCGCAAGACGTCAAAGCCACGACCACACAATTGGACTGCGAGTCGTTGCAAATTCGCGTAACCGCGTGTGTACTCGTGGCCGATCGAATGGGCCAATACGACGCTTTGTCCGCGGGCATTTGCTCGTGGTTGGTAATGCACGCCATAGAGCTGTTCATTTCCACTCGGATAAAACGAGGGGACAGCGATAGGCAAACGTTCGCGTGCCTCGCGAGCAGCATCATGAGCACATTGGAGCTGTTGACCGTTGGGTTGCAGCAATCGACCTAGGTGCGCAGCCGAGGCGGCGACGGTCGGATTGGCGAAGAAATCTCGCACTGGAAGTTCAAGTTGTAAATCTGTCGTCAGTCGCGAGATGACCTGAACAACGAGCAGCGAACTTCCACCATACGCAAAGAAATCGTCGTAAATTCCGATCCGTGGCAAGTTAAGTATGTCCTGCCAAATCTCAGCGAGCTTCTTTTCCAGTTCTGTTCTCGGTGCAACATAGTCATCAGATCGGGGTACGACGCCGGTAGCCGCCGCTGGCAATGCTCGTCGGTCAATCTTGCCGTTAATGGTTTTTGGAAACGACTCCAGCAACACATAGCGAGACGGGACCATATATACGGGCAACGCGAGTCGCAAATGCTCAGCTAACTGCTCAACATTGATCGCACCTGTGCCATGTGCAACATATGCGACCAAGAATTTCTTGCCATCGACTTCGTCATAGCTCACCAAAGAGCCTTGGACCCCCGAAACACCATCGATCGCAGCTTCGATTTCGCCTGGTTCGATCCGATACGAGCCCAGTTTGATTTGGTGGTCAACTCGGCCAGCGAAATCGATGTTGCCATCTGGCATCCATCGAGCCAAATCACCCGTACGATAAATGCGTCGCTCAACACCATCGACCGCGACCGTCAAAAACGCAGCTTCGGTCAGCTCGGGTCGATTCAAATAGCCGACCGCCAAAGCGGGACCGCCCAAAAACAGCGAACCGGTTTCGCCCACCGGCAAACTATTGAACTGGTCATCGAGAACATAGGCGTCGTAGTGCTTCAGCGGCTTTCCGATCGGCATGTTGGGTGCGTCGAAGGAATCATCCGGAATGAACACCGTCGCCGACACGGTTGCCTCGGTCGGTCCGTAGGCGTTGCACCACAATACGTCTTGATCACAGATCGATTGCCATCGTCGATAATGCTCGACCGATACTTTCTCGCCAGTAACAATCATCAATCGAAGGGAGGCGGGCACTTTCGCGTTCATCGCCACCATCAAGTCGACCCACTGATGCCAATAGGCAGTCGCCAAGTGAATTGCAGTCACACCGAATCGGTCCACGATAGCGGACAATTCATTGCGATCGAGCGAACGATCTCGAGGGCGAATCACGACGCTTCCGCCAGTCAACAGCGGAGGAAAGATCTCCTCGATCGCGATATCAAAACAGAGCGTCGAGAATTGGAGCGTGCGGTCATCCGCGGTCAACTGGTAAACATCGATATCCGCATCGCAGTACGTCGCAAGCGCACGATGATCAATTTGCACGCCCTTGGGTTTCCCTGTCGAACCAGACGTGTACATGATGTACGCCAAGTCGGACCCGGAAACATCAGCCCACTCGAGCGTTTCAGTTTCATCAAAGCGATGCGAGTCCATCAAGTCTTCGCAGGTGATCCACTCGCGACAGGTCCGAGGTTGCTCCGTAAGTCCACTGGATGAGCCAACGTTGCTCGCGAGGATCGGATGCCCAATAGGCTTGAGGTATTGCCGGTGCCCCAAGATGACTTGAATTTGAGCGTCGTCGACCATGAAAGCGAGTCGGTCGACTGGATATTCGGGATCCAACGGAACAAAGATGGCGTTGATTTTGAACACTGCAAGCATCGACGCAATCGCTTCCACCGATCGATCAACGCACAGCCCCACGCGATCGTGGGCACCAATACCAGCAAGCACCAAACGTCTCGCGATCGCATCGACAAGCGATTCCAGCTGCTCATACGACCACTCGCCGTCTTCGCTGAGAATTGCGATCCGACTCGGTGTTCGTTCGAGTTGACGTTGCCAACCGAAGACGATCGTTTCGCGATCGAGGGGAAACTCCGTTTCCTGGCCTTCGATGAATGCGGTGCCTAAACTCACGGTGTCGCAACTGCACTTCCGCCAGCAAAGGACGAATCGGACAATTCCAGCAAGCTGACGACAGGTGACAGCGTGCTACCAACAACGGCATCAAAAGCTGCTTCAAAAATGGACAGCCCCTTCTCCAGCAAACCTGAGTCGATCGTCAGAGCAGGCATGAACTTCAAAACTTGGTCCTCGGCGCCGCTGGCTTCAAGCATCAAACCGTTCGCAAACGAGCGATCAATGATCTGGCGGGCGAGCTTGCCATCCAAGACGTCCAACCCAATCATGAGGCCACGACCACGCACCGCAAAGTTATTCCTTGGGTATCGTGCGACAATGTTGCTGAGGCGATTCAGCACCATACGACTGCGCGATTCGATCGACGATTCGAACGTTGGATCGGCCCAGTATTCCAAAACAGCGGTTGCTGCGACGAATGCAAGATTGTTGCCACGGAACGTTCCTGTGTGTTCCCCCGGTTGCCAGCAATCCAAGTCAGGTCGGATCAACACCAACGACATTGGCAATCCGCCCCCAATCGATTTTGACATGCAAACGAGATCAGGCGTGATTCCGGAATGTTCGAAGCTGAAGAATTTCCCGGTGCGTCCGTTTCCTGTTTGAATATCATCAACGATCAACCGGATTTCTCGATCCTTGCAAATCTTGGCAACACGTTGCAGCCACGCATTGCTCGCTACGTTGACGCCGCCCTCGCCTTGAACTGTCTCAAGAATCACAGCTGCCGGTAACGGCAAACCGCTACTCGAATCGTCAAGCATCTTTTCGAGCATGACACTCGTATCGAGCGAGCCAAGGTAGCCGTCGTACGGCAAGTGCGTCACATTATTGTGTGATCCGTAAAACTCGCTGTGGTAGTATTGGTTTCCGGTGAGAGCGAGTGAGCCGAGTGAGTGACCGTGGTACGCGTTGGTGAAAGCCACAACGTGCGAACGCTGGGTTTGCTTGCGAGCGAGTTTGATCGCTGCTTCGACAGCATTGGTTCCGGTGGGCCCAGTAAACTGGATTTTGTATTCCAGATTGCGAGGCTTCAAAATGATGCTCTCAAACGACTCCAGAAACTGAACCTTGGATTCGGTCATCGTATCAAGCGAATGCTGGATCCCATCACACGCGATGTAATGAATCAGGGCTGCTTTGGCCAGCGAGTTGTTGTGGCCGTAATTCAGCGACCCGGCGCCACAAAAAAAGTCGATATACGTGTTTCCCTTGGCGTCTGTGATCGTCGACCCCGTTGCGCTTTGGAAGACGGCTGGAAACAACCGAGCATAACCTCGCACATTGGATTCAATTCGTTCAATCGACGCGGACATAGGGAACTCGTGGGATCTCGACTTCTAAACGAATTTGCGTTCTCTCGCTTTGGAGACGGACGCTTCTCGGGAAACCCTAGAATTCGATTTGGCGCGAATGATTGCTCGCGAGGTACGTGCAATCTGATCACTTCAAATTCAGCGCAATGACTGAGCAAATATGACGGTTATGCGGATCGCAATACTATGCAGACAGTGGTACGGGAACGCTTAGGTCCTTGAAAGCGGCCCGTGCGTTTGGCTGGCTGTTACCGCCAATGTTCGACTCATCGTCGCCAAATCCGATTCTTGGAATGCGCCGCCAACTGCGAGATTTCTCGTCGATGCAACGGTCATCGGCCAAACAACTCACCATCACGTCGACCACGGAACAACAGTCCAAGGCGACGAGAACCAAACCACAGAAACTGGCCAGGCCCACGCGACGGAAACGACCGTCGCGAATACAGAGTACCGAATCTTCTATCGACGCCGGTAATCGCGAAGGGCTGGCGCTTATGCATGCCGCCCTTCGAAAGTACTCATCACGCTCCGTCGTGATGTCGAACGATCCAGTCAGTTGCTTCGATCAGAACGTCCATTGCTGAGCGACTTTTCCATCGCCACCGATCAGCTTCATGTTGCTGATCTTGATCGTGCCCGCTGCTCGACTCGGGTCGATCCGAATGCTCGTAACCTTTGCTGAAGCGGAAAACGGTACGCGATAGGTATGCGGCTTCGCGTCATGCACCATGTCGACAGCCGTGCTTCGAGCCGCCGCGAATGGACCACCACCCACTTCGAGCCAAAACACTTGACCGTTGCCCTGGGAATTTGATTCCGCAACGAACTCAAACATCAAGCCCTTGGGCTCAACGGCTGTCTCCAGCGTCGTGGTAACGAACGGATCACCACCCTGGCTTGTGATAACAAGTGTGTGGTTGGAAATCGCGATCTCACAGTCACCACTTGGCGTCCAGCCACCTACAGCCTTCTTAGTGTTCTTCGAATCAGTTGATTTTGCAGCCTTGCCTTTTGGTGCTTGGCCTTTTGAGACTTTGCTGCCGAAGTGGCCTGCGCCCGGTTCGCCTTCGGATTCAATTGAATACTTCGATCGATCAAAGTTCGGATTCGGAATTGGCCGCACTGCATTCGCATCGACGAGGAAGTCTTCGATCAGCAAATCCAGCTCTTTCACAACCTCGGGATACTCCGCCACCAAGTCATGATTCTCGCCGATGTCGTCGCGAATATTGAAAAGCTTCCATCGGTCGCCACCATTCTCGCCACAAGCGAACAAACGCAACAGTTTCCAATCACCTCGATGCACAGAGACTGACGGCGGCATCCATTGAGGCACCGGTGGGTCATGTGGGAAGTAAGTGAAGATGGCGTCTCGCGTGAGCGATTTACCGGCGAGTGCGGGCGTGATGCTAACTCCATCGAACGATTGACCGTCCGCTGGCGACATCGAAAGCATGTCCAACAGCGTCGGGTACACGTCGCAAGAGTTCGTGAGCACATCCGTTCGTGAGCCGGGTTCGACGTGGCCCGGCCAGCATACGATTTGTGGCACACGCGTGCCGCCTTCGTACATGGTTGCTTTGCCGCCTCGCAGCGGTGCGTTACTTGTCGCCGTGGTGTCTTCGACAACGTTGTACATGTTGCCGCCGTTGTCCGAGGTGAAGACGATGATCGTGTTGTCCGCGACCCCGAGTCGATCAAGCGTGTCGAGCAGGGTGCCAACCGCATCGTCCATGCTTTCGATCATCGCCGCATAAATCGGCGAACGTTGCGGCGAGTCTTTGTCGACGACTTGCCGGTATTGTTCAATCAGTTCTGGTTTCGCATCGAACGGCGCATGAACGCTGAACATCCAATAGTTCAAGAAGAACGGCTCGTCTCGATGCTCTTCCATAAACGCAACCGCTTCGAGCGCCATGCGATCTTCGATGTGTTCGTTGGGCGTGTTGGGATCAAAGTCCGGAAACTTCCACGGCGCGACAAAGCTTCCTGCTGGTCCGGGGCCGGGCCAGTGCGGAACATCAACATCAAAACCATGTTCGAGCGGTGAATACGGTGCGGCGCCCAGGTGCCATTTTCCGAAGTGCCCTGTTGCATAGCCAGCCGACTTGAGAGTCTTGGCGAGTGTTGGATATTTCGTGTCCAAGCGAGTGACGGGGTTCGGCAAGATCGATGGTTTGTTTCCGCCAACGCGATCGCCCTCCGTTGCCTCGAGAACGATTTGCGGCAAGTGACAATTGGGTGCGGTGATCCCGTGCCGCGCGGGGCTGAGTCCAGTCAGCAGGCTTGCACGCGTCGGCGAGCACAGTGGGCTGGCCGAGTGCGCTCGAGTGAAAGTCATTCCACGTTTTGCGAGTCGCTCGATGTTCGGTGTCTTGTAAAGTTTCGTGGTGCCATAGAGCGTCACGTCACTCCACCCCAAATCATCAGCAACAATCAGCACGACGTTCGCTGGTTTGCTCTGGGCGGTTACAATGGATGACAACGCAAAGCACGTCACGAGTGCCGCATATCGAATCAACGGGTTCATATTTAACTTGTGTCAGATGACGAGGTCGAAATCAAAACGCGGGTGGCAAGTGAACTATGCCACCCGCGTCAAAAAAGTAATCGAATGCACTTATTTAGAAGCCTTGAATCGTCTCGCTAGAGGCTTTGGTTCCAAGGGATCCCCACAAACCGAATGGGCTTTGCGACCCATAAGGCAGAGCACCAGCTGTGTCGCTCACTTGAGCGCTATTGCTATTCCCAGCCTCGATCGAGTCCGTGACAAACTTAACAGCACCATCGCCCATCAAAATGTGGCAACCGCCTTGGTGGCGACTGCTCGGCGGACAGACGCCTTCGAAGTGAACAAGGTTGCCGGTGGTGCCTTGCATACAGACCTCACGATTGGGTGGCAGAATCGTGTTCATGCCGTTGAAGAAAATTCGGGCATAAGCCCATTTCATCCCTCGAGCGTTCTCAGCACCGCCTTGTGGAATTGCGGCTGCTCCCCAAAACTTGGGTCGCGCCGCGTCTACCAGTCCAACGCATGCGACTGCCCCGCCCGCAGCAAAAACATCTGCCGGTCCATCAACAGCCTGTGAGCGTTTATCGCGATCACCCAAATCAGTGATGATCTCGCCCATCACAATCGTATTCGAAAGCCCGTCTAGGATGTCTCTGAACTTAGTCGATTGTCGAGGCACAAACGCTCCACGTTGTGATCCTCGGACAATTGCAGCGTTGCCGCCACCGATTACGTTATTGTCTCCAGTCAGGCCGTTCTGACTTGCACGTGCCGAGTCACCAAGACATACGACGTAGTTGGTTCGACCTTGCGCGGGAAGCCCAACACCAGGGTCGCTTGGGCATCGAAGCGTTGGAATGTTGGTTAACCAAGGTGCGTACGGTCCAAGAGCACCCGTATTATGATTGTTCAACGTCATTCGCGGATTCGGCCCCATCGGCGAAAAGCTTGCGGTTTGACCTGGGCCGCGATACGGTCCACTGACTTGTTCCCAAACCGCTTGTTGTTCGAAAAACGGAGTCAGCCCAACTAATGCACTCAATTCAAGACGGTTGTGCCCCGGGTTAAGTAGCGGCCCTGCGTTACCAGCTGCTGCAGCGGCGAAAAACGTGCCGCCCATGTGCTTGGGCAACTCATCGTATGCAGAGTGATAATTATGAAGGGCAAGCCCGAGCTGCTTGAAGTTATTACTACAGGCCATACGACGCGCAGCTTCTCTCGCGGCTTGCACAGCCGGAAGCAACAACCCGACCAAGACGCCAATGATGGCAATTACGACAAGCAACTCCACCAAGGTGAAGCCCATTTTGGAACGAAAACTTTTCATCGGAAAACTCCTGACTCACGTGAATGACGTGCCTGTTAAGACCAAGCACTTGGAAAAGAGAAAAGTGACACGAAAAAGATCTTGCTCGCTGTAACCCCCTACTCGTCGAGCTCTGGCATTGTCTCGTTGGCTAACTCGGGATGGTCAGCCATGTATTGCTCGAGCTCGCTCTTTCCAGTCGCTTGAGGCGTGGTGTCTCCACCGCCGCAACCAGGAAGGGCCATAGCAAGTACCCCCGACAGCATGCAAAAACAGATCAATTTGGACATCACGACAGACTCCTGATTGGACTAGTGAAAAGGAACGCTAACGAGGGCGTGATTGGCTATCGATTTGGGCTGCGCTGACCCAATCCGATCGAAAGCGGAAGCTCTCTTCGCCAGCGCAAAACACCGCCGACAGTGACAATCAGACCCGTTATTCAGTTATTTACCCTATGAATGAAAAACAAAACCATAACGCGGTGAAGTGAACCAGCACTAAAGTGCCAGAAACAATCGGCTAACGAGGATGCACGGGCATGCAGGCTGCACTGGTGCCAGGACCGAAAATAGATCGCTCCGTGCGGTTTTTGTGTATTTTTACGGATGGCATCCTGCCGCGAGCCTGTCCCATGGCCATTGATTGCTCCCATCGAAAAAAAATGAATAGCTTTGTCTGGAAACTTTCTGTTTTGTCGATCGTATTTGCTTGCCCAGATGTCCATGGAGCGGAAGCGACCAGCCCCAATATCGTCGTCATCTTGGCGGATGATTTGGGGTGGAACGCCGTCGGCTATCACAACAACGAGATCAAAACGCCGAACATCGATCGGTTGTGCTCCGAAGGCGTCGAGTTAGACAACTTTCATGTGTCACCGATGTGCAGTCCGACACGCGCGGGATTGATGACGGGTCGTTATCCGATTCGTTTTGGGCTGGCTCGATCTGTCATCCCACCTTGGCGAGACTTTGGCTTGCCAACGGATGAAGTGACACTTGCCCAAGCACTCGGCAAAGCTGGTTATGAAAAGCGCGGCGTGTTCGGCAAATGGCACCTGGGGCACTCCCGATTGAAATGGTTGCCGACCCAGCGCGGTTTCACTCACTTCACCGGTTGCCTTAATGGTGCGATTGATTACTTCACTCTCGAGCGAGATGGCGAACGTGATTGGCACGACAACAATGAGGCTTCGTCGGCGACAGGTTATGCAACCAACCTGATCGGCGAAGCAGCTTCAGAGTTCATCAAACAGTCCGCGGCCGACGACAAGCCGTTCTTTTGCTACGTGCCATTCACCGCACCGCACTCGCCCTTCCAAGCTCTCGAGAAGGACCTTGCACGTTACAGCCACATCAAGAACGAGACCAAGCGTACGTACTATGCGATGATTTCAGTGATGGACGACGAGATTGGGCGCATCTTGCAGTCGATCGACGATGCCGGGATTCGCGACAACACGATCGTATGGTTCTTCAGCGATAACGGTGGCGTCGCTGAGATCAAAGACAACAACAAACCGCTGCGTGGTGCAAAGTTGACAACCTACGAAGGCGGCGTGCGGGCTGTGGCATGTGTTCGATATCCGAAGAAGTTCGCGCCAGCCAAAATGACTCAGCCGACTGCGTTTATCGACGTGATGCCGACGTTGTTGTCGCTTGCGGGTGTGACACCGGATGACGCCGGATGCAAGCCGCTCGACGGATTTGATTTATCACCATTGTTATCGGGCGGGGTTCGGGAGTTGCCAACACGCGACCTCTATTTTTACCACGGTCAATCCGGCGAAGACCAAGAGCCGACTGCGATCATTGCCGACAACTGGAAACTCGTCGTGAAAGGCCCCTCTTTGGTCAACGGAATGAAACCGGAACACGAGGTCTCACTGTTTCGAATCACGAGCGACCCAAATGAGTCGCTTGATGTGGCGACCGAGAACCTACCGATCGTCAACGCTCTGTCACAACGGTTGATCGAATTCCGCAGACTCCAGCCGTCCGACGGTGTGCCGCCTTATCCGGAGGGCAAGAAAGGATTTGTCACCCCGAAAAACTGGAGTGTGTTCAACGATTGACTGTGTCCCACGCGAGTACCGCTAATCGTTTATGCTAGAAGTCTCAATCGTCCCACCACTCGAGCCCAGGATCTTTCCATGAAGTCGCGTCTATCGTTTGTCTTTTCCGTACTCATGCTCGCGTGTTCGAACACTGGAGTGGCTGAAGACACATCGGAGATCACGCACAGTTTTCTGGTGTGTGGGCAAAAAACGTACATTATGGGCGAAGACCATCAAGCGTCGTGGACATATCCCGATTCAACACGTGATGGATATGTGCTCAAGAATGGCAACTTAGTCCTGACGCTGAGCAAGTCGAAAAAGCACAAAGGCGGCGCAGTCGTCGAGGTCACGCCCAAAGGCGAAGAGGCGTTGATTTGGGAAGGAACGCAAGCGGAAGTCAACAGTGCTCAGCCGACGGATTCAGGCACATTTGTGATCACGGAAGCGGGCCCCAATCCGAGACTTCTCGAAGTGGATCGTTCGGGCACCGTCGCCGTCGAGTTTGCATTGGGATGTCAAAAAGAGAACTTCCATATGCAAACACGGATGGCACGCAAACTTGCGGACGGCACTTACTTGGCTCCACATTTGTTGGACTTTCAAGTCGTCAATTACGATGCGACGGGCAAAACAATTCGGACTTGGGATACAACGGTTCCCGGTGATGCGAAACGCGAAAATCACACATGGCCTTTCACCGCGATCCGTCACGGTGACGGGCATATGCTCGTTTGTTGCACCAACGGAAACCGCGTCGTTGATTTTGATGCGACGGGCAAGATCGTGTGGGAGCTAACCAACGACGACCTCCCTGGGCCATGGCTGCAAGATCCATGCGGCGGACAAGTCTTGCCGAACGGCAACTTTGTAATCACCAGCTATCACGCTGGACAAATCGACGTGAAGGCGCCGAAGTTGATCGAAGTGAACCGCGATAAGAAAGTCGTATGGACGTACACCGATGGCAAGCCGACTGGGATTCATCACTTCCAAATCCTAAGCACCAACGGCAAGCCGCTCGATGGTCCCGTGCTCAAGTAAGACCGCGGGCCGATGTGAGATTGACCAGTCGGTTTTTTCACGCGGTATCAGGTTTTCGCACGCGATATTAATAGTCGAACCAAGCGCCAAATCCAATGTGTTGCTGGGTTTGATCAAAGAATTGGAACTGCGTTGAGTGGCCGTCGTACAGTTCCAGACCGAGTCGCAGTGATCGGCCGGACAGGCCGCCTTTCCACTGCCACCCAGTTTGAAAGTTGATAGCCGGATCGAAATCGACTGCTTGGCGAATGTCCATGTTGATCGCAGCGAACGGGGCGCCCCGTTTTGAATAGGTTGCCATCGGCGAATACTCCGCACCCATCTGGAACTGGAACCGATCGGCCCCCCCAGCGATATGAAAGGCATAAGCGGTTTCGCCATAAAGACGAATCGCCTCGGACATATTTCGGCTGAGTCCAAATACCATCGACTCCGTAACGTAGTTCACACGAGCGAAGCCGGGGTTGCGTTCCAGGAACTCATCGCCCACGTGAGAGCTAATATGGAAGTAGCCGAACTTCATCGCCCAAGGGCCCTCGGATCTTGTCATCTCGGTTCCGAAGCGGTAGTCCATCGAAACAACGTCTTCGGAGTTTCCTAAATCCAAGCGAGTCATCACGGCGCCTTCGAGGTCCCATTGCCAGCCGCGTGGTTGGAACGCGCCTAAGGTGCCATAACGCAAAAGTCCCACTCGTCCGCCCAACGTCGCGTCCCAATAATTCGCTTGGTCAGCGGTTCGAAGCAGGACCATCGAGATCCGTGGTTCTTGTGGCGCCGCCAAATAAGATCGCCACAGCAAACCATCTGGCAACGCTTGCCATTCGTAGCTCTCTGGATCAGCAACGGCAGAATTCCTCGACGCCATGACGCGACCGTTTTCAAGCGATGCTGCGGATTCTTCATCCACAACAATACCGTGCTCCAGCAATGAATACTCAACGATGGCTGGATCGAACAGCATCGGTTCGGGCGGTGAAAACGCGAAGGCGTCGCAACATGCAAGGCAGAAACCGACCCACGCAATGAACGACAACGATACACGTGTAGGCTGAAATCGCGGCAAAATTAAACTACCTGACCCGAGACGACTCAAGTGAATCCAAAAGTGGCTGAATCTTAAAACGACTTGAAACACGGGAACGCAAAAATTACGTTCGGGCATAGACTTTAGTAGCTTCATTCACCACATAGCAAACCCAAAACTACATCGAAGGCCCCACCTGCTCCGGGCCTATATTCCCGAGCGATCACAATGACTACGGGCGAGCAGCAATATGAGGCACCGTGGTGTCTTGCGAAACATAGACCAAGATCGCTGGCCCACGCTCGATTCCTGTCTTGATCACACAATCTTTGGGCAAATCCTTTCGCAAGGTCTCGACAGAAATTCGCCGATCAAGAACAACAATCGCTTGCCCGTGCGTTTCGAGAATCCCTTGCAAGCTTCCGGAGCCGGTATCGGATAGATGCACGACATCTTTACGTTGTAAATAGAAAGGAATCTCCGAGAACTCATGCGATACCGTCACAAACGGTTGATCGGTGATGCTCGCAAGACTCGCATTCAACGGCGATCCGGTGCCAAGAATGGTTTGCGAACGACTGTAGATCGGTAACATCTGGTGCATCATCATGACCGCGAACAAACTAGTTGCGGCTGCCGACGGAGCCCATGCGAACTTGCCTTGATGACGATCGCCGAGCATGACGATGGAACCCACAAAAAGCGCGGACCATAGCAAGCCCCATAGGTACAACGAGAAAGTCACTTCGAGTCCGGCACACAAGGCGTAAACAACAAACCCAACCCCCGCGAAACAGGTTGTCGCAGTCGACGTGCGGGCTGACCAGAATCTCGCGAACCAATGTTCGTTCAATCGCGGCAAGTCATACAAAACGCATTGCAAGTAGTGACCAATCATCAATGCAAACGCTGGCGCCGCAGGCAACAAGTACGTGGGGAGTTTGCAACTCGAGAGCGAAAAGAACGTAAAACACCACCCGCCCCAAAGCATCAAGAAGCCAATCACCGGAGGTCGCGACGTTGTTGTCGAATCACTTCGCGTGAACAGAAATCGTAAGTAGGGAATAGTCAGGAACGACCAAGGATGCCCGGCAACCAAAAGGACGGGAATGAAGTACCACATCGGCTTTGCGTGGAACTCGCCCGCAAAACGTCGAAGGTTGTGACGATACAGAAACTCGACCAAGAAATCGGGGTCTTGCATCGACACCGCAACGAGCCACGGTGCTGTGATCGCAAAAACAGTGCCAACCAAAGCCGCATAGTGCCACCAGGCTGGCTTGGCATACCCGTTGGACAACCAAGCGAATGCAAATACAGGTGGAAGCAACAACACCATCGACAGCGGACCTTTCGCCAAGCACGCCAGCCCACAGCAAACAGAGGCGAACATCCACCACCGCATATCCACTTTCTCGCCGCGAATGGCCTCGTATGCGGCAAACAGCGAGAACGCGACAAGACAACTGAGCACTCCGTCGATCAAAAGATAACGACTCGTGAATACGAATCCCGCTGACAACATCAAAACACCGGCACCAAGCAATCCCGTTGTTTTCCCAAATACTCGGCTGCCAAACCACAACGTCGCAAGCAGAGTCATGAACGCGGCGAGCGCCGGCACAATTCGCGCCGACCACTCGCTGATTCCGAACATCTGGTAACTCATCGCGCACAGCCAATACATCAGCGGCGGCTTGTCGTAGTAAGGCTCGAAGTTCAATTGGGGCAAAGCCCAGTTGTTCGAAACAAGCATTTCGCGGGGGATTTCGGCATACCGCGTTTCGTCACGGTCGATGAGCGGATAGTTGAGATTCGTAAAGAGAAAGACAAATGCGATGACAACGAGAGCGATTTGCGCCCAATGAATCCAACTGGGATCGTCCGATGATGTCGTTTCGTTTGAAGTTGGATTAGCGGAGGATCCGCGAAACTGGACCGCGTTCCACCAATACCTCGTCAAACTCGCCAGGACGCTAGGAATGTGTGTTGCGGAAACTGTACTTTGTCCCTGGGTTCGCGGGCGATGCGATACCCCAACTTCGACGATCGAGTAATTCTGTTGACGTGCTTGGGTCAATAACTCCGAATTGACGAGAAAGCCATTGGTCGTAATGGACAAACTCTGCACCACGTTGCGATGAAACAACTTCATCGCGCAATCAACGTCGCGAACATTCGTCCCAAGCATGGAACCCGCGATGATGTTATAGACTCTTGAGTACAGACATCGAATGGCGGAGTCTTTGCGGTCGATTCGATAACCACACACGATGTCGTATTGCCGAGACAGCATCACGAGTCGATCGAGTTCCTTCAAATCGAATTGGCAATCCGCGTCGGTGAAGACCACAAGCTCTTTGGTTGCGGCAGCAAATCCGCTTCGAAGAGCAGCGCCGTAGCCCGTGTTTTTTTCGTGTCGCACCAAACGCAAGGACGAATGCGTGTGCGAAAGCTCGTCAACAATCGACGCCGTCGCGTCGCGGCTTCCGTCATCCACCACGATGATTTCGAAGTCGCCAACGTAACCGTCGTTGACAAGCTTTTGCAACGCGAGATCAGCTTCATCAATCGCGCAAGTGATCGATTCGGCTTCGTTCCAAGCGGGCAAGACGAGTGTCATGCTCGGGCGATGTGATTCGGTTGATCCATCGCAATTATCGTGCGTCCGTTGCACTGGCTTTGCCTAAAATCTTAGTAGTTTGCTGCGTCTAAGCACGGATTTATCCTTAAAAACGTGCTACCAGACACTTAATACTAACCAAGCCGTAGTCCAGCAAGATCAAACTCTGGCTGTTATTTGACGCTTGACGCAAAGCTAGCAAACCAACACGGTGCGTTTGTTTGCAAACGCGGAGATGCTGCTGAAAACGATACGAATCGGTGCTACGGGTTAACGGCTTTCTTCAGTGAATCACCGAGAAGCGTGTCCGCATCTTTTTCCGCTTGAGCCATGATGTCTGCGATTGCCACCGGGGCGCCTCCAGCTTTCTTGCTTTCGGCGGCCGCTTGCATGAACGCATACAGCTCAATGGTCTCCCTTGGATCGATCGGAACCGTCTTGGATCGAAAGAACTTTGCGATCTCAATGACAAGCGGTTTGTAACCCGCGTACGTTCCGACGTCGACAATTCCCTTTTCGCAAAATGCTGTTCCGCCATACCCTGACTTGCCACTGCGAATCCCACGAAACGTGCCAATGCGTCCATCGCTCCACTGTCCCACAGCAAATTCAAAATCATCCGTCGACGTGTGGCTCACTGATTCGCATCCCACACCCATGCACGTGTAAAGTGTCTCCACACCATGGATGCCGTACCAAAATAAATCGACGTGCGTGGGCTCGAGCGAACAAGGGCTATAGCTGCTGCACCCGAGAACTTTGCCGTGCTGCCCGGCTCGAATCGCTTGCACGGTTTCGGGGTACCTCAGTGACGAGCTTGAAAACATCGGGACATTGAAGTGCTTGGCCGCGCGAAAGATCGCGACGACTTCAGCCAAGTTCGAACCGGTGGGCTTATCAATAAAGACGGGTTTTCCGGCGTGAAAGACTTCAAGCGACTGCTGTAAATGCAAACGACCGTCATTCGTCTCGAGCAGCACACAATCGACTTTCGCGAGTAAGTCCGCGATCGAGTCGACGACTTCGACACCGAGGTCTTTCATTTCAGCGATGTACTTCGGGATGCGGCTAGCACTGGATTCAATATCGGCGCTGCCATAGGGATAGGCCGCAACCACACGAAACCCAGCCAGCTCGCCGCTTGCGGTTTCACTGTTGAATTCCTTCGTAAACGCAGTCACATGCGAAGTGTCCAATCCAATCACGCCGATTCGGGTCACAGCGTTTTCTTCCGCAGTCAACAAGTTGATGGGAGCCAATCCCAAAGCGAAAAACGCGAGGAGGGTGCAAAGTCTGTGCAGAGTTAAAAGGGTAGATTTCATTGTGGTTACTTGGAGGGCTGTCGAAAAAACCGAGACAGGGCGAACGATGCTCGGTGAAACGGATGGCGTTTCACTATATCCGATCTCGCAGGTGATTTTGCTGTTGTTATGGGGCATACCCAAGGCAACTCGCTTTTTCAAATTGGTCCTTTGTCTTTTCGTAGGGTGCCGTGCTTGCACG
>JBGTAI010000150.1:0-7306 GCA_041749955.1 Pirellulaceae bacterium | reverse complement strand
AGCTTTTGTTCGGACCAAGCCCCACGTCAATGTTGGTACTATCGGCCACATTGACCATGGAAAAACGACCACAACCGGTGCGATTCTTGCGGTTCAAGCCGCCAAGGGCCTCGCTAAGGCCAAGGGTTACGCGGAAATCGCTAAGGGCGGTACAGTCCGTGACTCAACCAAGACTGTCACGATCGCCGTGGCTCACGTTGAGTACGAGACCGCAAATCGTCACTACGCGCACATCGACTGCCCCGGGCACGCCGACTTTATTAAGAACATGATCACTGGCGCGGCTCAGATGGACGGCGCGATTTTGGTCGTGTCGGCCGCTGACGGCCCAATGCCACAAACCAAGGAACACGTCCTCCTGGCTCGTCAGGTTGGTGTGCCTTACATCGTCGCTTACTTGAATAAGTGCGATTTGGTCGATGACGAAGAGTTGTTGGAACTCGTTGAACTCGAAGTTCGCGAATTGCTGAGCAAGTACAGCTTCCCTGGCGACGACCTCCCAGTCGTCCGTGGATCGTCGTTGCCAGCTTACAACAACCCTGCGGATCCTGTTGCCAGCAAGTGCATCAGCGACTTGATGGACGCTTTGGATGAATTCATTCCAGAGCCAACTCGCGAAGAAGATAAGCCATTCCTGATGGCGATCGAAGACGTGTTCTCGATCGAAGGTCGGGGAACAGTCGCAACAGGTCGTATCGAGCGTGGTGTCGTCAAGGTTGGCGAAGAAGTCGAAATCATCGGCTTGTCCGCTACTCCAGTAAAGACGATCTGCACGGGCGTCGAAATGTTCCGCAAGGAAATGACCGAAGGTCACGCTGGTGACAACGTCGGTTGCTTGCTTCGTGGTGTGAAGCGTGAAGACATTCAACGCGGCCAAGTTTTGGCTAAGCCGAAGAGCATTCACCCGCACACCAAGTTCGAAGCAGAAGTGTATTGCTTGAGCAAAGACGAAGGCGGCCGTCACACGCCGTTCTTCAGCGGTTACCGCCCACAGTTCTACTTCCGCACAACGGACGTGACTGGAACGGCAAACCTCGTCGATGCTGAAATGTGCATGCCTGGCGATAACGTCAAGGTGACTGTTGAATTGCACAAGCCAATCGCTATGGATGACGGCGTCCGCTTCGCTATCCGCGAAGGTGGCCGTACGGTCGGCAGCGGTGTTGTGACCAAGATCGTCGAGTAGTCGACGATCCTGGTGACATGAAGTAAAACAAGCCATGGCCAGCGAGACCGTTTGGATCTCGTTGGTCATTGGCTTTTGTCCCTAGACCCGTTACGCTACCAGTAGCCAGACGATTTGGGATTTATCGTTGGATTGAGGAAGGGGTGTAGCTCAATTGGCAGAGCACCGGTTTCCAAAACCGGCGGTTGCGAGTTCGACTCCCGCCGCCCCTGCTTTTTTGAATGGTCGATCGTTCGACGTTTAGATCTTCGGTGTGCGATCATGATTCGACCGAAAATTTGCCGCGATGGATTGGCGGCGCATTGATTTTTCCATGGATTTTGTAGGAGTTGTACAGGTGTCACAAGAACTTGCTGGGTCGCACAGCTCGCCCCTATCGTCCGAGATGTTCCATTCCAAGGTTTACAAGCCAAACCAGGGTAGGATCGTTCGTCAATTGACGGCGCTTGCGATTTGGGTGATCGTTGGATTCGGATGCTGGCGAATGCTCAGTGCCATGCAAGGCGCGTTTGAAGCTCCCTACATCGACAAAATCATCCCTGCAGTGCTTTTGGCAGCTGGACTTTGGTTTGGTTTCCGATTGGTCAATTGGCCGCGATTTGCGGACTTTTTGATCGCGGTTGAAGCGGAAATGAATAAAGTGACTTGGCCGGCGAAAGACGAGCTGATCCGAGCTTCGATCGTCGTCATCTTCACAATCTTCTTTCTAGCGGTCACACTGTTCAGCTTTGACGTCCTTTGGCAGTTCATTTTTAGTTTTCTCGGCGTAACGACCTAGTATGGCTAGGTGCTCTGGTGTGACCAGAGCCATACGAACCGCGAAACTCTCCACCGCTTTACAACCACTCCTAATCAGTCAACTGAAATTCGGATTCCGATACTGTGAACGATTCTGACGAACTCGAAGACCAAGTGACGACATCCGAATCGGACGTTGAATCGCTCGATGCTGGTCATCCAGAACCAGTAGATGAGTCGTTGGAAGCACCCGCGGCTGAAGAAGAAACCGCGAAGCCTGAGAAGAAGCTCGTTGCCAAGGCACCAGCCGTTGAGCTGCCAGCAGAAACGGCTCCTATGGATTGGTACATCCTCAAGGTCGCGTTCAACCGTGAAGATTCCATTGCCGATTCGCTCCGCAAGCGAGTCAAGATGGAAGGCATGGAAGAGTACTTTGGTGAAATCGTGGTTCCCACCGAGGACGTTGCGACGTTCACTCGCGACGGCAAACGCCGCATCAGTAAACGAAAGCTTTTGCCCGGCTACATCATGGTCTATATGTCGATCAACGACGACACATGGTTCTTGGTTCGCGAGACTGGTGGGATTAGTGACTTCACAGGTGCAGCCGGCAAGCCGATGCCGATGGAACCCAGTGACGTCGAGCGATTCGTCAACAAGCCAGTATTGGAAGACGACGAAGAAGTGGTCATCAAGACCTCCATACCATTCAAGGCTGGTGATCGTGTTCGCGTTAAGGAAGGCAACTTCGAGAACCAAGAAGGTGACGTCGACGTTGTTGATGAAGCGAACGGACGCGTGACGGTCATTATCAATATCTTCGGACGAAGCGTACCGATGGAACTCGACCACTGGCAGGTCGAACCGCTCTAGTAAGAGCTTGGCAGTGGACGTTGGACAGCGAGATCCGACTACATCCTGCGTTGCAAACCAACTCGCAAATACAATTTTCTGACAACTGTTAACTGACTACTGATAACTGAATTATGGCTAAGCAAGTAACCGGAGTGGCAAAGTTTCAAGTTCGCGGCGGACAGGCGACTCCTGCTCCACCTGTGGGCACATCGCTAGGTAAGTTCGGTGTGAACTTGGGCCAATTCGTGATGGCTTTCAACGATCGCACCAAGGAATACGCCGGCACTCCGATCCCAGTCGTCGTGACGGTGTATAACGATCGTAGCTTTGAATTCATCACCAAGAGCCCACCAGCCGCAGCCCTTCTTCTGCAGTCCGCTGGTATCGCCAAGGGCAGCGGCGTGCCTAACCGTGACAAGGTCGCCAAGGTGACTCGCGCTCAGTGCGAAGAGATCGCGAAGAAGAAGATGGCTGACTTGAATGCTCGCAGCATCGACCAAGCAGCTCGCATGATCGAAGGCACTGCCCGCAGCATGGGCATCGTTGTCGAAGGCTAAGCTCGTCGAAGGCTACGCCCGTCGATTGACGTGCTTCTTGAAACACAAGCCCGAAACGCAGGCGAAAGGATCTGTCCAGTCGCTTGCGTTTCGGGCTTTCTTTTTTACGGCGATGAGAGGCACGCGGTAGCGAAACTGGACTTGGCCTAAAGTTTGGTTGCCAAAAGGTTGGTACTGACATTGTTTACGATGAAGGCGGTTTTGTTCGCCACTCGCGAAGCGCTGACAGCAACCAACCTGCATGAATTGGTCCGGGCTCCTGTCGTCGCGTTGCGACTTTGGGATTACCGTTGATCGAGAAACCCGGACTGGCGTCCGGGGCTATCACGTGCCGTCCCTATCGGGACTAGAACTTAGGCAACCCTATGCAGAACAACCGAACTCTGGCGAGTCCGGCTTCGATTGCCAGCGCTGAGTTAGCTGTTCCAAGCTGCTAGAAACCACCGGGGCTCGAGAATTCGGCATAGTCATCGAATTCGCTGTGTCGATCCGGAGCTCGGTTGCTGAATCGAGTGAAGTCACCTTCCCAAGTCAGCAGAACGTCGCCGACGGGTCCGTTACGTTGCTTCGCAATGATGATTTCCGCTTGCCCAGCATACTGAGCCTTTTCGTCGCCGCGGTGGTAGTACTCCTCGCGGTGCACGAACATCACAACGTCGGCATCCTGCTCAATAGCACCCGATTCACGCAAGTGACTCAATCGCGGTCGGTGGTCCTTGCCGTCTTCGGCTTGCCGATTGAGTTGTGAAAGACAAAGCAGAGGCACTTCGAGTTCTCGAGCCATCCCTTTGAGACGCCGCGCGATCTTGGCGACCTGTTCTTGTCGCGGATCCTTCGAGTTGTCAGGTTCAATCAGTTGCAAATAGTCAACGACGATCATGCCGAGACCACCTTCACGACGTTTGATTCGCCTCGCGGCTGCTGAGATTTCGCTCACGGTGCGGCTTGGTGAATCGTCTACGAACAACGGTGATTGGCTGATCTCGTTTGCTTTCGAAATTAAGCGATCGCGATCATCCGACGAGATCGTGCCGTTTCGCAGGCGGTGGCCGTTCACTCGAGCGAGCGAACACAGCATTCGGTCCGCTAATTCGATCCCCGACATTTCCAAGCTGACGAACAACACGGGCAAACGTTGGTTGATCGAGACGTGCTCGCCAATGTTCATCGCCAGCGCTGTTTTTCCCATCGACGGTCGAGCGGCGAGAATGATGAGTTCGCCGTTGTGCAGCCCACCGGTCATCGTATCGAAATCCGCGAGACCGGTTTCGCAACCGCCGTCGACGTGCGTGCCGTTCATCCGAGCTTCCATGCGATCCATGGCCGCATGCAACACATCGCTGATACTGCTCACGGACTGGGCCGACCGACCGTCCATGATCGCGAACACTTTTTGTTCTGCTTGAGCGCAAAGCTCTCTTGAATCCGACGATTGGTCGTATGCGTCACGGAGGATTTCCGTGCTGGCTTGAATCAGTCGGCGATAGACCGCTTTGTCGGCAACGATGTTTCCGTAATAGATTGCGTGCGCCGCGTTCGGGACTGACGCGGACAATTTCGCCAAGTATCCCGCGCCACCAATCTTTTCATATTCATTCGCCGTTCGTAGCCGCGACACAAGCAACGTGATATCGATCTTGTGCCCTTCGTCGTACATCTCTCGAAGGTGTTCGTAGATCTTCTGGTTGGCCTCGTCGTAGAAATCTTCTGCCTTGAGTGAGGCCAGATCGTCGCACGCTTCGGGCCACAGCATGATGCTGCCGAGCACACCCATCTCGGCGTCGAGATCAAACGGAGGTTGCCGCTGGAGAATTTCAGACGCGCTGACTTCGCGTTTCTTTTTGCCGCGGCGTTGCGTGGGGTCGTCAGCAATCATGGCAGGGCCGTCCGTGGATTGAGATACAGTTGTCGGGAATCAGTTCTGAGCCACTGGGGCTGTACTTCATAGTGTCCATCTTTGACACGTTTGGTCAAACGCTAACGTGCTGGCACCGAAAAGCGTCTCTTTCTTGTCCGCGAAACTTGCAGGCGTCAACGTTTCGCTAGCTGGCTCGGTCACTAGCTGGCTCGGAGGATCGATTCGATTCGGTCGAGCGCCTGGCGAGCCGACATCGCTGAGGGACCGCGGCCTAGCGGTTTGCCAGTTTCGATCCACTGTTCGACCTTTTTCGCAGCCAGGATTGCCGAGGTGTGGCTCTTCTGGTTGTAGTGTCGCGAGATTTCGTTGAATGCAGCCGATGTCATTTGCCGTGAAAGATACATTGCCAACATTCGCGGCTCAGTGATTGATCGCGTTTGTTTTGCTTCTCGAAGCGACTGTTGCTGAAGCCCAAACGTCTCGCATACCGCACGCTCAATCGCCGCGAGCGACACCGTCGGCGTTTGGCTGCGAAGCATCTCACCGCCGAACTCGCGGATCTCCGACATCGTCGGCATGCGTTGATACATACGCTGGAGCATGCCAACGAGATTCACGACACCACTGCTCATTCGTGCGTCGCCGCTGAGCATCATGTTGATTTCGTCAACGGTTTCTTCTGGCCAAGCGAGCGGGCACGACTTGTTGATCAGCCGCATCAACAATTGCTTCCGCGTTGACGAATCAAGCGGCTGCATCGGGCACACCAACCCGCTCACCATCCGCCCAGCAAGTTCGCGTGTCAGCCCTGGGATTTCCGATGGCGATTGGTTCGCCGTGAAAATCAGCGGACGCCCAGCAGCGGCGAGCGTCTCAACCGTGAACAGCATTTCGCGAAGCGTGGCGCGTTTTGATTCAAGAAACTGGACGTCGTCAACCAACAACGCGTCCACTTCGCGGTAACGACGCCGGAACGCGGGCAAGCCAGTTGCACTTACGCTGGTGATGAAGTCATTCGTGAATTGTTCTGCCGTCAGCACCATGACGGTTCGCATGCGATGGTAACGTCGAAACTGTTGAGCGATCGCATTGAGCAAGTGTGTCTTGCCCACGCCCGTGCTACCGAACAGAAACAACGGTGACGCGGAACCTGGGTTTTGGCAAACCATGTTCGCCGCTGCACTCGCTAATTGATTACAGCTTCCTGGAATAAAATCGGCAAGCGTCATGCCGCTGTTGTGAACCTTTGGGGAGCCCTCTTTCGGAGCTTCGTTGGCGTCAAGCTCTAGAGCCAACTGTGCTGGTTGATCCGCTCGCGGTGCGGCGGATGCTCGTCGCGGTGCACGGCGTGATGCGCCGCCTTCAGTCATCACGTTGCCGATCGAACGTGCGCTTCCACGTCGACGACTTGTCGTTTGGCTAGATGTCGTTTGACTGGCTGTGGCTTGGTCAACTCGCTGGACAGAATTTGCCTGCGCGGCAGTTGCTTCACCTGCACCGTTTGCTTTTGAGTCATTCTCATTGCGGCCATCATCGGGCAACAATGAAGTCTGAATCGCAGGCTCGTTCTCCAGCACAAAACGAATATCGAGTGAAGCACCACAGGCTGCCATCGCAGCACCACGAAGCTCTCTCAAATAGTTCTTCTTGAGTCGATCGAGTGCGAACGCGCCGCGAACACGCACGACGACGGCCCGTCTTGGAAAAACGTGGCTTGGAAGAATCGATTCTGAAAGACCAGTGGATGCATCCGCAAGCTCAGTAGTCGCATCAGCATTCGCCGCATCAGCACTCTTCGTATCACTATCAAATGCGAACGAGACTCCATGCGTGAACCACATCCGAAATCGGTCGATACCGACTCGTTGTTTGAGCGCTTCCTTGAAGGATTCGACGACGGCCATTTCGTCGGTGCAGCCATGCGATGCGGACATACCGGTAGCGCGATCCTCCTTCATGGATTTTGGGCGTTACGAAGAGAGCACCCAAAGGATGCCATCGTGGTGAAGTGTGCAAAGGTACGAGTTGATAAGCCGTAGCGTTGGCGATGAGTCGTAACCAACCTAGCTCCGCCGGGCGGCAACAATACCGTCTCGTACCCGGATACCTGGC
>JBGTAI010000149.1:0-30004 GCA_041749955.1 Pirellulaceae bacterium | reverse complement strand
GGTGTTGGCTGAACTGGGTGTTCCGCTGCTCCTGGACCAACCTGCCAAGAAAGTTTAACCAGCCGAACCGCCGTGGTACGGACCCGTATGCCCGGTGGTGTGGGAGGAGGGAGCCCGCGAGGGCTCCCCCTATCCCGATTTGATTGAGTCAGCGGTGGTGGTTAGCCCTTCTTCTTGAGCGTCATCAAGTATTCGACTACGTCGACAAGACCTTGTTGGTCAACCGTTTGGTGAAGACTATCAGGCATCATCGACTTTTCGCTCTTCTTGATTTCTTCGATCTCGTCCTTGACGATCGTGCGATCAATCGCCTCCGCCGTTCGAATCACAACTTCACTGTCCGTCTCCCCAACCTTTACGCCTGACACAACTAAGCCTGCATCGGTGAGCACGTTGTAGGTTTCGTAGTTGTGGCTGATACCGGCACTTGGATCGAGAATCGAAGTAAACATCGCTTCTCGAGAGAGCTTGCTGCCGATCTCGGACAAGTCCGGACCGACTTGCTTTCCGAATCCACTCACCAGGTGACAATTGCTACAAGTTGCTTTGGTTCGAAATAGCTCTTGACCGTTGATTGCATCGCCTTTGATCGCGACAAGCGTATCCAATGCTGGGACAGGCGTTTGGTTGGCTTGTTGCGGTTGCGGTAACAGCTCACGGCTGCGAGCTACAATCTTCTCGTCCGTCATTCGCGATAGCAGTCCACCGGCAAGCAGCCGTGTGTCACCAGGCAGCTTGGATGCTGATGCAAGATCCAATAGTGTTGTCGCGCCGAGGTTATTGCGAGCCATACCTTTGACTGAGGCACTGCGCACGCCATAAGGACGCTCGGCATCTGAAACGATATCGCTCAGTATTCGGATCGCGCGGCCGTTGCCAAGCAATCCAAGTACATCCGCTATGCGTGTTGCAGCGGTTTGGTTGTCGGATTGAAGTAATTTGCGGATGGCGACGGGACCGCTTGGGCTCTCAAGCAACAATCGAACGGCCTCCACAGCATCAGAGTTATTTGAACTGGAAAGTGCCATCTCCTCGAGTGCCGAGTCCAACCCCTCAGGCTGGAATTGCTTCACAAGTTTCAAGAATTCCACCGTCCCTTTCTTGCTTTCGATGTGCCGTGATAGGGCGGCTTTTGCAGCCGGATTGCTGTTGACGTCAAAGCCATCCATCCGCTGGATCGCGCGCACGAGAACTGCGTCAAGACGTGCTTTGTCGGTACCAGCACTTGAATCCAGTAACGCTTTCAGTGCCGTGGTGCGCACGCCAGAATCGTGATACTCCAAGCTGCGGAAGTAGCGATTGGTGTCGCTGAGGGCAAGCTTTGGATTTTGGACTAGCTCGACCATCATGGCTGCTGCTTTGTCTGCACGCACGCGCCACACGATGTCACGTCCGGTGTCTGTGTTCCATTTTCCGTTGACAGAGACGAGCCACGCATCGAAGCACTCCGTCGGACGCACGTCGCTCGCGATCCCCAAAGCTTCAAGGTACCAGCGATCTTTGCCGTCGTAGCCTTGAGCGAGTTTCGCCCAGACTTCTGGCATGGCGTTGGACTTGTCGTATCGAATCGCGACCGCGAGTTCGCGGCGAACAGCCGGCGAAGGATCAGACGCCAACTTGGCTCCGGCTTCCGCAAGCGACAAACCGAGTTGCTTGGCTAAGCGAATGCCCGTGATGCGAATGTCCGCGTCGTTGTCTGTGATCGCTTGATCGACATAGTATCGGCCGCGGTCCTCGATTTTTCCAAGCAACCACAGTGCTCTCGCTCGCATGCGAGGATTCTCATCGCGATACATCTCAGCAAGCGCTGACTCCGCCTCCGTGCCCATTTCGTGAAGCGCGATCCAAGCCTTGTACCGTGTCGCCATGTTCGGGCTGCGAAGCGCACTGATGGCTCCACTGGCAGTACTGTAATCAACCTTGGGCACCGTGTACTTGGATCCTGGTGGTGCGATGCGGAACAGTCGCCCGCGATCGAGGTCTTCTTGGCGGTGGCCACCGACACCTGGATCGTACCAGTCCGTCGCGAACACGGATCCATCTGGCGCGACGCAAACATCCGCTGGACGGAACCACTTGTCGGTCGTGCCAGTCACAAGCGGTTCGATGGTTGCGGTGTATCCTGCGCCGTCGACTTGGGTTGGGTAGGCACGAACGATGTTGGCGCCTGGTTCACAATGGATCATCGAATCCCAGAACCGTTGCGGCAGCAGACGGCCTTCGTAAAAACAGATCCCCGAAGGCGAGCCGGCACCCGTTTGCAGCAAGTTTGGAACAACGCCTGGGTCGTTCAAATGCCAGTGCCGAAGCGGGATTTCTTCTTCGAGCGTGATTCGATCTTGTTGCCACGAACCACCCGTCAACTCGTCGCGGTAGCCATAATTGCCTTGTTCCATCACGAAGTTAATTCGGGTGCCGCGATTGCCGTCGTCGTCATTGTCGCTTTGCCACAAGGTGCCGAACGAGTCGACGGTGGTTTCCCAGTTGTTGCGGAAGTTGTGAGCAAGCACTTCAAATTCGCTGCCGTCGAGGTTGCATCGAAATGGCATCCCGCCGTAGAGAGGCTTTCCGTCGTCAACGACTGGTCGGCCATGAATATCGATGACCGTTTGCCCTTTTGCATCGTTGACTTTTTGACCCGTGTTTCCAAAGTTCCAGTACAGCTTGCCATCAGGCCCAAACAAGAACGAGTGCGCCGAGTGATCGTGTTGTGGCTGGCCCACATTGGTGAACATCGCTTCTTTACGATCTGGAATGTCATCGCCGTCATCATCGGTGAACCGCCACACAGTCGGACTAGCCGTCACAATGACTTGATTTCCCAGCACACAGATCCCCATGGCGGAGTCGATGTCACGGCCTTGATAAAACGTCTTGACTGAATCCGCGACGCCATCGCCCGTCGTGTCTTCGAGAATGAGAATGCGATCGCCCTCCGGACGGCTGCCGTCATTGCGACGGTAATTCATCACATCGCAAACCCAGATCCGTCCTCGATCGTCGATATCCAAATTCGTCAAGCTTCGCAGTTCCGGTTCACTCGCACTCAGAGTGAGTTGCAAGCCCTCCGCGACGGATAGCCCGCTCACTGCTTGGCTCGAGTCTCGCATGCTATCGCCAAGTTTGGTGTCGAATTCACCCAGGTTTCGTGGTGCGGCGTCCGCAAAAATCGCAAACCGAACGCTCGAGGCGTTGCCGTCTTGTTGACGCGTGCCGCCACTATCGAGTGCCGCAGTAACCGAGAATCGGTCAAAGCCTTCCGGGATCCGGAAGTGAATCACGCTGTTGGCGTGTGTGCCTAAGCACGTGCTGCCGATCTTTTCTTCGCGAACCAACCAGCCTTCGCCGACACAGTTCGCGTTCTTCTGAACTTCGCCCCAACCGCTTGTCGCAGAAACCCAATCCAATTCAGTCAGCGATTTTGAACCGCCTTTTCCTTTCAATGTCGGATCGATCCAATCAGCCCAATCGCATGTGTAGCTATTTCCGCCGTCGGTCGCGACGAGAAACAAATCCCGAACTCCGGCAACGGAAACGTCCATGTCGATTCGATGTCGACTGGTTTGGGTCGTCACCACTGGCGTGACTTCGAGCAACCGCGGTTTAGCTTTCGAAGCCGCATCGGCATTGGGCTGAGCTGCTGAGCCGGTCTTCGTTGCCGATAAGTAGAATTCCTCGGCGGTCTTTTCTGGCGAAAAGTTCTTGGGTGGTTCGTAATCCTGGTTCTCCAAAAGCTTTTCCATGGGAGCGGCTTGGAGTTTCGAACCGTCATCGGGAACTTCGTCACCCGCCGTCCAGCGAATTGCATTGGTCACCAAACGCCGAACATTTTCGTTGCCCCAATTCCAGTGATAGTGACCGCCGGTGAAACCGAACGAGCGTCCGCCACCTGGACGTTCGAACGCCCAGGCAACGACTTGGGGTTCGCCTGCGGCCACGCTTTTGCGAACGTCCGGGTTGCCGCTATGCGGACCGTCGGGGCGACGCATTGTGTCTTCGGGAGCGACCGCCGAGAGGATCGGCGTTACCTTGGTGGTCGGATTGAAACGCATGTGGAAGTACCATTCATCGTTCGTCGCGAATGGTTTCACGCCTTGCGTAATCGGATGCTCGGGCAACGTCTTGAAATCGCCGATCCAGTGCGGGTTGACGCTCCAGTGCGTCTCGAAATAGCCACCAAGGAAGTTAAGGAAGTCATCACCGACGGGCCCCTTGGGCACTTCGACTGCGTAGTGCAGACACGCGAATCCGCAGCCCGCCGCCAGTTTCGTTCGCAGCTCTTCCAGATGTGGAATCGCCAAGTGACGCTCGCCGCCATCGCAATAGATCACGATCGAGTCCGCAGCGTCGACGAGCGACTTGTCTTCTGGCCATCCGCGAACCACCGTCACATTGACGGACGTGCCGCTCGCTTGAAGCGATTCTTCGAGCACCTTCAAGCCAGCATAATGCTCATGCGAGCCGTAACCGTGAGACGGTTTCCCCGCGATTAACAGGATGTTGTGCTTCTCAGCTGCCGTGACGTTCGGCGAAGTGGCGAGTATCAAACCAACGACGCTGCAAACGAGCATGGCCAAACGCATGCAATTCAATTTCATCGCAATTCCGCTTCGAAAGGGAGGCGAAGCCTGTGCAGAGCGAGCGTGATTGGGACGCAACGACTCAGGGAGGCTCTCGGGAGAGGGGTTTAGGTAGGCTCGCGGCACCGGGTAAATCGACGCCGTTTCGCCAACTCAGTGTAACCGAACCCGCCTCAAAGTTCTTCACCGCGAATTGTGAATCTTCAGTGCTACTTCGAGAAACAAATCAATCGCCGCTCGAACCGCCCCAATTTGGCAGTCCATCACAGTACCGCTTGCCACAGCCACTAATCCAAAAATTCCCCGACGTGTATCGCGTTGCCGTGAGCGATTTCGGAAGAAATGCATTCAGCAACAACACCGGATAAAACAAGTAGTCAAAGTAAGCTGAATCCGGAAGGGTCTCGAAGCCACGTAACCCCAGTGTCGCCAACAATGTTCCCCAGGCAACGTACACAAACGTATTTTGAAAACGATGTCGTTCGCACACGGGAAACGCCCTTTCCAGCCTGGGATGGTTCGCAGTTCTTTGGCGATACCAAATCGCCATGACAAGGATTGCGACAGCGCTAACGATCGCGACAGCGATTCCCGAACTTGCTCGGTTGGGTAAGGCCAAAAAGATGAGACAGCAACCTGCGACAACACAGACTGCGATACTCGCAAGCCTCAAAAATCGATCGAGAGTGAGACGTGGATTAACGGTAAACTTGTAGTTCACTAACTTAACGGTCGTGCCACAACAAAACACACACTCCAAGGGCAATTGAGATTCGCTTGAAACAACGATTTCGTGTCCATCACACCAACAAAATTCGCCTTGTGAGCGTGCGTGACTATCCTCGGAATCATCAACGGTCGGTGGCGATTCATAGGGATTGATGCTCATTGAAATACCCTCGCAGGGCGAACTGCACTGCTAATCACCACAGTTACTTCATTAACATGATTACGTTGTGGTGAAGCTGGCTCCAGTTCACCATTGTTTGCTGGATCACGTCGGTGCATCATGTTAGAAGCGATCTGGAATTCAAATCAGTGTATCGCCTCCAGTCTACGACACGGGAACAGCCGCAACCATTCAGTGCGGGGGCTCGTTAGGGCATATCCGTTTTTCAAACTCCGAAACGTAGGGTGCCGTGCTTGCACGCACCTCTTGCTCAGTCGGGTGCGTGCAAGCACGGTACCCTACGAAAAGACAATGGCACCAAATTGAGATCGGTGTTTCAAGCCAAAGCGAGCAACAGGCGGCTAAGAATTCAAGCCGGTTGGAGAGGATGGGCACCGGGCAAATTAGGCCGGCTTGAGTGCCGTTCAATCGCGATACTGGCCGCGTTCTCGATACAAGCGACTGAAGCTGACCAAGCTGGTCAAATGGGCATGTAAATGCTTGTCAACCGAAGGTAGAGCATTCATGATCGTGAAGCAAACCGATGACACTCGAGCAACAACGAAGTGCCAAGTTCCCGCCAACAGATTCCCGCCAACTCCACGATCAGGCCCACCCAATGGTCATTCGTTTTCTTTTGAGTTTTGTGATTGCTGTCTTGATGGCGATCGTTGTCAATGGATTGCACGCGAACCCGGTCGATCATGTGGCTGACCAGATTCTGATGGCGGATGACCCAGCCCTGTCGCCTGATGGAAGCCAACTCGTTTTTAGTTGGATGGGTGAAATTTGGAAGTCGAGCATTGATGGGACTGACTTGCTTCGTTTGACTCACCATTCGTCTAGCGATTCACAGCCTCTGTTCTCTCCCGATGGATCACAAATCGCCTTCGTGAGTGATCGCACGGGGGCGTCACAGATCTTTGTGATGAGCGCCTCGGGTTCAGTGCCGAAGCAAGTGACTCACCACAGCGAAGGCTATTCGCTCGAGGATTGGTTTCCGGATGGAAAATCGTTGTTGGCAACGGGTGTCCGCGATCATTTTCATCGCGATGCAACGCGTTTGATCAAGGTCAGCGTGGAGGAGCGGCGAGCTGATGTGATTCTCGCCGATGCGATGGCGGAAGATGCTTCGCTCTCGCCAGATGGTAAACAGATTCTGTTGACTCGCGAAGGTGAACGATGGTGGCGGAAGGGCTATCTTGGCGAACGTTCGGCTCAAGTTTGGCTGTTGGAGATTGAGTCAGGCGACTTCAAAGAACTGTTGCATGAAGGCGTGGAATGCATGTGGCCGATGTGGATGGCCAATGGCAAAGGGTTCTACTTTTCAAAGGGAGCGTCTCACGGATTCGATCTCTATCGGTATCGCTTTCCCAGCAAGGATGACGCAGAGGGGAAACAGAAGAAGGTGCTGAGCTTTGACGACGATTCGATTGTCTATCCGGCCATCTCGCGAGACGGATCGACCATCGTCTTTCGGCATCTGTTCGAGCTTTATGTTTTTCATCCGGGCAAAGACAAAATCCCAACCAAGATCAAGTTCCGTCTGGATGCCGATATGGAGTTGCCGCGTGACGAATTGCGTCGGGAGTACACGAAGGCAGATCAAGTGGCGTTTACCGCTGATGGATTAGAAATTGCGATGCTTGCTGGCGGTGATGTGTGGGTCATGGATACGAAACTGCGGGAACCCCAGCGGGTCACCGTGATGCCAGGTTATGAGGAGGACGTTGTCTTCTCCAACGATGGCAATGAGTTGTGGTTTACCTCGACGAAAGATGGCCAAACCGACATCTGGAAAGCGACACGCAAGGACGCCGAGCGGTTTTGGTGGCAAAACACGGAGTTCAATGTCGAGCAAGTGACCAACGATCCACACGTCGAGAGCAAGTTGCGTTTCATACCGGATGGGAAACAGTTGGTGTTCCAGCAGGGACGGGGTGACTTGGCGATCATGGAGCTCGCAACATTGGAACGGCGTGTGCTTTTGCGGGGTTTCAGCGGCATCGATTTTGACATTTCGTACGACAGTCGCTGGATCGCGTACTCCCAACAGGACAACGACTTCAATCGCGAAATTTGGATTGCCTCGCTCTTTGGGGAAACGAGTCCTGTCAACGTGTCACGGCATCCGGACAATGAAGGCGACCCCAAGTTTTCTCCTGATGGAAAGCTGCTGGCGTTCACCGGGCGGCGGATCGATCGTGAGGTTGACATTTATTACGTCTACTTGCAGGAGGCATTGCATGAGGAGACTTCGCGTCAACGTCGAATCGAAGAAGCGTTAGAGCTGATGAAGAAAAAACGCTCTTCCAAGGGAAGCGCGCCGGCAACAAAACCGGCTGCTGCGACAGACGAGAAGTCGGAAGAGAAGCCTGGCAACAAACCAGAAGAAGACGCGTCGGATAAAGTTGCAAAAGACGACGGAGAAAAAGACTCAGCCGAGCCCAAGACGAGTGACGAAATCGAGCCGATGAAAATCGACTTCGATCGAATCCATGAGCGAGTTCGACGAATCTCCGTTGCGGACAGCGAAGAGTCTGGATTGCTGTTCTCTCCGGACAGCAAAAAGCTCGCCTTCGCTGGAACGATTGACGGCAAGCGGGGCTGGTACACTGTCGAGTTCCCTGACGAGTTGAAGCCAAAACTGCTGACAACAACAACGGGCTCCGATCCCGTTTGGTCAGACAAGGCCGGAGGCATTCTGTTTTCGCGGAGCGGTGTTCCAGCCAAGGTCGACAAAAGTGACAAACTTGAAACGTATGAGTTCAAGGTCGCCCAACTCAGTACGCGATCGGAGTGGCTGAAATCGGGCTTTGAAAAAGCGTGGTTGACGATGCGTGAAGTTTGGTACGACGAAAGCTTCGCCAATCGAAACTGGGATGAAGTTCGCCGCAAGTATGTGGATGCAGCTTCGCGAGTGATGGATACGCATGCGATGGCTTCGCTCGTTCAACTCATGCTCGGTGAGCTGAATGGATCGCATTTGGGCTTCACGCCCCAAGACGATGACTCAAATCCAGAAGTCGAAGGCTGGGATGATTCGACAGCTCATCTTGGTGTGCGGTTTGTTGAGGACTACCCCGGACCGGGGCTGATGGTGCGCGACGTCATTCCTGGTGGGCCGGGCGACAGGGAGCTTAGTCGACTGTTCGCCGGTGATCGGATCATTTCGATCGATGGCACGGCCGTGGACCCGGCGATGGACCTAACGCAGGTCTTGAACGGTCGGCTGGATCGCGACATCGTCGTGCGTGTGTCGCGTCAAACCGAAGACAAGAATGACACTGAGGAGCTCGAGCTTTCGCTGCGGCCGATCAGTTATTCTGCCGCTCGAACGTTGCTGTACGACCAATGGTTGCAACGCAACCGGCAAGCCGTCGACGAGGCGAGCGGTGGGCGATTGGGGTATCTGCATATTCGCGGTATGGACATGACCAGCTTCTATGAGTTCGAACGCCAGTTGTATAACGTTGGATACGGTCGAGAGGGTTTGGTGATCGATGTCCGCGATAACGGTGGAGGATCCACAACCGATCTGTTATTGACGGCGCTCACTCAGCCACGACATGCGATCACGGTTCCCCGAGGCGGTGGTCCAGGGTATCCGCACGATCGATTGGTTTTTGCATCGTGGTCCAAGCCGATCATCGTGCTGTGCAACCAAAACAGTTACAGCAATGCGGAGATCTTCAGCCACGCGATCAAGACGCTCAAACGCGGCAAAGTCGTGGGCGTGCAAACGGCAGGTGGCGTCGTGAGCACGGGTTCGGCGCGTATCAACGATGTGGGAACGATTCGAGTTCCGTTTCGAGGCTGGTTTGTTATCGGAACCGGCGAAGATATGGAGATGAATGGTTGCTTGCCAGACGAAGTGGTTTGGCCTGGGCCGGGCGAAATGCCTCAAGGTATCGATCACCAATTGGATCGGGCCGTCGTGATGCTTTTGGAAGACGTCGGAGATGGGTCGATCGATCAAGAATTGAAGTACGCAACCCAGCGGAAACCCTCGGATCCGAAGTCAACGAAGTAGAGAACGTTGTTCGTCGCACCGTGCCCTTCTTACCGTTCCCTTTTCTGCTTTGCACGATGAGAAGAACGCTGGGGTCGTTCAAGCTTGCCGGAACTGCGAATCGCGAGCAAGAAGCTTGGAATAGACTTTGGCGGTTGCTTTGGCCATTGCCCAATCGGAGAAGTGCGAGGCGTGACGTTCGCATGCGGACTCGGCCATCCGATTCCAGTCGACACAGCCGGTAATGAGCGTGCGAATCGCGTCTGCGAAGCTGTCGCTGTTGCACGGTTCTGCAAGCAGTCCGTCGATGCCATCGCGAATCGCTTCCGGCGTACCCTCAACACGGGTCGCGATCACGGGCAACCCTGCTGCCATCGCTTCGAGCACTACCATCGGCAGTCCCTCACCGAACATGCTGGGCAATACCATCGCATCGAGTTGTGCTAGGGCGGCAGGAACATCTGAAGTGAAACCGACTTGCTCAACGCGATCTTCTAGGACCAATTCAGAGATCCGTTGGTTGATCGACTTTTCATACTCCGGCGTTTCGAATGGGCCGATGCAACGCAGACGAATGTCGTGGCCTTGGATCGCAAGCAGCGACAACGCTTCGAGCACGAACTCAAGTCCCTTGCGAGGTCGCATCAAGGCAACCATGCCAATGGTCCATGTTTTTCCTGGCACGGGCGTCGACGTGCGTGGTGGGCGGATCGCGGGGACTCCATTGTGGACCACGGTGACGCGAGATTCTTCAACGCCCTGCGAAAGACAGTCTTCTCGCAAACTCTCTGAGACTGTGATCAGGTGTGAGCACTGACGAAGCGATAGCGATTCAATCCAAGCGTTGGCGAAATTCGTCAATTGGCGTGTTGAGTCGCGAGATGCTGGGCTGTGAACGTGATAGACCCACGGCACATCGATGATCCGTGATACGATCGCAGCAAGCATGGCTGTGCGAGGCGTATGAGCGTGCAGCAAGTCGTACGCTTCTCTTGAAACTAGCTTTGCGATTCGCAACGCGGCGCTGATGTCGAATCGGCCAAGCATGGGTGTGCGGTGACAAACGCCCCAAGCACCGGAGTGTTCCTCAAGCAAAGTCGCGAAGCGGCCAGGCTTCACGCATGCGAAGTCGGCTTGCACGCCATACTTGGGTAAACAGCGTCCCAAGTGCGATTGGACACGTTCGGCGCCGGAAAAATGCTCGCCGTTGACCAAGTGTAAAACTCGCGTTGTCGCGACAGGTTTGATTTCCGGTACGACCGGCGTCGAGAAGGTTGCGGGCACATGCGTCGCGAACTCGGAACCGGCAGCTACGGACGCAATTGGGATTTGAAGCATTTTCAGGGAACAGTTGTTTTTTTGAGATCATGGCGTCGATGGTCGATCGGCTCTACAACTAGATTGTGCAGCGTTCTCTTTGCCGGGGTCCCGAAACGGCTCCGGCAAACTGGGGCGATTCCACAAACGCTTCCGAACTTTCCGGTTATGACGATCCAAACACCATGTCCCAAATCTACGATCTGCTCGAAGACTTCCTCATCGAGTACCAAGAGAACCGTTCCCCCGAAGAGCTGCAAATTCTCGTTGACGCTGCGGACAAGGTCGAAGACGCCTTCGAGTCAGAATCGCTCGCTGCATTGTTGAAGAAACTCCGCCAAGCGGCCAAGTCGGTTCGTGAATTGGATGACGAAGCCGTCTCGTTTCTGTTCGACTTTCACCTCGGCAATGAACTGATTGGAACAGCTCATCGAGCTCATGAAGGCATCGAGGTTCTGGGGCCAGCGGCGATTGCCACGCGTGATGATGCGTTCGCTGAAAGTCCACTGCGGCTTGCGACGAACAACATGCTTGCAACCGCGTACACGCTCGTCGATCCAGCCGGCTATGCCGACGAAATTCGTTTGATCGATCAACTCGTTGTCGACTCGCCGATTGCTGACGAAGAAGACCGGTTGCTTTCGCTAGGTAATCGCTACGAAGCGGAAATCGCATTGGGAGATCTAGCTGCGGCGAAGCAAACTCGCGACGAAATGTGGTCCAACGCCAAGTCGCTTGATGACCCAGACTACTTCATGCACGTCGTGACTTTCGATTGTGATTTGGCGTATCTGGAACAGGACTGGGACGAACTCCACAACGCTGTCGAGCGAATTTGGAAGCTTGGCAAGGCAGGCGACGAGGAGGATACGGATCGTTTGGCAGCACTGGGGGCTCATGCACTGGCGCTTGCGAAACTGGGGCGTCGTGCGTTGGCGGCGAGCCAGCAGCACTCGAAGAATCCGCATCCCGAGCGGCCCGCCGGGTTCCCGTTTTTCCGCTATTGGTGCGAGTACCACCTCGAAGTCGGCCAGCTGGAAACGGCGGTCACGATGGCAAAACAGGGTTACAAAGAAATCCGTGGACTCGGCCAAGACTACATCGAAGCTCAAATGTTGTGCGTTTTGATTCGAGCACTCACGGCGAATGGCCAAAAAGAAGACGCCCAATTGCGAGTGGAGGACGCGAATGTCGTCGCCGACCGGATGAAGGACCCCGCGCCGATGAAACAACGAATCACCGAGGCGGCTCAGGGGTGAAATGGGGGGCCAAGTGCCGTTCCCGACTCAGCCCTGGGGTTAGCCGCTCGTGTCGATTAGATTGTGAGCCGCCCCAATAGATTGTGGGCTGCCCAAGACGACTTCTTCCACAAACACACACTAGCCCCCCACGTTCCCTTGAAAGCCAACCTAGTTCTTTTGCCTGGCGATGGCATCGGTCCCGAGATCGTTGAGCAAACTCACCGCGTTTTGATCGCGGTCGCACAAAAGTTTGGTCACGAATTCCAATTCACTTCGCACCTGATCGGCGGCATTGCGATCGATACTTGTGGCGACCCGTTGCCTCAAGAGACGATCGATGCCTGTCGCGCCAGCCATGCGATTTTGCTGGGTGCCGTGGGCGGTCCCAAGTGGGATGATCCGACGGCCAAGACTCGCCCCGAAGCTGGTTTGCTCAAGATCCGCAAGGAACTCGGCTTGTTTGCTAACTTGCGGCCCATTCGCATGTTCTCGCAACTAGCGGATGCTTCGCCGCTTAAGCCAGAGATCATCGAAGGTACGGACATTCTGTTCTTCCGCGAGTTGACTGGCGGTATTTACTTTGGCCCGTCCGGCCGCGAGGGAAGCGGAGCGACGGAATCGGCTTACCAGTCGATGGTTTACAGCGTTCCCGAAGTCGAACGCGTGGTACGTTTGGCTGCACAAGCAGCTCGCGGTCGACGCAATCATTTGACGAGCGTCGATAAGGCAAACGTGCTTGAGCCCATGCGATTGTGGCGGCAAGTGGCTGCACGCGTGATGAAGGACGAATTCCCAGACGTCCAGTTCGATGTCGTGCTTGTCGACTCGATGGCGATGCACTTGATCAATCGTCCGCGTGACTTTGACGTCGTCGTGACAGGCAACATGTTCGGTGACATCCTCACGGATGAGGCGTCGATGCTGCCTGGTTCGCTCGGTATGCTCCCCAGTGCATCGCTTGGTAGCGACGGTCCCGGGTTGTATGAGCCGATTCATGGTTCAGCACCCGACATCGCTGGCAAGGGAATCGCAAACCCGCTCGCGACGATTCTTGCTGCGGCCATGATGCTGCGCCACTCGTTGTCGCTTGCGGCTGAAGCAGATGCGATTGAAGCTGCCGTCGAAAAAGTTCTCGAAGATGGACTGCGCACAGCAGACATCGCTCGCGGAGCCAAGTCGATTGGAACGGTTGAGATGGCCGACGCAGTCATTCAGCGACTCGGGGCGTAACGCTAGTGCCATCATTCCCGCTCGCAGCAAGTAACTGGCTGACGTCAGGCACGTATATTCTGCTCGCCGTGATTCTCACGGCGCTGGGGATCGCTACGGCGGTTGGTCTCGTGCTTTCGCGTCGCGAGAATCTTGGAATCGAGTCGGCACTGATTCGTCGCTTCAACCATCGGATTCGCGTCTGGTGGATGATGGCTGCGATTTTGGTGTTCGGATTCTTGCTTCACCGAGTGGGTGTCGTGATCTTGTTCGGCTTTGTGTCGTTTTGGGCCCTGCGAGAATTTATCTCGATGACCCCGACACGACGTGGTGACCACCGCACGTTGTTCTGGGTGTTCTTCGTGTTCACGCCGCTGCAATACTTACTGATCGGCCTGGGCAGCACGCCGCCGAGGTGGTTGGTTGGCGCCAGTGACGTCGACTTCTATGGCTTGTACAGCATCATGATCCCGGTTTACGCGAGTTTGTTCATACCCGCGCGGGCTGCGATTGCTGGTGATTACAAACGTTTTCTCGAGCGGAGTGCCAAGATCCAAGCCGGGTTGCTGATTTGCGTGTACTCGCTCAGTTACGCGCCGGCATTGTTGGACTTGCAACTCGTGCGAACGGGCGGCGAGCCTTGGGATGGCAGTTCGGTGAGTCTTCTGGTGTTTCTTGTGCTCATTGCACAACTCGCATCCGTGCTTGAGCGAGCCTGGAGTCGGTTGGCGGGCCAGCACGTGATTGCGGAGAAAATCAATGCATCACGGACTTGGGAAGGCTTCTTCGGCGCGATGGTAACGACGGGTTTGATCGCCGCTTCGCTGTATTGGGCGACGCCCTTTCATCCGTGGGAAGCAGGCGTTCTTGGTGCCGTCGTGACTGTGATGGCGAGCGCCGGAACATTGACCATGAGTGCCATCAAACGCGACCGCGGCGTCACCGACACAGGAACTCTCGTTCAAGGCCACGCGGGTTTGCTCGACCAAATTGACAACATCTGTTTCGCCGCCCCCGTGTTCTATCACCTGACACGATTCTTCTATACTTAAGCCTGTTTTCGTCGCTCGTCGCTCGTCGCTCGTCGCTCGTCGCTCGTCGCTCGTCGCTTGCAATCAGCACAGCGATCGCGATTAATTGCTTTCGATCCCGGAGGGATAGCCGACGGTAGCCGGTGGTAAGCACAGCGCCACCACCGGATTGCTTAAACTGAGTTCTCGTGATCCCGAAGGGATCAAGGACGAGCCACCTAAACCTAAAGCGATGCCATGTCAACGTTTTATTCGCTGCAGTATCACATCACTTTTTCGACCAAGCATCGCAAGCCTTGGATTAACGAAGGATGGATCGATCGTCTTCATGCATACCTCGGTGGTATTGTCCGCCAACTCGACGCGAAGCCATTGAAAATCGGTGGTGTCAATGATCATGTTCATCTTCTCGTTGGCTTGAAAGCGACTCACCGATTGTCAGATTTTATGCGTGAACTCAAAAAGTCTTCGTGCAGGTGGGTGCACGAAGTCATTGAGTACGCTCCGTTTGAATGGCAAGAGGGGTACGCAGCCTTTACAGTGAGTCCGACGGCTTGCCCAATAGTGTCGAATTACATCGCGAATCAAGCGACGCACCATCGAAAACGGACCTTTCGTGAAGAGCTAGAAAGTATGCTGTTGGAAGCTGGTGTTGATTTTGATTCTAAGTATCTCGATTAAAGAGTCTGTGATCCCTTCGGGATCAGGAATCTAATTTCAACGTTTGCCCGGTGGTGACGCTACGCTTACCACCGGCTACCCTCTTGAATCCCTTCGGGATAACGCAAAGATCATTTAATCCAGACTCACATTGACCATGTCACTCTCCCTTTTCGATACGCACGCTCATTTGAACTCAGATGCATTTGAGGCGGACGTGGCGAGTGTCGTGCAGCGTGCTAAGTCCGCTGGTGTCGTGGGTATCAATGTCATTGGCGTCGATGTCGAAACCAGCCGTCGAGCGTGTGATCTTGCTGGGGAATACAAGGGCTATCTGTTTGCGACCGTCGGTATTCAGCCTAACTACGTTGCAAAGGTGACTGAGGAAGGTTGGTCAGCCATTGAGGATCTGGCGGGTTCGCCAGGCGTGCGGGCGATCGGGGAAACGGGACTCGATTGTTATTGGGACGACGCGCCACTTTCCTTGCAACGAGAATATTTCGATCGACACATCGAGCTGGCGATTGCGACATCACTGCCGATGGTGATTCACATGCGTGAAAGTGCGACCGAGATCGTTGATCAGCTGCGTTCGCATTCGCGACTGCCATCCGGCGTGATGCACTCGTACACCGGTGACGCGGCGATCGCGAAACGGTGTTTGGATTTGGGGCTCTACATCAGCTTTGCCGGTATGGTCACTTTCAAAAAGAGCGATGAGCTCCGAGAAGTGGCACGCCAAGTTCCGCTGGACCGATTGTTGATCGAGACGGATTCGCCGTATTTGAGTCCTGAGCCGTTTCGGGGCAAGCGACCCAATGAACCGGCTCGAGTTGAACACACGCTAAGATGCCTTGCGGATGTCCGGAAAATGAAACCCGATGAGTTGGCGGAAATCACGACTGCGAATGCGAAGCGTCTCCTGCAATTGCCGTAAAGCCGATGACTGAGGATCAATCCGATTCGCCGATTGTCGGTTCTCGTTCGATGACGTTCAGCCTCGCGAAACTGCTCGCTTTCACCGCATTGATTTGTCTGGCTCTTGCGTATGTCACGACCCGAGCGAGACTCCAGCAAGCCAATGCCGAATTGGCTCGATTGCGACTAGAAACAGGCTATTTGCCAGAAACGGAAACGGGGCAAATTGCCGCAGTTCGTGTTCCGAGCGACGAACCGCTGACGTATCGACTGAGAATTCGAGTTCCCGACTCAGTAAACTATCGGGTGGCGTACAGTTCGCTGTGGCCTTTGGGGTCGATGGGGCCCGATTGGTTCGCTGCGGTCAACGTACCATCGGGGGAGTCCTTGGTCACAGTTCGGATTCTCGAAGATCCCCGCGACCAGCGGTGGAAAATCACTACAATCATTCGGTCTGAAAGGGGAACGAAACGCGTCGCGACAGTTTTGCCGCCGCCACACGTCCACGTTTTTCGCGAATCGCACGATGCGGTGAGCACGGGCGTCGGACGCCAGACGGTGTCAGCCTCCTCGAGTGAGTCGATTCGATTGCTCGACGAACGTTGGATTGTCGGCGAAGGCGGCTTGTTGCTGTACGGCGATCGATCCCCCGAACAAGACCAAATTGGCGTGTATGCCGAACTGCAACCCGACGATCGCCCCCTGTAGTTGTTCTGTCCTCTGTAGATTACCTGTCCACCGACCACTGTTAACTGACGACTGATTTATGGCTCGTGATTTCTTAAAAGGTGCCGCTGACGAATACGACGTGGTGGTGATCGGCAGCGGTCTCGCTGGAATGACTTCCGCGAACATCCTGGGGCGCGCTGGATATCGTGTTTTGCTTGCCGAACAACACTACAAGCTCGGCGGCTTGGCAACTTGGTTCTTGCGTCCTGGTGGCCACATCTTTGACGTGTCGCTGCACGGTTTTCCGCATGGCATGATCAAGTCGTGTCGGCGTTATTGGAACGAGGACATCGCCGGTCGGATTAAGCAGCTCAAGAATATCCGCTTTGACAATCCGATGTTCTCGCTAACGACGACGTTCAATCGCGAAGACTTCACGAAGTTACTCACGACCCAATTTGGTATCGCTCCCCAAACCGTCAACGATTTCTTCGACACCGCGCGAGGAATGAATTTCTATGACGATCAAGCGACGACGACGCGCCAGCTATTCGATCGGTTCTTCCCCGGTCGCGATGACGTCGTGCGTCTGCTGATGGAACCCATCACGTACGCGAACGGCAGCACACTCGAAGATCCCGCGATCACGTACGGAATTGTGTTTAGCAATTTCATGAGCAAGGGCGTGTTCATTTACGAGGGCGGCACCGAAGATCTCGTGTCGCGAATGAAGAAAGAACTTGAAAGCAACGGTGTCGATATTCGGATCAATTGTCCCGTCGAGAAAATCAATGTGAGCAACGGACAGGTTTCGTCGGTCCAGATCCACGACCGCACGATTCGGTGCCGTGCCATCGTCAGTAACGCGAACTTGCGTACAACGATTTTGAAGATGTTGCCTCAAGACGTGTTGGACAAAGAGTACGTTGAACGGACTCAAGCAGTGCGGCTAAACAATAGCAGCACCCAAGTCTACATGGCTCTGAAGCCTGGCGAAGAGATCGACGAATCCAGCGGTGACTTGTTCTTCACCAGCACAGCCAAAGAGTTTCGCACCGATTTGCTGCTCAGTCGCGATATAACCAGCCGCACATTCAGCTTCTACTATCCCAGCACGCGTCCCGAAGGCAAACGGCGCTTCGCGATCGTCAGCAGCACGAACGCGAACTGGAAAGATTGGGCGGATCTGACCGACGAAGAATACGCGGCTAGCAAGGCGGACCTTGTTGAAACAACGTTGGAAGCACTCGAGCGATACATCCCCGGTGTTCGCAACAAGATCGATCGTGCTGAAGCCGCAACACCAAGAACCTTCAATCACTACACCCGACACGAACTCGGAGCGAGTTTCGGAACCAAGTTCGAAGGGCTCGGGGTCAGTCGTGAGTTGTCCAAGCAAGTCGGCGGCATGTACCACGCTGGAAGTGTCGGCATCATCATGAGCGGCTGGCTCGGTGCGATTAACTATGGCGTGATAGTCAGCAACGAAGTCGATCAGCTTCTCAGCCAACAGGCGGCATCGGTTTAGCACGCCGTTCAAGACTCTTCATTTTTTTAAACTGTTAGCCTGGACTTCATTCATGTCGATTTGTCGTTTCACCAATTCGTTGGGCGTGGCGGAATACGCTCTCTATCGCGACGACCAGTTGTGCCCTCTGAGTAAACTGCTCGACGTGGTGCCACAAGCGAGCGAACTGTTCGGCAAAGAGGCTCAGTGGTTTGATGCCATGCCTGAACCGAATCCGGGAGATTGGTTGCCCGTTGAGACGTTGCTTCCGCCAGTGCCGCCGCCTGAGAAAATCATTTGTATCGGGCTGAACTATCGCGACCACGCGATCGAAACGGGTTCAGAGATTCCGACGGAGCCCGTTGTATTTAGCAAGTTCAACACGGCGCTCGTTGGTCACCGCGAAGCCATTCAATTGCCTTCTAATGCAACCCAAGTGGATTACGAAGCTGAACTCGTGGTGGTCATTGGACGCGGTGGCAAGAACATTCACGTGGCGTCTGCGATGGAGCATGTGTTTGGTTACACCTGTGGCCACGACGTTTCCGCTCGCGACTGGCAAAAGGGGCGACCGGGAGGTCAATGGCTGCTTGGAAAGTCGTTTGATACGTTCGGCCCGGTTGGTCCGTGTGTTGTTCCCAAGCACAAGATTGCTGATCCCGGCAACGTACGAGTTCAAATGATTCTGAGCGGCGACACGGTCCAGAATAGCACAACGGCGCAATTGATTTTTGATATCCCAACGTTGATTGCTCACCTTTCAACAATCATGACCTTGAGTCCTGGTGATTTGATTTTCACTGGAACGCCACCTGGGGTGGGAGCCGCACGAAAGCCACCGCGTTTTCTCCAGCCTGGCGATGTTTGCACGGTGCAAATTGATGGCGTTGGTTCGCTAACCAATCCCTGCGTTTCGGCTTAAGGGCGAGGAAAGCACGCACTCACGTTGGCTCACCTGAATCCGATCCAGGTAGTGTTAAAACTGCCGTGTACCGACTAAATTCAGGAGCCGGTTGTCGGTGGACGTCACTTTTATTCCTACTTGAGTCATGTTGGTACCTAGCGGTGAGTCATGTTGTCCGCGTCGAGCATCCACTTGTTGATCACCACCTTTGCAGCGTCCGCGACAAGTCGACGCGACCGAGTGAGTTTCGTCTTGCGGTCCAACGTCTTGCAGTGCTCGTAGGTGTGCGTGCGACCGAGGGTTTAGCGATGAAAGATATCATCGTTCAAACCCCTTTGGCCGATGCTCCTTCGAGATGTTTAGCAACGCGAATTGGTTTGGTGCCAATTTTGCGAGCTGGCCTTGGAATGGTGGATCCGCTGTTGCAGTTGTTACCCGATGCAGCTGTCTGGCACCTCGGAATGTATCGCAATGAAGAGACGGCAGAGCCCGTAGGTTACTACGATAAGCTGCCACATGAAAATGCTCCAAACGTTGCACTCGTGCTTGACCCCATGTTGGCAACGGGTGGGTCAATCGACTTAGTCGTCCGCCGCTTGATGCAGTGGGGTGTTGACGAGATCCGTGTGCTGAGCATCATCGCTGCCCAGCCAGGAATTGATCGCGTCGCCAGGGATTTCCCTGATGTGAAGTTGTTCGTCGCAGCAATTGACCCCGAGCTCAACGACCAGTCCTTTATCGTGCCTGGACTAGGTGACGCTGGTGATCGAATTTTTGACACTCCGCAACAACACTAACAAGACGATCAACGATGCAAGCTCGAATGATCTGTTTGCTTGGCATCTTTGTCTTTGTCGCCATCGCTTGGCTGGTGAGTGACAATCGCCGCAAGTTTCCTCTTCGCGTTGTCGCGGGAGGTTTGTTTTTGCAGTTTTTGCTTGCTGTGCTGGTCCTCAGGACATCGCCTGGCCGGTGGGTGTTCCAGCAAATCGGTGACGGATTTTCCGCGGTCATGGACACCGTGAAAAGCGGGAGCGGATTTCTGTTCTCGGCTGGCTGTGATAACCCGCTCGGCGACTCGCTCTTGGGTACTTTTGCGTTTGGTGTGCTACCGACAGTCATCTTCTTCTCGTCATTGATGAGTATTCTGTATCACATCGGGATCATGCAGCGTCTTGTTTGGGCGTTGGCATGGTGCACGCGGTTCACGCTGGGAACCAGCGGAGTTGAAACGCTCGCCGCCGCAGCAAACGTATTCGTCGGGCACACCGAAGCACCGCTCGTCGTGCGTCCTTACTTAGCAACGATGACTCGCAGCGAGTTGTGCGCGATGATGACCGGCGGCTTTGCGACGGTGACAGGTGGATTGCTCGGTGTGTATGCCGGGATGGGAATCGATATATCGCATTTGCTGACCGCTTCCGTGATCAGTGCCCCAGCCGCATTGCTGATTGCCAAAGTGATGGTTCCTGAGACTGAGCCCGAGCGAGTGTCCGCAGAAATGAGTTTGGCAGCGCCCGCGAATCATGTGAATGTGATTGGTGCGGCAGTCGAAGGGGCATCCGAGGGTCTTAAGCTCGCGCTCAACGTCGGCGCCATGCTGATCGCGTTCTTGGCATTGCTCGCGCTGGTCGACGTCATTCTGGGAGCAGTCTGTCGCCAACTGCTTTTATTGGACGAGACTGGCACACCGCAAGTGACGCTAGGCGTGATCCTGGGTTACGCGTGTTGGCCGTTTGCGTGGCTGCTAGGGATTCCCGCAAATGAGTGCATGGAAGCGGGGCGGCTCATAGGTCTAAAGACCGTCGCCAACGAGTTCATTGCCTACGATCAACTTGGCATACTCGCCAAGTCGGACGAATCGCCCCTAAGCCCTCGCACAATCACGGTGCTCACCTATGCACTCGCTGGATTCTCCAACTTCGGTGCTATCGGCATCCAAGTCGGAGGCATTGGAGGCCTAGAGCCAAGTCGTCGAGACGACCTCGCTCGTCTAGGTCTCCGAGCCATGTTCGGCGGAACCCTAGCCTGCTGCATGACCGGCGCCATCGCCGGAATTATGCTTTAGGTCTCGCTGGGAATGAGCGGGCGTTTCATACATGCAGCCCAGGGTCACGCCCGTTGATGTATGGCCTTGCGATTTTATTGCGGCTTCTTGTTTATTGCGGCTTCTTGTCAGCATGATCGGATGCTGTCGCAATCAAAAGATACAAGTGTTGGCGCAATTATCGTGCCCGGTTCAAATCGAAGTCACCGACTTAGACAATCATGGCGTTGAAGATTATGTCGTGGTGGACTTGGTTTCCACAGACCGGCAATCGAACTTGCAACTTACAAGGCGATGTATCTTTGAGTGGGACGCTGTGCAGCCCTGGTTGGAGCGAGGATTGGCGATGGAGCCAAATTTACCGAATGCACTAAGGATCGAGGGGACAATAAGCGACGTAGTGGATTTCAGTAGATCAAACAGCAATTGTCCGCCTGGCCCAGCGAGGATTGGTTAAATTTCACCGCAATTAGGGGGGGGCGTCGAAGCGGGCGTAACTCGCTAGATGCGGAAATACAGTCCCTGCGGTAGAGGCTTGATTCGATTTCAACTCGCCGCGTTTACGCAGCGGCAATGCCAAAAACTGCTAGAATTCAGTGTTGCATAAGTGACAAAGTTTTCTGGCAAACCGATTTACACTCGCTTCTTCATTCTATTTCCATAACCTAATGCTCAATCGACGCGTAACACGTTCGGCCCGGTCAAGTTCATGATGCAGTGGCTGACACCAGATTGCACAGACCCGTGCCATGCTTCGCTTGATGGAACCGCGGCACCTTTCTGTTGCCTGACGTGTGCCTCTCGGATCGAGCAACGTTCTCGAACGACGTTGGCCGCTCTTTTGTGCGTTTGGATCGCGATGATTGCTGGGTGTGGTAGCCACTCATCCACTCCGGTAGTGACCGAAACAAGCCGAGCGTCAGATCCCATCATTGACCTGCGTCAGGCGATGTCAATCCGAGACTGGAAGCGAGCAACTCAGTTCGCTCAAAATGCTTTGATTGCGAGTCCGAACGATCCTGATTTAGTCACGGATGTCGCCAAAGTGAAGGCTATGAATGGCGACAAACGGGAAGCAAGTCAGTTATTGGTCGAAGCCGCACGCTTGGCAAATTATCAACCAATGTCGAGAGTCGACTTTGCGGTGCAAGCACTACTCGATGTTGGCGAACTCTATGCCGGTATTGACTTACTGCAGCATTCACTGCAAGTCCATCCCGATCGGGATAGTCAACGCCGAATGTTGATTGGATTTTTGGGTGAAGCACAGCGAACCGAATTGATTCAGCCGCACTTATACGAGTTGATACGGCAGCGAAAATTTGATTTCCCTCTGCTTGTAACAGTGACCGAAACATCGTCGCGCCGGTTTCTCGTGAGTACTGTTGGAAAACTGATGCAGCGAAATCCTGGCGACCATCGTGTACGTCTTGGCGAGGCTTATGAGTTGGTTGATCAGCACAATGTTGAGGCCGCGGAAAACGTTCTTGAGGATATTCTTGAGCATCACCCGGAGTTCGCGCCGGCTTACTCGCACTTGGGTCAGGTCCTCGCTCAACAACGCAAATTTGCGGAGATCGCTACGTGGATCAGTTACGCGCCCGAGGAGAGCAAGTCGTATTCGGAGTACTGGTTGACACTTGGTGATTGGGCAGTCGAGCAAGAGGAATACGCAGAGGCGTGTCATGCTTACTGGAGGGCTACGAAGTGTGATCCAAATCTAAGCCGTGCATGGTCAAAGTTTTCGCAGGCGGTAAGATCGCTATCGCAATCAAATTCACCGTACAAGAATGAAGTTTCGGTGGATCAGCTCGAAGACGTTGATCGAAGAATTAGGGTTCTCCTTGAGCTTCGCCGTCGTTTCTATAGTTTTAGTGCGAGTGGTCGGAAGAGCCAAGTAGATGCGGTCGATGTTGCCGAATCGCTAACCGAACTGGGCCGCAACTGGGAAGCTGAGGCATGGACCGCCGCCGCCATGGCCCTAACGGAGAAGAAAACAGAACGTCTTGAACCACTCCGCGACACGATCTTGAAACGTCTCAGAGAAGATGCAAGTTGGCAGTCTAAAAAAGATCAACTGTCGCTTATGATGAATCTGGGCAGTCTTCCATCTGTTGTTGTTCGCAATGATTCAAGTCTCGTTGTTCGTCCAAAAGTGGTTCCAAAACTTGCAACACGCGATCACTTGCGATTTGTTGTTTCAAGTGAGGTTTGGGGGCTTGGAGCGATTGGCGGGAAGAACAATCCGACGGATGCTAGGCTGGCAGCATTGATTCGTTCTACTGGTGTCGGTGGCGGTGCAATTGACTATGACTTAGACGGGTGGCAAGACATGATTGTTATGGGGGCGGGCGGAACGATGTTGAAATCCGACTCAATGCCCAACGAACTAATGCGAAACATGGGGTTTATGTTCGTGAGAGTGACTGATGCCGCTGGAGTTACGGATAATGGTTTCGGGCAAGGGGTTTCGGTAGGCGATCTCAATGAAGATGGATTTCCAGATTTGTTTTTTGCGAACCTGGGTCAGAATAGTCTTTATGTAAACAACGGTGACGGGACTTTTGCGAATCGCAGCGAATGGTTGGGTGAGAGTGAGCCTGAATGGACAACCAGTGCGGCATTTGTTGATATGAGTGGAGATGGTTTGGCTGATTTGTTAACGACGAACTACTGTGATGTCGTTCCAAATTTGGACAAGGCGTGTCCAAATGACGAAGGAGTTCTCGGACCCTGCCATCCACTAAAGTTTTCTGCCAATAGCGATCAGTTTTTTGCTAACCATGGCGATGGTCGCATGGTTGACAATTCAGCACAGTGGATTCCGCACGTTTCGCCAGGTCGTGGACTAGGTATCATTGCTGGCAAGTTGGACGGCGAGAACTTAGGGGTGCTGATAGCCAACGACATGTCCGCAAATCACTTCTTCATGCGACAAGATGGTACGCCACGGCTCTCTGAATCTGCTGCTGGTCGAGGAGTTGCCGTGGACGAGCGAACCATGACGCAAGCGTCGATGGGGATCGCGGCGAATGACTTTGACAATGATGGCGATCTTGATTTTTACGTGACAGGTTTTGCACGCGAGTACAACATCTTGTATGAACAAGTCTCGCCAGGTTTTTGGCGTGACCAAACAAGTCGATTGAATCTTGTTGAGCCAACGTTGATGGTTGTTGGTTTCGGCACCCAGTCCATCGATATGGACAATGATGGCATCGATGAAATTATAGTGACGAATGGGCATATCGGTGATTTTGATGATCCCGAAGCGCCACCATATGAACAACCGTTGCAAGTGTTTCGTCGCGATCAACAAGGTGGTTTCGAAGTGATCGACGATGATTCATGGGGAGACTACTTTTTAGCATCTCATGTCGGCCGAGCCGTGTGGAAAATGGATGTCAATCGCGACGGCAACAACGATGTTTGCATTACTCATTCCTACGAGCCGGTGGCCTTGCTCATCAATCAATCAAGAGAAACAAATCACAAGATAGCTTTTCGACTTGTTGGTACGAGAAATAGTCGTGACGCGGTTGGTGCAATCATCCGATTCACGTGCGGCGGACGACCACGGACTCTTTGGGCTTTGGCGGGCGATGGATACTTCTGCTCCAATGAGCGGATACTCAGAATGGGCTTAGCCGATGTGTCGCGAATTGAGGATGTTACCGTAACTTGGCAAGACGGCAGTGTGGACGAATATGGTGCACTTAACGCTGATTCCGAGTATTTGCTTGTTGAGGGTGAAATAGAAGTGTTTGAAGGACCGTTCTAGTGTTCTATTCTTTTCTTGATCACTACTCCAAGTTGTCTTTCGTCTCCTGTTTCATGGTTGGCGCCTTGATTGGTTGTCACGCCAAGGAAGAGGGGGCGGGGATACCAACATCAAGACAGTCACTTGAATCCCAAAAGAGTGATGCCAACGAGCCGATTGAGCGAAATGTAAATGAAGCAATTCATATCAGTCGCGAAAAGGCTCTTGCGGAGGTTCATGATCATCTTGAGGCAGGACGAACCGAACAGGCGATTGAGCTTCTTTATCAACTGCTCGTATTGAATCCGAAGGATGCTGAGGTGCTCTTTTACCTGGCTAACGTGAATGCAGAGAAAGGAAAGTTGCAAGAGGCGATCGACCTACTGTCAGAAATTTCACCTGATGAACCTGAGGCGGGAGTGGCGGCGCTCGGTGTCGCAGCTGAATGGTGTTTCGAACTTGAGCAATTTGTCGAGGTTGAACGTCGCTATCTCAAAATTCTAGAGTTGGAGCCTAGTGCGAATATGGCTCGCAGGCCTCTCGCGTATCTCTACAATCGCCAAGGGCGTCGCCATGAAGCCGTCAAGCTAATACGAGAGCTTTGTCGCAGCGGAGATGTTACGCAGGATGAGTTGCACGCGTTAATCGTCGAAGCTGATGCTATGTATGATCCGCCTGGCTCTCAACCTGCGCCGGGTGAACGGGCTTATTGGCCGATTGGCCCGATGGGACGGGCGAGGCTTGAATTTACCGAACACAGATATGCCGAAGCGGCAATTCAAGTTGAACCGATGGTGAGGTCGGGTGAGGCGCCTCCATCCGTTGTTGCGTTCTATGGACTTGCGGTTGCCGAGTCCCAAGATGACGAAAAGTTTGATTGGTGGCTGAAACAAGTGGATGAGCGAGCGCGGGCCTACCCTGAGTACTGGGCCGCTATCGGCACAAGGTTAATGGCTGACGCCCGTTTTGAAGAAGGCCTGCGGGCACTTGCCGAAGCCATCGCGGGAGACCCCACGGATATTCGCTCCACTCGTAGAGTGGTGCAAGCGTTTCGAGCGATGAACAATCAACCGCTCGTCGATCAGTGGGTACAGCGGTATCAATTACTGGCTGACTCGGTCGCCCTTGGCGGAGACATTGCTGACGGGCGAATCGAACGAATTGTAAGCCTTGCGGAGAAACTTGAAACACTATCGCGTAAGCTGGAAGCGATTCTTTGGCTTGGTATTTTTTCTGTGCGTCAGAACGTCGATGATGACGTCATGCGACAACTGAACGCCGAACGGCTAGCCACCTTGGAGAAGAAACAAGCTTTTCCAACGAAGGAAGATATTTTCGATGGTTGGGAAGTTGATGCTCGACCGCTTCCGGATTTGCTTCCAGGAAGATCGACAGCAGATGTATTGGATCGCTCACTGGTCTCGCCGCCAATAAGGCAAACGGTCGTGCCTCGATTTCGCGATATCAGTGCCGAAATTGGCTTGGATCACGCATATGAGATTGCCGCCACGCCGCAAAATCGTGCGTTTGCGATCTATCAGCAAAACGGCGGGGGCATTGCGATAATTGATTACGACCTTGATGGCATGCCCGATTTCTATTTGGCTCAAGGTGCCGCGGATTCACCAACGTTTGTGGCGACTAAATCGGATCAGCTAGTTCGTGCGCTGGTGTCAGCAAATAAGTCAAGTGTTTTGGATATCACCACTTGGGCCGGCTTAAGGGAAAGCAGTTACACGGTTGGTGTTACTTCAGGCGACTGGAACCAGGACGGGTTTCCAGATCTCGCTACCTCAAATATTGGGAGCACCGTTTTACTCATCAACAATGGTGACGGAACGTTTCATCCAAGATTGTTGGAGGTTGATACGGATTTAACGACTTTGAGAACGTCGCTCGCGATGGGTGACGTGAATGGTGACGCGATTCCTGATCTTTTTGTTCTCAATTATATGCGGGGTTCTGGAATCGCCGACAAGCCGCCGCTCAATGTTGAAGGATTCGCGACCAAACCGATGACACCACACGACTTTGAGCCACAATTGGACCAACTGTGGCTGAACCAAAAAAATGGTGACGTTTCGCAAATCAAAGTGGGGAGGCATGGAATCGACGAGAGTTATGGATTGGGGGTCGTGCTTACGGACTTTGACGTCGATGGAGGCAATGAAGTGTTTGTTGGAAATGATGCCAAGGCAAATCAGCTTTGGAAGTACGACGAGGAGTCACAATCTTGGACAGATATCGCCGTGGTGCGTGGTTGTGCCTTCGGGAGTCTCGGTGCGCCAACGGCCTCGATGGGAATAGCCGTAGGTGATTTTGATAATTCGGGTAGCATTGATTTGCATATTTCAAATTTCTATAACGAATCATCTAGTTTGTATTTAAGCCAGGATGGAATGTTTCGCGACTTGAATGTGAAGTTTGGGATTGATCGATCCAGCAAGTCTGTGCTTGGATTTGGGACTCAAGTGCTCGACTATTCGAACGATGGCTGGCTTGATTTGGTCGTTGGCAATGGGCATGTCGAAAACTTAGAATCGGCTGGAATTCCGTTTCGACAAAAAACACAATTGCTGACAAATTTGGCAAATGAGTTTGCAATAAGCGAGATCGATGATCCATCGTCGTATTGGGGCCAGCTACATTTGAGCCGAAGCATTGTCACTGTCGATTGCAATCGGGATGGGAAAAGAGACTTGGTAGTTAATGGTCTTATGGAGCCCACCGTGTTGCTTCTGAATGAGACCAACACGGCTAACCACTGGGTCGGTTTTCGGCTTGTGGGGACTCGGAGCGAGCGTGATGCGATCGGTGCCCGTGTCGAAGTTGTCGCTGACGGACACCGTCAGTTTTTTTGGGTGACCGCAGGTGATGGCTACCTTAGCAAGAATGAAGCGACTATTTGTTGTGGTTTGGGAGGTGCTACTGCGATTGGGCAAGTTGTTGTCTCTTGGCCTTCAGGACTACGACAGGTATTTATGGATGTGTCCGCTGACGCGTATTCGTTGCTAATCGAGAATGCTCCGACGGCTTTTGTCGAAAGGTGAGCATAGGAACGTTCATGATGTATCCAATTGAGTTTGAAGTGTCGAGCTGTCCGTGCTTGCGTCGAAAGAGACTAAGCCGAGTTCGTGTGCAAAGGTTGTTATGCCTGACGTTGATTATCGCTGGATGTGACACTTCCTCGCGGCCGGCTCCGGAAGAACCTCCGTTGCCATCCACTGCTGCAAGCAATGATCCTGTGACGCTCATGCATGCGGCGATGCAGTTACGAGATTGGCAAACCGCCGATCGATTCTCTCAGCAAGTGTTGGTTGCTTTTCCCAATGATGCGGACCTTGTCACCGACGCAGCTAAAGTTGCTGCATTCTGCGGGAGAAAGCGTGATGCCGCTTTTTTGCTGGTTGATGCAGCGAGCGTCGCAGAGCACGAACCCGCCGCACGTGTGAATTTTGCAGTTCAGGCGCTCATCGATGTTGGAGAACTTTATGCGGCTATTGATTTACTCGAAGAATCGCTGGCTAGGCATCCCGACCGTTTGGAGCAACGTCGGACGCTGGTTGGTTTTCTAGGGGAAGCCCATCTTATTCATCGAGTCCCCGAGCATTTCTTGGAGCTGATTCGAAGTCGCGCGTTTGACTTTCCGTTACTTGTAAGTTTGACTGAGACCTCCTATCGTCGGTTTTCTGATCAAACAGTCCAAATGTTATTGCAACGCAATCCCTCGGATCATCGAGTCAAGCTCGGGCGTTCACGTGAGCTCTTCGATAAATACGAAGTCGCAGAAGCTGGTGCGGTGCTGTCCGAGATCCTAAAGCACCACAATGGGTTTGCCCCCGCACATGCACTTTTCGGACAAGTATTGGTTCAGCAGCAGCGCTTTGATGAACTTCGTCGCTGGGGAGAGACAGTTTGTCCGGATAGCAATCAGTTGTCAGATTACTGGCTGACGCTGGGTGACTTAGCAGAGCAATCAGCCGACTACCGAATGGCGATTCGTGCGTATTGGGAATCAGCGAAACGTGATCCCAATCAGCCCGTGCCGTGGACGCGAATGCTTCAAGTGCAAAAGCGGCTTGAAGATCAGAGTGGCGAAGCGGTGCTGACCGAGATGCAGACGAAGGACATCGAACAACGCATTGCTGATTTGCTTGAATTGCGAGCACGCTTTTATCGGTTTTCAGCAAACAAGCGATCGAGCCAAAGTGACGCGGTCGATGTTGCTGAGTCACTTGCTAAGTTAGGGCGATGCTGGGAAGCGGAAGCGTGGACTGCGGCGGCTACTGGATTGACGCAAGAGCTTTCACCAAGACTTGCGCCATTGCGAGAGAGCATTGTTGACACGCTAAAGCTCGATTCAAGCTGGCTGGTAACGCTAGGGCATCCTGCGTTAACTCTCGATCTTTCGCGATTACCCTTGCCGGATCATGGCAAGGGTGAAGGCGTGATCGGTCGAAATGATCTGGTGCCAACTGCGCCGGATTTAGCTTCGTCGCTTGTTGAAGTGACGGCGCATTGGGGACTTTCTGGCGTGGCGGAGCTGACAAATCCAGGTGATCCGCGATTAGCGTCTGTGATACGTTCCACTGGTGCTGGCGGTGGTGCGATTGATTTTGATTTGGACGGACATTGCGATATTTTGGTCATGGGGGCTGGTGGGGCGATCGGCAAGCAAGACTCGGCTCCAAATGAGTTGCTTCGCAATCTTAGCGATCGTTTTCGCCCGGTGACTGCGTTCTCTGGGGTTAGCGACCGAGGATTTGGGCAAGGCGTTGCGGTCGGTGATTTTAACGAGGATGGTTTCCCGGATCTTTTTTTTGCGAATATCGGTGCGAATCGATTGTTGCGAAACAATGGCGATGGCACTTTCGCGGATCGCAGCAAGCAGCTTAACGATGGCGAAGTAGAACGCTGGTCAACTAGCGCGGCATTCGTTGATTTAAATGCAGACGGCATTACGGATTTGTTTGTTGCAAATTATTGCGAGCTGGTTGAGGGCATCGACCAGCCATGCAACGACGCATCAGGGAATCCAGGGCCATGTCATCCGCTTTTCTTTCCCGCTGATTATGACAATTGGTACATGGGAAAAAGCGATGGTCGCTTTGTTGATTCCACTGCTGTTCGGCGACAATTAGTTCTCCCCTTTAGCGACAATTAGAATTCCCTGCTAAGAGTTCTTCGCAGTTGCCTCGGCGGAAGTGGATTTGCCATTGGCTTTCGCCTTCTCGACGCGGTAACTCGGCACGTTCAGTTC
>JBGTAI010000148.1:0-101820 GCA_041749955.1 Pirellulaceae bacterium | reverse complement strand
GGGGAGGGCCCTCTCCGGCCCTGAGAGGCCGACTCTCCCACGGGAGAGTGAAGAAGGCTCACGCCGAATCGCATCGTATGTACTCATTTTGCTGAAATCATAGCCCATTCTTGTTCGCTCCGGGACGAACGCGGAGCGAGAATAATTGAAGTGCACTGTCGGCTCATCCCGAGCGACTAAACGTAGCTGGCAAGTCGCAATCCGGCCTTCGTTGCCCAGCGCTGAATCACTTGGCGTTCTTTCTCTGTGGCAAGGCGATTGAATTTTCCTCGGATTTGGCAGATCGTCAAATCCTGTGAGCGTACTTCGATCGTCAATAGCTTTTGCAACTCGTGTTCTGCATGTAATTCCATCGTCCAAATGGAACAGCGGCCGTGCGCACAGCTGGTGGCATAGGACGCGACGCAGTGTTTCAATTGCCGGCCTTCCACAAATAATGCTTTGGTGCTGAGCAGTTCTCGAATCGTCCAACGCTTCTGGTTGCCGCTCTCTTCCGAACCCTCGATGAAGTCAAACGAATCAATGACGCTAGGTTTCCATTGACAGATCTGGATCGTGTTGTCTCGGGCGAGACGTTGATGCCATTGCTGAACACGTCGCAAAAGCGATTCACCGCTGCGGCCACGCATCGTCAAATTTGGTTCTGCTGGCCCGTGACCTTCCACGCGGCCACCGACAATCAAGGGCTGTGGCTCAAACCGTTGGTGTCGGATGTAGTCAACGATCGGTGCTATGTGCACTGGATCAAGCATCGGTTGGCTGACGAACCATTGGATCACGGTCGACCAAAAGTCTTCGTGCCGGAAACCGTCGCAAAGCCGAGTTCCAAAGATCGCTCGAGTCAGTCGCTCGTTCCCGCCCAAGGCATGAATTTGGCCCCAGCGAAGTGCCTGGTTGATGGAACAGTCCTTCGGAGCACGCATGAAATGGTGGGCCATCTTTTTCGTGTACGAAATGGGCAGATCGCATTGGCAAAGATTCTTCCCAGCACCAACATGCACGTACCAGGCTCGCTGGGATCGGCTCTCACGATCGTCTCCGGCAAGCCAGACTCCATCAAAGAAGGCTGGCATGTCGTCGTAGCGAACGAACAGATGTCGCAGCAGCGAAGCGAATTGGCGACGGGAACTGCGAGACTTTGGTTGCCAGTCGTCGATCTCACGAATCCACGAATGTCGATGCGCCGCGATGAGCACCAGTGCTTCCAACCCCGTATTGCCTTCGGTCGCTCCAAGACTTGGTTCTAGCGGCGAACCGTCTAGAAACTTGGCGCGGGTGCGTTGCAGGTGGTTCAGCAGCCGCACGAGGTTGTCTGTGTCGACACGTTGTGTTGAATGGGCTTGGTTGCAGCTCTTGAGCCGATACGCGAATCGCGCGAGATGCGGTTGGGTTAGCTCCGTCGCAGCGATCTCGCCACGGCAGATCGCCGCTAAAACCTGCAATGGGTTTCGTTGTTCACGTCGTCGTTGATCCAGGAGAGGCTTGGTGCGTGCCCGCACGGCGTGGGCTAATTCCCGCTCGCGTTCTTTCGTTCGCTTTTGCAAACGACGGGAGAATCCGTTGGCATCACACCAGCATCGATATTCGGATTCGTTCGCTAATCCGATCGACGCGATGTGATTGAGGAGTTGTTGATGCGGATCGAGGTCCGCAAGGGTCGCTTTACGTCGCATTGGTTCTCAGAGATGATTCATGGAGACAAGCCTTGGTCGAGGAACAGTGGAAGCGGAATGCTGGGGCGAGAATTCATCTTTGGACTCCGAAATTGGATGAACGCGGGATTGAAAGAGCGCGGCCATGAATGAACGCGAAATCGAAGAAGCAGTGCCAAGTGTGACACCGGAATCTGGTGAAGGTTCGCGTGGGAAAGTGCTATCGCGACGTGATCCATTGGCCAAGTGCTTGCGGCTGGTCGTGCTGTTGCTGGTTTCCTGGGTCGTGATGTGTACGACGCACGAGTGCGGCCATCTTCTCGGTGGATGGATCAGTGGGGGAACACTGCAAAGGGCAGAACTGCGACCGTGGAAGCTGCCTTACAGCATTTTTACTCCCGATCCGCGTCCGCTTGTGACACTGTGGGTTGGTCCGCTGTTTGGTGCGGTTTTTCCGTTGCTCTTGGCGTTCGTTTTTCGTCGCCGCTGGAGTTGGTTTGTCGCTTGGTTTTGCGTGTTGGCGAACGGGGCGTATTTGGCGACCGCCTGGTACGCGGGCGACGCACTCTTGGATACAAGCCGCATGTTTGCGGCCGGTGCCTCGCGATGGAGCGTCGCATTGTTCATTGCGGTGGCCCTTGTAGTCGGCTACCCAAGATTTCGACATGCCTGTCAAATCGAGTGGGATGACGAGCACTCTCCTTTGAGCAAACTATGAAGATCACGATTGTTGGCGTAGGACGTGTTGGAGCGGCGATCGCGTTCGCGAATGTGATGGAACCGATGGCAAGCGAGTTGTTGCTTGTCAACCGTTCACGCGAAAAGGCCGAGGGTGAAGCCATGGACTTACGTCACGCCAGCGCTTTGCAAAACAGCAACATGCAAATTCGAGCTGGCGATATCGCGGACTCAGCGGACTCAGATGTCATCATCTTCACCTCCTCAGTCGCATACGGAGACCCGAATCGGAAACGCCTCGATCTGGCGTCGGACAACTTGGGAATTTTGAAGGAGTGGATCCCGGCGCTGGCGAAGGCCAGTCCGGATGCGATCTTGATTGTTGTGACGAACCCCGTCGATCCGATGACCTATGCGGCACTGAAGTTGTCTGGATTCCCACCCGAGCGAGTCATTGGAACGGGAACGTTATTGGACAGCGTCAGATATCGAGCGTTGTTGTCATCCGAACTTCAAATTCATGCCGACGACATTCGAGCGTACATACTCGGCGAGCACGGGGACAGCCAGTTCGCGGCGCACTCGGTCGCGATGACCGGTGGCGAGCGTTTTTATCCTAGCGACACTTCAAAGCGATTGTTTCGCGAGACCGTCAACATGGGTTACGAAGTGTCGCGGCTCAAGGGGCACACGTGTTATGGCATCGCACTGGCAACGATGACGATTCTGGACTCCATCGTTTACGATCTGCGGCACACGATGCCCGTCAGTATCCTAGTCGACGGATATTTGGGTGTGGATGACGTGTGCTTATCTCTACCCGCGGTCATCGGCCGGTCTGGAGTAACACGCATTCTGCATCCGTTATTGTCTGACGACGAGCAAGCCTTGTACCGACATTCTGCGGATCAAGTCAAGCAATCGATCCAGCAAATGGGCCCGATTTCGAGTTAAGAATTTGCGAGGTGGGACCAGCTTGCTAAGAGCCGGTCGAGGTGAATTCAATGCGTCGCTTTTTGCCGCCGTCGGCGACGGTGGCGTGGCTCCATTCGGCGCGGAGTTGCGTGTCGATGCCCGCGAATTCGCGGATGAGCCAGCCTCGACGTGCAGCGGGGCTGTTGGGCGGCGGGGAGAGCCGTCGTTCGTCGATTTGTTCGTCAGAAATGATGCGAGCTTCGGGCATCGTTGCCGCGAGTTTGTGGTGGTAGCCGTCGGAGGAGAGTTCGTGATATCTCAGGCAGACCTTCTTACGCACCGTCCACGCGACGTTGTGGTCGAGTTGGTTGAGCATCCAGAGTTTGCTCATCCAATCAATACGACCGAGTGCGGGTTCGAGTGCGCTCGCGTCTTGACGGAACTTGGCGATGAGATCGACGGCATCTCGCCAGTGACGTAGCACGTCGAGCGCCTCGCCTCGATCACTGGAGTCAACGCTGGCGACAAACCTCGATGCCTCGCGATGATAGATTCGCTGGATCTCGATCGCCGACAACTCACCATGGCTGGTTGGTACACGCGACACCAAATTCCAATCGCAATTGATGCGATTGAGTGACCAGAGTGGTCGACGAAGTTTCGGTAATCCCTTCGTGTCACCACGCTCGATCATGTCGAGAACGAGAGCGACAGAACCGACTTTGACGTACTCAGCAAGATCACACAGATTCGAGTCCGAAAGTCCAATTTGAAGACGTTGCTTGCTCGCCATCAATGCTTTTGCCGACGACAAGGAAAAGAATGACTTCGCACAAAGTTGGCTAAGCCAATGCCCGTACACAAAAATCGGCCGCTCTCCGTTGAAGCCACCGATATCCGCGACACGGTCCACCGACATCGCTTTGGCGCTCAATCGAAAGCGTCCGTCGGCATCGAGTTCGCCTGTGCTTGTTAATGCGATTCTCGATACGAGGAGCGCGGTCAAATACTTTCGCTGAGGACGAAAGGCAACATGATTGCCAACGAATCGCAGGACCACCACGCTGGGTAGGTGAATTAGACGAAGGATTCGAATCATCCATCCCAGCATCCAAGCCGGCATGTTCGTGAAGATGTCGTTTTGCTCCGGCGACTCGGGCTCGGAGTTTCGGCTGATTGACCTAATAAGAAAGCTGGAAATCGCAGCCATTGCGAGGACTGGAATCGCAATCAGAAAGCTCACGCATTGAATCGCCCACAACAGAAGCACAAACGCACGATAGATGACTAACCACAATCCACGCGCCACCACCGCTTCATAGTTTTCTTGGCAACCATAGACGTGACCGACGGAATCGCTGCTATTCTTGAGCACGCGCACTTCGGCTTTCAAATTCGCTCGAGATGCGGCTTCGGCGACTAACTCGTCCATCGCACGTTGACATGCGATGAGGTCGCTGACGGAGCGAACCTCGGGCGTGGCAATCTCTACGAGTCCACCCGGTTGTGATTGCACTGACGGATGAGATTCGAAGCTGATCGCACCGCCGCTCGCCAGGAAGACTTGGTCTTGGTCGTACACGCCAACAGCGGTGGGTTGATCGTGTCGAATGATGTCAACGATCGCTTGGTAAACGACTCTCGCGGTCGGGATGTCTTCGTTGGCAATCAATGCGCCATCAACGAAAACGGGGGCGTACTCCGTTTCCAGACCGATCAAGCGACTGAGAAGGCGGGGTCGCGTCGGGCTGCGCTTGCGAGAATCACTTCCCCGCTTGGGACCTGCCGAGCCAGTTCGACGACGAACACGACGTTTCATTCGCCGTCATGACCTGTAACGCATCGTCGAAGATATTTTACCGGAGAGACTTTGGCGTCGGCGACGATGCTCGCTGCGAGATCGCCCAGGGTGGTTTCAGTCGTTGGGGACTGCGTTGAATCGACGCTCATCTGCGTCGCAATCTCCGTTTTCGTTTTTGTCGACACTTGGTCCACAACATTACTATTCATCATGTTACTCACCACAGCGACACCCATACCGTGCTTGAAGAACGAGCCGTTTCAGCCGTAACGGCATTTTAGCATTACCTCTTGGAGTTACAGCTGTAGAGACGCAAATTTCTGGAAGATGCGAAAGTTGTCCCTGTTTTAGCTCAGAAATTGCCTAGTGCCGTCACAATCTCGCTGCGGACAGCTGGTTCGTGTTCATTGTTGAGCCGGCAAACCAGCAGCTCTCGCGAAAAATTATCGCCGATCTGGCCCAGTGCCCATGCGGACGCGCCGCGGACGATGGGCTCGGTGTCGTTGAGGCCCTTGGCGAGTGCTTTCGCGGCTTCTGGATCACGCTGGTTTCCCAAAACAATCGCCGCGTTTCGCAACAGCCCACGGCGGCGGCTTCGCCAGAAAGGTGTCTTTCGAAATTGAGCTCGGAACGATGCGTCATCCGAGTCAAACAGCTCAGCGAGTTGGATGTCACGGAATTCGGCGGTGTCACCGAACTCAGTTGCGGGAGTCTCCGTTCGATCGCTCTCGGCGCGACGCGTCGGTTTGCGATTCCACGGACAAACGTCTTGGCAAACATCGCATCCAAACAACCAGTCGCCTATTCCGCTGCGAAGTGTTTCGTCGATCGGCCCGTCGTGTTCGATCGTTAAGTAGCTGATACAGCGTGACGCGTTGAGCACTCCTGGTGACGGAAACGCTTGAGTCGGGCATGCATCCAAACACGCTGTGCATGTTCCACAGTGGCTCGTGAGATGCGGTTGGCTGAGGGGCAGCTCAACACTCGTCAACAGGCAAGCGAGCAAGAAGTAGCTTCCATGTTCGCGATTGAGCAGTAGCGTGTTCTTGCCTTGCCATCCAAGCCCAGCGGCTACGGCGACTTCGCGTTCCATCAAGGGTGCTGTATCGACGATGCCTCGAACGGCGGCTTCTGGTCTCGCGTCGACAATTGTTTTGCCGAGACGACGCAGCTTCGGATGAATGACATCGTGGTAATCGCTGCCGTCGCCAACATAGCGTGCGATTCGACCGCTTCCAATTTCTGGAGCATCACGTTTCGCTGCGTCGTACGGATACGTCAGAACAAGGATGCTGCGAACGCCTTCGAGCACGTATCGCGGATGCTCGTAAGCGTGCAAGCGATTGGCGAAGTAGTCCATCGAGGCTGCATGCCCAGCTTCGATCCACTGGGTGAGTTGATGAAAGCCTGTCGACGTGACGGCTGGAGCGACTCCGGCAAGCACGAAGCCTTCGGCAGCGGCCGTTTCGTGAAGCGATGTGAGCAAGCGATTCAACAGAGTCACACTTAGGCTATTTGCGCGCCGATCTTTGCGGCAAGCCGTTTTGCGATCCGTCGCGCAGGGCATGGCGGTAGTAAGACTCTAAACATAACGTCGCCATCGAAGTCGTATAGACCGAACCACCGTAGCCGCCCCAAACGCTGTCGGTGGGCCAAGAACCGTCGCTACGCTGGGTGCTGAGCAATCGTCGTTTGAGTGAATCGTTCCACGTCTGCCACGCGTCGTCTTGTAACTGGTGCAAAGCCAGAGTTGCGTAGTACCAATAGTAATAGTTGTCTTGGCCAACGCCAGGCGTTTGCTGAAGCAGCGAACTTTCGGCTTCGGCGATTTCCTCGGGGCTGATTCGGCTACCAACGAGCAACTTGGTCGCGAGAGCTTCGGCGGTCATCGTGCGACTGGGGGCTTCACCAGGACGATAGCTTGCCAGCCCGCCTCGTTGTCCTGCTCGAACGGAGGCTAGGAATCGCTCAATCCCGGCGACATTGCGTGGTTCGATCTTGATCCCGGCTCGATGCCCGCCGTCGATCACCATGGCTTGCCAACCGAGTTGGCTGAGGTCGCCCGGATCGCCCGACGTGTATCGCCAGCCGCCGGTCGTCGGATGCTGCATCCGTGTGGTGTAGGCGATCGCGCGACGTGCGCACTCCATCGCGGACTCGTCACCCGTCATCGCGGCGGCTTCGCACATCGCAAGCGCCGCCATACCGTGGCTGTACGTGGACTCGTAAACACTCGCATTTCCAGCGAGCGAGCCATCAGGTTGCTGTTTGCGAATCAGAAACGCCAAACCCTTGTAAACGTTCTCCGCATAATCGCCCTGTTGGTGCGTGTTCCCAGCCCCGACGAGCGACAGGATGGCTAGACCAGTGATCGCGGTTTCGGCGCGGCTGCCAGCGTTACCGCGAGTCTCGCCCAGAGGCGCGCGTTCGCGACCAGCACCACTGGCTTGCGGGTCCCACGCTCCATCAGCTCGTTGGCCAGCCACGATGAAACGCAATGCTTTCTCAACAGCCACTTCTGTTTCGATGCTACCGCCCGTCTCCATCAACGCTCGTTGTTTTGCTGAACCGACACGGTTGGCGAAGTCGGATTGCAGATCGCCCGTTACCGCAGAAGCTGCTGCGTTTGCCGATGCACCGCCGGCTGCGACGCTCGCTTCGCGAAACGGGGCGTCAGTGACATGTTGAGGCTCCATCGAATCCGTCATCGCTGTTGTTGGTGGACTGATCTCAGACGTTGCCAAATTACGATCAGCCATGTCGGCTTCGACAGTCTCCTCGAGCCAATCGCTTAGCTCGGAGGCGAAGTCGGAGGGTGAAGCGTCGGACGGAAGTGTTTCGGTGACTGCGAGTGATTGGGGTATCGCCGGAGCGGTCGGCTCGGTTGGCTCGGTTGGCTCTGGAGCTGATTCGCTTGCTGGCGCGTCGGCGATCGTTGGTTGCGGTTCCTCGAGTAGATCCGTCAACTCGGAAACGGGTAGCGGAGCGATCGCTGCATCTGCATCACTACCGCTGATCTCGTTGAACTGCATGTCTGGATCGAACGACGACAGCGCGATCGCGTCGACGCCCACTTCGTCAGATTCCTCTTCTTCGGAACCGCGGCCTCCGCCCATTTTGGGAATCAGCGGTACGAGAAAGATGAGTGCAACATGCAAGCCGATCGACGCAAGCAAGCAAATCATCGCGGCTTGACGTCCCGACCGTTTGCGTCGGCGAAAGAGCCAGATGGTTGCGACGAGCAGGGCGACAGCCGTGATCGCCACCGGATAGACGATCTTGGGATCAGCCCAGAGTTGGGCTGCGGCAATCAACGGTAATTCCTCCGCGCCGCGATCCCGATTTGATCGACGCCGCTGGCTCGAATGGCTTGCATGACATCGACGACGCCTTGGAACGAGCTTCCCCCGTCGCCTCGCACAGCCACCTTGAGTGCTGGATAGGCCGCATGTTGGGTCTTGAGCGTTGACACGAGTTGTTCCTGGGTCACGAAACTGCCATCAAGTGTGATGGAGCCGTCAGGAGCAATCTCAACGACGCGTTCGTCTGGAACTCGTGCCATCGATCGCATCTCCGCGACACCAGGCACATTGACCTGGATTCGGCTTTCCGACTCGTTGAATTTGCTGCCAACCATAAAAAAGATCACGAGCAGAAACACGACGTCGATCATCGGCGTCAAGTTGATCGTGATTTCTTCGGCAGGTTGACGACGAATGGGCATGGGACCAGAGAGCAGACTTGTTTGTGTGAGCGGAGATTTGACTTACTAGAAAAGCTTTACTTAGGCGGCTTTGCGTTTGCGTGTGTTGCGAGCGTTGCCGGAGGTTTCAAGTCCTTCGGCGCTGATGCAGTCGATGACTTTTTGGCACAGCTTGTCGATCTCGTGCAGATACTTATCTGACTTGCTGCTGAAATACATGTACGCCAGATACGCTGGGATCGCGACGGATAAACCGCCAGCAGTCGTGATCAACGCAGTACTAATTCCCGACGCGAGCATGTCTGGACGACCGACAGCTTCTTGCGAACTCATCGCTTCGAATCCATCAATCATCCCGAGCACGGTGCCAAGCAATCCGATGAGTGGAGCAACGTTGCTAATCGCGTGAAAGACTCGGAGGAACCGACGCAGCCCATCAGCGACTCGGTCGCCAGCATCGATGACGGCCTGTTCGATTTCAAGCATCGGTCGGCCCCAGCGACGTACCGCCGCTTGAAAGACTTCTGCGACGGGACAGTCGAACTCTTCGCAAATCTCGCTCGCTTCCTCGAAACTCAACTGACCGTCTTCAACGCACTCTGTGAAGCGACGCACAAACGGTCTTGGGATGACGCGACCCCGGCGGAGCGCCACCATGCGTTCAAGTGACAGCGCGAATACGATCAGCGAACACACGCCAAGTGGAAGCATTAACCAACCGCCAGCCATAACTTTTTTGGCGAAACCAGGAAGTTGCCAAGCTTCCGAGGCCGTCGGTTCACTGCCCTCAGGAACTTCTGATGGTGCGAAATTGCCCTGCGGCGCATTGTTCATTGCGGCGCTCGGGATCGAAAGATTGGAACCGTTTCCGTAACTCGGAGTGTTGGAGTATTGCGGCTGGTTGAATGGCGATTGTGCAATCGCATTGGGTGAACCAAACACGAGCGTCCACGCCAGCAAACCGATGCCGAGAATCGCGAGCGGCAGCACATGCAGCAACAGCCTGAGCCGATGTCGCGTACTGAGTTTGGCCGTTTGAGCGTTGAATCTGTTCATAACTGGATCGTTCATCGTCGAATCGTTGATTCCCCTGACGGGGAGAGTGCGGCCAGTCGACGTCGTGCGTCTTGGGCGAGTGGGCTGTCAGCGTGGCGTGACAACAATGTCGAATAGCAAACTGCGGCTTCTCGTGTCCGCCCCAATTGTTCAAACGATTTCCCAGCTTGAACCAACGAGGCTGCGACCCAATTGCTGTCGGGGTCGAGCCCCTCGACAGTCCGATAGGCCTCGACGGCCTCAGCAAACCGTTGCTGCATGTAAAACGTTTCGCCAATCAGCCATTGGGCACGCGGACGAAGCGTCCCCACTTCGCCAGGAGACCGCACAACGCTTTCGAGTTGTGAGCGAGCCTGATCAAAATTCAGTTGACGAATCGACAGTTCCGCCGACAGCATTTGAAGCAGTACTTGACGGAATCGATCGTCACCAGACACCGCCTTCACTTGATCGAGTCTTGTCGCAGCTTCGTCTATGGGTGCATGAGCGACCGCAGTTTCGGCACATCGAAGCAGCGTTGGGAAATCACTGGCCTCCAAGTCATCGACAACGTGTTCCCACCAAACACGTGCGTCCGCTGGGCGTCCGACTTGCATCAAGCCCTCAGCAAACAATCGTTCCACACCAATCGTTCTCGAGTCACTTTGTTGGTCCGGTGTTTCTTGTTCCGCCGCCAATGCGAGCATCGACCATCGCTGTGTTCGTCCGGCCCAGCGACATGCGGCTTCGCGAGCTGTGGCTGCGACGCTTACGGTCTCCGCAGGCGAGATCAACATCATTGCCAGGTGTTCCGCGTCGCTACTTTGTTCCGAGTGACTCATTCGCTCGAGTGTGTCGGCCGTGACTTGGCCAGTCGTATCCGAGCTTGCCAGTTTTGCCGCGGCTGTTTGCCAAAACTGTGGATCGTTCGCCGCGGCTTCTGATGACAGAGCGAAAGAGTACATTCGATCCGTCAAGCGAGAGTGATCCTCGCTTTGGATTTGCGCAACGATCCAGTCCACCACAAAAGACGGAGTGGCCGGATGCTCGACATCTGTTTGTCCATCGGTCTGTCCATCAAGGTGACTGGTGACAACATCGATCGCCGATTGGCTGGCGGGCCAAGTTGCGAGTAGCTCAGCCAACTTGGTATCTGCTTCTGAATGACGTTCGGCTTGTTGCAAACAACTCGCACAAGCACGCAACGCTCGCGGAGCGTCCGGATGCTGTGGGTACTTTGTCGAAAACGCTTCAAGCCCCTCAGCCGCGAGTTCCGGTTGATCACGTCGCAGAGCGATCGCCCAAGCGAGACCGAGTTCAGCGGCCGCAGCTTCATCGCCAGAGAGTTTGGGTAATGCCGAAGCGTAGGCTTGTGAAGCGGTGTTTGGCTGGTTGGATGCGAGGGATTGAGAGCCAACTTGGAGCAACATTTTTGCGGCCACTGAAACGCGATTTGGATTGTCGTCGTTGTCGAGGTTCCAAGTCAGCGTCCCGAGCGCGGCGTCGGCGCGATGGGTCTTGAGCATCGCGGTCGCGGCGGCGAGTCGGAGCAAGCATTTCTTATCGGTGGGAATCGCGGACGCGATCGGGTTCTCCGACGCCAGCACTGCGCGAGCATAGAACTCGGCGGTTGAGGCAATGTCGTTTTGTTGTTGGTAGCGACTTGCAAGTGTTGCCATCGTCCGCGTCCAATCCACGCTCGACGTCTGTTCATCGACACTTCTCAGCCACTCGTTGGCCTCACTCAGTCGGTTCTCAGACAAGAGAGCGTCGATCGCTGCTGGAGTCGCTTCCCCACGCTCGGATGCGATGGATGGTGGCGGTGCCGCGTCGGAATGTCTGTTGTTGACATGCGTGGCAACCACAACGATGAACCCCAAGGCAACGAAGGCGCGCCACGGTTGTGAACCGAAGTTCATCCAGCCAGTTTGCTTAGGCGCTAACGTCGTTTTGGTTCGGCGAGCGTTCGGCATTTAGACCATCGCTCCAAAAGTGAGAATGTGATGAGGCGATTGTTCGCAAACTCAACGTAAAAGTGCTCGTTTGATTTACTTGCTTGTGGGGGATACCGAAACCGCGGCGAACAGGGCAAGATCACAATCTCTATTCAGTGATCGTGAAACTCAATCACACAAGAAACCCCAGGCAAAGGTGAAGATCCGATGAAGGCTCAAGATGTTCTCAAAACGAATCACGCGACAAGCACAATGGTGCTCAAGAGTTACGTCAGCGATCTCACAGACGCGGAATTGATGTCTCGCCCTGGTCCAGGTTGCAATCACATCGCGTGGCAATTGGGCCATTTGATTGCCTCCGAATGCGATCTGCTCGAATCCGTCGTTCCAGGTGCCTCGGCAGCACTGCCTGATGGATTCGCGGACCAGCATTCCAAGGAGAAGGCGACGAGCGACGACGCGACCAAGTTCTGCAGCAAAGACGAGTACTTGGAACTGCTCGACAAAGTACAAGCGGCGAGCATCGCGGCAATCGACCAGATCTCTGATGCGCGTCTTGATGAACCCGCACCGGAGGAATTCATTTCATGGTGTCCGACTGTGGGCGCGATGTTCGTGCTGATCACGACACACCGCATGATGCATGTCGGACAATTTGTCCCGGTCCGCCGCGCTCTTAGCAAGCCCGTTCTGATTTAGGTCGATTGTTCACGAAGTAACGACGCAGGTTGAGTGTTGCGAAACAGTTGGTAGTACAGCGCCGGCATTAAGACCAGAGCTAGAAAAGTTGCACCGATGACGCCGCCGGCGATGCAGACGGCCATCGGTGGCCAGAAGTTGCCTCCGTCGAGGATCAGCGGTGCAAATCCGGCAACGGTTGTCAGTGTTGTTGCCAAGACATGGCGAGAGCTTTTCATCACTTCGTCAATGATCGCGACAAGGTTGCCAGCTGCGGCTCGTTGGTTCGCTTGAATCGCTGCGAGTACGACGATCGAATCGTTGATCGCAACACCGATCAGCCCCATCGTTCCAATGATCGCCATGAACCCAAACGGATACCCCGCGATCCATAAAGCAAGCAGCCCCAAGCCGATGGAAAGCCCGGCGACCAAACCGATCAAGCCGGCCAATCGGAAGGAGCCAAACGAGAGGACGAGCGTTGCAGCCATGCAGACGGCGAGTACGCCCACGGTGGAAAGTAAGTTGCCGACCGCGTCGTCGCGTTTCGAGCCCTCACCGCCATATTCGAGTCGGTAACCAGTAGGCAACTCAAATTCACTCGCATTGAGTCGTTTGATAAACTCGGTTTGGACTTGGCTCGGCAAAACGCCGGCGATCAAGAACGCGGCGACTTCGTTCATCCTTTCGCGATTCAATCGTGGAATCGTCGCCATCTTGCTTTCAATCGAAAGCTTCGCAACTGACGCAAGCGGTACACGTCGCGATTGTCCATTCGCGTCAACGATCAGGTCCATGCTGACGATGCGATTGAGATCTGCTCGATCGCTTGATTTCACACGAACGACCACCGGCAATTCTTCGTTATCCTGAAGAACCAATCCGCCAATCTTGCCTTCCAGCGTCGTAAATAAGTCGTCCGCAATGTCAGTCGGATCCAAATTGGCCAATCTCGCGGACTCCGCATCCACAGAAAATGCAAATTGTGGAAGAGGTTCGGACAACTCCGTTTTGCACTGAGTCACTTCAGGAATCGACGTCAAGATTTGGCTTACCTCATCACCAAGATCTTTTAGTACATCGAGATCAGGACCGAATAATCGCACCTCGATTGGCGCTCCAAATGGAGGGCCTTGCTCCAGTTGACGAACGAGCGTTCGAGCGTTGGTGACTTGATCATCAAGAACTCGTTGCATCTCAGAGATCGTCGATGTTGCGTCGGTGCCTTTTGCAATTGTCACCAATCCTTGAGCAAAGTTTGCAACGCCCCGACGATTCGCGATCACGTTGTAATAGAATTGTGGAGCACTCTCTCCATAGAACCAATCGACGTTGGCAATGCCCAGCTCCTGGGCAATCTTGTCCACTTGCTCGCTGGTGCGAATCGTTTCGGCGAGTGAGCCTGTCGGCGGTAGCTCGACAGTAACGTAGAACTGGTTTCTGCCGGATGGCGGAAAGAACTGTTCGCTCAACTGAGAGAATGCGATGAATCCAGCGATTGGTGCAGCTATCGAAAGGCAGGCCCCGATCCACGGTCGACCAACGGTCATGATTAGGAAACTTCGATAGCCACTCGTGAGCCTACTTGGTCGCTTCGGTTCATGAATGCTGTCAGTTGGCGACTCGACGGCACTCACAAGCGTTCTTGCGGCAAGTGAGGCTGTAACCGTCAATGACAAGAACAGTGACGCGGTGATTGCAAGTATAACACTGATTGCAATCGCTCCAACAAACTCACCCGCTGGACCAGGCATCAGCGCAATCGGCGCAAACGCGAGAGCGGTCGTCAATGTGGAACCGAACAGTGGGATCGCAAGATGGCGTACCGATTCGGTCATCGCTTTAGCTGCGGTTAAGCCATCGTCGAGTCGCCGATGGATTTCATCCACAACAACAATTGCGTTGTCGATCAACAGTCCCAGCGCAATGATCAATCCAGTTACGGACATCTGGTGAATCGGAATTTCATACACGCGAAGCGCAAATAGCACACAAAAACCAGAAAGCGGAAGCGTCAGCGTCACGATCAAGGCGCTACGCCAACCCATCAGGACAAAAATAACCAACGAAACAGCCGTCGCACCCATAAGCAAGTTCGACATCAACGAGCCGATTCGATCATCGACATAGTCGGATTGTTTGAGGATGGTTCGAATGCCCACTCCCGCAGGCAGTTGCGCAGTGATCTCGGCGATCTTCATCTCCGCAGCCTGGGTCCAACGGTCGATTCGATAGTTGGGCTGGACCATGCATCCGAGAACGACGGCATCCTCGCCCGACAACTTCGCCGCACGCGTCGGCGGCTGTGGAATGCCGAGGCGAATCTCAGCCACATCTTTCAGCCGCACGAATGAGGTTCGGTCTTCGCGAATCGGAATCTCGCCAATGCTTTCCATTGAGTCAAATTGGTTGTCAACTTCGATAGGTATGCTTGCCGAATCCGATCGCACCAAGCCTGCCGAGCGACGGGAATCGTGAGCAGCTAGACGCTCTGAAACGTCTCTTGGGTTGACACCAAGCCCCGCCAATCGCGCTGGATCCATGGTGACTTCAATCTCTTCGCCAGGATCCGCAAACCGATCCACGGTGTCCGTTCCCGCGATGTTCTGCAGTTGGTCCTGGAGTTCAATTGCCAGCCGTCTTAGGACTCGCCAGTCCGTTGGTGACTCGTTTGTCCAAGTCAATCCGAAGATCAACGCATAAGCTCGGACCTCAAGTTCGTCAAATTCGGGGCGAGTCGCGCCAGCAGGCAATTGAGGCAGCACATCCTCGAGACGGCTTCGCACTCTCGACCAAACAGGATCGGTGTCGATGATGTCGTCACGCAACTCCAACGTGATGGAGCTGATTCCGATCTTGCTCGTCGATCGCGTCTCTTTGACTTCCTCAATATCTCGTAAGACATCCTCGACTTTGCTTGTAATGAGTGCCTCAACTCGCGTCGCGTCGGCACCCGGCAATCGCGTGTTGATGATCGCTACGCGTTTCGAAAGCACGGGATCTTCCATTCGTGGAAGGACGACAACACTGCTCAGCCCCGCGACTGTGATAAGCGCGATGATCAACACGATTAGACGCGTGTCAGTATAAAACCGCAGCGCGATTCGGTCGAAGAGACTGCTTGGTTCCGAGGACGAGCTGCTTCGCGCGGGGATGATCGGCGCATTCATTGGCGATCATCCGACTCGGAGTGCGTGGCTAAGCGAACAAGAACCCCTGGGCTCACTCGGTGCACTCCATCACTAACAATGCGGTCTCCAATCCGAATCATTCCCGTCACTCTTGTTAGGTCACCGTCGGCGCGTTCGATCTGGATGTCGCGACGTTCGATTCGAAATGCGGTCGTGTGAGTGAAGGGCTGGCCGCTTGGAGGTGCCGAATCTATTTTTGGCAGTGTGCTGGCAATCGCATAGACCGACCATAAGCCGCGAGAGCCTTTCGCTAGGGCCGAGGTCGGAATCCAGTAGCCATTGTCTCTTGATTGAGGTTGCTTCAGCCGAAGCGTTACCACTTGGCCAATAATGACATCGCTATTGGGTTCCATCTGAACATCCATACTACGATTGCGAGTGATGGGATCGACCTGTGGATGGAGTCGTAGCACTTTCGCAGAAACTGCTGAGCGGATAACGTCACCGTCGAGTTCAACCTGCAACGTTTGCCCAATGGCTAAGTCGTTTGTCCATGTTGCTGGAAGCCCAAATCGAACTTCGAGCGACGTGGTATCAAGAAACTCGAAGGCTGTTTGTGCCACCGAGACAATGGTGCCTTCATCAATCATCCGATTGGCGATCGTGCCATCGTAGGGTGCCATGATGAGGCAATCTTCGCGATCGACATCAATTCGATCAATTTTGGATTGAATCACAGCCAAATCGGCGGTGGCCACATCAATTTGTTCTTGGCGGGTTCCGGCGAGCAATTCGTTGTGTCGCTGCGTCGCGGATTCGAGCGCCGCTATGGCCTGGTCGAGAGTGAATCGGGCGTCATCGAACTCCTGTTGCGTGCCTGCGCTGCTTCGGTTCAACGAAAGTTGTCGTTGAAAGCGAAGTTGGGCTCCATCCACGATCGCTTTCAGTCTCGCAACTTCTGACTCCGCCGCTGCGATGGTCTGAGCTCTTGGGCCGTTTTCAAGCTCACGTAAGCGAGCAGTAGCAGAACGCAATTCAGCTTCAAGGCGAGTGCGATCAGCCAAAAGATCTGTCGTATCAAGTCGACCGATGATGGTTCCGCGAGTGACTTGATCTCCCTCGCTGACAGTAAGCTCTGTCACTCGACCAGCTCGGCGAAAACCAAGTTGACTTTCGCGGCGAGCTTGGACAATCCCGCTAAAACGCGAAAAGGATTGCGGCGGCTCAATCGTACCGATAGCTACTGTTTGGACAGTAAGACGGTAATCTTGTTCTAAGCCTCCGTTTGTCGCCTGGTTTTCCCCAGCGTCAGAGTTTGGGTTGCCTCGCCAAACCATACCCATCGCGATCGAAAGAATCGCCACGAAGGCAAGGCCGTAAATTGAGCGGAACTTGAATGGCGTAAACCTGTTCATCTTGTTCCTTCGATCGCTGAGGTTACGTGTTTCGCATCCATGTCATTGGATTCCGCTGTTGCGTCCGCCAGGATCTCCTTCGCACGTGCTTCAAGCTTCAGTTGGACGCGTCGGACAAACCTTGAGTATTTTGAGGCGTTATAGAGTGGTTGCCATGCGAGTCCGTCGAGCATTGCATTGCAGTTGCGTCGGATCGCGACGCGAGCTTGCGCAATGCCTGCTTCAGCCAAGGAAGGGCTTGTCGCTTCAAGGACTAAGCCACCGTACACCAGCGACCATAGTCCGAAAACAATGTCTTCCACACGACCGCCTCGTGGAAGTTGCAAGTCGCCACAGCCCAACGCTTCGTGCACGCTCATACCGACTTGAACGATGCACTGTTGTTCGCAATTGAGCAAGACTTTACGCCGGCCTTCGGAAGTCTTAGGCCAAACAGAATCATGCCGAACCATTTGTTCGATCAGGAAATCGTCGGCCATGAGGTCCGCGTAGACTTCACACGAAATTCCGATGGCCGCCATCCGCTCACGAGGCTGGTCGCTGAGCGTGATAGCGTATTCAAAGAGCCGCAATCGACGCTGCACAGCTCTCGCAGCAAGCGATAGTGCAATGTCTTCTTTGTTCGGGAAATGATTATAGATCGTGCCGCGTGTGCAGCACATTTCCCGTGCAATTGTGTCCATGCTCAACGCGGCGAGGCCCCCGTCGCGGATGAGTGGGACCGCGTGTGTCAGGATCCGTTGCTCTCGTGAACGAATTTCCCGCTGTTTTGGAGTAAGTGTAACCATACTCCCAACCTAGTCAGTCCGGAGAAAATGACAAGGTGTCAAAAATGACGAGTTGTCAAAATAAGCGAGCCTTCATTGGAAATGCATGATTTCCTCGGTTTGTACCGATCGTTGATGGGCAAGATAAATCGTCAGGCCGCTTCGTTGAAGAGACCGCCTCGGTGCTGGGTTTGTTTCTTGGCATAGGTCGGGGGGTTGCGTTCGCCCGAAAGCAATCGAACCAGATCCGTGCTTAGTGCGGTCAGGTGGTATTGGCAAACGAACAGCGAGACGGCGCGAGTGTGAGTCGTCTCGACAGTCCCAGCGACTTTTTGGCACCGCTTTGCGATTCTCGCATCTCCGATCTCATGCGTGCCGATGAGTTTGTCGACCAAAGTCATGCCGCGTGCAGGAGCTTCTTCGTCCTGAAGCAGAATTTCTCGCTTCTTAATTAGCTCAGCAAGTTCTTCGATTGACGTTGCGAGTTGCTTTGTTGAAGCCTCGATTTTCTCGGACTGGACGTTTCTTGTTGCAAGTTGCATCGCGTCCAGGACTAAGTCGATCGACTCCGTTGCGGTGAGTAACTCGTCGAGATAGGAATTTACACGTTGGGACCAGCCGTGGCTCAAGATGCTCTCCGTTGAAGGTTAAATAGGTCATACATTGGGCCGGCGATTGAATCCGCCGACGCTTTCGTCATGTCCTCGACAATGTGTTGGTCCAGCTGTTGCTGGAAAATCTCTTCCGCTCTCCCGCCGTGCATGTAGGCCGGCTTGTCGAGGGTTTTCCGCATGGAGGCGAGCATCGAGCCGAAAAGTGTTTGGCCAACAAAGTCCTGGAACGCTTCTTGGAGTTCTTCACTTCCTTCATGGGCACTATCGGGTTTGCCGCTCTGGCTTAGCCCGGAGTCAAGTGAGTTCAGGTCGAACGTATGATTAACATCCAAGCCTTGTGCGGCTAGCTTCGGGTCACGATTCAGTCTCGATGACGTCATTGACGCATCCAGGGGCGACATCCCAGCGATCGGTTTCATGGTTTCGTACTTCGAGGGGGCTTATTGAAAGACGACTTCGCCGTAAAGGTCGCCTTTGCGTTTTAGCGTCTTGATGATCGAAATGAAGTCTTCGGTTGGAACATCGAGTGCATTAAGCGTGTCAGCTAAGCTTTTGAGTTTCGCATTTCCCGTTTCGTCTTCGCCGTCCACCAATGGAACTAAACTCGCGCGGCCGCCGGCCTCGATTCGAAGATTGCGGTGTGTGATGAGAACGGGCGCGATTTCAACGTCTTTCCCGATCACGACAACGCCATCGCGTTCATTGATGACGACTCGATTAGATTGATTCGCCATTTGAATTGGAATATCGAGAAGCGACGCAATGAAGCGAATTGGGTTGTTGAGATAGAGCTCCGGAATCATGACTTCGACGTGAAGTTGGTCAATCGCCCTCGCTCGCGGACGTGATTGTGAAGGTTGGTTGCCAATGCTCGCGTTGTCGCCGTAGAACAAAGTCGACAGGCTATTGATTTCTTCTTCGATACGGTTAGTCGTATTGAAGTCTGCGAAATCGCGGTCGAGGATGAGTGTGATCATTCCGTCCTTGACGTAAGACGCATTGACGGTTGCTTCCATTTTCGCGCCACCATTGATTGTTGCGGTCGTCGCGGTGCCATCAGGGGAAACAGCGAGTTGGCCTTGCGCCATTGCGTACACGGTTGGATTGTCGGTCCGAGGTCCAACCATCGGCGTCAGCATCAGATAGCCGCCCTCCAGACTCTTTGCACTGATCGCGTTCACCGTAACATTCAGCACATCTCCTTGTTGGCCGCCGACAGCAGGTATTTGAGCCGTCACAAAAACGGCGGCAACGTTTTTGGCATTAGAGACGTCTTTGAGATTCAGTTGGCCAGTTGCCTCTTGTGACATAGAGCCGCCCATCAGCTGCATCATTCGAGCGAGTGCACGCGCCGTCGGCGCGGCGTCCGTGTCGCCCGTTCCTCGCAATCCAACCACCAATCCAAGGCCCTGCAGTGTGTTGGTCTCTTGGCCTTTGAGTCGGCAGATATCGCCAAGCTTCATGCCAGCCGCACTCGCATGCTGGGAAGTCACCGCCCATGCAACGCAAGCGAAAGTGATCGCAAGCACGCCGAACCGATCGATGCGACTGTTGGTAGGATGGTTCATGGAAGTTCTGAGTTAAGTGAACGATAATACGTTGAATTGTGCAAACTAGAATGGTTGCAGTCGGTCAAACCATCGCGTAAACCAACCGCGACGGTAACCATCGCGGAGTTGACCTTGGTCTTCCTTTTGAATCTCTAAATTCAGCACGTCTTTGCTGAGTACCACATTATCGGGACCGACGTCGATAGCTCGACATGTGCCGGTGAGTGACGTTTCCCAAATGTTGTCGTTGGCTCGAATCGACTTTCTCGCTTCGAGCACCAAATTTCCGTTCGGCCGAATGTCGACGACTGTCGCGGCAATGTTGAACGTCAACGTTTCATTCGATTCAATGGTTGACTGGTTCCTGGACGTGTCATTGCTTTGGTAGGAGACGGTCGGATCGCCGTCTTCCTGTGCCGCAGGTCCAAGTTGAAAGTCGGAGAGCTGGAGCCAGTCAGAAAGCACGGCTAGGTATTGGCTGTTGCGACGCTTTTGGGCGTTACCCAGTGCCAACATACGACCAATTTCGTCAACACGGATCGTGATAATGTCATTCTTGTTAAACGACCGCAGTGGCGGCGCCGGTTGGTAGGTCCAGCTTGCCGAGGCAATTCCAACAGCGGGTTCAGAACCGCCTGGGTAGTATTGCGGTGCACCGTTGGGCTGAGCGTATCCAAGTGCCTGTTGAATACCGGGGCCATTGTATGGCTGATGCAACAAAGAGGTTTCTTGCGCCTCAATTCTGGAGAGTCCGATGACTGAAAGAAAAATCGCCGCAAGGCTGGCAATCGAGGTTGAGAGGACTCGCTTCATTATTTCACCACTGACGCTCGGGTTACGATCTCAACGAGTCCTGGACTAACTACTTTCGCAATCACGCGGCGTCGCGGTTGTATCGTTTCGACTTCGATCAACTCAGCGAGAGCTCCTTCGTCGATTGACTTTGCATTTGTGGTAATCATGACGCCACCACCCACAACTCGGAGTTCAACCAAGTCGCCACGGTGAACTAAAGTTTGGGGTCCGATTTCCTTGAGCGAGATCGGCGCGCCTTCTCGTACGATTCCACGAACTTCTTGGCCAATGACAGTATCAATGGACGTAGCGTAAGCGTCTCGCCATAGTTTTCTCGGAAGCGGCGCGAGGCGAACGTCGCTGATTCCGATCCGTTCGCCTCGTTGAAGATTCATGTTGGCGACGACAACACGCGGATGGGACTTCAAGGTGAGCGGGACTCTCACGACAATCGGCCCGTCGCGATGACGTCCAATGACGGTTAGGTCCACCTGTCCCTCGTGAGCGGTTTCAGCCAATTCGATACTCGCGAGGCTGCTTGCTGCAGCGAATGGTGCAATGACTGAGTCACGGTCATCGACCGTCACTTCAAACTCTTCGCCAAGTTCGCGAAGTTCGCGGCGGATCGCTAGTTCGATCCAATAACGAATCCGGTCACGGGTGATCGGATCGAGCACGACCGGAGCACTGATTTCTTGGATTTCGGCTGTTTCAGTGACTTCCATATCATAGGCCGCTGGAACGGTTTCTTGTTGGCTGTCAACAGCCTGTTTGCGTGACTGCTGTGTGAAGGCAGTTCCATGTACGACGTTGTCGCTTGCAGATGATTTTGGGTGCGATTGGGTTACCAGATTTGAATCGTAGCGGACCGTTGTTTCTGTGTTTCCGTACCAGTCGATTTGACGCGGTGTCGCCTCGATGGTGGTGATCGCGTGTGAGAGACGATCGCGTTCAATGACCATCGGTGTACCATCGGTCGGAAGAAGACCGACAGAAACACGCTTCAATCGAGGCCATGCGGCAAGATCTGGATTGAGTGGTTCAGCGATATCGCCGAGTCGAACGATTGGGGTTGAAAGTACAACTGCATCCCTAAGTTTGAACGCCCACATGGTTTGAGCATCAATCGACTGAACGCCAGCGGTGTGATTCGCCCCGGTGGTTGATATTGGTGCGGAGCCTAGACCTGCCTGGCTCACATCGTTTGCTGGATTGGCTCCCAGCAATTGTGAAAGGGTTTGCGCCGGCGGTGTCCCGCGACGAACAGGAACCAACGCCGCATTTTGGGCGTAGGCATGCTCGAGGGCGAGCAAGAACAGCAGCAAAGAAATCGATTTACGAAGCATAGCTTGCGTTTAGAACCGCTTTAGATTTGAAATGGTCTGCATGATTTGGTCGCCAGCTTGGACGGCTTGGCTGTTTAGCTCAAACGCTCGCTGGGTCGTGATCAAATCAATCAGCTCTTGAACAGGTTCGACGTTTGAGGCCTCGAGATTGCCTTGTCGCAGCATGCCAGCACCGTTGGCACCAGGAGTGCTCGTTTGTTCCGGGCCGGAAGCATCGGTTTGTTGGTACATGTTCTCGCCGACTTTCAACAATCCGTCCGGGTTGATGAATTGGGCGAGTTGGATTTGGCCTTGAGTGTTGAGTTGTTGAGAGCCAGGTTGGCGGACCATGACTTCACCGTTAGCGTTAATCACGATCGCGGTCGCGTCTTGCGGGATTTGAATCGGTGGATCGACTAATCGACCGGTCTGGGCGCTGCCGATCACGAGTTGCCCATTCGCGTTGGTGTCGAGATTGCCAGCTCTCGTATACATGGGTGTTTGGCTTGACGGATCAAGGACACGAATCAGCCCACGGCCTTCGATAGCGATATCCAGGTCGCGCCCCGTTTGCTGAAGCGTACCTTGACGTTGATCGGTTTGAGTGCTCGTGACACGAACCCCCAGACCAACCTGAGTTCCCACGGCAGTCGGCGTTTGTTGTGCATCGCGGACGCCTGGATAGACTTCGTGGCGATACAGCAAGTCTTCGAAGTTGGCACGGTCTTTTTTGAAACCGGTCGTGTTGATGTTCGCCAAATTATTGGCGATCACGTCCAGCTTGGTTTCCATCGCCTGCATACCAGTGGCGGCGGTATAGAGTGTTTGAACGCTCACGATCGAGGTACCTGTGATGAAGTTTCAGGTGGTCGTGGTTCAGACAATGGTCTGAATCGCGAAGACCCATATTTCGAGTCGACTATCTGTTTGGTTTATTGTCCGAGTACGCGACTGATCAGCGAACCCATGACGCTATCCTGGTGCTGGATCAATCTCACGTTTGCTTCATAAGCGCGAGACGTCTCGATCAATTCCATCATCGCCATCGTTGGGCTGACCGCGGATTGCTCGAGTGAACCAGCTACTACCTTTCGTTCCTTGGGCGCGACAAGATCAAACTCGGCGAGAGGTTTGAACATGTTGGCTCCCGCATGGGACAAGTCACCAAAACTCTTGGGCTTAGCCAGCATCAAATCCCATTGATTCCCGTTTTGGCGAATGCGTCCACCAGTTGCGATTTCGTACGGAACGCCTGGTTCGATTTGTAGCGGTTGACCATCGCTAGCAAGAACTTGTTCGCCAGCTTGGGTGATCATTCGGCCCTGCGAGTCAAATATGAAATCACCAGCACGAGTGAGGAATTGATCTTCTCCGCGTTGAACTACAAAAAAACTGTCGTCATCGTGGATGGCAAAGTCAGTTTCACGACCGGTGACTCGCATCGCGCCTTTGCTAAACTCTGTGGCCGCTTTTTGGATCGTGACACCACCTCCGATATCGTCTGCACCGCCAAGGCCAGCAGGAACCTGTCCCTGCTCAATCAACTCCGCGAAACGCGATTGAAGGATCGTTTGCTGTGGTTTGAACCCCGGAGTGTCAACGTTAGCGAGATTGTTCGAAAGAGTCTTCATCCGGTGGTCCTGAGCGTTCGCACCGGCTGCGGAAAGGTAAACGCCATAGGGCATAGGACGGACAGCTCACGTTGGGAGGGCGGACTGGATGGAGTCACACGAGTCGTGGCTAGTTGAACCATGACTATCAACAAGCGTTAACGAATTTGTTGAGATCGTCGCAAGTCCAGTACGCGTCGTCGGAAAGCGGCGAATCTAGTTGTTCGGGTCATGACGGTTACGTTGAATGCCGATCCTTACCGATAACGCTGTTTTTGCGCAGCCATAGAAACTGTGGGCGTGGGTGCATTGCTTGACGGACGCGTCGTAGCACAACGAGTTCCACAGACGCAAAGTTCATTGTTCCGGGGGGAACCGATATGATGTTTCACAGTCGTCGACATGTGCTAGCGATGCTTGCCGTCGCGCCGTTAGTGGCCAGGCCGCTTGCTTCGCTGGCTCAGACTCCGATCATGCGTGTGACAAGTTCACTGAACTGGACGTCTGGAAGGACGGTTCGACTTGACCCCGTTGATGGCAGTGTCGAGCGAGTGATTGTGACCGCGATGTGCGCTGATCCGAGGGGTGAGTTGCTTGCGGTTGCTGGTGATGATCATGTGATCCGCATCCTAGAAGTGGCATCGATGGCACTGCGTGAGGAGTTGCGTGAGCACCGAGATATAATACGGACACTGGCGTTTGACCGCGAAGGGAACAAACTCATTTCAGCCGGCAACGACGGACAGTTGATTGTTTGGCAGCGTGGTGAGACGTTCGAGCCAAGGCAATCCATGCAGGACACGCCTGCCATCGCGTGTGCTCGGTTTTCGCCTAACGGTTGGGTCATAGCTGCAGTTGGTTTCGCGAGTGATATCTATATCATCGGCAAAGATGGAGCTGATCTTCCGCATCTCAGTTGCGGGTGTAGCGATCTCCGAGCAGTCGCTTTTCGAGATGACGGCGAATTGCTCGCTGTCGGTGGACGCAGCGGTGAGTTGCATTTGTTTGACATGCGAACAGGTGAACTCGCCAAGCATGTTGCGATTCATGAAGGTCGAATTCGTGACATGGTTTTCGGTCACGGTTCGAATCATCTTGTGAGTGTTGGCGAGGATGCAAGTGTGATCGTTTATGACACGTTAGGTATGGTTGAGAAGCACCGCGTGGAACTGCCGGGTGGTCGTTGTTTTTCGGTGGCTGTAATTGATAGTCAACACGTGGCTGTCGCGGGAAGCGATAACGTGATTCGCATCGTCAACACAGACGAAGGACGTATTGTTAGCTCATTGACGGGACACGATGGATCGGTCTCGTCACTCGTTGCGTCGGGTGGTGTCCTTTTCTCCGGAGGATTTGATGCAACCATACGTCGCTGGATGGTCGGAAGCCCATCCGGCGGTGACCGCATCGCAGAATCTGAGGCTGGGTCGGGCGATAAGAAGTAACGGGCAGTCCAGCTTATCGATTGATGTCATGCCTTAGATACAGGGAATTCGTCCAGGCACAGGGAGGTGCCCGAACGTGATTTGGAAAACGAACCGTTCAAAAGACAACAAGAGACGCGTCAGCGACGTGCTGAAGCGACGTGCGCACGCGCCTGAACGATTGGAATCGCGCCAGATGATGGCTGCTGATCCCATTCACATTGGGGTCGTCTATCTCGAAACGGATTATCTCAGTACGGACCAGGACAGCGGTGGTGATTCGGCGGGTGACCGATTCATTCTGTCGTTTACCGGCGGTGCTGCAGATACGGAGCTGAATGAGCTTCGGATCATCACGGACAAAGACCGGGATGGATTGAGTGTCGGCGACTTGATCTTCGACACGGCACTCGGTGGTCGCGGCAAGGACGAGGCTCACCCTTTCCAAGTCACTCGAATTCAGGCTCAGGATGGGCGGCGAGCTAGCGTTACTTCGGAAGTCGCCGATGGCGGGCAAACGCTCGTACTCAAGTTCACGAATTTTCGCGCCGGCGACCGGCTGGAGTTCACCCTTGATGTCGATGAAGTGCTTCGGCTCTCGAGCGACTTGAGCATTTTCAACAGTCGACTCGATGTGATTGCCTCCGGACAAGAGTTCCAGGATTCGATTCTCGAAGCGACTTTCAGCGCGCCGCACTATGAGTTGGCAAATGTTGACTCAATCTTCCTCAATGACTATGGAACACCGTCGGCCGAGTTCGGATTGAATTTGCCGCCGGATGACAGCGGAGATCCGGACAGTCGTCCAAACCGATCTGCGGCTGCCGTCGGTAGCGTTGTGCAAATCGCCAAGCCGATCGAGATCTCTGGACGTGTTTGGGTCGACAATAACTTGAACCGAGTCCGTGAAGTCAACGAACCCTTGCTGGGCGGCGTGGCGATTTCGCTGCAACGTCGGGACTCAAGCGGGCGTTATGTCAGCACTGGATTGCAAACGACGACTGACGCGAATGGATTTTATCAATTTCCTAAGACGCTTGGTCTGTCGCCTGGTGTTTATCGCGTCGTGGAGACCCAGCCCACAGGGTTTTTGAGCGTTGCCGCTGTTCCGGGAACAGTAGGTTCGAACTCGACAGGACGTTCAGAGTCGGTTGATGTGCTAACAGATATTGAAATTTTGTTGGGAGATACGTCGGCGATTAATTATGACTTTGCGGAGGCATTGCCTGCGTCCATTTCTGGTCATGTGTATCGCGACGACAACGACAATGGAATTCGCGATGCTGGCGAAGTGGGATTGAGCGGCATTCGCGTTCAACTTGTCCCCATTGAGACCATTGCTCCCCAAATATCGAACGTTGCACTGGTGGCAACGACGGATGCGAACGGAGCTTACCAGTTCTCGAATTTAGCGCCGGGTCGCTATGAGTTGTTTGAGCTTGACCAGCCAGCGGACCTCGATGATGGTCGGGATCAAGCGGGCACGGTCGACGGTACTCGCATTGGTGTGGCTGACGAGCCAGGTGATGCCATTCGGCAGATCGTGCTTGCGGGTGGTGCCAACGGTATCAACTATGACTTCGGCGAACTTCCGCTCAGTTCACTTTCGGGCTTTGTCTACCTGTTGGCTCCTGGCGAAGACTGTGACGGCAATCATGATGCTCCAGGCAACACGCCGTTGCCAGGCGTACGTTTGGTGTTGGAGTCCGAGGCAGGTCAGTTTATTGCTGAGACGGTAACAGACGGTACAGGCGGTTATCGCTTTGATGCCTTGCCGAAAGGCACTTACCAGATCCGCGAGTTTACACCGATTGGCCTGCTCGACGGCGACTCGATGCCAGGTCGTATTCGCAATCTCGTTGTCGGACGATCCGTTGATGGTGGTTTGATTCAAAGTATCGAGTTGAGCGCCGGCTCAATCGGAACGGAATACAACTTCTGTGAGGCTTCGCCGGCCCGAATCAGCGGTTACGTCTATCACGACGCAAACAACGATGGGGTTCGCGGAAGTAACGAAGAAGGAATCCCGGGGACGACGCTTGTACTTGTTGACACGAACGGAAAGGTGGTTGCAACGACCACGTCGAACAATGGATTCTACGAGTTCGACAACGTGTTGCCAGGCGAATATACGATTCATGAGACACAACCCATTGGATTTATTGATGGCATAGATACGCCAGGAACCATTCGCGGAACTCGCGTAGGCCAGTTGGGGACCGGTGGTGATTCGATCGTTGCGATCCAGGTGAAGCAGGGCGATGTCGGTGTCGAGTACAACTTTGGTGAGTTGCTCGGTGCCTCGCTTGCTGGTCGAGTTCACGTGGATCTCGATGACGACTGTATCATGGACCCGAATGAGCAGCCGCTTGCCGGAGTCAAGATCGAGATCTTTGACAAGTCCGGCAGGCTGGTCGCTACGACGACAACCGACAACGAAGGTCGCTACAAGTTTGAGAATTTGGCACCGGGTGAATACACCGTTGTTGAGACTCAACCAGAAGGCTTCTTCGAGGGCGGTGCGACGGTTGGATCCGCCGGTGGTGTGACCTCAGGGCCGAATCGTATCGGGACAATTCAACTTGCGAGCGCTGAAGTCGCGGTGGACTATGACTTCTGTGAGCGTCCGCCGGCAGAGATTAGTGGCTTTGTCTTTTCCGATCGTGACGGCGATTGTGATTTCGATGCGGATGAAGCACCCATTTCGGGCGTTCGCGTCGAGCTTTACGACGACACTGGCAGATTGGTCGCGACAGCCAACACGGACGCGAATGGGCGTTACTTGTTCAGCAACCTGATGGCGGGAAGCTACATGGTGCGCGAGATTCAACCTGTGGGTTGGATACAAGGCGGTCAAAAAGCAGGCAGCGCCGGCGGCGATGATTCCCAGCAGGACGAGATCTCACGGATTCCGATCGCGTGGGGTGAACGGCTGACGCAGTACAATTTCTGTGAGCTTGAACCGTCATCGATTAGTGGTGTGGTTTACGTTGATCTCGACTCGGATTGCGTACGAGACGAAGATGAACCGCCACTAGCTGGTGTCGTCATTCAGCTTCGTGATGCGACGGGGCGCGTCATTGATACGACGCAAACAGACGCGAGCGGGCGTTACACATTCGATGGTCTAGCGCCAGGCGAATACCAGGTTTTTGAGGAGCAGCCAGACGGCTTTTACCAGGGCGGTCAAACAGTCGGAAGTGGCGGAGGTCGCGTTCTAGGTGACGACTTGCTCGGTGTCACGATTCCGGCAGGGCAAGATCTTGTCGATTATGACTTTTGCGAATTGCCTCCGTCGTCAATTTCTGGAGTCGTCTACGTTGACGCCAATCACGACTGTGTTCGCGACGAGGACGAAGCCCCACTCGAAGGCGTCGTCATCCAGCTTCGTGATACCCTTGGAAACGTGCTGCGAACCACCAAGACGAATTCGGACGGTGAATACCATTTCGATGAACTGGCCCCAGGTGAATATGTAATCTTCGAGGAACAACCCGATGGATTCTTCCAAGGCGGGCAAGTGGTTGGTACCGGTGGCGGTCGTGTGTTGGGTGATGACCTGCTGACGCTCCAGCTCCAGGCCGGAAGCAACGTCATCAATTACGACTTCTGTGAGTTGCCGCCATCATCGATTTCAGGACGTGTGTGGCGGGAAACGGACATTAATCAGAAGTTTGATGGCGGGGAAATGCCCATTCCAGGAGTTCTTGTCGAGTTGTTGAATGATGCGCGTGCCGTTGTCTCGCAAACGCGTACGGATTCGCTTGGGCTCTATCGTTTCGACGGGTTGGCTCCAGGTAGTTACGCTGTGCGTGAGACCCAGCCAACAGGTCTCTTTCACGGTGGACAAGTCGTTGGCTCCGCCGGTGGCGAGTACACAATCGATGACTTTATCGTTGGCATCACGCTGATTGGTGGCACGCAAGGCATTGAGTACAACTTCCCAGAAGTTCCGCCAGCAACGATTTCGGGATTCGTGTTTCAAGATGGTGATGCAATCCCGCTCGCCAGCGCACCGGATCCAACGAGACTGCGTGAATTTAAAGATGGTTTGCTAACAGATGATGATGAACGTATCGGCGGCGTGACGTTGGAGTTGCGAAACGTTCTGGGCCAGCCCTTTACGGCGGATCGGACGCTGCCGGGAACGTATCCAGATGGGCCGATTCGCGTGCAGACTGATGCGAACGGCTTTTATGAGTTCACGGGATTGCGTCCAGGTACCTATCACGTCTACCAAGTGCAACCGGATGACTATATCGACGGGCTCGATGTTCCCGGTTCGACCGGTGGTCTCGCGGTGAATCCTGCGGACCGAAAGAACGATGCGAATGAGATCGTGATCCTAACGCTTGCGGCCAGTGAGCTCACGGATCCTCGGAATGACGCGATTCTGAATATCTCGCTTGCTCCTGGCGGTCAGAGCGTTTCGAACAACTTCAGCGAGCTCATTGTGCAGCCGTTGATTCCGTTGTTGGATCAGCCCAAGCCGGTGACGCCGCGAGTGGATACGCCGATTGAGACCTTTAGCAATCCAATTCGCTTGGTCAGTTATGCGTCGCCGCTTGAGTTTCGCCGAACGATGCAAGCAGATGACGAATGGGCTGTTTCGTGGCACTTGAGTGTGATCAACGGTGGTCTGCCACAGTCGGATGAAGCGGTTGACGAATTGGTGAAGTTCGCAAGTAGCCAGCAATCGCGTGAAGCATGGGACACCAATAATCGATCGAATGGTAAATGGACCCTCGTCGATCGCCGCGGCAAGCGATTGAGTAAGTCCGAAGTGATGTTGCTCGGCCAAGAAGACGCGATCGCGATGGCGGGCGATTTTGACGGTGATGGGATCGACGAAGCGGTGCTGTTTGTTGCTGGGAAGTGGTTTGTTGACTTCAACGGCAATGGTCTCTGGGACGAGGGCGACCTTTGGATTCGCTTGGGCACCGAGCTCGATCGACCGGTTGTCGGCGACTGGGACGGTGACGGGAAAGACGACATCGGTATCTTTGGGCGCCAGTGGCAACGAGATCCGCAGCGCATCAAAGACGACCCAGGGTTGCCGGACCCCGCCAACATGCGTCGGCGCGATGTCAGTCGAGAGCAACTCGTTGGTTCGGAATCTCGCGGTGAAGACCGCAAGCGGTTGATGCGTCGTGGCAACGAAGGTGTACTTCGCGCGGACGCAGTCGACCACGTGTTCAGCTACGGCGAGCAAGTGGACACACCGCTCACCGGTGACTGGAACGGGGACGGCATCGACCAAATCGCAGTATTCCGTAGCGGACAGTGGCTGTTGGATGCCGACGGAGATGGTCGTTGGACCGAGAATGATATTCGCGCCGATTACGGCGTGTTACGTGGTGATGAGCCGATCGCAGGTGACTTCAACGGCGACGGGATTGACGAGATCGGTGTCATTCGTGGCGACTTGTGGATCATTGACACCGACGGCGACCGCCGACTCACGGGGAATGACCTGCAAATTGAAGTGCCGCGAGAGAGCAGCAAGAGCCAGCCCGTGGTGGGTGACTGGGACGGCGACGGCAAAGACGAACCCGGATATTACAATTACGGCACTTAGTCGCCAGCTTGCTTACGCCGAATGAGATCCTTCCGTCTCGATCAGTCTCAGTAGCTTGGGAATGAAATTCCGGAGCGCTCGTGATCGGTGGCTAATCGCTTGCTTGACCGCGAGATTGAGGTCGCCAAATGTGCGATGGTACTCGGGGATAATGAAGAGTGGATCGTAGCCGAAGCCAGCTGAACCACTTCGCTCATGGGCGATGATGCCGCCACAGGTATCGTGAGTCTCGATTCTCACGTTGCCCTCGGGGTCTGATAAGCACATGTAGCAATTGAATTGTGCAGTGCGTTTTGCATCAGGCACATTCTTGAGTTCTTCGAGCAACTTGGCGTTGTTCGCTTCATCGTCACGGGATTCACCAGCGTAACGTGCTGAGTAGACTCCTGGGCGACCACCCAAGGCGTCCACCGTGAGGCCGCTGTCTTCGGCGAGTACCCATCGTCCAAGATGCTTTGCTTGGACGGTGGCTTTCAGTGCCGCGTTTTCCGTGAACGTGGTTCCCGTCTCTTCAACGTCAATCGAACCGTCGATATCCGCAAGCGACGACAGCTGGATTCGATCCGCTGGCAATAACAACTTCAATTCAATGAGTTTTTTGGAGTTGTTGGTGCCAAGAACCAGATCGAACATTATCGCATCCCCAAAGCGGGCCAGTTTAACTTTGAAGCTTTTGGAACGGCGATTGGTGTTGGCCGGATATCGAAAGGTATCAACGCCACGCCATTGCTTGCCACACCGTTAGCACCACGGGGTACTTGGTTCGCCAATTCTGGACGCACATTGAAAGCGTTATATTCTTGCATCACCGCCCGAATCGCTGGGTCGTACTCAAAGCCTCCGTCAGGAAGCTCTCGACCTAGTGTATCGAAACTACCAATAGTGACCAGCGATCGGTTACTGTCGTGAAATTGGTAAGCTTCTTTTCCTTGGCTTCTCAATTCTTTTACCATTTTGTCTGCATCGGCAGCAATCTTGTCGAGTCGTTCCATGCTGGGTTCGAAGTTGCCTTGGTCGTGTCCGCTTACAAACTTACCGAAGCCTTCAAACGTTTTCACGACAACGGTGAATTTACCTTCGCATTCCAACAGGCTAAATGATTTGTCGCTGTTTAATTCTCGGACAAAGGAGTCAACTTGAGGAGCGTCAAAGTAGTCGTCAGGCAACATCGGGTTGCGAGTGACGAATGCACCAGCCATCGGGCCTTTGACTTTGTCCGTTCTTCGGTGAATCAGTTTCTTGACTGCGTTAAGAGCCGGAATCGGACTGTCCGTGGCGATCTCTGGATTTTCGGTGTCGGTCTCAGCGAACACTGCCGGTTTCGCAACCTTGATTGCGGCAAGATCCTTGTCGATCGCTGGATGTTCGACGGTGTCATATTCACCAACGAGGACTGCGTACGCTTCGTACTGGTATTGGTTGGCATAGCGGTGGTTCTCCGCCAATTCAGCTCGCTTGCTGACTTTGCCCGTGAAGTCGAAATGTTCGTGGTGAATGAACGCAGGCATCTTTAGATTTTGTCGAATCTCAAGCACAAGTTTCTCAGCTCGACTTTTTGAGTTTTCGCCCGCGAAGTTGGCTGCGAGGATCATCCAGGGGCCGTCCTCAACCGTCAGTTCATACGACTTGCTTGAATCTACCTCGACGCCTCGCTTGCCCAATATTTTCCCAAGAAAGCTGGGGGCTTGAGCAAAGGCTGTTGAAGAAACGGTAAACAGCAAGGCGGCGCAAATCAGGCGACGAAGAATCATGGCTGGGCTTCATCCGTGTAAAGCAGCGATTTGGCGATGTCATCCAAGACAGCTCGCCGTAAAACTTACTCAGAAATCGTCCGATACCAAGATTTTGACTCAAGGCGAAAGGCTAAAACGATCCCGATTTTTACTTGGCCCTCGCTTGGTGCGCCAGTTCACCTTCGCGACACCAGTTTCACGACACCAGTTTCACGAGCGTTTCGCAGGACAAATTGAGTTTACCCTTTGACGATTTCCATCAGCTGTTGACCCGACATGCGGAATGCGGCCTCGTGCGGGCACGCGTAAACGCAACTCGGTTTGCCATCGACGCTGCGGCAAAGATCGCATGTAGTGGCGCGTTGTTGAACGACAGGAAGTTTCTTGCCCCCACGTTCTTCGAACACAAATCGCAACTTTCCGTTCTCGTCGACTTCTTGTTTTGGGAATCCGTGCATGTTGATGTTGCCGTACGGGCAATTCTCCGCGCACAAGCCGCAGCCGATACAGTAGTCTTCGATCTCGATCTCAAGGGTTTCGCCATTGCGGTGAATCGCGTCCACGGGACAACCGACCAAGCAATACGGATCCATGCAAGATCGACAACTGCTTGCAACCAAGTATTTGTCGAATCGCAATCCGTCACGAACCAATCGTGTGACGCCTTCGTGCGTATCGGCACAGGCTTTGGTGCACTCGTCACAACGGGTGCATCGTTCAAGATCAAGCACTAGCAAACTCTGTGCTAGGAACAAACCTTGATCAAGGAAGTCATCCGCCGCGACCGCTTGCAATCGCTTTCGCGACGCTTCGTCTCGGTCGAGGATTTGCTTCGCCTTCTCCGCGAGCGCCTCGCCAAGTTCCGGATAGCGTTCAACGAGTTCGCTGAAATGCTCACCACGAATTCGAATCAACTCCACGTGATCCAAAGCCGAGCATGTTGCTGTGCGAACACCACGCTTACTCTTTTCTCCCAGGGATCCACCGAGCAGATCGCCAATGCGACTGAGCAATCCAATGTCGCCGAAGCCGTTACCGGGGCCGAGATAGTTCAAGACACGCTCATCACGTCCATAGGCCTGGGTGACTTTTACAAACCCAAGTCGATTGACGTAATAGGCATCGGCAAAATCGCCTTGCTTGAAAATCGTTTGCCCAGGATCGACGGAGACGAGGTCGGCTTTCTCACGGAGGAATTCTCCTGCGGCCTTGCGTTTCTCATCATTCAGTGTTTCAAAGATTGGCAGCGACGCGAGTTGACCGCTGAGCGATCGCTTGCGATAAATGCGGTCGAGGATATCTCGGCTGACGGCATTGCGTTGCAACATGAACAGAACGTTGCGACGAATTTCGAGCACTTCGGAATCTTCGGCTGCAACGACGGTGGCTGACCGCGGGTAGCGGTTCATGCAGGTCATTTCGCCAAGAATCAAGTCTTCTGGGCCACGGAAAATTCGCTCGTTTTCGCTCAACGACGCGGCGCCAACGTCACTCAGCCTCGCTTTGCCACCCACTTTGGTAATGACAGTCTTCAACCCACCAAGCAATCCTCGAAGCCCGCCAGCAGATTGATTGCGAACAGCTCCACGAGTTGTGTTGAGGAAAATCTCGAACTTGCCTGAAAGGATGATGAACGCGGTCGAACCGTATTCGCCTTCGCGGCACAGCACGTCGCCTTTCTTGAGCATCCGTCGAACGACCGCTGCGCCGTTGAACTGCAGGAACTTGTAAGGGATCCCAGAAAACAGCGGGTACTTGATCATCTCGTCCGCGGTGACTATCTCACCATCTTTCTTGTCCTCGATCATCTCATCTTGGACGCGTTTGATTTGCGTTTCGATGAACGATGTTTGGAATTCGAGAGCACCGGTTGGACAGCTGACCGCACACTCACCGCAAGATACACAAGAGCTCGTGCCCATCGGATCATCGAGGTCAAAGATGATTCGTGACTCGTAACCCTTTTCGCCCCGGCCAATGACATTGTTGTGCTTGATCCAATTGCAACCGCGTTGGCATCGTCCACACAAAATGCACTGGTCGTGATCGACCGAAATCATTTGGCTGCTATCGTCCTGGCCGCGTTTTACATCGAGCGGAGCGAAGCGAGATTCACCAATGCCGAGACGCTTCGCGATTGCCGCTAGTTCGTTGCCCGGTGCGTCCCTCTGCCCATTCGGCAAGTGATCGGCAACGAGCAATTCCACAACCGTGCTACTCGCAGCTTTCACGCGTTGTGCGGCTTCTGGATCGGCTGTGCTATTGATCGTATTGACGACCATGCCTTCGCTAATGCGTTGCACGCACGACGGCACGAGTTTTTTACGCATCCCGCGACGGCTCATCTCGGCCGCTTCGACAACACAAACACGACAAACGCCGACAGGCGGTAAGTGTTCTTTGTGGCAAAGTGCCGGGATTGGATGCGGATCCCCTGGATTGCGAACGAAGGCTAGGCTCGTCGCATCAAAGATCGTTGTTGGCCGTGGTATCGGTTCGCCATTGCGATCGCGTTGGATGTTGCCTTGGCTGTCGCGAGTTGGCACCGCTTTCTTTACAGTGATTTCGCGACCATCGATCGTCAGATGAACGTCTTCGTCGAGTTCAGACGCCGTCGCTTTTTCGACGCGGATTAGCTGGCCGTCGACGTCGCGCGCGAACAAGCCTTCGTCATCGAACCGCTTGTCGGGGTCGTTCAGGATAGCAACATCAGCGAAGTTGATATCGCTGCTTGTCGGGATCTTGCTTGGGGATTTTGAATCAGGCACGTTGGACATCGTTATCGAGCTCCCGTCGTCTCACCACGACACGCGCCGCGAGCAAGTTCAGGAAAGTATTTCAAGAAAGTTTGCATCGGTTTACTGGCGACTTGCCCGAGGCCGCAAATACTTGTCGCTTCCATCACTTCACTTAGTTGCATCGTCGTGGGTTCGAGCGTTTGGAACTCGTGTTCGGATACGTCACCATCGAGCATCCGTTGACCGATCTCAGTGATTTTGTGCGAGCCAATGCGACACGGCACGCACTTGCCGCATGATTCGTTGCGATAAAAGCGGCTGTTCGCCACCACTTCCGCTAGCAGATCGGCGCCTTCGCCATAGACCACGATTCCGGCGCCGAGCATGTAGCCGACTGCACGAGAGACATTGATATCCAACGGTAAATCACGAATGTCAATTTCGGTGACGCCCTTGGGAACATTGGCTTCAACGAACCGACGATTCAAATGTTTCACTGGAATCTTGGCCGGCAACACGCCGCCCGACGGGCCGCTGAGTGCGACCGCGAGCAACGCTTTTCCGTTTTTCATGCCTAAGCAATGCTTGTCGATCAGCTCGCCAAGCGTGGTGCCAGTTGGCACTTCGTACACGCCGGGACGCGTCAGGTCGCCGCTGATCGAAAACAGTCGCTTGCCATTCATGGTCGGACCCGCATCGCCGACCAAGGGGCCTTCCTTGATGCCTTGGGACGCGTACCAAGCTGCGTCGTCTTTCAGAATCGCTGGAACCCAGGCGAACGTTTCGACGTTGGAGAGCAATGTTGGCTGATCGTACAAACCGTTGGTGGCCAACTCAGGCGGTCGGTTGCGTGGCTCGCCGCGTTTGTCTTCCATCGCTTCGATGAGTGCTGTTTGCTCACCACAGATGTAGCCACCGGGGCTCGCATAGACATCCAATTCGAACGAGCGGCTGCTTCCGAAGATTCGATTGCCACAAGCACCTAATGAGACCGCGCGAGCTATTTCACGTCGGCAAGCGGCGATCTGTTCTGGGTACTCGTGGCGAATGTAGATCCAGCCTCGAGTTGCGCCGACAACAAGTGCGGCAAGGATCATGCCTTCGATCGTTAAATACGGTGCTGCCAAGAGGATTTCACGATCTTTGAACGTACCTGGTTCGCTTTCGTCCGCATTGCAAACGATGAATTTTTCGCCCGTCGTGCCTTGAGCCCCGAGCACGTCGCCCCACTTCATGAACGCTCGACCGCCGGCACCACCCATGCCCAGCAAGTTTGCTTCCTTGAGAACGTCAAGAACTCGTTTCGGATTGGCTCCTTCATCCAGAAATCGTCGCACGGCATCGTAACGCCCGGTGCCGGCATACACGTCCATGTCCCATTTGCCAACTTTTTCTTTCGCCAGTTCCCAGTCGGTGTCGGGCGTGACTCCGGTTCCGTTCATGTAGCCATCGATGGCGGCTTTGAGTTCAGACTCCGAGCGTGCGGCGAACAGTTCTTCGTTGATGATGGCTGCGGGGGCGCGATCGCAACGCCCCAAGCACGATTGGCCGCATACTTCGACCGCGTGTCCGTATTTGTCTTCGGCCCACTTGGCGAGTCGCTTGGTCATCTCGACGCCGCCGTGCAAATGACAGCTCATGTCGCGGCAAATGTGGACTTCGACTTTGGGCGGTTCGTCAGTTCGAAAGTGCGGAAAGAACGATGCGACAGCTTGGACGCGGTGCAGTGGTACGCCGGATTCCTCGGCGATCGAAGCCATATCGGCATGGGTGAGATACCCGCCGCGTTTTTTTTGCCGCTCATGCAGCGCTGGGATGATCGTCGGACTTTTCATGGTTGACTCGTCAAGTTGGCTTGGTCGCCAGGATCGATTGCGGTGGACAAAGCCGTGCTTATCGCGTTACGAAATTCTTCGGGATTGAATCGGGCGGGCGATTGGTAAATGACTTGATCACTCGTTACCCCAGTGTTTGGAGTGGAAGCTTGCGAGAAACGAAGTGTCGGCTCAACAATTTCGATGAGCTTGGCCCGTTGAGCGGATGCGATTTGTTTTTGCTCAGGCAGCTTTTCTTGATCCCTCAGTGCCGCATCAATATCTAGGTACGCAATCGCGGCTTCATGCCAATCGAAAACACCATTTCGTTTCAGCTCACCCAGCAATGCACTCAAGCTTTTGGGAGGTATTGCGTTCGCTGACATTGCCTGGTTGGCTGTGTCGAGTTGTGCTTCGACGACACGCGAAATGGACTTCACGATTTGCTCTGGATCACTGCGATGCGGCGACAACGCTTTCAGCAACAGCTTTTCGCGGGGCAGTTGATTGATGGCATGCCACGCGTTCCAAATCGGCAGCCCGTCGCTGATGTGCCAAGCCGATTTCTTGGTTTCGCCCGGTGGTAGCTTGAAGCTACCAATCGATAGTGATTGGTGGCACGCGAAGCAGTCATATTCAGCAAGTTCTGGCCACGGGACGTTGCTGTCCTTCAAGTGATCGGCGGCTCGCTCGCCCGCGAGTTGTGCTGCGGCGGCTAAGTTGATCGCACGGCCTACGGTTCTCGTGCGAGAGGCTGAGCCACTGAATTCGAATTCTGTCGGGCTGGATTGGTCCCAGTGGCTCGGAAGACTTTCCGTGTAGAGCAACAGATCGAATCGTAACGCCGGGTGACCCGCGGCGATCAAGTCATGGTTCATGTCCCGAACCAGACCATCGGACGTGCGTGAGCCGATGTGGCAACGAACGCACGTCTGGGCGCGACCCATAATGGATTCCGTATCTCGCATACCTGTCGTGGGTTCGAATCGCTCGGGACCGCTCCAGTCAACTCGGACATGCGATTCGAGCCATTTTTCGGCGGGACCATGGCATGCTTCGCAGGAGACACCCTCGGCCAATAATTGTTCGTCGATCAGTCCACGCGATTCACAATCAGCTGGGCTCGCCGTCGCATGGCAACTGATGCAACGAGTACGAAGCACATTGTCATATCGCTCCGCTGATTCTGCGGCGGCTGGATCCAGTATCCTGACGATTCGTTGTGAGGGTTCATCGTGAAGCAGTAGGGCTGCGCCAGAGTGTGGATCTTTCAGGCTCCAGGTGGAGAGCGAGTGATTCCAAGCTGCGCCGCGATCAATCGATCCGCCATGGCATGTGGCTGAAGCACACGACGAGCGACCAAGAAAACTCGGCAGCGTCTGTGCTTTTGCCTGCTGGATTGTCATTAGCGTCAACAACAGCCCAAGAGCAGACAGTCCAAGAACCATGCGAGATTGGATCGCGACCGAGCGACTCATGGCTGGGCCTCGACTGATTCGCTCGACACCGGCTCTGAGGTCGGGCTATCCGAATGCATTCGGCCCATGTGCACGAGATCGCTTTGAGCCGTGTGATAGCGATGGCACATCGTGCAGCTATCCGAAGCCCAGTTTGATTGGCCGCCGATTAGTTTTTCCGCAGCTCCCGTTAATGACGAGGGAAGTGGTTCGTTGACATCACGATGACAACCGGTGCAACTATCAATACCCGCGATCATCACACTGTTCTGGTCGAGCGCCTCGGATGGCTTCGTTCCCTCAACGGGATAGGCCGCTTCGTGACAGTAACGGCAATCCACTTTTCGGTGCGCGGCGTGGTCATACAAACCGAACTTGAACCAACGTGGCGGAATTAACGGTTCGGCGGTTGATGCACCTAACTTTGCGATGGCTTCATCCGTAATCGTGGCATCGTCATGGCACTTGGAGCACTGGGCTCGAACAAGCGTGACTGCGGCATCGACAGTTGATGCCGCGACGAACGCATCTTTCGGCGCAGTCCCATATCCTTCGCCTGGTCGAGGGAATTGCTGGGAGTCATCACCAGGCTTTCGCATCTTGTCAGTCAGCAAAGTGCCTTTGATCTTTGCTTCGAGCAGCAGTGTAATTTCAGCCCAAGGTGCAGCGTGCGGAAGCGGTAAGGTGTCGTCGCCGCGTCCGTTCGGGTTCATGCTGTGACACGCACTGCAGTGATCCTCGAACGAGATCGGGGCGATGTAACGACCAAGTTCTTCATCGCCGGACAGCATTGACGTTGGATCGGGATTGCCATCGAACGTGTGGCAACTGGCACAGTCCATCGAAACCAACGCATCGTCAGATTGCCCGGGTTGTCGATACTGTTCCCGGCGAGACGGCTCGAGCATGGCAAGCGTAAAGCCACCTTTTTCGCCGGAGTTCACTTGTCCGGGAAGCATGTGTTGGGCGTGATCAAATTTGACCGTGCCGCGATCGCCCTGCATCAGCGACGTAAACTCTCCGTGCTTCTCTTTCGTGAACTGAGTCACTTGATTGCCAACGCGAGGCTTGTGGTTCGACGAGCACACGCTTGAAAGTTGGCTGTGACATTGCGTACACGCGGCATCGCTCACGGCAACTAAGTTGAAGTCACGACCCTTGTGATCGGAGTGGCAAAGGGCACAGTTTTGGTCGACCACTTTCCAGTCCGCGGAGAGGACTTCGCGATAGTGATTGCCGACTTTGTGGCATTTTTGGCAAGCTGACTCGAGGTGTGAAAGCGACGCCGTGGGATCAAGTTGAAAAGCGTCTGTACCGAGCGGCGTATAGTCTTGGTGGCACTGCGCACAATCGTTTTCGAACGAAGCGTGCACCTGTGCAACAGACCCCGTGCTCAAGTGTCGACTCGCGCTACTTGAGGCAAGGACGTACGCGGCATAGGCGCCGCTACCGAGTAGGGCGATTCCAGAAAGAATCCATTTGAAATAGTACAGCCCACCGCGGTGACGGTAGTAATCGATTTGGATTCGCTGGGATCGGAACTTCCCAGTCTCGCGAGGTCGTGTTGAGCTTTCGCCAGCTGCCATCAGTTTCTACCAATACTTAAGAGCAGTCCAAATGTGGGCCGCCAACAAAACAGTCACGGCGACGGATAAACCGATATGAACAGGTAACCAAGCGTGCAACCAACGATGCACGGTGGACTGAGTGTCGAACTGCCGACGCTGGTCACAGAATTGCTGTAGTGAGTCGATGATGAAACCGCTCTCTTCGCTGCACGCGTTCCTCAGTCGGCTGAACCACTGCAACGATTGTTGGCGATCAGTAACCGGCGTAATTGCGGATGCACCATGAAGTAAGAAGGGCTGGATCTCGGCGAGTGCGTTCCAAAGCGGCTCGGAGTCTTGGCGCGTCTGAGTCACGCGCCGTGTTTCCAAAGTGCGGCCTCGCGTTTTTCCCGATTGGCGAACAGCACCCACCACGATGGATTGTGGAGCGGATTCGACGAGGTCGGGATCCGGTGACGAGTTGTCCGTCGCCGATCGTTGGCGTCCGCACGCGGCAATCAGCAGAGAACGTGCATCGTCCACCGTTCGTGCTGAGACATATTCGATTTGGCTATAGATGGTTTCTGAAGGCAGATTGCGAAGCATCCAACGCGGCAAAATGTTCTGAACCGCAAGCCCGTACAATCCGCTCAAAATCGTGAGCACAAACAAGATCATGAATGACGCAGGAAGCCATCCACCGAGATGGAAACCACAATGTGCGATCGCAAGCGGCAACGAAGCAAGGCCAAGCCAGATGTGTCCCGCCATCCAATACTTGGCCGGTATCAACCTCAGCCGTCGAAGCGCCTTGCGTGGCCAAAGCAACATTTCGAAAACGATGACTGAACCAGCTGCGATACCGCAGGCTAGCCCTGAAACGCTTCCGCCGCCAACGAGTTGTCCAGCAGCGAGACACTCCATCACATACCAGCCAATACCTGCGACGGTAATGCTCGCTGCCAAGATTGCTGGGACGATGTGAACTTTCGCTTGCGAACGACTGATTAACACGGCTGCGTCACACTCATTTGGTTCCTGGCTCCAACTTAATCTTCGATCTGCGGGGATCTTCGAGAGATCTTTCCAACGACTCCCAAGCTCCAGTCTCTCTCGTCTTTTCTAAAGACAATTCATGCGAGTCGAGTGTCGTCGATTTTACCACCCCCAGCGACCGACATGTTTAATCCCACGCGACGGGTAAGTCAAACTAGGGTCAAGGGAAACCTGACTAACAAGGTGATTTCTCTCGCGTTCCAACGTTACGACCGGCAAGGTTTTCGCTGGTAAACATTTTATTGGTAACCATCGAAGGACTTCGTTCTGGCGTCCCCCAATGGCTAGGCACAATGCAAACGCTGGCCAACTCGGTACTTGTGCAAGGCATTTTCTGCCCACCTAAGAACTGTAGATGGGAAGAATGAGCGGACTCTAGGGATTGTGACGCCGGGCTGAGCAAAATCACTGGAAGCCGGATTTGCCAAGAAAACCGTAGCTTCTTGGTCTTTCAGAGTGACCTAGCTTAACTATCGTGGGGGGCATGCGAGGGGTCGCATGTTCGTTTCTACTTAATTTGATCGTCTCTCTACGAGTCACCTCAATGTCACTCAACCGCAGTTTTCATTGTCCTCGGACGACCATGTTGTCGTTCGCAGTACTCGTTGCGCTACTCGTTACGCAGACAGATTCGTTGAGTGTTTGCGGTTCCGAAACTGTTGTTTTGGCAACCGCCAAAGGCCAAACCAGGCCATCGAGTCCGCAGACGAAGAGTGACCCCGTCGCGCTTGCCCGACAGAACATTGCTCGATATTCGAATGTCGCAGTTTACGACACACCTGCCGCCAACACGCCTGCCGCTAACGCACCCGTCAATCCGCTTCGCTCAACGCTTGTTACCACCGCAGCCACGACTGGCAACGTTTTGCGAGACTCGTCGATTCGTGATTCGATGAGCGCTCGGTATCTCTCTTCACCCGTGACACCGCGAACGCTTGACGAACTCCATGGTCCGTTATTGCGTCGGGATTTGCAGATTTTGAGTGCCCAGTCCTGTGCAGCAGCAAGTTGCCATGGCGGTCCACGCCAAGGTGTGGCGATGCCCACTTCAAAGCGAGGCAATGAATACCAGTTGTGGTTTGAGAACGACCCGCATGCACAGTCATGGCGAACGATCTGTAGCGATGCCAGTCTCGTGATGATGAACAAGCTAAAGATTCTCGATGGCAAACGAATTATCGACCCAGTTGCTTTCGATAACTGTTTGGCGTGCCACAACACGACGATGCGTCACGACGAACCACGGACGCAACATGTCGTTCGTGACGGAATCGTCCACCAACCCGCATTCGCACGCGAAGGTGTTGGCTGTGCTGCGTGTCACGGGCCGGGCGAACAATGGACGAGCACGCACTTCCAAAACGGCTGGACTCCGGAGTTGGCCACCCACGAAGGATTCCTCAATGCAGGCGACTTGTTCACTCGTGCTCGGATGTGTGCTTCGTGTCACGTCGGCGATAAAGATCGCGATATGAACCACGACATCATTGCTGCCGGTCACCCTGCACTACGCTACGAATTGGCGACGTTCCACTCTTGGCAGCCTAAGCACTGGCGTGACGCTGAGTCGAGCGACCGAACTTACTACGAATCGCAACTTTGGCTCGCCGGCCAAGTCGCTGCAGCCGACGCGTCGTTGTCATTGATAAAAGCACGCGCTAACAAGTCACACACAGTCAGCGAATGGCCTGAACTTTCCGCATTCGACTGTGCCTCGTGCCACCACACGCTCGGTTTCAAGAACGACCGTGACCCGTTGGGGCCCAGCCGTAACGCAGTTGCTCCGCTTTCCAGCTGGAACGACTCGGGACTTCGATGGCTCGTTGAGTACCGCTACGAAACCGGCGTCGCCACCGCCGAAGACGCTGTCCTGCTTGGTGCTCTGGATCAAGTTCGCGACGTGATGCAGTCCAAAGCGACGCCAGATACTGAACTTGCGGCTGAAACCGCCGGGGTCGCGAGGTCCGCCTTATACCAGTGGCTGCATGGAGCGGCGGGCAATTACGAACGAAACGCGATGCGCAGTGATCGGCTTGGACAAATGGTCGCATCTGCCGCTGGCAAGACTGAAACATGGCAAACATGGGAGTCAGCTGTTCAGTTCTATCTGGCTGCGGTCGCGGCTCGCGAAAGTTGGCCAGGCGGATGGAATGGGCCGCTTTACGGAACTGCCGACGCACTGAGGAAGGGTTTACGCTATCCTATCGAGCGAAACACTGCCCAATTCGAAACGGAAGCCGATAACATGGCGACAGCGAATCGAGCCCAAGCGATGAGTCTCGGAATTACTTTGGCAGGTTGGCTCGGCAATGTCACCATGGAGTTGCCGACCGATCGTTCGGGAATGACTTACGACCTTGGCGACAAAGATCGAGAAGACATCGAATTCAAGTTGCGTGAGATCGCTGAGCGTTGGCGTAAAGTCAAGCAAGCGAACGAAGCAGCGAAGAAAGCGGATAAAGTAGAACCAACGAGGGAGTTGCCTGAGCCGGTAAAACCTCCGAAGAAACAATCGTTAGAAGAACTCAAAAAGTCGCTCGAAGCATTGCAGGGCGGCTCAGCGGACGGATCCTGATTGAATTGGAATTCAGGAAAGTAGTACGGGGAAGAACAAGAAGCACATGATCCGCATTCCATACAACATTCGCGTTGCCGTTTATCTCGGCATGTTTTTGCTCGGCGCGTTAACGTCGGGGCGTATCGTTCATGCACAGAGCTCTGGTGCACCCGTCGACGCCGCCTCGGATCTAGTGCTGCAAAGTTGGAAGAAACAAGATGCTGTCGCGATGTGCGTCGAATGCCATTACACGCCTCCCAATAATCCTCTGTTGCGAGATGAGGCGACCAACTTTTCTCGTCGCACTGAGTTGAAGTTCTGGCTCGAGCGAGACAAGCATGCGATCGCGCGTCGTCGTGTGGAACCGCTCAGCAAAGCTGAATTGATACAGCAAGCTGAAGCACTCTCCGAGAATCTGCAATCTGCAGTACCGCTGGATTGGTTCGGTCAAAGCAACGTGCTGAGTCGACGGATCTGTGACAAGCTCGAGTACGAAGTCACAACGACCGAAGGCTACAAAAAGTTTCAGCAAAACTGCCTCACGTGTCACGGCGGTTTTCGCGACAAGCCGAGCGAAAAGGTTGGCTTTGATCGTCCTTTGGCGGACCCGGTTAGCTCGCAACCAGGAATCAGTTGCAACTATTGCCATCAAGACGGCGACAACATTGCGTGGATCAAAGAACACGGCGTCCAAGACGCTGCGAAGGCTTGGCGAACGAAATCTCCAGAGGAAAAGCTCTCGCTCGGTATGCGTGACCTTGTCAATACGTCCAAGCAAGCTGACTTGTGTTTGGATTGTCACGTCGGAAATCGCGCCAACAATCAATTCGTGACCCACGAAATGTATGCCGCTGGTCACCCGCCGCTTCCGTCTGTGGAAGTCCAAACGTTTTGTGAGCAAATGCCCCAGCACTGGCAATCGCTTTCACAGCTTCACAACGCGCTCGCCACCTCTTCGACACGCGACCCATACTTCGCAGTGAACTTTCCTGAGTTGTTTCCGAACGACAAAGGCATTGATGGCGGCACGATGTATTGGAACACACGCAAGATGTTGCTCGGAGCGATCACCGCACGAATGAAGACCGTCAATCTCTTGGTGGATTCAGCAACCGACGAGCGTTGGGGTGATTACTCCTTGTATGACTGCGCCGCGTGTCACCATGAATTGCAAACACCAAGTGCTCGTCAGCAACGAGGTTTTGTTGGAGCACCTGGTCGGCCGCGCCAGAACGAGTGGCCAGAGTCATTGTTGTTTACGGCGCTGCTCTTCAGCCGCGCTTTCGAAGCACCTCGCGCGTTTGAGAATGAGTTGCAATTGGAATTCAGCCGCCAGCCGTTCGGCGATGCCGCGAAAGTCTCCGGGATCTCGCGTCAATTGATTTCATCGCTCGACGCCGCGCTGCGTGCGGCACAACGCAAGCCGATTGATGCTGCGATGGCCAAGAACGTCTTACTGTCTCTGGCTCGAACTCGCGAATCGCAGCTGCTGACTTATGATTCGGCTCGCCAGGTCGCTTGGGGCATGCAGCTTGTTGCCGATGAAATGAAACAGGAAGGCTCCCCGCTGAGCCCGCAAATTCAATCGCTGATTGATTCGCTTAGTAACGGCGAACCGGGGACTGGAATTGAGACAACGTTACCAGCCGGTCGCCAAGTCTTTATCTATCCCGAAAACCTCGAAGACGATCTTCAACGTCGTGCCGCATACGATCGTACGGTCTTTGTCCAAAAGCTGCGTCAGCTCGACAGCATGATCGCCAGTTTCACCGTGACGCCAACGCAAGTGCTGACCACGAAGTAGCGGTTTGATATTACCAGAAGCCCTTCGAAGGCTTAGGACCGATCTTAAAGGAATCGAAGAACACGGTTTGCTTTTCTGGCTCGGAGGATTGTCCGACGACGAACGAACCACCATCGCCAAGTGATTCCTTGGAAACACCAATGACGATGAATCGACCTTCGATTTGGTAGACTTCGATGTTCATGTCGGGCAACCTCAGGCATTGATCCAACACAAACTTGTTTCCTTTGTATCCATTTCGTTCGCACGGGCTTCCACCAATGATGCCCCCGCCAAGTAATCGTGTTGCTTTCTGTTGAAGCTTTTCGCCCTCGACAACCGTATTGTTGCCCGCAGTTGAAGCTAAGAAAAACACTGTCCCAGCAGGTGTGAGCACGCCCTCGCAGGTCAATGCAGGTGGCAATTCAAGCAATTCCTCGCCGTCGGGCATATACGCAGTGACGCCTTCGACATTGACTTGCTTGCAACCATCGGGCGCGTCACCGTTATCGGCATCGGCGCTTGCCACGTTCGAATCGGATCCGCCGCCTCCGCCAACGAGACCGCGGACAACATAGAAGGCAATGATTCCAGAAACGATCGCAGCCAGTACGCCGATAGACACGGCAGCCATTTTTTTGTCGCTAGGTTTTGAAGCCGTTTCCGCGACAGTCGCCTGTGCCGTGGCCGTTTTTGCGATCGGCCGCGCGGCGACTGGAATCGTCGACTTGAAGGGACGCACCGTCGGCTCATTGGCTGGCGGTAACGTAAGCGACCCAAAATCAAACTCGGCTGGCGTGGAGTTGCTAGCCGGCGTCGCCGGTGCAACTGCATTACCCACATTGACTATAGAAGCACACTTCGGGCACTTGATCTTTCCCGATGCAGGTACCTGACGCAGCATGAGATTCGTCGAGCAATTGGAGCATTGAACTTTCATCGGTGATGCCCTTTTTGAACGTGGTTTCGAATAGCCCGCCAATATATCACACGACGTCACGAGAAACCTGAAAGAAAAATCTGGCACCGCCATCCATTTTTGGTTCTCATGTGGTGTTATCTTGGGGCGCCATAGAGCGGAGTCATTGTCGCCTTAGGTTTACGCGTTTGTTCTACCTCTTCATGTAGGGTCGGAGACGATCGATATGATTATCGCTCCCTATTCCACTGATGCTCCGATCTATCACCTGCCCATTACCACGGGAGTGTTGGTCCTCGTTAATGTTGTTATTTTCTTTGCGACCACGTTCCAGTTCATGCTCGGTAACGTGGAGGAAGATGCGATCGCGTGGTTGATCCTGGAGTTCGACACGGTCAACCCGTTGCAGTGGATCACGGGGGCTTTCATGCATGGCGACTTCATGCATTTGATTGGGAATATGTTTTTCCTCTGGGCATTCGGGCTTGTCGTTGAAGGCAAGATCGGAAGTCTTGTCTTTCTCGCACTCTACATGGCGATAGCGGCAGTCGATGGAGCGGCAGTGCAATTACCTATGTATTTGCTGGGTGTCGAAGGTGGCGCTTTGGGGGCGTCGGGAGTCATCTTTGCACTCATGGTGATCGCGATGCTTTGGGCACCCGAGAACGAGATGGAATGTTTCTATTTCGTGGGTTTCTACTTCGGGACGTTTGAAGTTCGGATCGTCAAGTTGTGTGGTGCATTCATGATGCTCCAGATGATATTTCTATGGCTTGGTGGCTTTCAAATGTCTTCGGAGATGCTGCATGTCATCGGTGCGGCAATCGGTTTGCCGGTGGGTGTTTGGATGTTGCGGCAAAACCTCGTTGACTGCGAAGGCTGGGATTTCATTTCGAGAAATGAATGGCTGCAGGAGTATTCAGTGTTCTGCTCATCGGAGCAACGAAAACGAATCGAGCACAAAGAGCATTCCGATGTCGATCCCGTGCGAGCGGCACTTGCAATCGAAGGCGCTGATACAGCACGAAATGTATCTACTCTCGCTGGGCCAAAACCCAAGCTGAAAAAGGCGGCACAGAAATCGGAGTCAGAAACATTAGGAACGAAGCGTGGCTTCTTCGGTGGAAAAAAGCCGGACACGCATACTCCGATACCCGAGCAAGTACCGGATTTGTCGTCGCATCCGGAGTTCAATCGATTGGTGTTTTTGCTGCGCCAGGCAATCACCGCTAAGAGTGTCGCCCTGGGCCAGCAGCATTTTTATCGCTTGGAGGAATTGAACTTGGTTCGAGGTGTTTCCGATAAGGTGCTGATGGCCTACGTCGCAATGTTGGCGGGCGAAAAGAAGTGGATGGAGGCGATCCGGCCGCTAATGATTGTCGCAAGCCGCAATGGCGAGTCCGCGAACCAAGCTCGACTTCGAATTGGACAAATTCAATTGAAGGTGAATCGAGACCCGAAGGCCGCAGCGTCCGCATTATCACGAATCACAGTACCCCCAGGCGAGATAACGCCCGAGAATCAAAAGCTCATCACCATGCGCGACGCATTGTTGGCTGAGGCAACTGGATAGAGCACTTACGCAGTGATGTCTGGTGCGTATGATGTGGCGATTCATTGACAATCACTTCATGCCTCGCATTGCCTCAAGAGATGAACGACGCCCCGCTACTTGAGCTTGTTGACGTTTCTGTTGACCGTGACACGAATCGAATTCTTGATCGTATCAGTCTCGTGATTCCTCGCGGTCGGCACACCGCGGTCCTCGGTCCGAACGGCTCAGGCAAAAGTTCGCTGTTGAAAGTTTTGCTGCGCCAGTTCTATCCGTCGGTCGAATCTGACGGGCACCAGGGAGAGGTTCGTATCCTTGGTCAAAGTGAATGGGTCGTTGCGGAGTTGCGTCGCAAAATGGGCGTCGTGTCGTCGACTCTTGATTTCGAGTTTTCACTCGGTCGCACGGGGCGAATGACCGTGGTGGAAGCTGTCGCGAGCGGATTCACATCGACCCAGTTGGTCGAGTTTGGTGTCGAGATCAATGACGATGTTCGAGTGGCCGTGGACTTCGCACTTTCGCGTGTTGGGGAACAGCACCTAGCCAATCGCCACGTCGACACACTTTCAACAGGCGAGCGCCGGCGAGTTCTGATTGCGAGAGCACTGATCAACGAACCAGAAATCTTGGTGCTCGATGAACCGACCAGCGGACTGGATCTCGTCGCAAGCTTTCGGTTTCTCGAATTGCTGAGAGGTCTCGTCAAGCGAGGCGACGTGACGCTTGTCCTCGTCACGCATCACATCGAAGAAATCTTGCCTGAGATTGAACACGTTGTTCTGCTTGAACAAGGCCGAATTGTCGCCGACGATACGAAATTAAAGACGCTAACGTCACATCGGCTTAGCGAGCTGTACCAGTTCCCGATCGAAATACAGCAGCACGCCAGCGGTTTCTTTTCAGGCGCGACGTCGTCGCAAGCGATTAATCTACGTGAACAGTGATTGAATCACGCGACCACCATCGGTGATCGGCACAGGTCGATCGCCATCGTAGAGATTCTTTGACGGATCAATTCCGAGACTTGCGTGAATTGTCGCAAAGAAGTCGGGGACGCTGACTGGGTTGGCAACGATCTTCTGGGAAAGTTCATCGCTTTCTCCGTACGCGCCGCAATGCTTTAGCCCGCCACCGGCAAGGACGCAGCTAAACACGCTGCCTTGATGCCCACGACCTCCGCCACCATCGAATTGGGGCGGACGTCCGAACTCGCTCGTCACCACGATGAGCGTCTTGTCCAACAGCGATTGTTTTTCTAAGTCTTGGATCAACGTGGACATCGCTACGTCAAGTTCGCGGATCAACTCATGTTGGTTCTCGATGCCGTCGTTGTGAACGTCCCATCCGGTACCATTGAGAAAGTTCAAATTGTGCGAGACTTCGATAAATCGCACACCACGTTGAATCAGTCGGCGAGCGAGCATGCATCGCTGGCCCAACTCGCCTCCGTATTCGTTTCGGAGACTGTCGGATTCTTCGTCTAGCTTGAACACGCGACCAAACTCGGGACCGCTCCAGGCAAGCATTTGATTGATCGTGGCGTCATAGTCTGCGATGACAGCGTCGCGGTCTAGTTGCTGCTCCGCGGCTGCGCGAGTGATCGCGAGGAATTGTTCTCGCCGCTTTTGACGCTCCAAGGTAATGCCGTCTGGGCGTGACAAGCCAGCCGGACCTTGGCTTGTATCGGTCAGATACAAATACGAATTCTGGGCCCCAAGGAAGCCTGGTCCTCGGGTAACATTCGGATATCCAATCAGCACATAAGGCGGAGCGTTTTCGTTGACAGCGCCAAGTTGGTTCGCGACCACGGAGCCGAGCGACGGATAGGCGACCGTCCCAGAAACCTTTCGCCCCGTGTGCATGCGATTGGTTGCTGCGGCATGCTCGTCGATCACATCATGGTTCACAGTTCGGACGGCTGTTACGCGATCCATGACGCGAGCTATTTGCGGCAGGTGCTCGCAAACTTGGACACCGTCCACCACCGTGTCGATCGCGTCGTAATAGGCCCCTGGTTTCTTTGCCTTGGCATCGCCACGACGTTTGGGGTCGAATGTATCGATCTGGCTCATGCCGCCGCCCAGCCAGATCGAAATGACGTGTTCCGCACCACCTCGCGGCTTGGAACTGGCTGGCTCATCGGCAAGTAAACGCCCTGCCCCGAGCTGGGACGTCGCGATTGATGCTCCGGCCAATGCTCCGAGCGTCTGGCCAGTGAAGCGACGACGTGAGAGGATTTGATCGGTTGGCTTAGAATGTTGGTTCATGGTATTGCCGCGGATAACTACGGAACGAAAACAAATTCAGGTGAATTGACGATTGCCCAGACGACATCTTCATAAGCTTCTCGCCACTCGGTACGGAGCCGAGGATCGGGTGGATCGCCGACTCGTGCTCGCTCTTGCATTTTGACTTGGATCACGTTCGCTTCAGGCTTCAAGTGGTTCGACCATGACACGTGCCCCAAGCGTTCCGGTTCGCTCGGCGTGACGATCTCTTCACTCGGCAACAATCGGCCGCTGAAGCCTTCTGACAAGACTTCTGTGAACCTAGACTGTTCATCATCTGTCGGGAATCGCGACAGGAAACGCAGGTACATTGATTCGACGAGGTCTTTGGGCGAAGACGCTAGGACAGCGGCATTTGCGAGCTCGCTGTTCCACGCGGCCCGCGTCAGCCAACTCGACATCACTCCATTGCTGATCATGCCACTTTGCAGGACACCGGGTGCGTGCTGACGATCAACGATCGGGTTTTGGCGAGATCCAGTCCAACCGAATGCCTCCAGCATGTCAGTGACGGCTTGAGCGCGAGGCAACGCAAGGCTTGGTCGATCTCGTTCATTCGAAAGCGTCGCAAACTCCCAAGCTCGTTTCGGAGAACCCAACGAGATCATGGTTGTCGCTGGTCGACGTGACTCGGGGTCGAACGTGAGTTGTTCCACGTCGATTTCGCGACCGGCGCTCGCGTAAAGTGAATCAACGACTTGCTCAGCGGTCATTCGTCGTCGATCTGGCGATGCGAAATACCGTTCTTCGGCTGGGGCGTCATGATTGCGACCGATCGCGGCGCGCTGGTAAGAGTCGGAATTCATGATCAGTCGCATGACGTGAGTCGAGTCGTATCCGCTTTGCACCAATTCGTCGGCGAGCCAACTCAGTAGCTCAGGATGGCTCGGCGTTGCCCCTTCCCAATCGTTCGCTGGTTCGACGAATCCGGCACCCATCAGGCGTTTCCAGTAATGATTCACCATGACTTGCGCGAAACGATTGTTGTTTGGTGATGTAATCAACGCGGCTAAGCGTTCTCGCGTATCGCTGGGATTTCTCAGCCACCGTGTCAGTGCATCATCGTCCGTGACGCCGAGTGCTTCCGCGAATCGCCAAGTTGGCGTTACGGGTTGTCCAGGAGGAAGCGTGACTTGAATCAGCGATTCACGGCCACCTTTGTTTTCAAAGAACCCCGGCGACACGGTACTGGTCGGTGCGACCGTGACGTCTTTCCGAGAGAACATCGCAGCGAGCGAAAACAGATCTTCTTGCGTGGTGCTGTGGTATGGCGAGTCGTGACAACGAGCGCATTGAAGATTGATCCCAAGCAACGATGCCGATGCAACGTGAGCACGCGAAGCAAACGGCGCATCGTTGTCGGCGGCCAAACCGAATCCAGCCGCCCCGCCTTCTCGTTCGCTGCCGCGGAACATCAACAATTCAGTCACCATGCGATCGAGTGGCCAGCGGTCTCGAATCGCTTCGTAGAGGTACCAGCGAAACGGTCCGGTGTTGTTGAGGCTCGGTTTGAGCGAGTTGGGATTCTCCGCCAAGATGTCTTGCCAAAAGCTAACCCAATGGTCGGCAAAGCGATCATCCCCGAGTAAGCGATCAATGATTGCGGAGCGCTTGTTCGTCGCTTCGTCAGCAAGAAAATCGCGAAGTTCGCTCTCGGTCGGCGGCACACCGACGGTATCGAGGTATGCACGACGAAGGAACTTTGCGTCATCGATGACTGGGCCGGCGACGAGTTGTTCGGCGTTGATTTTTGGCGACCAGACAGCGCCGGTCTTGATCCAATCGACGAGACGCTTTGCTTCTTCGGCCGTGAGCTTTCCTGAGGGTGGCATCCGCTCGTCTTCGTCCGTGGCAAACACTCGCTCTACTAGCAAGCTCGCCTCAGGATGATTGGGGGCAATCGCGGGCTCGCTCGAGTCACCGCCCTGGATCGCCAACTCTCGCGATGTCAGCTGCAAGCCTCCTTCGGCTGTCGCGTCGTGGCATCGGAAGCAATGCTCGCGAAGGATCGGCAAGACTTCAGCATGAAATTTGTTGTTCGCTGGGGACTCGGAAGTTGAAAGTCCAACGCGAGCACTGCTCAACCGGTCTGCGATAAACTCATCAATCGTCGCTGGCTGGTTCGCAGAATCCGCTTCGGTGGACTTGGAGCGAATCGCGACAACTTCTCTTGCGTACTCGTGACGCTCGTTCCAGTAGTCGTCATGAGCCTTCGACGCAGCTCGTCGAACATGGTCATCAAATGCAGCTAACGATGTTTCGGTCTCGCGTTTGACTGAGTCAATGTCTGAGTCCGTCAAGCGACGCTCTGGCGATCGGCCGCCCGTTGCGCGAAGCAACTCGATTGAGTTGGAATCGCCGGTCCAAAAACCGACCAAGGTCTCACCGGAAACGACACGGTATTTTTCGCCGCCGACGACGGTTTCCAGCACGACACGATGCATCGATTCAGTCGCGAAATTTACTTTGCAAATGGTTTCAGTGTCGCCATATCGCACGACACGATGTCCAGGCAATGGCGGATCTTTCAGTGGGTCCACTGGGTTGTGACCGTCGGTGGAGCCTTGGTGTGCCGGCGTTTCAAGGACGATTTCGTCGTCAATCCAAAGTCGCCCCAGCCCACGATTGCGGACGACGATGGAGACTTCACCGGCAGGCAAAACCACATCACCGGCCAGATGCACGAGCACCGGAGGCTTCCACGATTCACGCACGCCCCAGTTGTCGTAGCGGTAGGGCATGCGAGGCAGATAGAAGTATGGCGTGGTCCAGCTTTGTTCGTCATGAAAGACCGGCGGCATTTCGTTGACGAGCGGCCAGCGATTATGAGTCGCGAGGCCTTCCCGAATCGTCATCGTTACCGCGTGAGGTGTGATCGCGTGCGAAGCAAGCTCAGACTTCGGAAGCTGGCTCTTCGGTGCTGTTCCTTCGATGCTATAGCGTTTGGCTAGAAAATCTTCTTCGATCTCGCCACGGTAGATCGAGACTTCGTCGATGAGTCCACGGAAGCTGTTGGCACTCGCTCCACCGGAGGCTGAGCCGATCCATACCGCGTCGTTGTCGACAACGGGAGGCAAAGTGGTCTCGCCACCCATGTCCCAAGAACCCTGCTGTCGTTTGTCGTCAATCCATCCTTCGATACTGGATGGTTCACCGAACCGATAGCTGATGGCGATTCGATGCCAGCCGCTTCCAGCATCGATGCCATCACGACTTGTCCAGCGGTGCCAGGGCGATTGAGTCGCTTCGGGGTGTGCCTTGTCCGTCGCAAACAAAAAGCTGACTCGAGCCGTGCCGCCTTGTTCGCGAACTCGCAACGCCCAGTTTTGGTTGTCGGATTGGAATCGCTTGTCACCCGTGCGTCCTTTGCCGATGACGTACACGTTTTGGTCTTTGGAGATCGCGTGCAAATCGATCCACGCTTCGATCGTGATTCGATCCCCATTCGTAAAGTCAAAGTTGCTGTCCTTGCCAGGATCCGCAAATGAGAAATACGCTCCGTCGCCATCGAACAAAGCGGCTGTGTTGCTCTCGTCAAAATCGGGGAAGTACGGCGGTCGCGGTCCCGCTTGGTCGCGGTGCACCCCGCCGTGCGCGGTTAATGAAGATGTTTCCTCGGCGCTAAAATGCCACTGGGAAACCGATTGTGCTGTTTCTTGTGGCGGTGTTTCCTGCGGCTTCAGTTCTATCGCGATGTCTTGCCCAAATGAATGGCGAGCATCATACGGCAAGAGGGTTAACGTAGCGGCAAAGGCGAGGGTGATTAGGCGAGACATGGGGGCTCGTTCCACATAGCAGCAGGCGGGGGGACGAAAACATGTTGCTTTCGCGAGTGGTCCGTCGCGGCATGAGGATCTCGTGCCGAAGCGATTTTCCACGGGTTCTCCAGTATACCCGATTGTTGATCGCGTTTCACTCAAGCATTTGCGCCTATTCCTGATTCAGTCTAGCGTTTAAGATAAGGATCCCGCCTCACCCGCCCGTCGCCCGCGTTTTCCTGCCTTTTGCGGTGCTTTCACATGTCGTTGCGTTTGCTATCGCGATTCATCTTGGCCTCGGTTGTTGCACAGTTGGTGCTAACGCACTTCCAGAGCAAATCGTGGGGCGACGACTCGCCCGAATTTAAGAAATGGGGCGAGCGCTTCGAAGAGGAAATCTTGCCGATCGTGAAGGAACGATGCGTTGAGTGCCACCAAGGCGATGATCCCGACGGCGAGTTTGATATTTCTCAGTTCACGTCCGGCAGTCATGTCGTCCGCAAGAAGAATGCTTGGGAGTCGGTCGCGAAACGAGTCCGGCAAAATGAAATGCCGCCTGAGGGCAGTCCCTCACTCAATGATGCCCAGAAAGCCGCATTTCATTCTTGGCTGGATTCTCGACCCCAAGAAGACCTGTGTTCTAAGCTGGCGACGGATGAAACACAGGCGTGGTATCGCGGCTATGTCATGAGTCGTCGGTTGACTCGCACCGAGTACCTAAATTCGGTTCGCGATCTTGTTGGTGTTTCCGTCGATCCGAATTTTGATGTGCCGTCGGATGGTTCTGGGGGTGAAGGATTCGATACCAATGGCGAGACACTCTTCACGTCGCCGATCCATATCGAACAATACCTTGCGATCGCGTCACACGTTATCGAACAAGCGATAGCAAAGGACAACCATGGCGGTCTCATCGATCGAAGTCTTGCGACGGACGCTAGCGAAGACGATGTGGCACGAGCCTCGATCTCTCGTTTTGCAAGACTCGCGTGGCGACGTCCCGTGATCGCCGAGGAAGTCGATCGATTGATGACGATCTACTCAGGATGCCGAAGTCGTGGCATGGAGTTGGTTGATTGCATTGGCGAGCCGCTCAAGGCGATCCTCGTTTCACCCAACTTCTTATTCGTCGTCGAGTCCGAGTCGGCGGAGGGCGGAGTCCAGAAGCTAACGCCTCACCAATTAGCGACTCGATTGTCGCTGTTGATTTGGTCAAGTGGACCGGATCAGTTGCTTTTGGACGAAGCGGATGCGGGCCGTTTAGAGACTGACGAACAAATCGTTGCCCAAGTCCAGCGGATGCTTGGCGATTCAAAGTCACGAGCACTCGGCGAGAGTTTTGGTTTGCAGTGGTTGGGGCTGACGAATTTTCGCACGAGTGTCCGGCCAGACCATGAAGTGTTTCCAGAATACAACGACGAGCTTTCCGCGGACCTTTACGAGGAAGCCATTCAAACGGTTGCCGGTGTGTTTCGCGAAGGTGGATCGTTGCTGGATTTACTGGATGCAAAACACGTTGTCGTGAACGGTCGGCTTGCGTCGCATTACGGTTTGTCATTGCCGCCGGATTCTGGGTGGCAACGAATTGAAACCAGCGATCGTCGTCGCGGGGGAGTGTTGACGCTCGGCGCAGTCCTCGTGAGTGCGTCGTATCCGCGACGGACGAGCCCCGTTCTTCGAGGACGTTGGGTGCTTGAAGAGATTCTTGGTGGAAAGGTGCCGCCACCGCCCGCCGGTGTGCCGGCCTTGGAAGAATCTGTGGCTGAGAAAGTCATGACGCTTCGCGAACGCTTGGAGCTACATCGCGCGAACACTGAATGCGCGTCATGCCACAATCGCATGGACCCACTCGGATTCGGGCTCGAGAATTACGATGCTCTGGGGCGCTGGCGTGATAGCGATAACGACATCGCGATCGACTCGAGTGGTAAATTACCGTCGGGTGAAGATTTCAATGGTCCTGAGGAATTGAAGCAGCTTGTTATGCGCCGCAGTGGCGAATTCGAACATCATTTCGTTCGCAAGCTGCTGGGTTATGCTCTGGGCCGAGAGCTGAATAAATTTGACGATTGTGTGATTCAGGATTGTAAGAAGAATCTTGCTCAGCATGAGCATCGAGCATCGGTCGTTCTCGAGACGATCGCTACCAGTTACCCGTTTCGACATCGATACTTTAAAGCGGCGAAGTAATGGCTATGAAAAGAGGAAGTAGGATGTCACGTGTATCGCGACGGCGTTTCTTGCGCGGCACGAGTGCTGTGCTCGGTTTGCCCTTCTTGCCGTCGCTTGCGCGAGCCGCAGAGGATCCAAAGCCGCCGATTCGAACGGCGTTCTTGTATTTTCCCAACGGTGTCTGGGAAAAAGCGTGGGTGCCCGAAAAGACGGGTGACGACTATGAGTTGACGCCGTCGCTCGAGCCACTTGCCGCACTCAAAAGCGATATCCTGGTGTTGTCAGGGTTGGACAAGAAGAATAGCCACGGGGGCGATGGGCACTATGCCAAGACCGCCAACTTTCTGACCGGGAAGCCTGTTGCGAAAACGACCGGGAAAGACATCAGCAGTGGTGGTATCTCCGTCGATCAATTGATCGCGGCACAGGTCGGAAGCAACACGCCATTGCCGTCTCTCGAGCTCGGTACCGAGCCGGTGATCAGCGGCATCGATAGCAACGTTGGCTACACGCGACTGTACGGTTCCCACATCTCTTGGCAAACCGCCACGCGGCCAGTTGCAAAAGAGATCAATCCTCGAGTGGTCTACGAACGGCTGTTTGGCAAGACGGTCGGTGGTGACACGCGCAAGGCGGAATCGTATCGCAATTTGCTTGAATATGTTTTGGAAGACGCCAAGTCAGTGCGCGGAACGTTGGGTCGCGATGACCAGTTCAAAATGGACGAGTATTTGGATTCCGTCCGCGCGGTCGAAAAACGCATCGAGTTTGCGAGCCGCGATAAGTCGCGCTCGTGGCAGCCGAATGTGGACGCTTCGCAGCTTGCCGTTCCAGAAGCGGGAACTCCACGAGACTTTCGTGAGCATATCGATGTGATGCTCGATTTGATGGTCTTGGCAATGCAAACCGATTCGACTCGCGTTTGTACATTCATGTTCGCGAATGATGTCTCAGGCCGAAACTTTTCGTTCTTGGACGGTGTCGAAGGCGGGCACCATGAGTTGTCACACCACGAGAACAATGAAAAGAAAATTGCCCAGTACCAGCTGATCAATCGTTGGCACGTGGAGCAGTTCGCACGGATGATCGGCAAGATGAAAGCGATAACCGAGGGAGAAAGCACGTTGCTCGATAACAGCATGGTGATGTTCGGATCGAGTTTCTCCGATGGCAATCGCCATGACCCCGACAACTTGCCGATTCTGCTGGCCGGTCGCGGCGGTGGCACTGTCACGCCCGGTCGGCACTTGGCTGCCGAAGGTCAAGTTCCGCTGTGCAATCTCTATCTCGCGATGCTCAAGCGAAACGGCGTCGATCTAGAAAGCTTCGGTGACAGTAACGCGGAATTGGCGATCTCGTAGCTTTCGCGGGATGCCTGTGTGATGATCCAATCCGTGTATAATCAACGGACCATTCATTACGGCATCTCGTCTTACTCGCTGCGTGAAAGCTTATGAACTTCTCGAAATTGCACCGGATTGAGCCCGGGAAGCGCGTTAATTTGGCCAAAATTGACACGCGAGCTCAAGGGCCGTTTGAGAGCAAGGACGAGGCAGTCAAGTACACGCACGAGACCATCAAGCGAATGCGAGACTTGCAGTACAAGCTGTTTGTCGAAGGCAAACGTTCGTTGTTGATCGTGCTGCAAGCGCCCGATGCCGCAGGCAAAGACGGGCTGATTCGCAAGGTCCTGGGACAGATGAATCCCCAGGGATGTCACACTCATCCATTCAAAGTGCCGACGGAAGAAGAACGGTCACATGACTTTCTGTGGCGTATCCACAAGTGCACTCCGCCGGCAGGAAAAGTGGCGATTTTCAATCGCTCGCACTACGAAGATGTGTTGGTCGTCCGCGTTGAAAAACTTGTGGCGGATAAAGTTTGGCGAAAACGCTACGCGACCATCAATCACTTCGAAGAATTGTTGGCTGATTCAGGAACCATGATCCTGAAGTTCTTTCTCCACATCAGCCAAGAAGAGCAACTCGAACGGTTCAAGGCTCGCTTGGACGAACCGGAGAAGCATTGGAAATTGAATGCTGGTGATTACGCTGCCCGCGACAAATGGGATGCCTATCGCAAGGCATACGAAGACGCATTCTCCAAGTGCAATCCCTTGCATGCTCCGTGGCACGTGATCCCAGCCGACCGCAAGTGGTATCGAGACGCCGCTGTTGCCGGCATCGTCACTGAAACGCTCGAGGCCATGAATCCTCAATTGCCACCCATCACAGCTGACCTCGAAGAAATGCGCCGACTCTACGAGCGTGAAGCGGCCGAATTATCGTGAGGGACCAACGATGGCTGATTTGAAGAATCCGAAGGTGATCTGGGCAAAGGGGGGGTTGTTTTTGGTTCTTGGGTTGATCTCCGCAGGATTGTTGATTGCTGAGACGCCGAGTGTTCGTGTTGTCGCATTGTTGTCGATTACGGTGTGGGCATTTTGCCGAGCGTAATACTTTGCGTTCTACGTGATCGAGCACTATGTTGATTCGAAGTATCGGTTCGCTGGGTTGGTCGATTTCGTTCGCTACGCGATTCGACGGCAATCCAGCTAGAGCATTCTACGGAACGACGTAGCACAATGACTTCGTAGGCCAGGAGCTGTCCTGGCAAATAGCTACAGCCCCAAGAATCGCCAGGACAGGTCCTGGCCTACGAATAAGCACACGATGCTTTAATTGGCGAGATAGAGCACGTTGTCTGGGGCGATGACAACGATATACGTGTTGACGGCGTTGACAATTGACACAGCCCGTTTGACGCCGGTCCCGAATTCGGCCCCGAAGGCGTTCATGGCGGATAGCTTCAGTTCGTGTTCGCCGGCCGGCAGTTCTGCTCGGAGGACTTGAATCTCACGAGGAAGTAAGCCCCAGCAGCGGACGTCAGCACTTTCGCTGGCGCTCCAAGCCGTTGAGGCTGCGAAATGAGCGAGGGATCCGAGTGCGCCGTCGAGTCCCAGGGCGTCGCGAGTGCCCGCGACGATGGTTTCTTTTGTCACGCGTCGCGTTACTGCTCGCGCGATCGTCCAAGGCATTTCGGCATCCGCTTGATTACTTGCCAAGCGTCCGACGTCGGTGAGAGTTTGCGTTGCGCCGTAAAGCACACCGTCGACGCGTACACCCACAGCTTCGATGTTGCTTGGTGGTATGACGACGTGAGGCACTTTCACCGAAGCAATGTTCGGAAGCACGGGACCACCGACGTTGCCATTCTCGTCTTTGTTCGTTTCCGCGTTGAGGACTGAGGAGGCAATCGAGAGCGCGGCGGAAGTGGTCTCAGCGACTTTCTCTTCGCGAATTGGACCGCGGCCGACACATCCGATCACGTAAAGAACGCCGTGACCGGGAGCACTGTGTGCTCCGCCAGTCGCACGGGCGATGTCTTCGCCGGCGGGCGAGAAGCTTGGTTCAAAGTGGCTGACGAGTTCGTAGGCGCGTGCAGCATCGTCATAGTCATGATGCGTCGCCTCTCTCAGCACACCGCGAAGATAGGGTGCGATTGCGATCGGTTGGTAAGCTTGTTCGATTTCAAGCAGTCCACGCTCGGAGGCGTCTTGCGCCAGTTCATTCTGTTTGATCGTTGCTTGGAGTGCATAGCTTTCGGCGTCCGACGCGTCTCCGGCGATCGAGCATACTGCGAGCATCGCGCGAATCATGACTTCTTCGTAGCCGGCGGGACGGAAGCGACGGGAGTTATCATCCGTCACCATGGATACCGTGGCGCCGATCGGGGCCACTGTGGGCAACGCATCGAAGCGATCTCGCATTTCGCGAAGTCGCTGTTCAGCTGCTTTGGCGTTTCCACTGGCGAGTTCGACGATGGCTAGATCGAGAGCCGATGTGTCAGCACTGGGGCTGCGAGATTTCGCGATCTTTGCGAGACGTTCGCGAGCTTGAACCAAGTCGCCTTGGACGAATGCGCCGCGAGCGTAATCAACTTTGTGAATCTGGAGCTTGCATCCGGTGCTCGAAACGACGAGCACGAGTGCCATGGCAATGGACAGACAGCGAGCGACGTCGGCGCTGAAGCGGACGCCGAGAATGGATGTTCGACAACGATTGCCGAGCTGGATCAACCGTCCGCTTGTCCGAAGGGACCGAAATTCCACCATTTGCCTGCGCGAGTTTTATGGTAGCCCTTGCGAATCGTAGCCGACTCTTTCAAGTAATCGCCCGAATGCAAGTTAACCATTTCGAGCGTCAGCAAATAGTCTCGCTGGGTGCTCTTGTTGCGATCCGTGGTGCCCGTCGTAATCGTGGCATAGAGCAAGTAGTCGACAGGCGTGCCCTGGCGACCGAGGGCCGATGCGAACAGGCTTCTATTCTCGGGGAGAAACAGTGAGTCCGGACGCAAACGTGTTTCGACGAGAGCGGCATCCACCATTCGGCGGCTGATACTGCGAAATGTTTGAGCTCCGTTAATTTGCGAATCGATCCGTTCGTAGATCTGGTCTTTGAAATCGGTCAGTTCTTCGACGCTCTTGTTTTCGATACCGACGAAACAGACGGTTGCTGGGCCGCCAGCCAGGGCGCTGCCGATTGTCGAATCGTGCGAAAGAGGGTCAGTGGACTCGAATCCAACGGTTTGGATTGCTGGCGGGCATCGGCCGAGCAATTTGGCGACCGATTCGTCGACAAGCGGATTCCAGGTCGCGGCTCCGGCGGCGTGGCTGCCGACCATATCGACATCGTCGTTGGCTAGCAAATGTCCGTATCGGTGGCTTGCACAACCCAGTGACGTGGCGGAAAACAGCCCGCATGCGGCCATTGCGGTGAATTGGCGACGATCCATCGGCACGTAGTTTCCGGAAAAAAAGGATAGTTCGACGATAAAAGCGCGCGAATCGCGGTTCGTCCGCTTGTCGGCTACGCGCCAGGTATCAAAATGTCACCCGGCCGGGCCAGATCAACTGGAGTTTCCCGGCAATATTTAGTCTGCTGCGAGACCCTATAGACTCTTTCATCGGACACACCAGCCAACTTGCGTTGACAATTCGGCGGGCTCCGCGAAACTCTGGACGGTTTGCCAAAACTCCCTTACCCACGCAAATCCCCGCGTTCACACGCACACTCGAACTCTCAGGCCTCTTTGTTCATGTCCGCTGCTGTCACTGTCGCTCCGCCGACCATTGAATTACCTGCTTCACCGATCGCTTTTGATCCAATCGCGATGCCGTCGGATGAGCCGGTTGACTCGCCAGTCTTCACGTCGATTTCGCCCGTACTCGTGCTGGATGACGATGACGATTTAGGCAGTGACGACGACGAGCTCCCCGGTGACGAAGACGGCGAGGGCGGTGGTAACACTGGCTTCGGCGACGACTTGGACGACGACGATGACGTTGACGAGTTCAACGACATCGACGAAGAGGACTTCGACGACGAATTCGATGATGACTTCGAAGAAGAACTCGAGGACGATTATGAAATCGAAATCGAAGACGAAATCAGCGCCGAGTTCGGACTCAGTGGCGGTGAAGAAGGTGAACTCGATGAAGAAGAGGACATCGACGATTTCGATGACTTCGACGACGCTGATTTGTCTTAATAAGTTCTTTGTTACTCGATTTCAGTTCCCATAAAGACTAGCGCACCGATGCCAAGCCCTGATGTCCCTTTCCGTGCCTCAGCCGGAAGTCCAAGTTTCCCAAAGCTCGAACAGGAAGTGTTGCAGTTTTGGGATGACAATGACATCTATCGCGAATCGTTGCGCCGTCGTGAGGGTTGTCCGTCGTTCGTGTTTTACGAAGGACCACCAACCGCGAACGGGATGCCACACCCCGGACACTGTTTGACACGCAGTATCAAAGACGTGTTCCCTCGCTACAAAACCATGCGTGGGTTTCGGTGTGAGCGAAAGGCCGGATGGGATACGCACGGGTTGCCTGTAGAAGTCGAAGTTGGCAAAGAACTCGGTATCCACAGCAAGGAAGAAATCGAAGAGCATGGTGTCGAGCCGTTCATCCAGAAGTGCCAACAATCCGTGTGGCGCTACATGCAGCAGTGGCAGCAGCTGACACGTCGACTCGGGTTTTGGGTCGATCTCGACGAAGCGTATGTGACTTACCATCAAAGCTATGTCGAAAGTGTTTGGTGGTCGCTCAAGAACTTGTTCGATCGCGGCTTGCTCTACCAAGGCCACAAGATTGTGTGGTGGTGGGCGCAAGGCGGCACGGCCTTGTCGGCTGGCGAGGTCGGCCAGGGTTACCGCGAAGTCGCTGACCCGAGCGTGTATGTACTGTTTCCTCTCGTTGACACGCCCAGTCGCTCGCTCGTTGTGTGGACGACCACGCCGTGGACGTTGCCAAGCAATATGTTTGCGGCGGTTAACCCAGAGCTCGAGTACTCCGTTGTTCGCGACGATGAGCTTGGCAAAGAACTCGTTATCGCTTCAGCACTCGTGGAAACAATCGCGGGCAAGCTCAAGCGAGAGCTGGTTGTAATCGATACGGTTCCCGGCACATCGCTTATCGGCCAGCGCTACGAACCACCATTTTCTCACTACGCATCGCATAACGGGTTGAGCGAATTAGTTGGCGGCGGCAGCGAGCAACGAATGTGGCGCGTGGTACCCGCTGCGTTCGTGACAACGGATTCGGGCAGCGGTATCGTGCACCAGGCGCCCGCGTTCGGCGAAGTCGACCACGATGTCTTGGTTGCCGAACGTGCTCGGTTTGTTGACGGGGACGAACTCGAGTTGCTGTGCGCGATTGGTCCCGACGGAAAGTTCACTCACGAATTCGGTGACCTCGCCGGCGTGTGGGTCAAAGACGCGGATAAGCCGTTGACGCGAACGCTTCGCGACGAAGGCAAGTTGCTGATGCAGGAACAGTACCTGCACGAGTACCCGTTCTGTTGGCGCGCGAGCCAAGATCCGCTGATTCAATATCCACGTCGAAGCTGGTTCATTCGCACGACCAAGTTTCGCGACTTGATGCTCAAGAACAATTCGCAAATCGGTTGGCAACCAGAACACATTCGTGACGGACGTTTCGGCAATTTTCTGGAGTCGAACGTCGACTGGGCTTTGTCACGCGAGCGTTACTGGGGCACACCGCTTCCAATCTGGGTTTGTCAACAAACCGGCGAAATGGAAGCTGTTGCGAGTTATGACGAGTTGCTCGCAAAGCCCGGTGTGACGGGAATGGAAGTTTGGGAGAAAGCCAGCAAGGAACACCCCGAGCTGCCGGACGATTTGCGTGTCCACAAACCGTATATCGACGCGATCGTGTATGACTCGCCATTCGCCGAAGGCGCTCACATGCGCCGCGTGCCAGACGTGATCGACTGCTGGTACGACAGCGGAGCGATGCCGTTCGCCCAATGGGGATGGCCGCACCAGAACTCCGAACGCTTCGCAGACCAATTCCCTGCGGACTTCATCAGCGAAGCGCTCGACCAAACGCGTGGCTGGTTCTACAGCCAACTCGCGATTAGCACGATGCTGTTCGGCGAAGGCTCGACGATCAATGAGTCGGGCAAGGAGATTGCTGTTGCGGATCGTGTCGAGACGTTCGCGGATCAGGCGTACCCACATCCGTTTCGAAATTGCATCGTCTTGGGGCTGATGCTTGGCGAAGACGGAAACAAGATGAGCAAGAGTTTGCGGAACTATCGCGAGCCCACCGAGATCTTTGACAAATACGGCGCTGATGCGCTGCGTTGGTTCTTCTTCGCCGGCCAACCGCCATGGACCGCGATCCGATATCGCGAACAATCGATCAAGGAATCGATCCCTGAATTCTTGCTCCGTCTTTGGAACGTGTTCAGCTTCTTCTTGATCTACGCGGAGATCGACGGTTTTGATCCTCGCAGTGCGACCGATGCTGATGATCAACTGACGCCCGCGAGTTTAGCGTCGAGTCCGACATATCGTCCGGCATCGGAGCGAAGCGAGATCGATCGATGGATTCTGTCCGAGCTAAACCAGACGCTGGAAGTTGTGACGACGCGGATGGACGCTCTTGATAACTACAATGCATGCCAAGCGATCACGTCGCTCGTCGACGCATTGAGCAACTGGTACGTCCGCCGTTGTCGCGATCGGTTCTGGGCGAGTGATACGGATTCGCCCGACAAGCATGACGCGTATTGGACGCTTTACGAGACGCTGCTGCAACTTTCGAAGTTGGTCGCTCCGTTCGTGCCGTTCTTGTCGGAGACGTTGTGGCGCCAGCTGACGGCTCCGTTCGGCGATAAAGTGCTGCAAAGCGTCCATTTGTGTGATTTTCCCGGCGTGATTGGCGAACGAGTCGACCGGGACTTGTCACAGTCAATGCGTTTGTTGCGAGAGATCGCGTCACTCGGACGTGCCGCTCGATCGGCTGCGAAGTTGAAAGTTCGGCTGCCGCTTTCGCGTGTCGAAGTTGTGCTCGCCAGTGACCAGCACATCGCGTGGCTACAAACTCACGACGAGCTTGTTCGTGAAGAATTGAACGTCAAGGAAGTCGCTTACACGACGGATGGTGCTGACTATGTCCAGTACTCCATCGTGCCAAACTTCAAACGACTTGGCCCACGCGTTGGAAAACAAATTCAAGCCTTGAAAGCTGAGTTGGCCAAGGCCGATGGAAACGAATTGCTCGAACAACTCAAGTCCAACGGCTTCGTCTCGATTTTGCTTGGCGGTGAAGAGTTGCGACTCGATAATGAAGACATCGAAATCCGGTTGCAAGCGAAGGACGGCTGGGCTGCGGCCCAGGGTTCTGGGTGTGTGGTGGTTCTCAATACGGAAGTCACCGACGACTTACGGATCGAGGGCGCGGCGAAAGATTTGATTCGCCAGATCCAAAGTCGTCGCAAAGAATCGGCATTCGAGTATACGGACCGCATTGAGGTCGCTACGGAGACCGACGATGCAGAAATCATCGCTGCGATTCAAACACACCGTGACCAGATCATGACGGAGACGCTATCCGTTTCGCTCGAAGTGGGCGTCATTGATGGCTGTGACGCGGTTGAAACCGACTTTGGAAAGCTCTTTGTGCGAAAGACAGGCAATGCATGAGCAAGTCGCCTTTGCCCATCGCAGCGTTTCTGAGTGGTAGCGGTCGAACGCTCGAGAATTTGATTCGGCATCGAGACGAACATGGATTGCCAGTCGACATTCGACTTGTGATCAGTAGCAGCAGTAAGGTTCGCGGTGTTGAAGTTGGGCGATCGGCCGGGATCGACACACGCATTGTCCCGAAACTGAGTTCGCTATCGGTTGAGGATTATTCGCGAGCGATGTTCGATCCTTGTCGCGAAGCGGGCGTGAAGCTTGTCGTGATGGCTGGCTTCTTAAAACACGTTCTCATCCCCGACGATTTCGTCGGTCGAGTGCTGAATATTCACCCGTCGTTGTTGCCGGCTTTCGGCGGTCCAGGAATGTATGGCGGTCGTGTTCACCAAGCCGCAATCGATCGAGGCGTGAAATACAGCGGGTGCACCGTCCACTTTGTCGACAATGAGTACGACAACGGCCCGATCGTGTTGCAGCGGATTTGCGATGTTTTTCCTGACGATTCCGCCGACACGCTCGCTGCGAGAGTGTTTACATTGGAATGTGACGCGTTGCCGGACGCGATCACGCAAATCGCACCAACGTTGTAGCCCGATTTCTGGGATGAAGTTCATGCGTCTCTTCTTGTCTCTAGTACTCTTTTTCGTCCTCGCACATTCCAGCATTCAGCCGAGTCGTGCCGAGCGTCCGAATGTTCTGTTCATCTATTCAGATGACCAATCGTACAAGACGCTCAGTTGTTATGACGAAGCCCCGAGTTGGGTCAGCACACCGAATATCGATGCGTTGGCACGTGGTGGTGTTCGATTCGAACGTAGCTATCTCGGTGCATGGTGCATGCCTTCGCGAGCCAGTCTGCTGACAGGCCATCTCCAGCACGGGATCGAGTCGATGCGGATGGAAGGAACCTATCCGGCGAGTGAGTATGACCCCGAGCAGTGTCCTTTCTTGCCATCGGAGTTTCGCAAACAGGGTTACCAAACCGCTCAAATTGGCAAATGGCACACCGGCGTCGATTCTGGATATGGCCGCGATTGGGATTACCAAATCGTTTGGAATCGACCGGCTCACCCCGAAAACGCCGGGAATTACTTTTACGACCAAATCATGTCGTTCAACGGTGTCGAGCGAACGGTCGAAGGTTATTCAACGGACAACTACACGAACTGGGCCATTGAGTACATCAACGGTGAACACCGCAGCGACGACAAGCCTTGGTATTTGTGGCTTTGTTATGGCGCAATTCACGGTCCCACGACGCCTGCGGATCGTCACCTTGGCAAGTTGGCTGGTAACAAGGCACCGCTGCCAGCCGATATTTTTGGGCCTTGGCCAAACAAGCCTGCGTACCTCGAAACCACGTCGGCTTGGATGAAGGGTGAGGACGGTGAGGCGTACCGAAAAAAGAAGGTCGTTGCTGCGAGTAATTTCAACACGAACACCGGAGGCCAATCGTATGATTCGTGGGTCCAGCAGTCCAATGAATGCGCGATGGCGATCGATGAAGGCGTTGGTCGGTTGATGAAGACGCTCGAGGCGACGGGCCAACTTGAAAACACGCTGATCGTTTACGTCGCTGATCAAGGGTTCGGTTTGGGTGAACACGGCTTCAACCAAAAGGTCGCGCCGTATGACTCGACGGTTGCGTCGCCGTTAATTATCCGCCACGTCGGTAAAGTGCCTGAGGGAAAAGTTTGTCAGCACCCAGTCAACGGGCCCGACATCATGAAGTTTGTCTGTGATACCGCAGAATTGAATATTCCCTGGGAAATGCATGGTCGCGATATTCGATCGCTGCTTCAAGATCCCGAGTCCGACGATTGGGACTCGCCGATGTTGATGACGCACACCGGTCGTAAGTATGGCAGCGACACGGACGCAATTCCAACGGATGAATCACTGATTATTGTCGGAGACGTGCCTTGGTACGCTTTGTTGCGAGACAGTAAGTACAAGTACATTCGTACTTTTGTTGAAGGCGAAACAGAAGAAGTCTACGATCTTGAGGCTGATCCTGAGGAACTTGATAACCTCGCCGCCAAGCAAGAGCATCAGGAGCTTTTGAGCCAACTCAGAGAAAAAGCGATCGATGAACTCAAACGCACCAACGCGAAATTCGTTGATTCGTTGCCCGCGACGCGAGCGATGAAACAGTGATCTTTTCTAGGGTCTGACGTTGAACTTGGGTTCGCGGCTGCGGATCAATTCACTTTCATAGGCTCGCCGTACCGTTAGCTTTGATGCCGGCGAGTCTTTTGGGAAAATGTGTAGCTCGACACTGACCTCGGATGAAGTGTGCGACTTTAAGTAGTCGGCAAGCAGGATGCGGTCGCTTTCGCTGGTGTGTTGTTGCAGCCTTGCCTGGAGATTTTTAGCTTCACCGATGTAGAGATATCCGGAAGCGTCGCGAAAGAGATAGACGCCAGGTGATTTTGGGATCTCGTGCTGCGTTAGTCGCTCGTTTAGTTCGTTGACAGTATAGGTCGCGATCGATCGGTCCCAATCAGCCACTCGCAACACAAGCTCAGGCTTCAATTGGCGGATTTTACGGAGCCGCAAGACTGACTTTGCAAGCTGGTACTCGTCGATCGAGCTACTCAGTTTCTCTGCCTCGTCGTAAAACTCGTTTCTCAGTCTTGGGTTAGCCAACATCGTGTCGGAGGAGACTCGGTGTCGATCGAGTACAACACGCGAGGCGATTTCAGCAACGGGCAAAAAGGTGTCTTCGGCTGGTTCAGCACGTTTTGTTGCCGCAACATTGAGCTTGCCCTTTTTGCGAAGTGCGAGCAGAGCTAACAGCGCATCGCATTCATCTTGTTCCGTCGCGATCTGGATACCGTGTTCACGCAAAGCCGTGAGGAATGCCGTACGAAGCTTATCGTTAATCAGCACTTCGTCCGAGCTATATCCGGCATGCGACTGGGCGAAGCTCTCAGCAAGAATGACGTCATCGACGAATTTGCTCTTGCCGCCTGCGACAAGAGCTTGGCTGTTCCACAAGGCAAGGCCGAGAATCAGCAATAGTGCCGGGATCCACTTTTGATTAAGCGACTGGCGGTAAGTCGACTTCGCGAAACGCGAGTTGGTCGTTAAGTTTTCGACTGAGATCTGATTCATATCTTCCAGAGAAATTTGGCCGAGAGAAACCATGCGAATCGTCCTATGTTATCCCGTCGAGCCGAAGCATATCGACCAAATTCAAGCCGCAGCACCAAATTGTGAAGTGTTGAACGCTGGCCAAGAGCGAGTGGACGAACTGCTGCCCACCGCAGATATCTTTATCGGGCACGCCAAAGTCCCCGTAAACTGGGACCGCGTCATGGATGCCGGCAAACTGCGTTTTATTCAGTCCTCCGCCGCTGGGTTGGACCATTGTTTGGTGCCTCGCGTTATTGATTCCGATGTCGTGGTCGCAAGTGCGTCGGGGTTGTTTGCTCCCCAGGTGTCGGAGCAGACTTTCGCACTTCTGATGGGATTACTGCGAAAACTGCCTATTTTCTTTCGGGCTGAGGCCAAGCGTGAGTTCATCCGCCGGCCAACGGACGATATCCGCGGCAAAACGGTGGGCATCGTCGGACTCGGCGGGAACGGACGAATGATCGCGAGGATGCTCTCGCCCTGGGACGTACGGATTGTGGCGACTGATTACTACCCGACTCAAAAGCCAAACGAGGTTGCTGAGTTGTGGTCGCATGATCAGCTCGATCGACTGCTTGGCGAAAGCGACATCGTGATTTTGACGTTGCCGCTCAACGCACTGACCGAAGGACTTTTTGATGCTGATCGGCTATCGAAAATGCGTAAAGGTAGTTATCTCGTCAACGTAGCGCGAGGCAGTGTCGTGATCGAAGCCGCTTTAGTCGAGAAGCTCGCGCAAGGGCATCTCGCGGGTGTTGGGCTGGATGTGACGGAGGTGGAGCCGCTCGCGGAGACAAGTTTACTGTGGGATGACGAACGTGTGATCATTACGCCGCACGTTGGGGCGCAATCGTACCGACGGGTGGATGACACCAACGACTTAGCTTGTGTGAACTTGAGACGTTATCTCGACGGCATGGAGCCGTACAATCGTGTCGACAAGCACCTTGGATTTCCGCATCCGTCCGTGGTTTGGCGTGGGGAAACGCAGTGAGCGATGAGTCGAAACGAAGCGTTGTGAAGAAGCCGGTCAGTAGCAGCAATCGCGGCACAGGCGACTTTGATGCAGTCGTGGTTCAGAACGATAGGATTTCTGGTCCAGTGCGGTTGCCCATGGACGGTGTGGCGTGTTTTGTCGAAGAGTTCAATGCACGTTATGCCAAGATTGGGATATCGGTGCGAGCCAACGAAAAATCCCCAGCAACGTCTGGTGAAGACATTGCTGGGGACGGTTGGTCGGTTGATTCGGTGGGTCAGCGTTTTGGACCGCTCGTATCGTAACCTTTCAGGTGGGGATTAGCCGCCACATCCGCAGCTTGGTGCAGCTTCGAATCCGCATGATGGCTCACAGCCACAAGCTGGTTCGATCACTTCGCATCCACAGCCACAGCTCTTGTGGTGGAACAGCTTCTTGAGGAAGCCACCCAACTTGTGTTTTGGTCCGCAGCAAGGAGCAGCTTCACAGCCACAGCTTGGAGCAGCAACTTCACAACCGCAAGCTGGCTCGACGTAGCAAGGTGCTGGGGCTGCACAGCCCGTGTCGCAACCGCTGTCACAGCCGTGGTGCTTGTGGAACAACTTCTTCAATAGGCCGAGCTTTGGTGCTCCGCAGCATGGGTCAACAACTTCGCAACCACATGTTGGTGCAGCAACTTCGCAACCACAAGCTGGTTCAGCGTAGCAGCCCGTGTCGCAACCGCTGTCGCAGCCGCCGTGTCCGAGAAGCTTTGCCAAGTGTCCGAAAGCGCTTGCTTCGGTGGAAGTGCTGGCAACGAGAGCGAGTGCCAACAATACAGGGACGAATACTTTTTGCATCGTCTGATCTCCATAGATTCAGTAAAGGGGGAAGGTTCTTGCCAAGTTCCCTAGCACATCCAATCGAGCCTACTGCTTTTGGGGAGACGTCGGGATTGATCAAGACGATCGATTACGGAAGTGATCGATCGTAAAGATTTGTGCTGTGGTCTTTGGTGCAAACACGCTTGGTGTTCACAAGTAGCTATCGTCGAGGTACCACGAAAAGCATCGCTCTACCTGGACGATTTGCTAGCGATGTCCATTTTGTAGAGATGAACACAACGCGTTTGAGCTCTATAACGGTCGCTCCAATAATATGCCGGCAAGATTTGGCGGCTTGACCTATGGGCCTATAGGTTCTGTATCGTCTGCGGTTGCTATTCCGATCAGGGAAACTGCACGGCGAGCAACCCTGACGGTCCTAGCGAGTTTAGGCGTTATGGCTACTGGTGCACGCTGAACTTGTGGCGTGAGAGTGCTTGACGTTGAGGAGTCTCAACTTGGAAATTCGACTAGGCATTCCAATTGACTGACTAAACGAAAAACGCTCGGCCTCCCCCCGAAGGCCGAGCGTTCACATTCCATGGCATCGCGTTTGGGGCGACCTGAGAGACTGCTTGTTTTGACGATCCGGTACTTAGCAATCACCGGCTCCCTCATCGGATCGTCATCAGCCCACTCGGATCAGTTCCCGCTGGTGGATGCCAAGAAACGTCGTTTCGAAACGGGCTCGTCAAGAAGCCCAAAGTTGAAGTTTGTGGCTTGGATGTTGTCGCCAAGCCCAAGTTGAGTGAATGCGTTATCAACAGCGTTCACCGTTGCCGTGGCGTTATTGCCAAGCTGTTCTGCACCACTGAGTAAGTTCGCTGGTTTGTCAGTTCGTTGAACCGTGTACGTTCCAGCGGGTAGGTTTGTGAAAGAATAGGTGCCACCAGTTGCCGTGACTTGTGTCGCAGTCACAGCAGCTCCAAGTGTGTCGGTACCAGTCAGTTGGACCGTTACGCCAGCTCGGCCGACATCACCGGTGTTGAAGATTCCGTCGCGATTATTGTCAACGAAAACCACGCCTGAAAGCGAAGCAGTTCTAGCAGCTATGGTTGTTGTCGCGTTTGCCGAATTGTTGGCAGTGTTTGTTTCCGGCGTTGTGGTTGTCGCCGCCACTGAGTTGACAAGTTGCCCGGTAGCTGTCGCGTCAATCGTCGCATTGATGGTAATTGTAAAGCTGCCGTTAGCCGCCAAGTCTCCGCCTGGAATTGTAATTTGTCGATTTGCGTTCGGTGCAGATACGGCAGCGCCATTCAAGCCGGTGCCACTCACAAACGTCACACCTGCTGGTAATGTGTCAACAACTTGCACCCCTGCCGCAGTCGAAGGCCCCGTGTTGCTGACCGTGATCGTGTAAACGAGCGGGCTGCCGGTATTCGCGGTGGCTGCTGAGACCGTCTTCAGCACCGAAACATCAGCCCGAGGGGTCACTGTTACCTGAGCGCTGGCCGTGTTATTGTTGACGTTCGTCTCACCTGTCGCCGCGACAACAGCAGTGTTTGTGATCGCTCCAGCTGGAGCCGTGTTGTTTACCGTAAACGTGAACGTGCCCGTGATCGGCGTGTTGTTGTCAAGATTAAAAGCTGGCACAGAGATCGTGCCGTTGCTTACTGTGGCCGTAACACCATTGAGTGTTCCGCTAACGAATGTCAGCCCAGTTGGAACTGCGTCAGAGAAGGTCACTCCGCGAGCTTGGCTTGGTCCGGATTTTGAAACGCCTACGGTATAAACCACCGTATCGCCAGGGCCAACGTTGGTTGAAGTCGTTGTCTTGGTTACCGTAACGTCAAAGTTCGGCGCCAACGTTGTTGTGGCGGTGGCGGAATTGTTCGTCGTATCTAGTTCTGTCGAGCCAGCGTTGACGGTTGCTGGATTGACGATTGCACCCGAAGTGTTTCCGGTAGCTGTGGCATCTACTGTTGCTGCAATGGTGAACGTGCGAGTCTCGCCGATCGGAAGGCCAGAGAAGTCCACGCGTGCCGTGCGAGTCGTTGTGTCAAATGTTGGTGTACCCGACGCAGTCGTTGCAGTGATGACTTGGCCGCTCAAACCAGCGGGAAGCACATCTTGAACAAAGAAAGCTGGGGCATCCGAGATGCTATCGGTGTCGTGGCTGACCGTAATCGTGTAGAGCAGCGTGTCTTGTCCAGGCACTGCGTTCGATTTGTCGACCATTTTGGTGATGATCAAGTCAAAGGTGCGGCCAAGTGTGATCGGTTCGTCTTCGGTATTGTTGGTGGGGACCGTATCCGTGTCCGTCGTGGTGACCACCGCGGTGTTCGGGATGGTCCCAGTCGCGGAAGAAGCGATATTCGCGACATAGCTAAACGTTCGTGTTGCACCAAACGGTAAGTCGCCGACGGTAAAGACTAGGTCACGAGCCGTTGCTCCAGTCGATTGGGTCACGCCAGATGTCTGTGCGTTGAACGACGCAAAGGTTAATGCGGGGTTAAGCGTGTCAGTGACAACAACTCCACGTGCGTCGCCGGGTGCCGCAGGATTATTGTTAGAAACGACGACCGTATACGTGACTTGACCGCCAGCGATGGGAGATGTCGATGCTGTTTTTGTAACGGCGACGTCAACGATACGGTTGATGTCTGTCGGAGCGGTCGAAGTGTTGTTATTTGGGTTGGGGTCGGTGTTCGGTGTCGCGGTAACGGTCGCAACGTTACTTAACGGTCCATTCGTAGCGGACCCAACGGTTACAACGACGGTGATCGTTGCAACTGCATTGTTTGCCAGTGTTCCGATGTTCGCAGTCACGGTTCGATTCGTGGCATTGAAAGCGACTCTTGTCGCATCGCCGCCAACATTACCGCTGACAAACGTCACGCCTGCAGGCAACGGGTCAGTCACTTGAACGCCCGATGCCGCGTCAGGTCCACCATTCGTCACGGTGATGGTGTAAGTTAACGTGCCACCCGCCGAAACTGGGTCAGGAGAATCTGACTTGGTGATGCTCAGGTCCGAGCTGGGCAAGTCCACAATCGCATCGTCCGTATTGTTCGCAACGTTTGTTTCGACTTCGTTGCCAGCCACTGTGGACACGTTTGTAATGTCAGTCGTCTGCGTCGCGCCAATGCTCGTTATGATTCGGAAGGACTGTGTCGTGCCTGATGGCACGCTGCCGATGGTTACGACAAGCGGATTACCAGCGGTTCCGCCGTTGGTCGTAAATGACCCCGAAGCGTTACTGATTGATTGGAACGTCAACCCCGCCGGAATTGCGTCACTTACTTGAACACCGGTCGCGTCAGATGGCCCGGCGTTCGTAACCAAAATATCAAACGCTGCCGTTCCACCCGCAGAAACAGTGGACGCATCGACGTTGAGCGTTTTCGTGATTTGAAGATCAATCAGCGGAATGAACCCAAAGCCGACTGTGTTGTTTGCGTTGGTGTCATTGCCATCAACTGCCGTATCGGGCTCAGCACCTGCTGAAAGCGTGATCGGCAAGCTTACCACGTTGCCATTTGCATCCCGAATGCCATTGTCGTCTCCGACCACGTTGTTGTCTGGATCGGGAGCGTTGTCGTTCGGGCCGTTGGTGCCGAGCGTGCTCGTTCCAAATCCAAACAATCGTTGCCCGGTCGTGAACTGGCTCGCAGGAATGGCGACGATGTAATTACCAGGTAGCAGGTTGGTGAACTGGTAGGCTCCGTTTGCTCCTGTGGTCGTCGTCGCAAGTGCAGTCGTCGCATTAACGTCCACTGTTCCGTTGGGATCAGTGACTTGGTAGAGCTCAACGGTGACTCCATCACGCCCCGCTTCGCCCGTGTCGCGAACGCCATTATTTTGATTACTCGTAGCAAATGCGTTGTCGAGATAGACCTGTCCTCCGAGCGCAACGAACTGGACGTTCGCTAGATTGCTAACAATGGCGTCCGGTCGTTGGGCATCGACAATTGAAATTGTGATGTCATTATTGCCCGTTAGATTGGCGCGGGCTTCGATCGCACCCACGTTGCTGAAGTCAGCTCCGTTTCCCGTGGGTGTGAATGAATCAAAGCGAACAAATGTTTCCAAGAAGCTAACGGCGTCGACCGGCACAGGAATGATTGCTGTCGAAAAATTGGTCGCGTCCGTGTAGACGCGGATTTCCACTTGCTCGCCAGCGTTCGCCGCCTGTGTTCGAACCAAAACTCCGGCACCTGGATACTGACGTTGAGTTCCTGTTGGATCGGTGGGATCCACTGGCAGTTGACCTGATAGCGAAGCACTATTAAGACCGTTGGCAGTCAGATTGATGCTGTTGTCGATACCATCATACTGAACTAGGGCCGTTCCGACGCCACCACCACCCGATGAAATGGTAAGAGCACCAGCGCTCTGCGTGTCTGCGTTCTGGTTGCTATCGACTTCAACGAGGATGTTGCCAGCGACGCTTGTCCGGATTGCTTGAATATCACGACTGCCTCCGATAGCGCTCGCAGCAGCCGTTGAGTCAACCGTCGTCGGTGAGGCATTGTTGGCTAAGACGCTGACATCCGTCGCACTATAGCTGTCGATCAGCTCGGTTCGAATTCCTTGGGCCTGTGCCGGTGAGATCGTAACAAAGATTGGGGCGGGCGGAGTCAACCCGGAAATAGTCGCCTGGGAAATGATGTAATTACCAGCCGGCAGATTTTCAAAGCGATATTCGCCCGGCACCTTGGGTAATTGATTAGGAACATTCGCTCCCGATGTATCCGTAAAGACTAGCGTATCCGCATTAACACCGGTTGTGACTAGCGTTCCAACATTACCGGCTCCACTGTCACGGTATAGCGTGACGGCGACCCCATTTGTGCGAACTTCGCCAGCGTCCAATGTGCCGTTCACATTGCTATCGTTGAAAACAAAGCCATGAAGCGCACCAATATCAGCGGCCATCAAAGCTCGCGAGCTAAGGCGCTCTAGCATCAAACGACGCTTCTGGTCTTTACGACGTTGCGAGCGATTCGTCTTGGCGAAGCGATCGAATATTCGTTGCCAAACCATAGTGACAATCCTGTGGGCTCTCGTGATCTAGTTGCGTTTCAAAGTCTATTCACCACAGTTGAGGTAAAAGACTCTGTCGGCACAGATGTTGGGGTGCGGTTACGCAGAGTTTGACGTGTGAAACGAAAGTTCGTCGCACGATGTATTTGTTCTTTATCGGCCAGACGGTGGATTCGATTCCAGCGTTACCAACGATATTCCGCGCCAAAGTTCAGACCTTGCACCCAGTAGTCAGTCATGCGGAATGCGAATTCTGGTCGAGCTGCTCCAGAAATCGGGTCCACTGGTGGAGGTAGCAAGTCGGTATTCAGATCACGCGAAATCTGGTCGCCAGGGCGTACGACATTTGACCAGTAGATAAACGTGTAGCCACCGATCAGTCGCAAATGGTCCGTGAGTTGGTATCCGACGTTGAAGTCAAATTCTGGGACAACCGAAAATTCATCTCGCTTGTACGAGCCAATGTTGGATGTTTGAGCGAGCAAACCACCTTGCTGGACTGCCCCATTGTCAATCCGGGTTGTCCCATTGATGTTTACGGTTTGGCGAGTGTTTCCGATCGCCAAACGCATCAGAGCATCAAAGGTCCAGAACCCGCGTGTTCTTCGATACATCCATCCGAGATCGAGACCGCTGAACTGGTTGCGTGTGTCGAACTGGTCTCGAATCGCAAAATTGTTTGCTGGGTTGATTCCGACGAGGTCTTCCGAAATTCCAACTCCTTCACTGAGTTGCAGACTTCGATAGCCGACCATGACTTCCGTGCGGCTGCAGAAGTGTTCAGGGCAACCACAAAAAATTCCCTTGTTACAACCTTCATTGCACTGGCGGAGGTGACGAAGGTGTACACCCCAACCGATCAATTCCGTCGAAACGTCCACGCCACCGGTGCCCGAAACAACGTTGGGGAAAGCGATCAGTTCCGAGTCTTCGCGGTTCAATTGAGTGTTAAAGAATGGTCGTGCAAGGATGGGTGAGCCACCGCTTGTTGCTCGGAATGATTCTGTGTCTTGGCCAATTTGGAAGTACTCAGCACCGATGCCCCATTGATGGCATTTGTCCAGCCAGAAGCCGAATCGTAAGCGTCCGCCACTGATCGGATCCGTTAATACTTTATTGCCGCCGTAGAGAATCGATGTCGCGTTGCCTGAACCGAGTACGCCCGCTTGAGCTTGCGTCACGGTAGATGGACTAGTCGTGATGAGCGGCGGCAAGCTCATACCGTCTTGCCACCAGGCTAGATATTCGAACGAAACCCAGCCGTCTTGTGGGAGACAAAGCGTTAAGCAAGGACGCCAAGGATTGTTGCCACAGAGTTCACCACAGCAGCTGTTGCAACCACCGCAGCCACCGACGCTGCAGCTTCCGCCTGCATCACATCCGCCACTGCAACCACCGTCGCATCCGCCACCACCACAGCTGCAACCGAGCCCCGAGGGCATGGCGTCACATGAGTAGCCCGTGTCGTGGAGTGGTTCGAAAGTAACTTGACCGTCCATCGGCATGTCGACGGGTGCTGCCGACATTGGAGCCCCTTCGTAGACTGAGTGGTCAACGAGTTTCATTCGTGAGTTGGATCGCACGGGAGCTGGCGGCAAAGTCGCATTCGAGGCTTTGGGCTTGGCCGCAGGCCGCGTCTTCGTTGCGACTGGCACAGCGGACGTCGTGCCGGCGGAGGTCTGACGCACAGGCTGCCAATTGGCGCGTGCCGTTGACTCGGTATTGCGAACATTACGGCGAGCAGATTGTTCCTGGCCCATCGCGTTCGGTGCCAGTCCTGTTGCCGCAAGCAGCGTGAAACAGAGAGTGCAGGTTAAAGATCGCACGGGTTTCACCAATGTGTTTCTTGTTAGCATGAGGGAATCGTGTGTTGAGCGAGCCTAGGTGGCTGTCGCTGGTTGTTCGATTGACCGAAACTGTGTGTCCCCCCGGACTTGGCGACGACTGAAAAACCGAGTGCATTCGGCAATACAATGTCGTTCCATGAGTGGTATCGACGCATTCGTGATCGAACTTCGACCAATCACCCGAAGAATCCGAAAATTCCTCAAAGTCGCCCCAATCGGCAAACTCAAGCAGGCTTCACATGGCACATGACCACGCAGTCAAGAACTTTGGGCCAATGTTCGCGCTGGGGGTTGGGCTCAACGTCCTCTACGTTGCGATCGAAGCCGGATGCGGGTTTTGGTTCGAATCGCTAGCATTGCTGACTGATGCTGGGCACAACCTCAGCGACGTATTCGGGTCGCTTCTTGCCTGGGCCGGACACTCGCTTGCACGGTTGCATCCAACGCCTCGGCGCACCTACGGTTGGCACGGAACCACCATTCTTGCCGCGTTGTTTAACGCACTGCTTTTAATTGCCGCGATCGGGGCAATCGCGTGGGAAGCAGTTCACCGTATGGCGAGCACATTTGAGCCCGCTGGGATGGCGATTGTTGCTGTCGCAGCCGCTGGTGTCGTGATCAACACCGTGACTGCCCTGCTCTTTGTCAGCGGATGCAAACACGATCTCAATCTGCGAGGTGCGTTTCTGCACATGGCGGCGGATGCTGGTGTCTCGCTAGGCGTGGTGATCGCCGGTCTGGCAATCTACTGGACGGGGCTCACTTGGATCGACCCCGTCACCAGCTTGCTGATCTGCGTGATCATTCTTGCGAGTACATGGGGCTTGCTCAAAGAGTCATTCAATCTTGCTATCCAAGCAGTACCGAAAGGTATCGATCCGGCGGCTGTGCTCGTTTACTTAGAAAGCGTTCCTGGCGTGAAAGCTGTTCATGACCTGCACATCTGGGCGATCGGAACGAGTGAAACCGCGCTGACGGTGCACCTCATCAAACCGGAGCTGGACGACGATGACGATTTGCTCTCGAAGTTGAACCACGAGTTACATGATCATTTTCAGATCACGCACACAACGATTCAAATCGAGCGTTCGGATGATGCCAGTCGTTGTCACCAAGCATGTCCCACGCACCTTTAGCCTCAACGGAGGTCTTTTTCTTTATTCATGAACGGTAGTTGCTGGAGTGTCACTTCGAAGTGCAGGTCGAGGAATCACTTCCTTGATTCGTTTTGCGTCGTTTTGTTCTCTTTGTAGTGATTAAGCGGAACGTACAGGCAACCTTCAAGCTGCGGTGACTATTTCAGCTGACTCGACTCAGACGTGTAGGGAAACTTTACCGACTAAATCTCTGTGCGGAGTCATACGGATTGATTCTTAGGCGCATAATTGCATGACGGATCGCGTCTTCAACCCAGCCCATACGCTTAAAGTTTATTAGCGCAATGCAAATTCACTTGAACGCTGAGAACGATCGAACCAATCTAGAAATCCAAGCTGGGACGGAGTCGTCGAGACTTCCGGCATTGCTACTTGTTTGCGAAGCTCGATCCACCAATCTCGAAGACGGCCGATGGCGATTCACACTTGAGACGTCTGACGGAACACAGTTGATAGAAGCGGCAGATGAAGAAGTCGGTGATTTGAATCGGTTGACTCTTTTGGCTGCCGTGCGAGGGCTTGAAGCAATCGAAGGACCGGCCTCAGTCACGCTCGTTAGCAGCAATCGGTATTTGATTCGTTCGCTGACGGATTCGTTGCCGCGATGGCGCAGCAACGATTATGTGTGGGAGCACTTCGGGCGTCGTATTGATATCCAGAACGCGGATCTGTGGCGCCGAGTTGACCGTGCTCTCCAGATTCACCGTGTTGAAGCCTGTTTGATGACGTCGCGGTTGATTAGTGCGGGAGCCCTCGCAACGGAAGATGGCGGCGAGAAAGCCATGTTGAGAATTGATGCCGCTCATCCCTCGGTTGGTGAGCGTCACTTTTCTAATCCCAACGGTTCGCCGGATCGATTGCGGTCATGGTTGCTAAGTGGTGGTGCCTCCACCGGATCACGCTCAGGTCGGCGATTCACAATTGCCGATCTAATGGAAGCCAGCTGATTCTGTCGATTGATTGACAAATCACTCCAATTATTTGATGGATAGGGGCGATGCGCTTCTATCGAAGATTTAATCCCTCAATATCCCCCCTTAGCGAACTCGGATGTCGTCGAGATGCACACTCAAGTTTCCCTTTCTTGCATCGGTCGTCTGATTGATGGAACTCATGAAAATCCCTCAAGCATTTTGGGTGCACATCGGATCGACTATCGAGGCGATCAAGCGACCGCGGTACGAAGTTATTTGCCTGAGGCGAAGGCCGCGTGGTTGATTGATGGCGGTGTTCGTCGGCCAATGCGTCGGTTGCATCCAGCAGGTTTTTTTGAGGCGATTTGCCCTAGAGTGGACGACGCAGGCAATCGCGGTCCACATGTTGCTGGTAAGAACGAAGAACCACGGTACCGCATCCAGATTTCCAATAGCACTGGCGAAATGATCGATATGAATGACCCGTATGCAGCCCCCTCGATTCTGACTGATTTCGATCGCTATCTGATTGGTGAAGGGCGACACCACCAGCTTTACGATCGACTGGGCGCCCAAGTCCGAATCGTCGATGGCACGAAGGGCGTTAACTTTTCCGTGTGGGCGCCGAACGCGCGCAGCGTCCAGGTTGTCGGTGACTTTAACTCTTGGAACGGTTCTGACAGCGTTGCTTGGGTTCATCCAAGTCTTGGTATTTGGGAGCTGTTTATTCCCGGGGCAAAAGTTGGCGACAGATACAAGTTCCGTATTCACATGCAGAACGGCGAGTGGATTGATAAGAGCGATCCACTCGGATTCGCTGCCGAGCTTCCGCCGTTAACAGCGTCCATTGTTAGCGACATCAACCAGTATCAATGGAACGATGCGGAATGGGTCGAGCGTCGTCGCAATAGTGATCCGTTGACTCAACCGATGAACGTGTTTGAGGTCCATTTGGGAAGTTGGCAAAAAGGACCTGGTCGCACGCACGGATGGCTCGACTACCGCGACTTGGCAAAGCGGTTAGCGGACTACTGTCATCGCATGCACTTCACTCACGTCGAGCTCATGCCGATCAGCGAACATCCCTACTCAGGCTCGTGGGGGTATCAAACGGTCGGCTATTTTGCACCAACAAGCCGCCACGGTTCGCCCGAAGACTTCATGTACTTTGTCGATTACATGCACCAGAAAGGCATCGGTGTCTTGGTCGATTGGGTGCCGGCGCACTTCCCCAAGGACGCTCACGGATTGCGTCAATTCGACGGATCGCCACTTTATGAGCATGCCGACCCACGCCAGGGCGAGCACCCGGACTGGGGCACGATGATTTTCAATTTTGGTCGCAACGAAGTGCGTAACTTCTTGGTCGCCAACGCATTGTTCTGGCTCGATAAGTACCATATTGATGGATTGCGCGTCGATGCCGTGGCGTCGATGTTGTATCTCGACTACAGCCGCGAGGATGGCGAGTGGATTCCCAATCGTTTCGGTGGTCGAGAAAATCTTGAGGCGATCGATTTCTTGCGAGAATTCAATGTTGCTGTACATGAGAAATTCCCTGGAACGATCACGGCTGCGGAAGAATCGACTGCATGGCCGGGAGTTTCTCGTCCAGCGAGCGACGGTGGCCTAGGGTTCACCGTGAAGTGGAACATGGGCTGGATGAACGACACGCTTCGTTACATGAAGAACGAGCCGATTCATCGACGCTATCACCAAAACGAATTGACGTTCAGCTTGATCTATGCGTTCACCGAAAATTTCCTGCTGCCGCTTTCGCACGATGAAGTCGTGCACGGAAAGGGTGCGCTGTTGAGCCAGATGCCTGGTGACATGTGGCAAAAGTTCGCGAACTTGCGATTGCTATACAGCTACATGTGGACACACCCAGGCAAGAAGTTGCTTTTCATGGGCGATGAACTTGCCCAGTGGAACGAATGGAACCATGACATTGGTCCGCAATGGGAGTTGCTTGACTTCGATACGCATCGCGGTGTCCAACAACTTGTCGCTGACCTGAACAAGCTTGTCGTTGAGAATCCAGCACTCCATCAAATCGATTTCTCGGGTGAAGGCTTCGAGTGGATCGATTGCATGAATGCGGATGACAGCATTTTGGTTTACTTGCGAAAGGGACTCGAAGGAACCTCGCCGGTGTTAGTTTGCAGCAACTTCACTCCCGTGGTACGTCGCGGGTATCGCGTGGGTGTTCCGTCGGCGGGTAACTGGCAAGAAATTTTCAACAGTGACAGCAGCATTTACGGCGGAAGTAATGTTGGCAATTTTCCTGGTCGGGAAACCACGGGTGTCGAGCATCACGGTCGGCCGGATAGCATTTTGGTGGATTTGCCGCCTCTCGCGACAACGATTTTTCGTTTGGGCAGCTAGTTCACGATAAAGAACCGTTCAATCTAGTGTGTCAAAGCGGTGATTTTGAAGCGGCAGTTTACGATGGCCAAAAGCTCCCGCTTGTCCAGGATCTCGTGTCTTGGGGGTCGACGCGCCTGGTCTGGCATCGCGTATAATTGAGCGTGGTGGCGGCCCCGGGATGGACTGCTGCGAGTTTCTCTCCTCGTCGACGAGTTTTCTTCATGGCCGTACAGATGCGACTTGCTCGGATCATCATCTCCGAGCTGACGGACAACCAAGTCATTTATTTGAAGGAAGTCGACGGCGAACGAGAGTTTCCGATTTTGATTGGTATCTTCGAAGCGACGAATATTGATCGTCGCGTGAAGGAAGATTACCAACCCCCTCGTCCATTAACGCATGATTTGATCGTCCGAGTGGCTGAGTCGCTTGGTGCGACATTCGACAGCGTGGTCATCAGCGAGCTAAGCGAGCACACGTACTTCGCTAAGTTAAGATTGCGAAAGAGTGATGGCGAAATGCTCGAGATTGATTCTCGCCCGAGTGACGCGATTGCGGTCGCAGTCACATTCTCGCCACCGCTTCCAATTTTCGTCAATGAAGAAGTACTTGACGAAGCAACTTCATCATCGATCTAGATTAGGTTGCTTCGTTTTCGAGGCCGAAGTCTTTGATCTTTTTGTGCAGCGTATTTCGATTGATGCCCAATCGCGTTGCGGCCTTGGTTTGCACGCCACTGCACGTTTCCAATACGCGAGCGATCAAGGCTTTCTCGATACGTTCAACGATTAATGCGTGAACGCCTTCGGCTTCTTCGCCAGCTTCGGTGAGCCCTTGTAACACGACCTGTCGTGTTAGCGAATCGAGGTCGTTGGTCACTAGGGTTTCTTCGGCAAATGGCGAGTCACCCGATGTGACACACTTTGGCAGAAGATCGATGGTCAACTCGTCCGTTTCGCTCATCACGACGGCGCGTTCAATGTAATTCTGGAGTTCGCGAACATTACCGGGCCAGTGATAGTCCTGCATCGCTGCGATCGCTTGGGCGTCGATATGCGCAACATATCGATCGTTGACTTCGTTGTAGTGCTCGAGGAAGAACGATACGAGCATTGGGATGTCTTCGCGGCGACGACGCAACGGAGGGATCTCAATCGGTACCACATTCAATCGCCAGTAAAGGTCTTCGCGGAATCGCTCTTCTCGAACCTCGCCCATTAAGTCGCGATTGCTGGCTGCGATGACTCGTGCGTCGGTGCCTAACGTGCTTGTGTCGCCGACTCGCTCGAACTCCTTTTCTTGGAGAACTCTCAGTAGCTTGACCTGTAGCGTGAGCGTTGTGCTATTGATTTCGTCGAGAAAAATGGTGCCATGGTTGGCGGCTTCGAAGCGTCCGGTACGATTGGCGACCGCGCCGGTGAAGGCACCGCGTACGTGACCGAACAACTCGCTCTCGAGCAGACTTTCGCTGAGTGCTCCGCAGTTCACTCGCACAAATGGGCCGCCGCTACGGTGGCTGAGTCGGTGTACGGCACCAGCGATTAACTCTTTACCAACGCCCGTCTCACCAAGGATCAACACCGACGCGTTGCTGCCAGCGACTCGTCGGGTGATTCGGTACACCTCCTGCATCGCCGGCGAGCTGCCGATGATTCCAGGAATCGGTGCCCCGCCGGGGCTATAGGAAGTTGGACCAAGAATCGCCATCGAAAACAGTCAAACGGTCAGCCATAGATGAAGGTGTTCGGAGATACTCGCCAAAGCTGCCTGCGAACGCGTCGTATCCAGCGTGATTGGTGGGCAAGTCCAAGGCTCCTGCTGGCGAATCACTCGCTCGTCATATCAGGAGAGTTTGGACACGGACCAAAGCACCGGAAAAACACGTTGGCTCGATTTAGTGCCCCGTAGGGTAGTCCGAGACGATAACTCACAACTCGAATTAGCGATAGACGCGTCTGGATGTTCGCACGTCAACAAGCCAGTCAAAAAATGCCGCATCCTCCCCTGTGTCCCTGGTCGCTGATTTGTTTACAGGGCTGTTTCCGCCAAAACGGTCTCGTCAATTCCAAGGGCTTCTCGAGCCAGCGACTGAAATAGATTTCGTTCCGCTTCAATCAATGGCGGTAATGCCGCCACTCGTTGCCACTGGGTCAAGAGTTCGGTCAGCGGCGTCGTCGAACGTGGCTCTGGTATTTGAACCGTGGGGACAGAAAACCGATTTGGACCCAACACGTCGTCTTCGTCCGTGTAAAAGACGATTGGCAGTTGCCCGCCTCGCGGTAATCGGCGAACTCGGTCAACAAGCTCGATGGGGCGAGCATCGGCGAGTCCCGACTTGCTCAACACCAATCGAAGGTCGCCTCCAGCAGCCACACGGCGTTCCAGCTCCGCAACCGTAACCACCGTGTCGACCTGGAATCCGATCGTCGTGAGTATCGTTTCTTGACGCGATACGATTTCTGGAATCGTTTCGACGATAATGGCGACCGGCCGCCGCGTCAGTCTCGCCATTTCGGCAAGTGTTTCCTGGACGTGACTGCTGCCGGCGTATGCTGTTTCTGGCTTGAGTTTTGCAATCGCGGCGGCGGCTTCGTATCGAACTCGAGGAATCGGCGCAACGGCCGCTCGAACAAGTGGTGCTGGCTTTCCCGCTTGTCCAGAAAGCCACTCGTTCACTTGATATTGATTGGCCGCAGCACCGCTGAATTGAATCAGCCCAACGACAGCTGTCCAATCTTCTCGCTGCAACGCTTCGGCCAACGCGGCTGAAGCAGCGGAGGGAGTCGACGTTGCACCGTACGCATCGGAGAGTGCTTTCACTTCTTCTGGGCTTCCCCAAAGCGGATCTGCGCTGACCCGATAGCTGACGTCAGCGATGAATGCATCTCGCGCAAAGATGGACGGGACCGAATCGAGCCGAAGTAACCTGGACGCTGCGTCGGCTCGTTCACGACTCGCAGCGATCGATGCAAGTGTTTCGACGTGTCTTACATTCTTGCGGTCGGCTTCAATTTCCCAGATCACGCTCAGTGATTCATCACCGAGCGCGAGGCGAGCGGCGTCGCTTGCGCGACTCAGCTCGTCAGCCAAGTAGGTGATCGAATCCGCGAGTGATGGTGCAGACAAGTTCATGCGAGCGAATGCGTTGATTGCGGTTTGACGTTCTTCGTCGGTGGAGTTTGTCGCGTGCAAGGCGGATACAAGATCCGACGTGAAACGCTTGCGATCGATCCGTGCAAGCGATGCGAGCGCTCGTGGGCGTTCATCGGTTCCACCGTAGATGGCAAGCTGGCGAAGCGCGAGCACTCCACCGTCGCCGAGTTGAAGCATCGTGCGCAAGAGCTCATCACGCTGTGCCGCTGTCTTGTCCGAGACGACGGCACTCACTAGTTCACGGATTGACGCTTCACCTCCGGACAACAGCACCCGCATGGCGTTGAGTCGAACGTCCGTTTTCTCAGAAATTAAATCGTTGATCGCGAGTCGTAGTCGATCCGGTGACGCATTTTCTTTTGCCAATGCCGCGCTCAATTGAGCAACAAAATCCAAAGCCGGTTGATTGAGCTTGTCGCTGCGAGACATTCGCACCAATAACGCTGGCCCTAGACGACGTGCCATTTCGGCTGCCGTGGCTTCGTCTGGCTTTTGCGTTGACGCTTCAGCGAGTATTTCGTCGGCAGCAAACCAATTGCCGATTCGCACGAGCGAAGTAACCGCCTGAGCAGCTAGAACGCCATTACCAGCGGCTGCGGCTTCGCGTAACTGCCTGACCTGGGGATCGTCGTTCTCTTTTGCAATCGCCTGATTCAATTCGGCGACAAATTCCAGCGCCGATGAATTGATCAGATTGTCGCGGTTCAACTGGGGCATGATGACGGGCCCAAGCGAACTCGCGATCTTGGCAATCTTGACGTCGTCTGGTTTTTGCTCGGCTATGCGTTCCAGAGCTTCTCCCACTCTTGACCAATTACCCATTCGCGCAAGTGTCGCGATCGCCTCGCCTGATCGGACTGGATCGTTGGACGATGCACGTTGAACCAGCTCGGCAACTTGCGGTGTATCGACAGCGACCGACTCAGCATCGGTTTGCGCTGGAGCCTGGGCAAGCGACATCGTCGCCACCAGGGCACCAACGATGAAATAGGTCGCTCGCGGATAGAAACTACTTGCCATGGGGGGCCGGCGTGGGTTCAGGAAAAGTTTGGCTGCCAAGAGCCCCCATCATAATTCACGCGTCGCCGATCGCTACGCCATCAACTCCGTCACGGCGGCGGCTTTCACCAATTCGCGAGGCTGGTTCAGGTGGTTGTAAACGATCGTTTCAGGCTCAATTCCGAAGCTGTGATAGATCGTGGCCAAAATTTCCGCCGGATGTACCGGTTTTTCCAGCGGTGCCGAGGCGGTTTTGTCACTCTTTCCATGAACATAGCCACGGCGAATGCCCGCTCCAGCCATCACGGCCGTGTAACAATATGGCCAATGGTCCCGACCGTCGTCGGAATTATTGTTACCACTGGTACTAACCCCACGCTGTGGGCTGCGTCCGAATTCGCCGATCGCGACCACGAGCGTTTCTTCGAGCATGCCGCGGTCGTCGAGGTCTTGGATCAACGTCGTCAATCCAGCGTCAAGCATCGGGGCCGACTGGTCCTTCATCCGTTTGCTCAGACCCGTGTGGTGGTCCCACGAGTGGTTGTCACTGTTCGCGACCTTTGGCCAAATCACTTCAACGACACGAGTCCCGGCCTCAACCAGTCGTCGTGCGAGAAGGCAGCTTTGTCCAAACGTGTTGCGGCCATACGCATCGCGAGTCGCATCCGATTCCGCAGACAATTGGAACGCGTTACGAGCTTGACCGGAAACAATCAAGCTCAGGGCGCGATCGTAGTACTCGTCAAGTTCGAAGGACTCAACCGCCTTGTTAATCGTTGGCATCTCGGCGTTAAGCAGATTGCGAAGATTCGCGAGACGTTGCAATCGCAGGCTGAATACTTCTGGACGAAGCTTCAAGTCATCGATTTTGATCTTTTCCATCTTCGACATATCCAGATCATCACCATCTGGATAGAGCGTGTATGGATCGAATGACTTACCGAGGAAGCCTGCCGAGCCACCCTTTCCGATCACGTTGGATTCTTGCAAGGGGCGTGGCAGCATCACGAACGGAAGCATCGGTTCGTCAACTGGCCGCATCTTGACGATGTTACTGCCGAAGTTCGGGAAGTCTTTGGGCGATGGCGGTTCGAGCTGGCCTGACGGACTCACTTTATCGGTCGTGTAACCCGTCATCATCTGGTAGATCGCCGCCGTGTGGTTGAACAAACCATTGGGCGTGTACGACATCGAGCGAATCATCGTGAAGCGATCGTTGATCTCAGCCAACTTGGGCAAGTTTTCTGTGAACTTGATGCCCGGGATCTTGGTGCTGATCGGATTGAAGATGCTCTTCACATTGTCAGGCACGTTCTCTTTCGGATCCCATAAGTCGAGATGGCTTGGCCCGCCTTGCAGGTAAACCAAGATGATGCTTTTCGCTTTGCCCCAACCCGGGCCGCCACCGACGAGGCTCGCACCCGGAGTCGACTCAACTCGCGCTAGCTCGTTCGCGCGAGCTGCTTCCATTTGCAACAACGACGGCAACGACAAACCCAGCATGCTGCATCCGCCGACACGCAAGAACGCGCGACGTGTGGGTTGCAAATGTGGATCGCACAAGTCTTTCGCTCTTGATCCTCGAAACGACAACATGGCGATGTTCCTATGGTTGGAATGGAAAACGTTTCAAAACAGTTTTGATGGACGACGGTAGTTTAGTGGTTGAACAGGAACGCAGGGCTATTGACGAGCGCCCACGTTAAATCCTCAGCCGCGGTGAGTCGGATATTTTTCAGTTGCGTGGAGCTTTGCTCGACGTCCAAACGCAACTGTACGATCGCCGGATCATCCGCGGTTTCTTGTTCCAGTGACTTCAGGCGAGCTTGCAGTTGCGTCAGCTTCTCGTCTGGAGGAACCGCCTTTTTAGCATTGGCCAATTCCTCATTCACCTTCAATAACGCGGGATCGGTCACAGCCAAATAGTCTTCAAGCGATTTCTTGTCCGCGTCGGTGCGTTTGTCTTTTGCGGTTTTTGCGATCGCGGCAAACGATTCAGGCAGCGAGAGCGGTAAATCTACGTCGTCCGTCGTGACGCTGATTCGGAACCGGCCGAGACGATGTTTCTCCGCGTTGTGGAATTGGTGCATTTCAATCGACAAAAGCGTCGCTTCCGTCGTCTCGATCGGCATTGCGAATTTGAATGTCGCCCAGTGAGTCAGGCCAGTCGCGCCCGAGACAGCCCAGCCTTGTTGGTTCTTGGCTTCATTGTCGAACGTTTGCTCGATGGCAAAACTGGACTGAAGGAAGTCAGCTTTTCCACTCGCGATATCTTGCTTCGTCAATTCCTTGGGCTTGCTCGCTTCGCCAGCTTTCACGATGAGCTCGGTGAGGACAAAGTTTCCGTTGTCGGCTAGGCCAGGACCCTTCGTTGGCAACGCCGGGTCCGCAAGCACTTCCAATCTCAAGCCAGTGATCTTCTTGAGGTTCGTTTTGAATCCAATCGTGTAAACACCTTTGTCTTTCTTTTCGCCAGAGGCCAAAATCGAACGATCAGGTTGTGGTGCAAGCGAGATGTCGTTGCTCGACTTCACACTCGTGGCGGCCAGTGGGAACCATTCGATCCCAGTGTCACCGCCTGTCAAAAACGCTTCCGCTTTCTCGTCAAACTTGACTTTCTCAGCGTCTACATTGGCTTGTGCGGCCGCGATCTTGTCTTGGCGTTCTTTCTCGAGTCGCTCTCGCTCAGGCTTGATTTCTTCCGTACGAGCCGTGATCTCAGCTTTCGTTAATTCGAGATTCTCCAGCCTCTTTCGTTCGAGGTCCGCACGACGTGTTGCCCAATCTGCTTCCGCAGTCTTGAGTTGCTCGGAAATCGCTTCGTGGTCCAAGCGAATGTTCTCTGTGATCGACTTGAACGCCGCCAACTCCTGTTCGGTTGGCGTACGAGCGAGAGCCCGCAAGAAAATCTCTTCCGCCACAGCTTCATCCGTTGGGCTGGCGGCCACGATCTTTGCAAGTTCATTCTTATCGTCAGAAATCGCACTGCCGATCGTCGGGCCACTAATCAGCGCCATCACGGGGCCGAGCTGCAGTCCACTCGAGCGTTCGCACTCGCATGCGCTCTCGCGGACCGGGCGGCCTAAGTTCGTCAAAAATCCGTCTGGCAAATTGACACCCGAATCGCTGAACGCGGCGGCTCGAGTTCCCTTCGGGATCCCCGCGATCGAACTGATCGAGCCGGTCAGTGCGAGCACGGAATCGTAGAGCACTTCCGCGGGCAATCGTCTCGGAGTCGCGTGCGAGTAGTTTTGCCTGTCGTCGGCGTTGAGTGAATTGGTGCCTACTTCAAGCTGGTACGTACGGCTGTTACAGATCATTCGCAACATCGCTCGTGTGTCAAAGCCACTGTCAACAAACGAAGTCGTGAGATAGTCAAGCAGCTCTGGGTTGGTTGCTGGGTTGCCAGCACGAATGTCGTCGATTGGCTCGATCAGCCCCACGCCGAGCATGTAACCCCACAAGCGATTCACATAGCTACGTGCAAAGTACGGGTTGTCCGCGTCCGTCATCCAGGCAGCGAGCTGCTCACGACGTGTCGCTTCTTCTTTGCATTCATGAGTCACCTCGATAGGGAATCTGGGCTCGACCACGCCGCCAGTACGACCGTGTTTGATCTCGCCGTCTTTCTTGTCGATGACTTTTTCGTAAAGCGGCTTGGCGCCTTCGACAGCCGTACCGCCGATCGTTTTGTTACCGGACTCTGGATCTTTCTCTAGGCCAACTTGAGCAAAGAACGCACCCATCTCGTAATACTGGTCCTGGGTCCAACGTTCAAACGGATGATCGTGGCACTTGTTGCAATTGAATCGCACGCCCATGAAGAGATGCGTCGTGTTCTCCATCGTCGCATCTGGATCACGCAAAATCTTGTAGTACGACGCTGGTGGGTTTTCTTTATTGGAGCCGGATGCTGTGAGGATCTCGCGAGCGAACTGGTCGTATGGACGGTTCTCAGCGACTGCGGTGCGGATCCAGCCGCGGAACGCTTCGCTGCCTTCGACACCAATGAACTTGCGGTTCACTTGGAGCAAGTCAGCCCACTTGTTGGTCCAATACTCGACGAACGCATCGCTCGCGATCAAGTGATCAATCACTTCCGAACGCTTCTCGCGACTCGGCTTTGGGTCTGCGATGAACGAGCGAACGTCATCGCTCGTTGGCGGCAAACCCGTCAAGTCGAGATACACGCGTCTCAGGAACGTATTGTCATCGCACAGACCGCTCGGAACGATTCGCATTCGTTCCCATTTCTGGGCGACGAAATCATCGATCTGATTGAACGTTTCGGTTGGCTTGACTTCATAGCCGTCGCGATTTCCCATGACGGTCAACGTGGTTGCTGCGTAGGCTCCTTCGTATCGAGCAAGGATCGGGGCTTCACCACGGCGAACAGCGACGAGCATGCCAGCTTTTCCGGCCGTCGCCACTTCGGAGTTCCCACTTTCGATAAACGCTTCTTGTGTCACGTCACGGCTGGCGCCGTCGGCATAGTGGGCCACGATTCGCACTTGTTGCTCATCGCCTGGTTGTGATGCGATTGGATTAATTGGAAACACGTCCAGCGACGTCACACGTGGCGTACTCAGGTCCAACTTTGAACCGTCGGCGATCCAACGTCGCAAGATCGCGTGGTTCGAATCACCATCGGTCATCAGAGCGCCGCCCTGGTGTGGCGTGATCCCAAGCGGCTTGCGAAGCATCAGCGACTCTTCGGGATTGGCTGGGTTGATACGCCGTGCTGCGAGTTCATCGGTTAGCGCTCGCAGGTCATAGATCGGGTCGTAACCTCGAAGCGAAAGCTTGAAACCGTTCTTTCCAGCTTGTGCGCCGTGGCAAGTGCCTTGATTGCAACCCAGCCGACTCAACACTGGATTCACGTCACGCAAAAAGTCAACGGACGTTTCGATCATGTTCGATGCCGTCATCGCAACCGTTTGCGAAAACTGGCCGAACCGCACCGTGACATCGCCCTTTCCGTCTGACACGCCGCGAACGAGTCCAGTCGCACTCGCTGTTCCCCAAGCTGGCGTCGTGATGTCGCATTCTCGAGTCACATCAAGTGTCGAGCCGTCGTTGAGTGTCGCCGTCACCACGAACTGGGAGTAGGCGTAGGGCGAGTCCAGCGAGATTGTTTCCGGAGACACGCTGATTGATGCAATTTGATTGTTGTCAGCCAGCGGTGATTGCCGCGACTGTTTTTCCGCAGCCGCTTCGTAGGCACGCGTTTGGATTTCATTCCAAGAACGTGCGTCCACCGCGAAAGACTTCTTCTCGGTCGGTTCAATCGTGACGGCTAGAAATTGGCTCTTGACCGCTCCACTCGCATCGAGAATACGAACTTGGCCGTCGGCACCCGCGACGACTAAATCGTGGTTCGCACCGAAAGCGAGCGAATAAACCGCTGCGTCGCCAATCGCGAGCTTCGTGATCTCCTCGGTCTTGCCATCTTTGTGCTCGTCGACAAGTTTCTTTTCTTCCGCGTTTCGATCAGCAACTCGTTTTGCCAGGATCTCCTTGATCTTTTTGTCCAGCTCGCCACTGAAGTCATACTTCCACACTCGGACCTCGCTCTTTCCATCGAGCGTGGATGCTGCAGCGATCCTTGATCCGTCGAGGCTGACGGCGACGTTGAAAATACGTCCCGGCATCTCTGGCAATCGACGGATCAGGTTGGCATCGTCGCCGATCTTGCGAGCGGTCTCACGGAACACGCGATAAACTTTCACGATTCCGTCGGCGCCACCGACCACGATTTCATTTCGTTCGGGATGTCGCGCAACTGAGCTGAGTCCGCCTGACAATGCACCCGGTGTGATCGATGTCACGTTGTCAATGAATCGCTCGGTCGCAACTTCCGTCAGTTTACACGTCATGTCGCGAGCGACGGAAACAATGTACGTGCCGTCGGGAGTGAATTCGGTGTCGAGTACCCAGTTGTCGTGAGCACCTTGGAACAAGACTTGTTCGCCGGTTTCACTGTTGATCGCACGAACGGCATTGTCCGTCGCGCCAAACGCCAACATCGAACCATCGGGCGACCAGGACGCGCCAGTCAGCGTGTCGTAAGTGATTTGTTTCGAAAGCAACAACGAGCCTGACTCGACATCCCAAATTTGAACTTCGCCGGTCTCGCCCGTGCGTCCGCCCGCCGCAGCAACTCGCTTTCCATCAGGCGAAAAGCGAACGCTATTGATCCGTGGACTCTCGCCGACCAAGCGGCGAGTCGTCTCGCCCGACTCAGCGTCCTTCAAGATGATTTCGTAGTAACCAGCAATCGCAATGGTCTTGCCATCCGGAGTCACGGCGACCGAAGGCAACGTGGGCGGTCCGTGGTAGACCGGTGGATTCTCGGCGTCAAACCGTGGTCCAGTATCGGCCGGCGAGTCGTCCTTCGCGCCTTCACTAATCCAACGACGGATCAAGTCGACGTCCGCTGTGGCTAGCGCCGCAAGCGGAGGCTTTGGCATTTCTGCACGACCATCCACCACGGTGATCTGTTGAATCAGATGGCTTTCGTCGGGTTTGCCAGGCACGATGGCGACTTCACCAGATTCACCACCCGCGACAAGCGATTGGAACTCCGTCATGCGGTACTCGCCAAGCTGTTTCGCACCCTGGTGACAACCAAAGCAATTCTTGCGAAGAATCGGTTCGATGTCCGAAGAGTAGCTGACGGGTTGCTCGGATGGTGCTGACTCGCCGGACTCCTCCGCGATCGCTCGCGCAGATCCGCCAAGTAACGTCGCAGCCGCGATAGCACATGCAACTGGGAAAACAACAAAACGGCAATTGGCGTTTAAAGCAGCTCGCACGGATTCACACCTAAGGGGAGAACGTGTGTTCTGACGGTAGCGCCGATCCGGCACCCATCACGGGTGATCGATGCGGTAGCTCAAGAATGAGCAGGCGGGGGTTTGGGGGGTAACCGATCACACGACTTAATGTGGGAATCGATCACGTTCTATTAGTGTAATGGGGTCAAGGGGTTCCGTCAATTGATTCGTGCTGGGTCTAGCTGGCGATGAAACGTCTTGAATGCCCTGTTTTGGTGAGAAAAAGGCCACGAAATTTGCCTCGCGTAACAGAAACTCAGATCAGAAGCTCAAGATGTTGCATCGTAATGAATAGTGAACGAATCGTTGACGCCGTTATTCAACCGGGACCGTCAAACCGAGCTACTTTCTTTGTGCTGTCGTCCGCTAGGATACGGCCTCAAACGGACTCCTCTTTACGACCGCAATGCCTGGCACGCTCGTGATAAACGCTTGGATCTCTCTACCGCTCAACTTGCGACTGGCAATCTTGGTCGCTTTCGGGCTTTCGGCTGGCGCGTTTGCGAACTACCTAATTTACAGCTGGTGCTACTTTCCGCGTCGAATCAGCTCCTTCGCACCGCCACACCCCGACGCACCGCCTCGCCGAGTATCCGACCGAATTCCAGTTTTCGGTTGGCTCGGGTTGCGACGAGAGAGAACGTTGCACGGAAAAGGCTTCTGGATCCGGCCGATTCTGGTCGAGCTGGGACTCGCCATCGGCATCCCAGCATTGTACTGGTTCGAGACCCAATACGGTGGGCTGCTTCCCGAGGCCGCTCGAATGCCTCAATGGGTGCAAATGTATGAGTGGTATTGGACGCGGATTTTTATTGGCCACGCGGTCCTTGTGGTGCTGATGACCGCAGCCACCTTCATTGACTTTGACGAGCAAACGATCCCAGACATCATCACGATCCCTGGCACGTTGTTGGCGCTGCTGAGCGGCGCCGTTTCCGTCTACGGTTTCATGCCCGCGCTCGTGTCCCCCGACACCGCAGCGGAGATTCTTCCCGTCACCTTCAGCCTGCCTTGGACGCCACCTGATCTGAAGTGGTTCACGTCAACGGGATTGCTCGTCGGGCTAGCGATCTGGACTGGATGGTGTTTTGCGCTCGCTGATCGACGACTGATTCTGCGCCGCGGTTGGAGCAAGGCAATCGAATTTTTCTTTGCTGGATTGGTGCGCTATCCGACTTGGAAGATTTTGCTCAGCATGTGGATCGCCGGTCTGGTCGTGATCTCGATCGTGTACTCGCTCGGCCCAGCCCATTGGCATGGCTTGTTCAGTAGCCTGATTGGATTGGCCGTAGGTGGTGGGATCGTGTGGGTGATTCGCATCATTGCGTCTTGGGCCATGGGATTGGAGGCAATGGGCTTCGGTGACGTGACGTTGATGGCAATGATCGGTGCTGTTATCGGATGGCAGGCAGCACTTGCTGCATTTTTCCTCTCGCCGATTGCCGCGATCGCAATCGTCTTGGTCCAGTTCATTGTCACGCGAGAGTCGCGTGTCCCGTTTGGGCCCTATCTCTGCGCCGGCACCATGATCACGATTGTTTTTTGGCCAGTCATCTACGACAACGCCCTCGCACCGAACTTGTTTCTCGGTCAGTTCCTGATTTGGCTAGCGATCGCGATGGGCATCCTGATGGGCGTGTTTCTGTATGTGTGGCGGTTGATCAAACAGAGATTGTTTCAGTAACACGAGTTTTATGACATTACATCGCTGCCAAATCGCGCCAGCTACCGAACCTGGTATCCCATCCACGACAGGTGGTCTTGGACTCTTGTGAGATGGTCGCCTTGAAGTTCGATTCGATCTTCTTGCAAGCTGCCTCCGGCGCCGCAGTGATCTTTGAGTTGTTTCAACAGTGCCGGTAGGTTGCTGTCCTTGGGGCTGAGTCCGTCAACAACCGTGACAGTGCGGTTGGCTTTGCGTTTTTCGACGCGCACCTTCGCAGTTTGCTTTTCTGGCGCGAGCCACTGGACTGGCGGTGGAGGACAGTCGCATTCTTCTTCGATTTTGCCGCAACGATCACACGTCGGTGGAATGTCAAACGGAGTACCAGCAAACAAGCGTGTCATCTTCAGTTCTCCTCAAGCAACGTCGTCGAGAGTGACTTCGGCGTACGTCTCGGCGCTTTCCCACATGCGGATCTTAAAAGCGGTTGCGCCGGTGTCCATCAGTATTTTTGGACACACTTCCTCCAGCATGTACTTTGCCATGTTCTCGGCGGTTGGGTTGTAAGGCAACTCATAGATCCGATGCGGCTCACAGCTGCGGATGGCGTCGAGTGCGTTTTGGTCTTGGTCCCAGAGAATGAAGGCATGATCCCAGTGCTCGTCGAGCCAGCCGTTGCATTTCTGTTTCAGCAATTTGAAATCAAGGATGCGTCCGACCGCGTCTTGTTTCTGGCCCGTGACGTAGACCTCAGCAACGTAGTTGTGTCCGTGCAAATTTTGGCATTTCCCTTCGTGGCCAACCAACCGGTGGCCAGCACAGAAAGTGAACCGTCGCATGATATTGATAGACACGAGAACAAAAGCCTAGTTGAAAGCGGGAAATTTTTGCGGATGGCACGAGATTGCGCATTGCGTGCAATATCGTAGGCGATTGTCCAGCTCGTGCGAAGCGCCGCCTCACTGTGGGTTGCACAGAGCTACGGCGACATGCGAAACTAATCGCTTTGAGCTTCTTTCGTACCGGAAACATCATGACCACGACCCACGCAACTAGCGTTTTGGATTTCCCGATGACTGCCGCACAGCGGTTCTTGCCAGAAGGCCCGTATGCGCTCGGTGAAGGCCGTTTTTCGTGGGTCGCGATCCAACACGGTGCCGATGCAAAGACCGGTTCGCTCAACATCTTTGACATGAACACTGGCGAGAATAAGAGTTTCGATTTGCCAGGTCGGCCTGGATTCGCTTTCCCGTGCAAGAGTCCTGGCAAGTTTGTGGTGGGATGTGAACGAAGTGTCGGGATTTTTGATACAGCCAACGGCGAATTTGAGCTGATTTGTCAGCACGTGGACGCAGACGTCCAGAACACGATCATCAACGATGGCCTGGTTGTGAATGACAATTTGATCTTCGGCACAAAAGACCTTGAGTTCAACAACGAAAAGGCTGGTCTTTATCTGTACCGTAATCGCGACAAGCACCTTGTGCGTTTGCGCGACGACCAGATCTGTAGCAACGGTAAAGCAATCCGCTACCAAATGGACGGGAGCATGTGGTTGGTTGATATCGATTCACCGACCCGAAAAATCGTTTCTTATCCTATCAACATTGACTCCGGCAAGCTGGGTGAACCCATCGTGCTCGTTGACTTGACCAACGATGAAGCGGTTCCCGATGGTGCGATTCTGACGCCCGAAGCCAAGGGGATCATCGTGTCCATGTTCTTGCCCAAGGCGGCGCCTGTGGGGCAAACACGACTGTATGACATTGAGTCCGGGAAACTGCTTTGCGTTTGGGAAACCGAAGGCTCGCCGCAAAATACTTGTCCCGCAATTGTTCCGCACGACGGCAAGTTAAAGCTGGTGATTTCAACGGCGGTTGAGAACATGAGCGAAGCGGATTTTCAAACCTGCCCCAACGCAGGCCGCTTGTTCGTAGCTGAATTGCCGTTGCCGTACGACAGCTACATCCTGCCGCCAGTCTTCCCGGTCTAACGCACGTGTCGCAAATTCGCTGCCGCTGTCTGAAATCGTACTGACGTTAATGCAGTGTCGTTTGTACGAAACTCAAAGAGTGACTTGGATGATCTCAAAGTCGTCAAGTTTCAGTGACGGTCTTAGGTTTCTTGGCTGGCTTCTTTGGCTCGCGTGGTGTTTGCATTTGCTCCAAGTCAGCTGGTTCGATCTTGTTGGATGCGCCTTGCGGTGGCACCTCCACCCCAGCCGTCCACAGCACTCCGTTGACGACGAGTTGACGCATTCCAGGAAGCGACCATGCGGAGTGCGCGTCGAGTCCAGTGAATGAGAATGAGCGTCCACCTTTTGGACGTTCGTACGCCCAACCGACGATGTCTTCATCCAAGCCCGCTCGGCTGCCGGCGTATTCTTTGCCAGACCATACGAGCGGAGTGATGCCTTTCAACTCGTCGACGAATTGAATCCCGTTGAGCCAACCATCGTTGATCTGCCAAGGCGTCATGCCGCCAGTGATCGGATGATTGGGGAAGTCAACGTGGTTGCTCGGCCAATGCCCGCGGCCGGAGTTCCCATTCTCATAGACACCGCCGATCCACGCGCGACCTTCCTCGGTAAACTCATTCGGAAAATCAACGGCTTGGTGAATCATCACAATGCCGACACCAGCATCGACAAGTGACTGCATCTTCGCAACTCGCTCCGGCGACGATAGAAAGGCCTGTTTTCCGCCTCCGTCGGTGTAAAACACAATGGAGCTGGCTTGCTCCAACACGGCTTCATCGCTTGGCCAGCCTTCGGTCACTTGGACGGTGCTGACACCAGCGGTTTGGTTGAGCAGCACTTCGAGGCACTTGCATCCAGCAAGATAATCATGGTGTCCCACGACATCGACTTTCGCCGTCTCGCCTGCGACAAGGACGATCTTTCGGCTCGATACTGGCTGGCTCGTCTGGCCGTACACGGCTGGCGTGAAGAGAAACGATGCGGCTAATGTTGCGAATAGAACGTTGCGAATCATGAAAGTCTCTGAAAGTTGCACTTGCCAAACCAATTTGCACTTAAATGGATCAAGCACCTTAGCAGATGCCCCTGCGGGGTGCCACAATTTTGGCCGTTTGGCGAATTTCGGAGCAAGAAGGCATCCGAACATAGGGCAAATCAGTTGTTCAGACTGCGAAACGTAGGGTGCCGTGCTTGCACGCACCAGATTCAGCAAAAGGTGTGTGCAAGCACGGCACCCTACGAAAAGATAAAGGCCCCAGTTTGAAACAGTGAATTGCCCTGCACAGAAACGCGCAAAGTTTGACCTTGGTGTGCGAAACACAGTAAACTAGCCCGATCCTCCCGCCTCCTATTCCCCGCCCCATAAGTCGTGATGCAAGTTCGATCAGCACTCCTGATGTTTGCGTTTGCAATCACAGTCGATTTGTTTGCGGATTCACGTGCCGCTTTCTCGCAATCGGTCCTCGAATCGGCTGAGCAAGCGAAGCTCGATTTTTTCGAGTCCAACATTCGTCCCGCGCTCATCGATCATTGCATCGAGTGCCACTCCGCCGAGACGGAAGCCAGCGGCGGGTTGTTGCTTGACTCGAAGAGCGCTTGGTCCGAGGGCGGAGACTCTGGGCCCGCGATCATTCCTGGCGACCCAGAACAAAGTCGACTGTTTGTCGCGATGACCTACGACAACCCTGACTTGCAGATGCCGCCCGATGGTGAGTTGCCCCAAGATGTCCTCGATGCATTTCGACATTGGATTTCTGAGGGTGCGATTGATCCGCGACAAGCGACGTCGCCGATCGCGAAACCGCAAGTTGGACTGCTTGTTGAAAAAGCCAAAGAGCATTGGGCGTATCGCGAGCTTCAGTCTCCTGCGCTCGTGGATGAAAGTGCCAGTGACCCCAACTCGCCGATCGACTATTTCGTTGACCGCCAACTCAAGTCCGTGGGTCTCGCGGCAAGCGAAGAAGCCGATCCTCACGTGCTGGTGCGGAGACTCTATTTTGATCTGACAGGATTGCCACCTTCGATCAATGATCTCGACTTACAAACGTTCGAGCGTGACAAAGACGCTGCCTATCGCGAGCTGATCGACAAATTGCTCGACTCGCCTCATTTCGGCGAGAGGTTCGCTCGTAATTGGATGGATGTGGTGCGTTATGCCGAGTCCATTACGTTGCGAGGCTTCGTCCTGCCCGAAGCATGGCGATATCGCGACTATCTCATTCAAGCCTATGCCGAAGACCGCCCTTTTGATCAGATGCTTCGCGAACAGATCGCAGGAGACCTGATGCAATCCGACGATCTACGCGAACGCCAGATGCAACTGACGGCGACGACGTTCTTGACGGTTGGCAACACGAATCTTGAGCAGCAAGATAAAGCTCAACTCGAAATGGATTACGTCGACGAGCAACTTGAAGTCATTGGACGTGCTTTCCTGGGACAGACCATCGGGTGTGCTCGATGTCACGATCACAAGTTCGATCCGATTCCGACGAGCGACTACTACGCGCTGGCGGGAATTCTCCACTCATCAGTCGCTCTGGAGCACGCGAACCTTTCCAAGTGGATCGAAAAGCCGCTGCCGTTAACGGATAGTGAAGAGTCTCACTACGCGTCGCTCGAGCAACGATTAGCGAGCATCGACGAGCGGCTGGCTAAGTTAAATCAAACAAACGATCGAAAACTGGCCAAAGACGTCCGCGCGATTCCCGTGCAAGAGTTGGAAGGCGTGGTCGTGGACAGCCGCCAGGCGAAGCTCGTGGGAACGTGGATGGAATCGACGCACGTGGGTCGATTCGTTGGCGATGGTTACATCCATGATGAGAATACTGACAAGGGCAAAAAGACTGCGACATTCGAGCCGACGGAGCTCGCGCCCGGACAGTACCGCGTCCGTTTGGCGTACTCGGCAAGCGAGAACCGCGCATCCAATGTCATGGTTCGTATCTTTAGTGCCGATGGTGAGACGCTCGTACGAGTTGACCAACGATCCAAACCGCCAGAAGAAGCGATTTGGATTTCCCTCGGTGAGTTTCGTTTCGAGAAAGACGGCCAGGCGTTCGTGCTCGTCGCCAACGACGAATCGGATGGCCACGTGATTGTGGACGCAGTTCAATTCTTGCCCATCAGCAATGAATCTACCGCTGTAGCCAACAAGTCGACCAAACGCAGCAACAAGCAGCGCCCGAAACAGCAAGATAGCGATGAGCAGCTAACCAAAGAGTTGGCTTCACTGAAATCGGAACGCAAGCAGGTCGAGCAATCCCTGGCGAGCCGTCCTCGTTTCATGACAATTGTGGAGCAGGAGTCACCGAAGAATTTTGCAATTCATATTCGCGGCGACGTTCGCAACCTCGGCGAAGTCGTTCCGCGAGGCTTTCTCAGTGCGGTAGACGTCGGATCACCCATCGAAATCGCCGCGAGTTCAAGCGGCCGATTGGAGCTGGCTCAATGGTTAAGCCATCCTTCAAATCCGCTGACGGCGCGAGTTTATGCGAATCGTGTGTGGTGTTGGTTGATGGGCCACGGACTCGTTTCCTCGGTGAACAACTTTGGCACAACCGGGACAGATCCGAGTCATCCAGAGCTCTTGGATTGGCTTGCCGGCGAATTGATCCAAAGTGGTTGGTCGACAAAGCATCTGGTACGAACGATCGTGACGTCAGAAGCCTATCGCCGGCGCATCGAAAATCCGACTGACGATCAACAGCGAATCGACCCGGCGAACCGTTACTATTGGCGAGGCCATTCACGTCGGCTGACTGCGGAATCGCTGCGAGACTCGATGCTTCAAATAAGTGGCGAGTTGGACTTAACGATGGGCGGATCACTGATTACGGGTTCCCCCAAAGCAGATTACGGTTACAAGCACGTTTCGCCCCGGCGTAGTATCTACCAGCCCGTGTTTCGAAACTCGCTTCCAGATCTCTTTGAAGCATTCGACTTTGCCGATGCCAGTGTCTCTGTTGGAGAGCGACCGCGGAGCACGGTTTCTTCCCAGGCTCTGGTGCTACTGAATCATCCTTGGGTGAGCGACCGCGCGAGCGCCGCCGCGAAGCGTTACCAGGAGTCATATTCTTCAAATGATCGCGAAGGTTTGATTCGCTCCATTTTCAAAGATTGCCTGTGTCGCGAGCCAACGCCGATCGAGATGTCCGAATCGATGAGGTATCTGGATGACTCGAAAAATTCGAATCGACTTCAACTCTTCGTGCACTCGATCTTCGCATCCTTAGACTTTCGATATCTGGATTGAGCATACAACGATGAACCCACTTCAATCGAATCGTCGAGCGATGCTCAGCCAAACAGCATGTGGTTTTGGGTCACTGGCTGCTGCGGCGATGATGAACCCGCTTCGTTCGTTCGCGAGCACCGAGATTGGCACGGCAACTGCCAAAGCAAAGCGGATTATTTTTCTGTTCATGCAGGGCGGCGTCAGCCAAGTGGACTCGTTTGACTACAAGCCGATTCTCGCCAAGCGAGATGGTCAGACAATGCCGTTCGATGATGCGAGGCAATTAGCAAAGACGGGAAAACGCACCGAGCATCGGCTGATGCAGTCGCCGTGGGAGTTCAAACAGCACGGTGATTGCGGCCAATGGGTATCGCAACTGTTTCCCGAGACAGCTCGGCATGTGGATGACTTGTGTTTTCTTCATGGCATGCACACGGAGGGCGTGGCGCATGGGCCGGCCACCTTGTTCTTGCATTGCGGCTCAACCAATTTCGTTCGCCCGTCGTTCGGTTCGTGGGTGTTTTACGGCTTGGGGACCGAGAACTCGAATCTGCCTGGTTTCGTGTCGATCGCACCTTCGATCGGAAACGGTGGCCCAAGAAATTACGGAAGCGCATTCTTGCCGCCGAAGTTCCAAGGCACACGCATTGGCAACGCGGATGGGAGTGCGCTCGGTATCGAAAGCTTGACCCGCACCGACATTTCTTCGCAAAGCCGACGAGACCAGTTCAGCCTTCTGCAATCGCTCAATCATGAGCAGATCGCACGGCGTCAATCGAATGATGCCGAGCTTGAAGCTGCGCTCGAGTCGTATGAGCTTGCGTGGCGCATGCAACAAGTGGCGCCCGAAGTGATGGACTTCTCTTCCGAGTCGGCTGAAACGCAAAGCATGTACGGCATGGATGATCCGAAAACAAGAAGCTACGGTGAGCGATGTCTGCTAGCGCGCCGCATGTGCGAGGCCGGCGTTCGCTTTATCCAAGTCAACTATGGCGACAACTCCGCGAACCCGGCTTGGGACCAGCACTCGAATTTGCCAAAGCATGCGGACCATGCTCGAGCCGTCGACAAACCGATCGCGGCACTGCTACACGACCTCAAACAGCGAGGACTTCTCGAGGATACGATTGTTTGGTGGGGAAGCGAGTTTGGGCGAACACCGTACGCTCAAGAGAATGGGACTGGCCGCGATCACAACCCAGTTGGGTTTACGGCTTGGGTCGCTGGTGGCGGCTTCAAGCCTGGTTACGCACACGGCGAAACAGATGAATTTGGCTTCCGCGGTGTACGCGGACGAGTTCACATGCATGATCTCCACGCCACGTTCCTTCACCAACTCGGTCTCGATCATAAGCAGTTGACTTTCGAGCACGCTGGCCGCAACTTCCGACTCACCGACGTCCACGGACAAGTGGTAAGAGAAGTCCTCAGCTAGTTGTTTGACAAACCGCTCGCTAACATGCTGCTTTTTCAACAGGAGTAGACAAAGGTGTCAGCAGTGAATGGCGTTGTCCACGGCGAATTACGGGATTTTTGAAAGGCACGCCAGCGCCTCGTGAAAAAGTTTTCGTGGCACTGTCATCAGCTTCAGAACCTTCGGGCGACGCTTGTTTTCGCGTGGCTCTGAACGACCCGGGCGATTGCCGATGATCGCGCAAGTGCCTTGCCGCTGGGAAGCAACGGCCACCGAGTCTTTC
>JBGTAI010000147.1:0-19986 GCA_041749955.1 Pirellulaceae bacterium | reverse complement strand
GAACTGAACGTGCCGAGTTACCGCGTCGAGAAGGCGAAAGCCAATGGCAAATCCACTTCCGCCGAGGCAACTGCGAAGAACTCTTAGCAGGGAATTCTAATTGTCGCTAAAGGGGAGAACTAATTGTCGCCGAACAGCAGTTTCACGCTTCGCGAGTTGGCGTGAAATTCGGAGAATTCTTGTCAAGCTACGGCGTTCGAGGAACGAATCTGCCCTGCGATGAGACTATTCGAGTTGATAAACTAGACGAGGCGTCGACACCGGGCTTGGTGGCGGTGTTTTTTTGCGAAACAGAGACCGCGAATCAGAGACCTTTGTGCGATGACACTTGAATATCAGCCAGCGATCGAAACTGAGCCCGAAGATGCGCTGACGAGAACTGAGGCCAAAAGTTCCCATCCGAAATTTCCGTGGATTCGTTGCGTCGTGGTCTTGGCAGCAGCCGGATCGCTTGTTGGCGGCTTGCAAGCCTCAGCTCCAAACTGGGATCACCAAAACGCGAATATCTTCACGGGACTGACTGCGATCGTTGCGTTCGTCGTCGTGCTGGTGATGATCGGTCGCCACCAGTTTGCGATGGGCAAGTTGGCGAGATATGTTTTGTTACTTTTTGCCTCGCTCGTCATCTCAGCGGGCTTGATCAAGTTCGAAGGCTTTAGCGGCGAGATGGTCCCTCAGCTGAAGTTTCGGTTCGCTCGTGCAGCCCAGAAACTTAGCACAAGTCGAGTCGATCCGAGTACGATCACAGAAATCGATCTTTCTGCACCTGAGGCCGTTGCAACAACGGACTCCGTTCAGTTTCTCGGTAACGATCGCGATGGAACCATAATGCGTCGCGAGTTTGCGATTCCAAAGTCCGTCGGTACGATTCGCGAACTGTGGCGAATCCCGATCGGTGAAGGCTGGTCGTCTTTCTCTGTTGCTGGTGATCGCGCCGTGACCATGGAACAGCGAGAGGACACTGAATGCGTGACTTGCTATCGACTGGCCGACGGCGAGTTGCTGTGGATCAATTCGCATGCGGCTCGGCACGAAAATCCAATGGGTGGAATCGGCCCTCGTTCGACTCCAACAATCCGCGATGGCTTGGTTTACTCGCAAGGCGCCAGTGGCTGGGTGGGTTGTTTCGATTTGCAAACTGGCGAAGTCGTTTGGACTGTCGACTTGTTAAAACTTGCCGGCTGGGACCAGACTGCTTCGGAAGCGGCCGCGCCGTGGGGACGTGCATCTTCGCCACTGATTGTGAATGATCTTTGTGTCTTGAGTTTTGGTGGTCCGAACGAGCTGCCAAGTGGGATCAATGGTCGAAGTTTGATCGCCTTGGATGTGAAGACGGGCGATGTCGTGTGGACAGCTGGCGATGACCAATTGAGCTACGCGTCACCCACGTTATTGACGATCCATGGCACCGAGCAAATTGTTGCTGTGAATGAGTCGTCGGTCACTGGGCACAAGATTGCAACTGGAGAAGTGCTGTGGTCGTATCCTTGGCCCGGCCAGAGCAATGGCGGTGCGAATTGCAGCCAAGTGATTTCCGCTGGCGAGAATAGGTTTCTGATCGGCAAGGGATACGGAGGCGGATGTGCGCTGGTGCAAGTCAACTTAAACGGCGAGAACGAGTTTGAGATTGAAACCGTTTGGACCAGTTCACGAATTTTGAAGACGAAGTTCACTCACGCCTTGGTGGATGGCAATGTTGCTTATGCATTGAGTGATGGCACGATGCAAGCGGTGGATTTGGAAACCGCGGAGGAACTGTGGAAGCAACCACGCATGTCTCGCAGCGGCCACGGACAAGCTCTCCTGGTGGAAGACGTGATCGTGCTTCAAAACGAGGCTGGGACGGTCGTCTTCCTCGATGCCAATCCGAGCGAATACAAGGAGATCCTCCAGCTCGCGGCTCTCGATGCACGCACTTGGAACATTCCGACGATCGCAGGCCGGCACCTTCTTGTTCGCAACGACCAAGAAGCGGTTTGCTACTTGTTGCCCGCGAGAGACTAGGAGCCGCTGTTCTTGTTGGGCGAGCGAATCATGACAATTCGATCGCTCGATGTTCGGCTGCGGATTGATAGCACGCGTCGACAAGCTGTAGCGTTTTAAGATTATCCTCGCCGTTCATTGCCGGTTCAGTATTCGACTCGACGGCACAAAGTAGCTCTGCCATTGGCCCAGCGAACGCATCAGGAAACCAGACTTCGTCCCAACGAGGGCTGTGCCACACCTCAGATGCAATCGTCGTGTAGTCAATCGTGCTTGGGGTTCGCTTTGGATAGTCAGGCCATCCGATGGTGCCGCGGGCCATTCCAGTGGTTCCTTCGACTCGCCATCGGATACCGAGATCCGCAGCGGCGCCTTCACGAGACGGACCAGCCCAAACGTCGTCACAGATCTGGCAACGCAATCCGCTTTCGTACTCGAGGATGTAAAGCCCGATACCGTCCGTGTGCGCGAACTTCGTTCGCGGGTCAGAACGGAAGCTCGCATAGACGCGTTGTGGATCGCCGAACCAATACCGCATCGTATCCAAGTGATGAATCGACATGATCCGACACGTCATCCATCCTTGACGCGCCTGCCACGGCATCCAATGCGGGATAGCTCGCATGTCAATCGTAGCCAAGACACACCCACCAAGTTCACCGCCATCAATCAGCGACTTGCACGCACGCACCGAGTGGTCGTAGCGCATGTTTTGGTTGACACACAAGGTGACCCCGGCGTCTCGACATAGCTTGACAATTGCGATTGCGTCCTCGGTTTTCGCCGCGAGGGGTTTCTGTGCCAAGACACCTCGGATATGACGGTGTTGAACGACATCTCGAATCACTTCGAGTTGGACATCGGGAGGCACCGCGACATCGACCACCTCGATCCGCTCGTCGAGCAACAGTTCACTGTAGCTTGCGTAGACGGCTTCGATACCATGTCGCGAAGCAACTTCGGCTGCTTGTTCTGGGCGGCGACTTGCAATCGCGATTGGATTGAATCCGGCGGCGCGATAGGCAACCAAGTGGCAATCCGCCATCACGAAACCGCTGCCGATGCAACCAATTCGCATGTCACGGCGCGGCGGCATTTCGGGAAGGTAGTTCAAGTCCATAGGCTGCGTCGTTCTTAGCACATCATGATTATTCTGGGGCCAGGCTCATTTGGTGTCTGGCTTCTTTTCAACGGTCGCATCTGGCGATGGATTCGAAGCGGCATCGGCATTCGGCTCGGACACTGTCACGACGGCGGAAAGGTGTTCGTGAGCAGCTCGATGCAGATCATCATCCAGCAGTTTGTCTTGCTGGATGGATTGTCGGTTTTGCCCGGTCGCGTGCAGCCGGCCAAGGTTCACAACGGGTTCACCTGGCTGGACCGCTGGTAACGTTGTCATACCGATGATTACGCCATCGAAGGGAGCTTCCAGCCGATTTTGTTCACGATTGAGGAGGTTGCTATTCGTTGCGATGGGCTGGCCCTTTGTCACAACGTCGCCTGGAGAGACATGGAACTCGAGGAATCCGCCGCGTTCAGCTCGGATCCACATGCTTCGCTCAATGGTCATGAGTGTTTCGCAGAGAGTCGCGGTGCCTTCGAGCATATGCAGAAATCGCAAACAGTTCTTGACTCCGTTGACCATACAGTCCACAACGGACGGCTCGAACTTCCAAACCTCGCCGCCTTCGATCACTATCGTTGGACAGCCCACTTTAGTCGCTTCACGTCGCAGGGAACCTTCTGGGCCCGAGCTGTTGAGCAGAATGCCGATGCCGAAAGCCTTGGCCAATTGCATGACGTCGGGATTGCTCAACTCACCACGAACGTTGGGGAAATTCGTACGACGCAAAGCTGCGGTGTGTAGATCGATTCCATAATCGCAATCGCGAATGAGCGAATCGAAAATTCGCTTCGCAAAACGCTTGGCCATGCTACCGTGCTGGTTACCGGGAAAGCATCGATTCAGATCTCGGCGGTCTGGCAAATATCGTTCATGGCGCTCAAACCCGAGCACATTCAAGACAGGCACGATAACCAGCGTCCCCTGCAGCAACGTCAATGAATCTTCAACGAGCAATGACCTCGCGGCGCCCGTCCCATTCAGTTCATCGCCATGCAACGCACCAGTCACAAACACCTTGGGGCCAGATTTCTCAGCACGCCTGACATGGACAGGAATGATGACGTCCCGGCCGCTGTAACTCTCCGAAACAACAAGATCTAAATCGCGTGCTTCACCTGGTGCCACAGCATCGCCGACCCACCCATCGTGGATTCTCGTTGTCTTTTTCTTCGGGGACCTCGCCATCGTAACTTCCAATCCGGCTCATTCCGAAGGCAAATCAGTCTCAAGCGTTGCGATCGGAGGACGCCGACGTTGACGCGTCTTCTTCGGAATCAGACCGCGCATCGATTCCAGCTTACCGAAACATAGCAGCCGATCTCCGGGCTCCAGCACACGCGTTGCCTTCGGATTCGGGATCACCGTTGTGCCTCGGTATAGGGTCAACACGTTGATGTCGGCGTCTCGAAAATGAGCATCAATGATCGTCTGACCCACGAGCACAGAACCTTCTGGGATCACGATCTCGCTGACACCGTAACCGCGGCTGACCGTCAAACGTTGTCGCACGTCCATCTCAGGAAAGTCAACATGAGCTGCGACGTAATCAATGATCGCGCCAGCAATATCCAGCTGTGTCGCCGCCTCGATGCCCTCGAGACCTGGTGAGCTATTCACTTCCATGACTTGCGGTCCATCGGCTCCTTCGAGCATATCCACACCAGCGACTCGGAGCCCCATGATTTGGGCGGCACGCACAGCCGTTGTCTCGTAAGCTTCTTCGAGCGTCACCAGTTCTGTGCGGCCACCTCGATGCACGTTGCTGCGAAACTCAGTCCCCGTCGCTACTCGTCGCATTGCACCAATCACACGGTCACCAACAACGAACGCTCGAATATCTTTGCCTTTACTTTCGGAAACAAATCGCTGGACCAGAACGTTTTGCCGAGCCGTTTGCAAAGTCTCGATGATCGCCTCAGCCACCTTGACGCTGTCCGCTAAGATCACGCCGACTCCCTGAGTGCCTTCGAGCAATTTAATGATGACGGGAGCTCCGCCAACACGTTCAATTGACGGAAGCACGTCTTTTTTGTCGCGCACAAACGTCGTTGCTGGCATGCCAATATGATGACGCGACAAAATCTGAAGACTGCGAAGCTTATCGCGACTGTTCGAAATTCCAGCCGATGAATTCGCCACGAACACGTCCATCTGTTCCAGTTGGCGCACGACCGCAGTGCCGAAATAGGTCACGCTAGCGCCAATTCGAGGCACGACGGCGTCAAAATCTTCAAAATGCTGACCGCGATAAAACAGGTCAGGCAATCCCTGCTCAAGATCAATCGCAAACTTCATCGTGTTGAGCACCTTGGCTTTGTGCCCGCGATGCTTCGCAGCTTCAATCAGCCGTTTGGTGCTGTAACAGTGAGGACTACACGAAAGAATTCCAACTTGCATCATTACCTCCGGTAGAACTATTCATCCAAGTCGTCATACGCTTCCGAATCATCAGCTTCTCGTGCTTTATCGCCATTCGCAGATTCCGTGACACGGAAAAGTACTTTGATCGCACGATCATGCTTGACTTCGAGGACTTGTGCCACGGCACCTTCCAAAATGATCTCGTCGCCAGCCGCCAAGAAGCCGTGATTCATCTCGATCAGATATCCGCTCACGGTGTCCGCGTCCTCCGTCTGGTTCAGCAAAATATTCATCTTTGCTTCTGCCTCTTCGATGAGCGTGGTGCCATTGACGATGAACTCACCCGGTCCATTGGGCACAACATTCGGCCGCGCCACATCGAACTCGTCATCCACTTCACCGACGATCCGCTCGAGTACATTTTCCAGCGTCACCATACCGGTAATCGTGCCATACTCGTCCACGACAAATGCCATCAATTGATGCGTCGCTTGGAAGTGCCGAAGCACTAAACTGATCTGCATCGACTCCGGCACCTTCTTCGGTGGCCGCATGATCTTCTGGACATCAAACTTTGTTGCATCGGGCACCAAGCCGATCATATCTTTGATGTGGACGACGCCGAGGACTTTATCGAGCGAGCGATCACACACGGGATAGCGAGTGTGCTTGGTCTGTTTCACCAGCTTGAAAATGTTCGGAAGTGATTCGTTGATGTCGATAAAGGCCACTTCGCCTCGCGGCAACATCACTCGCCGAACGATCAAGTCGTCAAACTCGAACACGTTATTGATGAGCGAGTGTTCGTTGCGAGTCAAGTTTCCGTGAATGTGTGCTTCACGCAACAACGCCTGGATCTCTTCCTGGCTATTGGGGCCTTCGTGAGACGCCGCGCCACTGATCCCCACCATTTGCAACATGAACGTCGTGATGCTGTTGAGAACCGTCAGAAACGGGAACAAGATCGCGTAAAAGATTCGCAGAAGCGGCGCGCACCAAAGCAACATGACTTCGGGGCGCCGGATCGCAAAGATTTTCGGAAATTGCTCACCGACGACAAGGTGCAACCCCGTGATCACTGTAAACGTTGCGACGAAGGACCAAATGTGCATCCAACGCTCATCTTGCACGCCCATCTGAGTAAGCGCCGGCCGAATCAACCGCTCGAAGGCTGGCTCGCCGACCCAACCCAAAGCAAGCGACGCCATCGTGATCCCAAGCTGGCACGCCGAAAGCGACTTGTCCAAACGCATCGCAAGCCACTTTGCCGTTAATGCGAAGAGCTTGCGGTCCCGGACGAGTTGGTCGATTCGTGCGATACGCACCTTCACCAGGGCGAATTCCGCAGCAACAAAGAACGCATTGAGTGCGATGAGCAACACGGCGGCTGCTAGATAGAGAAACGTCTCCAAGGCAATTTAGCTTTAGCTTTCAGAAGGACAGAACAGGATTCAAACGCATGGTGGAAAAGGTCTATCCACCCAAACCGCTACCTTTTACTCAATGTACCGCAGACTTGTTGTAGCATGATTCACGTGTGACATTGTGCGCGATACTACGATTCTATCGCCATGCCCCCAGCACTGTCGACGAACAGCACCCGCGGTAAATCTCCCGCGATGCTCTCCATTCGCCGATATAAATCCAGCTCGTCGCCCTCGACCGGCGTCTGGAACCCAAGCAAGACAAGCGAAGCATTTTTCGAAGTCGATTGCAGAATCTCGCCGACGCTGCGGTTGGACACGATCACCTCTGGCGTCACGCGAATCCTCGCAGCCGCCTCGAGTTCGCGGAAATGGTTAATGACTTCCGCCTTGCCTTTTTCATTGTCGACAGCACGAAGCAGACGAATCGGATTGTCTCGCCAGCCTGGGTTCTGGTGGATCAGGTGTGCTAAAAGCAACATCAGCGCGCCATTCTCCATCCCCCGCCACCAAATGTCGATCGTGCCTGAGGGAACACGCCAATGCTCTTCGACACTCGTCGTGTCTTCGTTTTCAGGATCGTCCTCCAGCCGGTGCGATAGAAAACGTGCCGCCACGATGCTTCGATTGAGCCGAGAAATGATGCGAATGTTTGCACCGAACAGCTCCGCCTTGGATTCATCGCGAGGCCAGCCCAGCAAGACGGTGTTCGGACGCAGCCCACCGATACCGCTGCATTGAATCAGCGCTTCGATCCCATCGGAAAGATACTTGTTGCACGTCACGGCTGGGAAAGCCTCGAGCTCCTCTTTCGCGATGAAATTTCGAAGCACGGTTTCATAGCGGTCTCGCCTTTCCGCATGGTCTTCGATATCGCCGGAAACGACGTGGGCGAGCGTCAGCATTCCGCGTCCCGAGGTGAGCCAATGCCCATAGATCGGAATGTGCGAACGTGTCCATCCGGTGCCTGACAATGCCATGATGACGGGCCGCCAGTTCTTGGGGTGATAAGTTTGCGACTCCAAAAGCAACAGCGCCTTGCGGGCTCGTTCAAACACAATTCCACTTTGCAGGTCGCCCCAACGCGATTCAATTTCACGCGAACGAATGAACCAATGCAACAAAGCAATGAACACGATCGAGATCGCTGCCCAAACCCAATTGATCAGAAACATCACCGCTAAGCATCCGACGAAGCCAAGCAACGACACGGACCAATGCGTGTAGCGAAATGTCGGACGGTAGCTAGGATTCTTTGTCACCGCCTCATAGAACGTCGCCAAATTGAGCAGACCGTACGTGATCATGAAGAACATGGTGATGATCGGCGCGATCGCGTTCAAATCACCAAGAACGATTCCAATCTGTGCAATCACAAACGTAAACACGGTCGCGCGACGTGGCTCGTTCGCCAGCCCACTTCCGACGCTAAAGAACTTCAGCGACTCGAAGACTTCGTCCTTTGCGAACGCCTGCAGAATCCGCGGCGCCCCCATCATGCTCCCCAACGCCGAAGACAAGGTCGCTGCGAACACTCCCGCCGTAATCAGCACCGGCCAGAGACTGATATCGCGAACCACCATCGTATTGCTGATCAGCTCATCAGATCGACGTACACATCCAAGGAGCGCCGCCAGCGAAAGGTAGACAGCGCCAGTCACGGCGACAGCCCACAAAGTGCCTCGCGGGATCGACTTCGATGGCTGAGCGAGATCACCGGACATATTCGCACCCGCCATGATGCCAGTCACCGCTGGAAAAAACAACGCGAACATCGTAAAGAAACTTTGGCCCTCCAGATAGTTTGTTTCTAGATTCGCCATCATGACGCTGGAATCAAACTGGCCGATCGCTCCGAAGTAAAACGACGCCAGCGAACCGACAAGAATCGCGAGAATGAAGTACTGGACTTTTACTGTCCAACCGGCACCGATGTAGACACACACGAACGTTGCCAAATTCACAAGGCTTGCAATGGCAACAAAATGCGGTGCCAATCCGGGGAAGGTGTCGGCGAAAGCTTCCGTAAAGCCAATCACATACATCGCGACCGAGATCGCTTGCGCAAGAAAGAACACAACTCCGATCGCACCACCGAACTCCACGCCAAGGCTGCGGCTGATCAAATAGTACGCACCGCCCGCCTTGACTCGAGTATTCGTCGCGATTGCAGAGAGTGAAAGTGTCGTCAGCGTCGTGATCGACTTTGCGGCCAAGACGATCAATACGGCATGCAATATCCCGGCTTGGCCAACCACTTGGCCGAGCCGCAGAAACATGATCACGCCAAGAATCGTCAGCGTGCAAGGCGTAAAAACGCCGCCCAGCGTGCCGAACTTGGTCGGTTGAGAACTTGCTTGATCTTCAAGCTTATTGGACAACTGGAACTTCCCTGAGATATCTCACAAAACAGCAAATCTACATTGGGTATGTCTGGCGTTCAGCTTGATCAGTGCAATAGCAATTCTACTACTTTGCCAGCAATTCGGCATAGTCCACCGATTAACGCAAAATTCTCGACCCGAAGCGACGATCAGATCGCAGCGACGATCGGATATCACTCTTGACCACGGCACACAAAATTCGCGACGAAGCAGTGTTAGAAAAGTGGCAGTCTCTACTGCGTTCAATGTCTACCGAGGTACTGTTTGGCTGGCCCGCGATCCCGCACACGTTTTCGTTTTGCTGCAAAATTTGTCCTCGCCGGCGGACTTGTGTTGCTGCTTGCGCGTAACTGGATTGCCGTCCAACTCCTCGAGCAAATTGGCTCGCGAGTTCTCCAGCACCAAGTGCATGTGGGACAAATCCAAATCGGGTTTCACGACATTGCAATTTTCGAGTTGAGCGTTGAAGACGAACGCGACTCCGTCCACCCGCTTTTGCAAGTGCGCCAAATCGAGCTCGTTCTATCGCCCATCCAGGGCCTGAGACATGGAGTTTGGGCAGAACGCGTTACCGTAACAACTCCTGTCATTTCGCTGCGTTTCGCGAGCGACGGCTCACTTCTCACGCGATTGCCACAACCCCGTGGCGAAACCGCCAGTTCCAGCTCGGTAATTCCAGTTCGACAAATTATCGTCCGTGGTGCTGGCCTAATCGCTCACCAAACGGGGCGTGAACCGTTGACGATTGCAGACGTAGCACTGGATTTTTATGCGTCCAACAAGATTCGTGTTCAAACGCAGATTCCGAATATCTTTGGCGCCAATATCGATATGTGCTCGACGGTCGATGCGACCACATTGAGTGGAGAAACAAGACTGTTGATCCCGGATTTTCATGTCGACTCGGGCGAGCTCGCTCGATTTGCCCTTGTTCCGGAAGCACTTGCGAGGCTTAGGATTTCCGCCGATGCGTCCGTGGCTGTCTTGATCCAGCACCCGCCGAACGATCTGAATCCGCTTCATCATCGGGCCTCCGTCATCGCCTCGATCAGCAAGGTCGACTCCGCTCACGCAGGGACCTTGCTCGCATCAATGGAAATCCGCGGTGTGCATGACGGCAAGAGATCAACCTTCACGCTCAATGCCGATACGCTCGATGGAACGATCGATTTCCAAGGGCACGCCAATTTGCAACAGCTACCGAAGCAGCTTCACTTTACGACGCGGGCGCAAGACTGTGACCTCGCAAAGGTTGTGAAGCACCTTCAACCTTCTGTCTCGGCCGGGTCAATCCTCGCATGGAACGGCCTTGGTACTTTATCGCTGGACGGCAAGAATATTTCCTTTGACAGCTCGATGGACGTCTCGGCTACGAACACATATTTCAGCACCAACACATTCGATAACAAGGCGCATGCCGGCGAATTAGCACACTGCGAGTCAGCAACAGTATGCATCCAGGCCCAGGGAACGACAACGCTCGACAACTTCGCTAATGTCGTTGGAAGCGTTTCGGGGAAAGCAAACTGTTCGGAAATTCAGCTCGCTCCGTTTGCCAAGTTCAAGCCATTTTCCAACATAAGCCAGCTGCATAACTTGGGTGGCAATATCGCCATGCATGCAGAGTTCAACCTGCCTCTTGATACAGCAGTGATGGCGAGTGAGTCTGTAGCTTCTGCCCATCTGATAACGAGCGACATCACGGCATCTGGTGTTCGGTTGAACGACTCTGACCTTGCTCTCGTGGTGACTGGAGGCGTTGTTCGAGCCGAAAGCGGAGAGCTAGTCCTCACGCAAGACAGTAGTGGCCAAATCCTAGCAACGGCACATGCAAAGGCTGAATCAAAAATCTCGTCGTCAAATCCACTCGCCAGCACGCTTTTAACAAGTTTTGGATTCGAGATTCGCTCATTGCGTGAGCTCGCAAAAATTGCAGGCCAACCCACCATCGACTGCGAGGGTGCGGTCACTGCGAACGCATCGACCGATGTTTCGCTGGACCAAATTACCGATGTCGGAGCATGGTACGCCAATGTCACGCTCGAAAGTCATTCGGTGCGGGCCGCCGGAGAAACATTGCAAGACACCGTCGCCCAAGCCACGTTGCGTGATGGCAGGATCCTCGTCCCAAGAACACAAATGCATTGGCGAGGCGCCAATTGCTCCTTCGAAGCTCATGGCGATATTCGTGAGATCACTACAAAAGGTAAGATTCAATTAGATGGTGAGTTTGCCGCAGGACGAATTTCCGTCGCCGAAGTTGCCGCGGTTGCTTCTCGCTTTTCGCAAACACCACTCCCCGCATCCGGTATCGCCGATGCCGTTGGCAATTTTCATCTGACAACATCCCCGCTCGCAATCGTTGCTACGGGCAACACAACACTTACCGACGCAAGATACGCTGGCCGCAACATTGGACAAGCCAAACTAGATTGGGATTTCCGTGATGACGCATTGCGAATCACGAGCCAATCGACGGATCTATTTGGTGGCCGTTACGTCGCCACCGCGTCAATGCACGACATGGATTGGTCGCGGGCTAAAATCAGTGCCCAATTCAACGACATAAGCGCTTCGAAAGTCGCGGCATTTCTACCCAGCGACGCCGCCACCGCTGGAAAGTCATTTGTTGCTGGAAGCCTAAGCGGCGGCCTAGAGGTCACTTCAGTCGCGGATCTTTCTCGGCTACAGGGAACGGCTTGGCTGGATGCCAACGCACTGTCAATCCATGGCCTGCCGATCGAGATCCAACGCTGCGTTCTTGAAATCAATGATGGGCGGTTGACCACCGAAAGTAATGGCATCGTGGCGGACGGCACGTTCGTCGGCACCGCATCATCGACGATTGAGGAATTAATCGCTTTCTCATCGGCACCAGAAACCAACCCCGCTGAACTACCGGTCATTGCTGATTTCCATCTGGGCAACGTTTCGGTGCAGCGGTTGGTTATGGCCAGCGGACTCGACCGACGACAGTTCCCCGTGCAAGCAAGTGCCGACGCTACGATCCAACGCAACGCCGCGAGCCGCCGCGATGGATCGATATGCAACGTCGTCGCAAGTGTCGAAGATTTGCGATGGAACCGCGATCGGCTAGCATCGTTAATCACGGCAACGGTGCTGGTCGAGCCGAATCGAGTCGTATTGCGGAGCTTGGACGGACAATTTGCTGACGGGCGACTTTTAGGAAGTGGCGAGGCCCGAATTTCCTCTGGGCTGGATGGGAACTTTGAATTTTCGGCATCGCGAGTAAACCTTCGCCGTGCCGCGGCGCCGTTCGGTGGATCATCCAATCGCATCAGTGGCACGGGCGACGTGTCAATCCGCGGACGGCTCGGACGCACAATCTCTGGCGACGCACGTATCGCCGCGGATCACGTCAGTGTCTCCGGCATCGGCGTTCCACGTGTGCGTATCCCGCTGGACTGGTCCTACGCATCTGATTCGCAAACCGCGAGATGGCGATGCAGAGGAGGCGTCGTGGAGGCCGGTAATGGTGAAATACGAATCACCACCGACGGGACTTACAGTCGCCAACTCAACATGAACCTGATTGCCGAGATTTCCCGAGTTGACTCATCACGTCTGCTCGTTGGGAAATCCGTTGGTGCCGGTATTATTGACGGCCGAGTCGCACTGTACGCCAAACAGGCAACATCTCCAAAACAACTGAGCGGGACGTTTGACATTGAACTATCACAAGTAAAAGCCCTCGAAATCCCTGTGCTTTCGGATTTACCGCAATTAATTGATCTGCCGTCACTTTCGAGTCTCGCCAGTGGCCCGACCAACGATGGCGGCACGATCTTTGGCCGTCTTTCTGGCTCGGTTATTCACATCGATCAAATCGCCTTGCAACAAAGTAATATCCAGGTGCTCGTCGATGGAACGTCAACAATCGACGGGCGATTGGATCTGAACGTCACGGCTAGCACAGGCTCAACGTCACCAACCGATGGCCTAGTGTCGATCCTTAACTCGCCGTTAATGCTCGCTGCGCCTGCGCCGTTAGCCCTGATCGCAAAAGCAAATGACGCGATGAAGGATCGTGTTGTCCACGTTCACGTCGGTGGAACTGCGAATCGACCGTTAATGAAAATCCAGCCTGCGAAAGCGTTGACACAAGACGCCATTCGATTCTTTCTCTCGAACAGCGTCGGCACCCAAATCGCCGACGCCGCCACGACATCACGCAATCAGAATAAGCGATATACAAGATGAACGATCGACTGTCGCCTTCGATCCACTTCTGGGCCAGCATAACGATCTTGCTTGGACTCGTCTCAACCGGTTGTCGAACAGCTGCATCGCTGGGATTGCCGGTTGGCTCCAGCTCGAATTCATTGCTGGGATCAGTTTCCAAACTGCGTCAGAGTGCTGGGCATCTCGCCGGCGTGCCGACGGAACTCGCCAAAGCGCCGCTCCCTCCGCACCGTGTCGAAGCCGGCGATGTTCTCGTGATCGAGCCAAATGATTTCAATTCACCCGTTCGTTTGCAATCCGACCAAACGGTGCAACAAGACGGGACGATCGAGCTTGGCGCATATGGGCGTGTTGCCGTTGTCGGTCGCTCGGCGACTGAGATTCAACAAGAAGTGGAATCGCTCGTTTCACGAGTCGAGCTCGCCAAACGTCAATCAGTGATTGGACTGGCATCGCACCGTGGCGACTCGTCGGATGAGATGGATACAGCTGTTGGCTACGGTGTCAATGTGAGAATCGTCAATCAAGACAGCGCACTTTTCTACGTGATGGGCGAAGTCAACGCGCCAGGTTCTTATCCGATGGTTGGAAATGAGACGGTGTTCGATGCCATCATCGCTGCTGGCGGTCTGTCGGATCGATCCAATGACCACAAAATCATTCTCGTTCGGCCGCAATTCGAAGGTGAGCCCCGAGTGATTTTGCCTGTCTGTTACCAACAAATCCTGCAACTTGGTGACGTCTCGACCAACTACCAATTGCTTCCCGGCGACCGAATTTATGTTCCGGCCATCAGCTTCTGGGAAGACGTCAAGCAATCGTTTCGTATTGGTGGCGAAAAGAGCTGTCCCTACTGTAAACAGTACGCCAACTCGAAATAGCCGTCGAACCCAGCAAGATCTTGGGTTACGGCGTACTACGGTTCGCGAACCGGCGGTGTGAGTTGGATCCATTAAACGATCATTTCTCGAGCAATACGACGCTTTTGGTGGCGACAATGCTTCCAAAGTACAGCGACGATCCAGCTGAGGCCTGCATCTGGAAGAGACGTGTTTGTATTGCTCTGGTGTCCTTATCTCTCTAGCATCCGTTTGGACGACGCGCTATCCGCCATGACGAATTTCTGAGGGCAGGAGGCCCAAATTGATATCTTTGCTTGTTTCGCAAAATTGGTTGATTGCAGCGATTCTTGTTGTAGCCGCGACTGGTGCGCCAACGGCAATTTCACAAGACGTCGAACAGGCGAGCGGGATCATCCCGCTGTCCGTCGCGCCCACGCTCACCACCGCCGTATCCATAGAACAATACGAGCGCACGATTGCTGACATTGAGCAAAGCAGTGAAGTTGCGGTCGATGTGAAACTCCAGGCAATCGAAAACTACAAAGCCGCGATCAAGAATGTCCAGACCGCTGCGGACTTCGACGCTCGCTTGCAAGTCCTCACGGGCGAAACGGAAACTGTCGCCGCACGAACCGATGAGTTAAAGCGACTCCGAAACGAGTTAAAGGACAAGCAACCAGCGATCGAAGGCGGAAACACGCTTCAAGAACTCGAGCAGGTGTTGCCTCAAGTGGAACTGCAATTTTCCGCATTCAAGAAAGCTCGCCAGGACGCGGAACTCGAACTTCAAACCCGGTCGCCCCGACGGAAAGAGATCCGTGCGAGAATGACGGTGGTTTTGGAAAAGGTGACCGATACACAGACGCAGCTACGAGCGTTGGCCAATTCCGAACAGACGACTCAAAGTTCATCGCTCATGGCTCGGCTGACGACACGTCGTTTGGCACTCGAAAAAGAGCTCCCAGCCCTCGAAGCCGAATTGGCTAAATACGATGCGGAGGAATCCGCGGATCACGTGCGGATGCGAATGGACCTGGCTCTTGCGAATGCAACACACACTGAAAAAGTGATTGCACTCTTGCAGCAGCGCATCAACACCGAGCGAGAGGCCGTAGCGGCTGAATCCGTTCGCGTGGCACGACTAGAAGTGATCGGAACCGCTCCGGCTCTAAAAGTCTATGCCGAAGAGAACCAAACGCTCGCTGAAAAAGCAAAGGTGATCGCCGAAGCACTCGCGACAACTCAAGCAGAATTGAAAACCGCATTGGACGTTTACAGCGGCCTTGTGCATCAATACGCACAGACGCGAAAGAAAGTGGACACCGTTGGATTAACAAGCTCCATCGGTGCTCTGCTCCGGAAACAACAAACCACGCTTCCTGATGTCGAAGAGAGACGTCATTCGGTAGCGAGTCGCCAAGCATTGCTTAACGAAACGCAGTATCAACTATTCGAGTACGAGGATGCGTATCAGGAACTTGCAAGTCTCGACGTGGCCATCGACAAAATTCTGTCCGAGGGCAAACTTGTAGCGGCAGAATCCGATTCGCTGCTGAAGTCAACCGCACGCGACCTGCTGACTCGCAAACGCGAGTATTTGGAGGCGATCATTCGAAGCAGCGGACAGTACTTTGACGCGTTGATTGAACTCGACACGACCGATCAACAACTCATTTCGCTTACGGCCGACTACGAGAACTATATCGACCAGCGAGTTCTGTGGATTCGCAGCGGGCCAGTCCTAAGCACGGATTTGGAGATTGAATCCTCGGACTTATGGCTTCTCACATCTGCAAAATGGCGTGAGTGCGCCGGTCTTTTGCGACAAGACGCACAAACTCACTGGGGAATCTATGTGTTTTGTGTTTCAGCCATCTGTCTGCTTGTGTTGAGAGGCCGTGCCATTCGACGAATGATCTCAGCACTGGGAACTACAGCCCAGAAGTCGAATTGCCGCTCGATCGAACCAACGATACGATCGATTTTGCTATCGTCTTTCATGTCCTTTCGTTTGCCTGCGATCTCACTATTTCTCGGATGGCGTTTGATTGAGTGTTCGAGTGACTCAGACTTTGCGAACTCGATTGGCAAAGGCCTCCTCGTTGCAGGTGTACTGTGGCTTTCAATCGAATGGATGCGACAGATGTGCCGGGTGAACGGCGTTGGCCAAGCTCACTATCGTTGGCCAGCATCCGTTACGCAAACGTTAAGGCGCGAGCTTAAGGTATTGACTTATGCTGCGTTACCGATCGCCTTCATTACTGCAACACTTGCATCGAGCGAAGGCGGCCATGAACGTGGCGACATCCAACGATTGACCTTTATTCTTGGTATGTTGAGCGTGAGCTACACAGCCATCCGTTTGCTTCGCCCGCAGGGGGTACTTCGCGAGTACTTGGCGGAGCAGAAAACTGGTTTGCTCAGCAAAGTAAAACATCTGCTTCCGCTCGCAGGCACAAGTGTTCCACTTGCGCTCGCATCGCTTGCCGCCGCTGGCTACTTCTACACAGCGAAAACATTGTTCTGGCGGCTGTTTATCACCTATGTATTTGTGGTCTCACTCCTGATCATTCGATCCTTGTTCTATCGAATGCTGCTCTTAAAGCGTCGCGCGCTCAGCATGGAACAGTCGCGTCAACGAGCTGCGGCCGCTGCCAAGTGCGCCGCCGACGGTGTTGCGTTGCCACAACCCGTCGCAGGAATCGTCACCGAAGACAATAAGACAGACTTTACAACACACAGCCACCAATCGCACCAATTGATCAAGACCGGGATGCTTGCCATTTCCCTGATTGGCTTTTGGATGATTTGGATCCAAGTATTGCCTGCGTTGAGTATGCTCGGTGACTATCCGGTGTGGGGACGCTCGGAGGTTGTCTCGTTGGCGAATGTCTCGAATTCTCCTATGCCCCTGCCAATCGCTGCGGCGTCGGGAGCTGCAACAACGGCTGAAGTGGCCCCGATGATCAGCGAAACATCGCTGGACGTAGTCACGCTCTCAGACCTCGCACTCGCTATTCTAATCGTCTTAGTCACGTTTGTTGTATTTCGCAACGGACCTGGCCTCCTGGAAATCGCTGTGCTTCAGCAGTTTCCGATTGATGCTTCCGTGCGCTACGCGATTACGACGTTAGCGAGCTACGCGATCGTCATGATTGGCACCATTGCTGCGTGTTCGACGATCGGGTTGCAATGGTCCCAGATTCAGTGGTTGGCGACTGCATTGACGTTTGGACTAGCGTTTGGACTTCAAGAAATGTTCGCAAATTTTGTTGCGGGGTTGATCATCCTGCTCGAGCGACCGATACGCGTTGGTGATGTGGTCACCGTCGATGAGGTAACCGGCGTCGTTTCGCGTATCCGCATTCGCGCCACATCGATTACAAACTGGGATCGTAAAGAGTATGTCGTACCGAACAAAGAATTCATCACCGGTCGTCTTTTGAATTGGACACTGTCGGACCACGTGAATCGGGTGACAGTCGATGTCGGAGTTGCTTATGGGTCCGATACCGATAAAGCGAGAGATCTCTTGATGAAAGCCGCCAATGATCACCCCATGGTTTTGAAGGAACCCGCCGCAATGGCATCGTTCCAAGGCTTTGGTGACAATTCATTGAACATGGTGCTGAGGGCATTTCTGCCTTCGCTAGAGAACCGACTCCAGGTGATTCACGAATTGCACACTGCGATCGATAAGTCGTTTCGCCAGGCCGGGATTGAGATCGCATTCCCACAACGCGATTTGCGCATTCGCTCCCTCCCAGCGGCATTGAGCGTTTTGACTCAACCCGAAGAGCATGAAGAAACCGCAATCCGACGTGAAGCTGCTTGACGTGCGATGACTGGTTGATCGGCGGAAGCGTTTTCATCCTGACTGCGAAACGCGTTGTAGAAACGGTGCTGCCTTTGCGTCATTGAACATTCACCGCGTCATGAACGCGATCGGATTCAATAGGAGAACGATTCAGTCAGAAATTAAAGAATAACGCCGACGCTCGTTGGTGGAACCAGCGTCGGCGTTAAATGAGGGACGGCATCCCCGAAGCCTCGCACCTCGCCTTCACCCCTCCCCAAGAAGGGTTAACGAAATGGTCGAATGCGCCATGCCAAGGCGAAGGGCGAAATCGGGAATTGTTTTCGGGAGAGGTCCTCGGTTGCTCAATCAACGCTGAACGTTTCGATTGTTACTCGCCGGAATTAGCCAGTCGCATGGACTAGCGTTGGCTATGCACCAATGCTGTCGCACCTGCACGTTGATCTGGATCGAGGTCGAAACGATCCGCGTTCATGACCTTGGTCCACGCAGCGACGAAGTCGACAACGAACTTCTGCTTCGAGTCATCGCTCGCGTAGACTTCTGAGATCGCGCGGAGTTGCGAGTTCGATCCGAACACGAGATCCACCGCAGTCGCCTGCCACTTGAGGTCGCCAGTTTCGCGATCGATTCCTTCAAAGAAGTGCTCGCATACCGTCGACTTCTTCCACACAGTACTCATGTCCAACAAGTTTACGAAAAAGTCATTCGTCAACGACTCTGGCTTCTTCGTCAAAACACCAAGCTTCATGTTGTCCGCGTTGGTATTCAGCACTCGCATTCCACCAACGAGCACCGTCATCTCAGGCGCCGTCAGTGTCAGCTTTTGAGCACGATCCACGAGCAACTCTTCCGCTGGGCGATCGAGAGTCTTGTGTCCGAAGAAGTTGCGGAAACCGTCCGTGGTCGGCTCAAGCACAGCAAACGCCTCGACGTCGGTTTGCTCGGCAGTTGCATCGGTGCGACCTGGCGTGAACGGAACGTGAATATCGTATCCAGCGTTCTTTGCAGCGGTTTCGACGCCGACGCAACCACCGAGAACAATCAAGTCAGAGATCGAGACCTTCTTGCCGTCGGTTTGCGCTCCGTTGAAGTTCTTTTGAACCGTTTCAAGCGTCTGGAGCACCTTCGCAAGTTCCGCCGGTTGGTTCACCGCCCAATCTTTTTGCGGAGCAAGACGAATCCGTGCTCCGTTTGCACCGCCACGTTTGTCAGTGCCTCGAAATGTGGAGGCTGAGGCCCATGCAGTCTCGACCAATTGCGAGACGCTCAATCCAGATTCAGTGATCTTGGATTTCAAAGCGATGATGTCTTGCGAATTGATCACTGGATGGTCGACCACAGGTACAGGATCTTGCCACAGTTGCGGTGCGGCAACTTCCGGACCGAGGCAACGCGAAACGGGGCCCATGTCGCGGTGAGTCAACTTGTACCAAGCTTTTGCGAACGCTTTTTGAAACTGGTCTGGGTTCTCGTGGAACCGCTTCGAGATCGGTCCGTAGATCGGATCCATCCTCAAGGCAAAGTCAGTCGTGAACATGATCGGCGCGTGCGTCTTATTCGGATCGTGTGCATCAGGAACGAGGCCCTTGGCGGATGGATCCTTCGGCGTCCACTGCTGAGCACCGGCAGGGCTCTTCGTCAGCACCCAGTCGTAGGCAAACAGGTTGTCGAAGTAGCCGTTGGACCATTGAGTCGGTGTCATTTGTTCGGCGACAATTAGTTCTCCCCTTTAGCGACAATTAGAATTCCCTGCTAAGAGTTCTTCGCAGTTGCCTCGGCGGAAGTGGATTTGCCATTGGCTTTCGCCTTCTCGACGCGGTAACTCGGCACGTTCAGTTCGATG
>JBGTAI010000146.1:0-71877 GCA_041749955.1 Pirellulaceae bacterium | reverse complement strand
ATGCATTGTCGCGGCGAGTGTTTTGGACACTCGCGGAACTTTGCGATGATTTCGGTTTGCCGTTCGATCTCATGATTGGCGTTAATCGCGGCGTTTACGCTGATGGCGTTTACCAAGGACAAGATCTCTACGACAGCCGTGTATCGCTGATCCAATATCGCGAATTGTTCAACGCCTTTCCCGACGTGAAGTTCCCGATCTCGGTGCTCGCAAGCGTCACCAACCAGGAACTCGTTAGCTACGCTTGGATTTTTCCGAACGTCATCACCAACGGACACTGGTGGTACAGCAACACGCCGTCCTTTATCGCTCGCGACGCCGCTGTCCGTTTGGAGGCCGTCCCACAAACGAAACAGATCGCTTATTACAGCGACGCGTACAAGCTCGAATTCGTGTGGCCCAAATTCGATATGTATCGGCGGACCCTCGCCAACTTGCTTGCGAACAACTTTGTCCAGGCCAACGGTTGGAGCGAAGAACGCGCCGTCGAGTTGGGCCGCCAAGTGCTTCGCACAAATGTCGACGAAATTTTCCCGCGACCGGACACTTCCAGAATTCGGCCGGCGGCGGAGCAAGTTGGTGTCGACACGCTCGAGGCCTTTGGTGAGCCCACCAAGCTGTCAAACGCCGCTGCGGCAACGGGCGTTGCAGGTGTTGCCCTTGCCGCGCAGCAGTTTTTGGAGCCGGAATTCGGCGACGTAAGTGAAGTCGATGAAGTCGAACTGGTTGATGATGTGCAATCCACTCTGTTTGACGATAACGAGACTTTCTCGGACGCTGCGACAGTCATTGAAGAATTGGATGCAGGCGAATCCTCCAACAGCGAAGGCAACGTCGATGATGTCGACATCGCAGAAGATAACGATTTCGCAACGTTGATGATCGAACCTGGCAGCGAACTTGAGGACGACGCAGCGACCGATTTTGTGCCTCCTGCGTCGGAGATCGAGACCGTTGGTGACGTCGAAGAGTTTGCTGTGGACTCGGTCGAGGACTCTGCAAGTTCGTTTGAGACGTTGATCCCAGATGACTTTTCAGATGACGTGGAACTCGCGGATGACGTGGTCATCGATGCGGATCCGCTTGATCTTGATTCGGAAGAAATGATTCCGGGGGCCATGGAGACTGTGGTCGAGAGTCTCAGCGACGATGACTTTTTAGGTGAGACACTCGACGCAATCGAGGAGGTTGAATCACCAAAGGACTTGGTATCTCTCGAAGATACCGTCGACTTGGGCAAGACCGAGCCGATTGGCATCGCGTCGGCGGGAGATCTCAGTGACGATCTTGATTCTGGTGCTGACACGTTCGGCGCCTTTGAAACGATCATCGAAGAAGAAGTCGATGTTGATGAGGCAAAATGGCCTGCAATCGAAGAGACAATGTGGCCAGTCGATGCACCCGATGATGTGCCTGAAACGCCCGTCTTGGAAGACACGCTCGATCTCGATTCCGTCCCCAATGATGACGAGGTGAAAGCACTGCCGCTCGATGACGTCGTGCTCGGTGACTACGCCGCGGAACTCGTCGGTTTAGATGCTGAGAAGATTGAAGCCGAATTGGAATCAGAGCCGTTGGATGTTGGCGACTTGATGGGCGATGAATCTGAATCAGTTACCGTTCACCCTGAGATTCGGATGCTTCGCGGTGAAGAGTCGTTTTCACCGGATGAAGACTCGTTGCAGATGACGTCCGACCCGAGTACCGGTGAATTGGTGTTTCCCGTCGACACGGACAGCAACGCTGATTCCCCTAGTGCGGCTCTAGAACCTGTAGCAGGTCTTGATGATGTCGACGAATGGGACATCGACGAGGACCAGATCGATGATGTGATTGGCTCTTCCGAAGATATCAATCCATCGGATGCCCCGTCAGCCGCGCCGATGGACGACGACGATTGGTTTGCTGATCTGAGCGATTTGATGGGCGAAGAGAAGTCGAAATCGGATTCTAACCAAGACAGCAAAGAGTAGAGTTTCATGGTGGTGCGAGCTGTTGGATGAGTGCCAACAGCCCGCACGCGAGTCTCAAACGCCTATCCCCGGATGTTCTTCTCAGCGACGATTCGATTGATGGCATTGAGCATCGCTAGAATGGTGCTTTCAACGCTGTCGGTGCTCACGCCGACCCCGCGATAGCTCTTGCCCTTGTGCTCGACTTCCAAGTTCACTTCGCCGATGGCGTCACGACCCAACGTGGCGCTTCGAACATGAAAGTCTTTGCAAACGAGTTCGATGCCCGTGATTTTCTCGACGGCCCAAAACGCGGCGTCGATCGGGCCATCGCCCTGCTCTACCCTTTCGGTACGCACCTCTTCACCGTGCTTGAGTGATAGCTGTACCGTTGGGGTGCGATACTTGCTGCTCGTGACTTCGTAATCAACCAGTGTCCACTCTTGAGCAACACTGCCACTGATTTGTTGCTGGACAAGTGCCACGATGTCACCGTCGTAGATCTCTTTTTTCTTGTCGGCAAGCGTCTTGAAGTTGTCAAAGACCGACTGCAATTGCTCCCCAGTGAGCGTGTACCCCAGACTCTTGGCTCGATCGGCCAAAGCGGCTCGTCCGCTGTGCTTACCCAGCACCAAATCTGTCTTGGCTACACCCACATCTTCGGGCGACATGATCTCATACGTCGACCGCTCCTTCAGCATGCCGTCTTGGTGGATGCCCGATTCGTGGGCGAACGCGTTGCGTCCAACGATTGCTTTATTTCGCTGGACATTGAGTCCCGTGATCTGGCAAACCAAACGGCTTATCGGAACTAATCGCTTCGTGTCGATTCTTGTCGAGCAGTGATAAAAGTCGGCACGTGTTCGCATCGCCATCACGACTTCTTCGAGTGCAGCATTCCCCGCACGTTCGCCGATACCGTTAATCGTGCATTCGATCTGGCCAGCCCCTGCGGCCACCGCAGCTAAGCTGTTGGCTACCGCCATTCCTAAGTCGTCATGACAGTGTGTGCTGATGACGGCACGATCGATGTTTGGCACGCGATCCCGAAGCATACGGATTCGATCAAAGACTTCACTCGGTGTTGCGTAGCCGACGGTGTCTGGAATGTTGATCGTCGTCGCACCTGCATCAATCGCAGCTTCCACGACCCGGCACAGGAAGTCGTGTTCCGTTCGACATGCATCCTCGGGGGAGAACTCCACGTCATCGCAGTACCCGGCTGCGCGTTTGACACCCGCGATCGCACGTTCGACGATTTCATCGGTGGACATGCGAAGCTTGAACTCGCGGTGAATCGCGCTGGTCGCCAAGAAGACGTGAATCCGAGGCTGAGCAGCCTGTTTGAGTGCTTCCCAGGCGCGGTCAATGTCTTTTTCGGCGCACCGGGCCAAGCCGCAAATCGTCGCACCGCGAACAGTTTGTGCGATCTGGCGCACGGACTCGAAGTCGCCTGGCGAGGCAATCGGAAAGCCAGCTTCGATGATGTCCACGCCGAGGTCACAGAGAGCTTGCGCCACTTCGAGTTTTTCAGCATGATTCATGCTCGCGCCCGGTGATTGCTCGCCGTCGCGTAGCGTCGTGTCGAAAATTCGAATCGTTCTCTGGTTGGCGGCGGAGTCGTTATTGCTCTGGCCGTCGGCATCGGTCACATGTTGCGACATCACAAACCCTTGGTTTCAAAACTACGCAAATTTAGGAGTGGATACAAAAAAACCCGAGTCGCTGGGCGACTCGGGTTTGAATGTCTTTTTAAAGCTGATCGCTAGTCACGATCCTGACATACCCTCATCGCCCGCCCGTTAGGCGTCGAAGTAGAAGGAGGCTCAGGAGCGATGTATTAGCTTTCATGTCCGTATCCTAGACACAAACCGCCGCTGGAGTCAACGGTCGGAACCGTGTCATTTCGCGTCTTGCTTTTTCTTATTATTCGATTTGGCTGGAGACTTTGCTGGTTTCTTGTTGTTCGTGGGTAACAGTGCCCGATGGGTTTCTAGCACCGACGTGTGTTCTGGGTTGGACGCAATGTTGGTCCATTCATAGGGATCGGCGTTGTGGTCGTAGAGTTCCTCGGTGCCGTCGGCATAGCGGATGTAGCGCCAGCGGTCGCTGCGGACGGCGTGGTTTTGGTAGCCGTGGGTGGTGATCGCGATCCCATCGGTTGCGGCTGCTGGGTCACGCAAAATTCCCGTGATGCTTTTGCCTTCCACATGCTTGGGAACTTCGATTCCAGCTAATTCGCAAAGTGTCGGATAGATGGTCATGAAATCGACTGGCGTATCACAACGTGTTCCTGGCTTGGTCACTCCTGGCGCGATCCAAATCATCGGGGCTCGCGTTTCTTCTTCCCATAACGCGAACTTGCGCCAGTGCTGTTTCTCACCGAAGCTCCATCCATGGTCGCCCCACAAGACAATGATGGTGTCTTTGGCGATCGGGCTTTTGTCCAGCCCGTCGATCAAGCGGCCGATGTTCATGTCGAGATACGCAACCGTTGCTAAGTAAGACTGGATTGCGTTCTTCCATCGGCCTGACTTCAGGAATTTGGCATGATCACCATTCGGGCCCGCCATCTTCACTCCAGCCTCAGAGAGATCGTCGAGATCGTTCTCTTGATAGGGCGGCAACTCAATGCTTTCGAGCGGAAACATTTCGTAGTACTTGCGTGGCACTGCGAACGGTAGGTGTGGCTTGTGTAAGCCACAGGCAAGAAACAGTGGCTTGTCACGAGCTTGATTCATCTGCTTCACACACCAATCGACGGTGTGGTAGTCGGAGATGTCTTCGTCTTTTAAATCGTGGACCAAGGGATCATGGAAGCCTTCGTTCTTGTCCACTCCTTTACCGGTCGCGGATAGGCCGTCTTTGGACATGTATTCAGACCACTCCGATTCGTAGTAAGAATCGCTGTGATAGATTTTGCCGGAACCCGCGACGTGGTATCCCGCATCGAGAAACTGTTTGCTCAATCCCAGCCCTTCAGGAATGTGGTTTTTCCAGAAATCGTTGTTGGTGTAACAGGCGGTGTTCCAAGCACGCAGTCCGGTCATGAGTGCGGCGCGAGACGGATTGCATGCGGGCACGGCACAGTGGCCTTGATGAAACGCGACACCGCGAGATGCAAGACGATCCAAGTTGGGAGTCTTGGTTTGCGAGTTGCGCCCCATGTAGCCAACCCAGTGGTTGAGGTCGTCAACGGCGATGAAGAGTACGTTGGGCCGGTCGTCTGCATTGCAGTTTTGACCGAACACGGTTGCCAAACAGGCCAGCAGTAACGTGGCGGAGGTGAAGAAGCTTCGCATTGTACTCAACCAGAATTTTGAGGGAGTACGAGAATCTCAAGTCGTTCTCGTGGGCCCCGAATTCTACACTAAGCTGCGGTCGGAATCTTCTTGCCTTGTAACTGGTAGACGTAGCGAAGTACTTCCGCCACGGCGGTGTACTGGTCGGTGGGGATGATGCCGCCGACGTCGACTGTCTTGTAAAGAATCTGGGCCAGCGGTTTACGTTCGACGACGGGGATCCCGTTTTCCAGAGCCAGTCGACGAATTCGCTGGGCCAGCACTCCAGCACCCTTGGCGATCACAATCGGTGCTGGCATGGTCACTGGGTCGTATTGGATCGCGATTGCAAGTTCCGTTGGATTGGTGACGACGACATCCGCTTTAGGGACTTCGGTACCCATTCGCTGCATCATCATCGCTCGCTGTGCTTGGCGGCGGCGCGCCTTGATTTGTGGGTCGCCTTCGGACTCCTTCATTTCGTCGCGAACTTCTTGATCGGTCATCATCAGGTCTTGCTCGTGTTTCCATTTCTGGAACCCGTACTCGAGTAGCGCAAGAATCAACAGTGCGATTCCAATCCAAAGGCCCGTGCCAAGTAAGGACTCAAACAAGACTCTTGCGATCTGGGGCACGCTCATGCTGGGCATGCTGAGGATCGGCTGGCGATACTTCATGAGTGCCATGTAGGCGACACTGCCGATGATCAGCAGTTTGAATAGTCCAAACCCCAGTCTCGCGACGCCTTGCAGCGAAAGGATTCGTTTCGCGCCCGACAGCAGACTGATGTTGCTGAGTTTTGGCATCAGCCGTTCAGGCGACAGGATGATGCCGGTTTGAGTCACGTTGACCAGGATTCCGGCTGCCATCATCGACAACATGATCGGGACGATGGCAACGGCAAGTCGCGTTGTTGTTTGGAGGAGATAATTGGATGCGGAACCCGTGTCGGTCGACATCAGTGTGCTGGACGACAAGGCCTCGGCCATCGTTTGTGCCAGGGTTTCGGCTGCGCTGCCCCCGAACGTGTAGAGGACTCCTAGTGCGGCGATCAGCATTGCTGCGCTGCTGAGGTCTTGGCTGCGAACAATCTGGCCTTGCTGGCGCGCTTTTTCACGGCGGCGCTCCGTGGCGAAATGTTTCTTATCACCACCACTATCTGACATCGTTTCTCATCTCGGTGAGATTGCTTACGGGTTCGACGTTGTCAACCAAGTTTCTCGCTACCACAAGTCACCTAGTGCAGTTGCTGCGTTAGCGAGTTCGTCTTGGAACACGAGGCCAGCGGAGCCAAGGGTCAAGGCCGACACGACTAGAAGTGCAAGTGCGTTGATGCTCAGTCCAATCGCCAGAACGTTGATTTGAGGCAATGTGCGACTGACGAGTCCCGTGATGAGATTGCTAAGCAATAACGCACCGACGACTGGTGCTGCGACACGGACACCTGCCGCTAGCCCCGCCGTTAATTGGACAATCACCAGTTCCATCATCGAGTCGTGAAAAACGACTTGTCCCGGTGGAAGTGCCGTAAAACTGTCAAGCAGAACTCCGAGCAAAATCCGGTGACCGCCAACCGCAAGCATGACTGAGCTGACAAGCAATCCCACGAATTTCGCGAGAGCTGGCATGCTCGCTCGCGTCGAAGGGTCTATGGCATCACCAAGTTGCATGCCACCAGTACTCGTGATCATTTCTCCGCCGAGTTGCAAACCGGTAATGATGAGCTGGATGGTGGATCCGATCAGCAACCCGATCATGCCTTCGCGAGCGACAGCGATTGCTAACTCAGCGAGATGGTCAAATTGCGGTAATGTTGCTGGATCGTGCGTGTCGGCGATCGACGGAAGTAGTAAGGCTGTCATGGTAACCGCCAAGAAAACCTGCACGCGTTTGGGCACGCCCGCTCCGATCGCTGGGATCGCAGTGAGCAACAGGCTCAATCGCGTTAGCACAAGGATCGCGAGAACGATGTTCTCAATCAGCCACTGGGCAAGCGGTTGCATTACGGTGACCCGGCGTTCTCGAACACGGTGCGGGTGAATTCAACCATCCGCGACATCAACCAAGGCAAGCAAGCCACCATAACCGCCGCCATCGCCATGACCTTGGGCACGAACGAAACGGTTTGGTCTTGGACTTGAGTGAGCGCTTGCAGCAATCCGACGATCAATCCGGCAGCCATTCCGGCGAGCAGCAACGGCGCAGCGAGTATCACTGCCGCGATTAGCGTCGTGCGACAAAGATCAAGAGCTGCTGCTGAGTCGATCAAAGTAACTTTCCTTGCAACGGGTTTATCGAGCGAGTCGTTGGATGCGTGCGAGCTAGGAACCAGCCATCGTGCCGAAGCTGTTCATCAGCATCTCGACAACCAATCGCCAACCGTCCACGAGTACGAACAGAAGTAGCTTAAACGGGAGTGAGATGACGGCTGGTGGCAACATCATCATGCCCATCGAGATCGTCACACTGGCAACGACAAGATCGACAATTAGAAATGGCAAGTAGATTTGGAAGCCCATCAAGAATGCGGTCTTGAGTTCGCTCAAAATGAACGCCGGCAACAGAACGCGAATGGGAACATCAGCGTACGTGGTTGGCAGTGGCTCATCGGAATCCATGTAGTCATAGAACAGGAACACGTCATCAACGTTTCCGGCCATGTCGATTTGATGCGACATGAATTCGCGAATGGGAAGCGACCCCGCGTCGTAGGCCTCTTCGAGACTCATCTCGATTTCAGGATTCGTGTAGGGCTCGATGGCGTTGTCATAGACGCGAGTCCACACCGGTGTCATCACGAACATCGTCATGAACAGTGAAATGCTGGTCATGACTTGGCTAGGCGGCAATGATTGCAAACCGATCGCCTGGCGCAGCAGTCCAAGCACGATGATGATGCGAACATAACACGTCGTCATCAGCAGCACGGCTGGAGCGAGACTTAATACTGTCAGTAGCAGCAAGACTTGCAGGCTGCTTGAGAGGCCTTCGGGGCTAGTCCACTCCTCAGGCCCGCCCGCGATGAAGTCCAGCGAATCGGATGGCAGTTTGAAAGCGGGGCGTTCAACAAGCGACGGAGCTGAACCTCCAGACGTTTCCACGCCGAGAGAGTTGCCAAAGCCGAGCATGTCGAGCGATTCGCCTTCGAGAGTGCCGCGATTTTGCTGCGCAGCGACCTCAGGCATCGGAATCCCGATGCTGGTGGCGCACATCAATACGAGCCAAACGAACCGAATCAACTTACTGTCCTTCCTTGGATGAAACTCAACCAGCGGTTGTGCCCTGGCGAGGATAAAACAACCCCCGCGCTTACCGAAAGACTGATCTGGTTCGGAAGCACTTTCTTGAGCGAATTCAGAAAGATTGTCGAGAATAGTTCGGTGAAACTCGTGAAACATGCATGCGATTCGCACGTTCTCGTTGAATGTGTACGTCTTGCCGGGCATTTCACAATTGCCGAGTGCGCTATGCTATCGGTGCGTTACCTTCGCTTTTTGTGTTTTCCTAGACGGAGTGGATCTTGGACTTTTCGCTGCCCGAACATTTGAAACCGCGAGTTCGTGTGGCGGTCGAGCCGTCGGCAGCAGTAGCCAGTTCGCGCTCGACCGGTTCGGGGCCGTACGTGCTGTATTGGATGCATCATGCGGTTCGAGCTCACGAAAATCCGGCGCTTGACGTGGCGATCTGTCTCGCACGCCAAAATCAATTGCCGCTTTTGGTCTATCACGCGCTGGGCGAAGACTACCCGTATGCGTCCAATCGACATCACGCGTTTATGTTGCAAGGCGCTCGAGATGTTCAACGTGAGATGTCCCAACGTGGCATTGCTTACGTGTTTCACCTTCAACGCAATGGTCACCGCGGTCCGCATTTGCGAGATTTGGTTCGTTCGGCGTCAGTCCTTGTTACCGAGGAGATGCCCGTTCAGCCGATCGTTGGTTGGCTCCAGCGACTCGCCAGTCTGACCACAACACCGATTCTCAGCGTCGACACATCGTGCGTCGTCACGCCCAGTCTCGTGCCGAAGTGCTACACCCGGGCTTTCGAGTTTCGCGAGGTGACGAAGCACTTGTATGCTTCCAAAGTGGAATGTGATTACGCGGAGCAGGTGGTCGATTGTTTGCAGTTTAAAACGACTGGTGCCGTATCTCGGTTGCCCTTCGAGCCAGTCGATTTGCAGGACGTTTCGTTGGCTGAACTAATTGCCGAATGCCGCATCGATCATTCGATTGGACCGGTCGCTGATACACCCGGTGGATCGAGGTCAGGTTACGCTCGTTGGAAGGATTTCAAAGAGAACGGACTTGCGGCCTACGCCAAACAAAGGAACGACGCTTCGTTGCATCATGGCGTGAGCCGGATGAGTGCGTACTTGCACTACGGCATGGTCAGCCCGTTTCGAATTGCTCGCGAAGCGAAGGAACTAGCCGCAGAGAAGTTTCTCGATGAGCTGCTGATATGGCGAGAGTTAGCGTTTCACTACTGTCTGCATCGACACGGGGATGTTGATTCGCTCGATGCGATACCTGATTGGGCGAGAGTGACGCTCCAAGCACATCGAAATGACGTTCGCGACGAAAGTTACAGCTGGGAAAATCTTGCTCGCGGTAACTCAAGTGAACCCCTTTGGAATGATTGCCAGCGAAGCTTGCTGCGTCACGGCGAGCTGCACAATAACCTTCGGATGACTTGGGGCAAGGCCTTGCTCCAGTGGACGGAATCGCCACAAAGTGCGCTGCAGATGATCATTGATTTGAACCACCGTTATGCCTTGGATGGTCGCGATCCGAGCAGTTACGGCGGCATTCTGTGGTGTCTCGGGCAGTTCGATCGACCATTCGAGCCGGAGCAGCCTGTCCTCGGTACCGTGCGGCCGCGACCGATCGATGAGCACGCCAGGCGAATCAATCATCGCCGCTACCAGAGTGTCGTCGAACGTCCCATCGCGGCGGAGCTTCCAAGCGTTGCCATCATCGGTGCGGGCTTAGCGGGGCTGATCGCCGCACGCACTTTGCAAGATCATGGGATCGACGTTCATGTTGTTGAAAAGTCGCGTGGTGTCGGTGGTCGATTGGCGACGCGAGAAATGGAATTCGATTTGGGGTTTGATCATGGAGCACAGTACTTCACGGCGCGCGATCCACGATTCGCTAAGTTCGTCCAAAGTTGGATACACGATGATCTTGTGAAGCCGTGGATGGGGCGAATCGTTGAAGTGGCTCCGGACGGAACGGTCCAAAGTGAGAAACGCAGCGTGGCTCGATACGTGGGCTCGCCATCGATGAACCACATTGCCCGCCACTTAGCGAATGATCTTCGGATTTCACGAGAGTCAGAAGTTCGTTCGATACGGCGAACGGATCAATCGAAGTGGGAATTGCTTGATTCGAAGGGTGCGACACTGCACACGAGTGACGTCGTTATCGTGAACTGCCCTGCCCCGCAAGCTCATCGCTTGCTTGCCGGACACAGTGATCTTGTCCAGAAAATTGCGACGGTTGAGATGCAACCCTGTTGGGCGGTGATGGTGCAAACTTCGGATGCCGACGACGCGTTGTTTGACGGGGCATTTATTAACGATTGTGAACTTTCGTGGATCGCTCGCAACAGCTCGAAACCTGGCCGCACTAGCGGAGTGAATACTTGGATGCTGCACGCATCAGCGAGTTGGTCGATCGAACATTTAGAGTCTTCGCCGGAAGACGTGACGAAAACGTTGATGGCAGTTTTTGCACAAGTCACCAATCGAGTCATCCAGCATGTGGATGTCTGTCGTGCGCACCTGTGGCGATACGCGATCCCGACCAAGCCACTTGAAGAGGAGTGTTTGTGGGATCGAGTTACCAACCTTGGCGCTTGCGGTGACTGGTGTGGCGGGCCGCGAGTCGAAGGGGCGTTTTTGAGCGGTTCCGCTATGGCTGGGACTCTGCTCAGCCATCTGACAATCGATCGTGTCGCGATTAAGTTACCATCCGCTCCGAGACAAACCTCGTTGTTTTAAGAGGATGGCACTGGGCGAATGGTTCTGGGCGGATCACGTGTGTCCGTTTCTAACCGATTCGCTGTTTCAGTTCTGTGGCAAGATCCGAGATCTTCACGCGTGTTTGCTCGAGTGTGTCGCGGTCACGAATCGTGACGGTCTTGTCCGTTAGTGATTCACCATCGACCGTGATACAGAACGGTGTGCCGGCTTCGTCTTGGCGACGATAGCGACGTCCGACCGCACTCTTCTCGTCGTAAAAGACAGCCATGTCGCGTTTCAGCTCACCATAAATTTCCATTGCGACTTCTGGCATACCGTCTTTCTTCACCAGCGGGAAAACGGCCGCTTTGACGGGAGCCAAACGTGGGTGGAACTTCATGACGACTCGGGTTTGCAATTTGCCGTCTTCATCCGGTGCTTCGTCCTCGGTGTACGCTTCGCAGAGGAAAGCCAACACACCACGGTCGGCGCCAGCGGAAGGTTCGACGACGTGTGGAATGAACTTCTCGTTCGTCAGGTCATCGCGATAGGTCAGATCACGGCCGCTGCCTCGGTGCTTTGGTTTGCCGTTTTCATCGAGTTCGAGAACCATCGGACGCGTTGAAGGATCGAGCTTGCCTTCCATGTGGCTGCGAAGGTCAAAGTCGCCTCGGTGTGCGATTCCCTCGAGTTCGCCGTATTCGCCTTCTGGTAGGAACGGGAATGCGTATTCGATGTCCGCAGTACCGACGCTGTAGTGAGCCAATTCCTCAACGTGGTGCTCACGCATGATCAGGTTCTCGCTCGACAGGCCCAACGAGGTGTACCAAGCCAGACGACGATCGCGCCAGTATCGGTACCATTCGTGAGATTGTTCGGGGTGACAAAAGAATTCGATTTCCATCTGTTCGAATTCACGTGATCGGAACGTGAAGTTTCGAGGTGTGATTTCGTTGCGGAAGCTCTTGCCGATTTGGCCAATACCAAACGGGACGCGAACGCGGCTGCTATCGAGCACGTTCTTGAAGTTGACGAAGATGCCTTGAGCGGTTTCTGGTCTCAGGAACGCGGTGCCTTCTTCGCCCGCGAGTGCACCGACGGTCGTTTTGAACATCAGGTTGAATTCACGAGGCTCTGTCAGCGTGCCGAGCGTCTTGGAATCGGGGGCGAGAACGTTGTCGAACGAATCCAACTTGTTGAGGGTAATGGACTCCGTACCGACCGTGATTTTGTCCGCATCCTTGGGACGCAGCTTGAAGAACTTCATGCCTCGACGAGTGACTTCGTCGAGTTCCTGTTCCGCTTCAGCCATTGTCGTCACAAAAATTTTGACGTCGCCATGCTCCACGAATCGGCCGCGAACTTGGTCGTGGCGGTAGCGTTTTTTTGACTCGCGGCAATCCACCATGTAATCGTGAAACAGGTCATAGTGACCGCTGCACTTCCAGACCTGGGGGTGCATGATGATCGTCGAATCGAGGCCCACCATTTCGAAAGTTGTGGGGGCGCCGGCGGCCTGAAGCAGCTCGTTGTGGCCAGCGATCATGTCGTGCCACCAAGCCTCCTTCACATTGCGTTTGAGCTCGACGCCAAGCGGACCGTAGTCCCAAAAGCCCTGCAATCCGCCGTAAATTTCGCTAGATTGAAAAAGGAATCCGCGTCGTTTACAGAGCGAGACGATCTTGTCCATCGATTTCATGGCAGGCGTTTTTCAAACAAAGGGTGTTCGGCTGGAGAGCGAAAATGTAGAGATTTATCGCTCGCGCGGCGAGGGTTGCACCGCGTTTGGCTGGGCAAGTCGCCCTAGTAACGGGAATTGCCGTAACCGAGCGGCGTGGCAATCTGGGTGCCGCCCTGAGCTCGCGAGGCGTCGATATTCGAGTTGATTTGACGACTCAGAGCAGCAATTCGCTCTGAAACCGCAGGCTGGGCGCCATTGAGTGCCAACGCTTGCTGGTAGTTTTGCAGGGCTTGGGTCAATTCGCCTGACTTCTCGCGAAGACGCCCCAACGCGAGCCATGCTCGGGGATTGTTGGCATCCTGCAGAACGGCATCTTCCAGATATTTAAGCGCCGTCGCTGGTTCGCCGTGTTCTTCATACAGGCGGGCCAGCTCGATTCGGGGCTCCGAATATTGTGGGTTCTGTGATGCCCAATTCTTCATCAGAGCGAAAGCCCGGTCGGGCCGACCAGACTCGACCAGCAGTACGGCAAGTCCTCGGTGACACTCGACGTGGTTGGGGTCGTGGTCCAGGCACTGGTTATAAAGCGATTCGGCTTGTTCAATCAACTTTGCGTCACCCCGCTGTTGGCCTAATCGCTGGGTTGTCGCCGCGAGGTTGTAGTAACCGTCAGCGTTTTGTGGGTTACTCGCAATTGCCTGCTGGAACTGCTGGAGTGCAGCTGTGTATTGGCCTTGCTCGTAAAGCCTTGCTCCCGAAGCATTTTGGCCGCTCGCCGCCCACTGACATCCCCCCGAAAGTGCTGTCAAAGACGCGAACCCGAGCGTAAACACTACCCATCCCAAGAAATTTTGCTGGGGGAATTGGCGATTCATGGTCGGTCATCCTGACACGGGTGTTAACGCGTGAAAAGTTCCGGCCCCTTGAAAGCCGATACTCTTCCTTACTGGTTGTAACTGTTGGCAAAACAGTACCGCCCGAGTTGAGCCCCCAAAAGGAGGTGTGGGGAGTTGGGTCTGGCGAAATGTTGAGCTAGCGGACCGTAGCAATCAAACGGTAAACCTCGCAAGAGAGGAACCGTAAACCTTGCCCCAACGGAACTTTCCAGCGACGGATAACGTCAAAGGCGACCGCGCAGTGCCTCGGTCGATATCAGTGTTACAATCGCGCCAAAACGACCTAAACCCTGCCCCAGAGACGATTTTCGTTGCTTCACGCAACCCTTCAATTACACTTCGAAACCAGTTGTTTGTGCATTTTGCCTAGACTTCCAGGCTTATCGAAAACTTTTACACGACAGTGGGTGTCTAACCGAGCTTGAGCTACCGACGTTTAGTTCAACTTGGTTTTTCAGCCAGTCCAACAATTCACAACTCCCTAGACCCTTGAGCTGTACGGCCTCCCGGCAGCTTATGAAGAGGCCCTTGGATGACCTTCCGCAAACCTCAATCGCAGTCCAAATTCAGTTCAAGCCTATGGGGCCTGCGTGATCGATTGAGAAAGAAGCGACGTCAAGATCGTCGTTCGCTTTTGGAGTCGCTCGAAACGCGGCACCTCATGGCTGGGCCACAGCTCATTGGTATTCAACCCAATGAAGGTCAGTTACTGTTTGAGCCTAATCTCAACGCCACTGGTGTGACCGTACTCAACGTTGCGCCGAATGAGTTGGTGTTTCGCTTTGACGATGATACGACGCTTGACGAAGCAACTCTATCGGCGATTCGTATCACACGTGCGGGCGACGATAACGCGTTTGAGTCAGCATCAGCAACGACGGATCTTGGTACCAGTGGACAAGTATTGCTGGAGTTCCGAGCAAAGCAGTCTGGAACGATCGGCAACGGCATTCAGGTTGTCTTTACAACGTCCGACCGAAATGATCCGTCCGCACGCATCACGGTTTCCGGACGTACGGTCAACATCGATGTCAATCGCGCCAATAGAAGCGTCAATCCGACAAGCCAGAATCCGACGCGCGTAGCCGACTTGCTTTCAGCGGTAGCAAACAATGCTGCGGCAAACTCGCTCATCGAAGTCATTCAGGTCAGTGGCGCGTCGCAAGCAGTCATCGGGACAACGGTGACTTCGGGAACAACGTTAACGCTTCAAGGAGCGAACGCCGCAGAAGCATTGACCGACTTTGGTACAGGCGGACAAGTGCGTGTTCGTTTGACGTCCCAATTGCCTGGTGCAGACGGTCGTGGCATTCAGCTCACGTTTGAGCAGCGCAATTTTGGTGGTGTCGCTAATCCAGTCGTTGTTGTCACTGACAAGACGATTCGTGTTCAGCTCAACAGTTCACCTGGAAACGAGTCCACCGTTACTGATTTCTTGACGGCGATCCAAAACAATCCAGATGCATCGAGCTTGATTAGTGCTGCTGTCGAAGTGGGCAGCGCGAATACGGTAATCGGCAATGAATTGCCATCAAACTACTCGCCGCTGACTCTAAGTGGTGTCGGCGATATTGTCGTTGAGCCAGGGTTCATCGGTTTGGGGGACTCGCCTCGAGAGGTTGTTTTCCGATTTGCACAGCCGCTACCGGACGACACCTACCAGATCGACATTTTGGGTAGTGGGCCGTTGGCGCTCAGCAATGTGAATGGTGAGCTTTTCCAAGACGGAGTGAGCTTCACGCGTCAGTTCAACTTGAACCTCGGGCCACAAGTCGTTGCCGTCGTCCCAGAGCCGATTCGTCGTAATGCCAATGGTTCAATTTCGCCAGATGTTGGTAAGATCGAAGTCCACTTCAACGACGACGATTTGGATCCCACGTTAGCTCAGAATCCTGATTTCTATCAGCTGATTATGACGAACGACACGGCGACAAATCTTGACGACTTTACTCGTCTGAATACACCCGGTTTGAGACCGACGAGCGTTACTTACAACAGCATCACCAATGTGGCGACTCTCGACTTTGGTCGCCCGCTTTCGCGAATTCCAAACCCGAACGCACCGGGGCAATTCTTGACGGGTTCGGCACGTTTGAGAGTCGGTACAACCGAGAACTTGCCTGCCCCGCCGACGTTGGTAAATCTGAACGCGAACCCAAGTAACCCAATTGAGCCTGGTGACAGTTTCAGTACCGCATTTGATCTCAATACGCAGTGGAACATTGGTGCCTCGGCGACTCAGTCTGCGAGACTGAGCAGTGAGATTTTTAATCCGACGCCATTTGGATTGGACCTTCCGGGGCCTGATTTGGCTGGTACTCGCAACATCCGCCCCGACGATCCATCGCGACTCACTCGGACGGTGCCGTTGGACTACGTGCGTGGTGGCGCGGATGTGATCGATGGCATTTCGGTTATTCAATACAACTTTGCGTCTTCATGGCTTGGAGATGACCCGAGTCGTCCTGGCGTGATTGCTGACACGACTTATTTTAACGTCATTAGCCAGCAGCAACGCCAGCGTGTGCGAGAAGTGTTGCAACTGTACAGCGAGTACCTCGGTGTGCAATTTGTTGAAGTCGAAGGTGAGTTCACAAGCGATGCCTTCTTCTCAATCGCGGTGGGCGATTTGTACGGAACCGTCGAAGCAGGTGAGACTGCTGTTAATAGTGGGCCGTTCAACCCCAACAATCCGAACGATCCCAATAACATTGCTGTTGCGCTTCGTGACCGCGATGGCGACGGAGTTCAAGATTTGGGTGTTTTGGACTTCCAAGATTTTGATGAGTCGATTGATGACCAATTCGGTGGCGAGTTCTTTCGCGGAGCCATGTTTGTCGTGGGCCAGTTGCTCGGCTACGGATATGCAGATGATTTGACCCAGCCGGTTACGCAAAGCACTGCGTTCATCTTTACTCCTGGAACGGAAAGTGAACCGTCGTACCCGAGTGCTGCCGATATTGTTAATGGCCAATATCTGTTCCGACCTGATAGCATCGACGTGGACCTTTATAAGTTCACGCTGGATTCCTCGGGGCGGTTGGCGATTGAAACGATTGCTGAGCGACTTGGTGCGCCGAGCTTGCTTGATACAACGCTACGGCTCTATCGCTTGAATGCTGATGGAAGCAGCACTGAACTGGCGATCAACGATGACTATTTCAGCAATGACTCATTGATTGACGTTCAGGTTGAAGCAGGCACCTATGTCGTCGGTGTCAGCGCGAAAGGCAACACAAGCTATGATCCGTCGATTAGCGGTACTGGCTTCGGTGGTCGCAGCGAAGGTGAATATGAGTTGCGATTGGATTTCCGCCCCAGCGTCGGAAATGTATTGCGTGACACGACGGGCGTTGCATTGGACGGTGATGGTGACGGACGCCCCGGCGGTGTCTTTGATTTTTGGTTCGTGCCTGCAGATGCAAACAATACGCTCTATGTCGATAAGGCTGCGAGCGCTGTGTCCAGCGGACAAATCGGTACGGTCGCCAATCCCTATCGTGAAATCGATTTAGCGATCGCCGCAGCGCGGCCTGGTGATACGATTCGTGTGGTTGGAAATGGTGGGGCAGACAATCGTATCGAAACCTTAGTCGACAACCTCGCCTATAACATCGGATTCGCTAATAACGGCCTTCCGTTGGAAGATGGTTCGACGATCGACTTGCCTCAGGGCGTTCGAATGGTGATCGACTCCGGCGCCATTTTGAAATTTAGCCGGGCTCGGCTGGGCGTGGGAAGCACGTCACCATTGGTGGATCACAGCGACAGTGCGCTGCAAGTGCTTGGTACACCTACGATTATTACTTCAACGGGTTTGCCAGCTCGTGACGCTACGAATGCACTTATCCCCGGAAGCGTTATTTTTACAAGTGTCAATGATCGCACGGTTGGTATTGGCAACGCACCAGCCTTCACTCCGACGCCGCAGCCTGGTGACTGGGGCGGGATCGATTTCCGCGGTGACTTGGATACTGCCGATGAGCTTCGACGCAACCGCGAAGACGAAGGCGTCTTCCTCAACCACATCCAGTTCGCTGATATGCGTTACGGTGGCGGTGCGGTTTCGATTGGTGGACGCCAGGTTCCTATCTCGCCAATTGACATGGCCGTCACACGCCCAACGATTATCAACTCACAAATCTCGTTGAGTGCGGACGCCGCAATGTCTGCTTCGCCAGACACGTTCGCAGAAACACGATTCACAGAAGCCAATTTCCAAGCGGGCGGCGCGTTCACTCCAGATTATGACCGTGTCGGTCCTGAAATTCACGGCAATACCGTCATTGATAATAGCCTGAATGGTTTGTTCATTCGCGTGCTCACCCGAACTGGTAATCAACTCGAAACGATCGGCACGACGGCACGGTTTGACGATACTGACATTCCGCACATATTGACTGAAAATTTGGTCATTGACGGTACGCCTGGTGGACCGATCATCCAATCCTCCGCGCCATCGTCTTTGCTCGTTCGTTCAGCCGTGACAACGGCTGGAAGTGTTCCTGTCGGCACATACGTCTACCGCATCACCAACGTTGATGGATCAGGTATCGAATCTGCGTCGAGTCAGGCCACTTTGCCAGTCACGTTGACTACGGTTGGAGGAGTTCAACTTTCTCAGTTGCCTACTCCAGCGTCGGGTAGTGGATTCGTATCGCGAAGATTGTATCGAGCGACTGTTGATACCAATGGTTTGCCCGGCCAATTCCTGTTGGTCGCTCAGCTTAATGCGAGTAGCACGAGTTTTGTCGATCGACTCGCTGTTGGAACCACACCGCTTTCAAGCACAGGCGCTTCGCTCCGAAGTCGACTCGACTCCAGTTTGACGATTGATCCAGGCACTGTTTTGAAAATTGACGGTGCTCGGATTGAGGCTCGTTTCGGAGCTAATTTGCTCGCCGAAGGTTCACCGTCAAATCCGATTATTTTCACCAGTCTCGAAGATCAACGCTACGGTGGCGGCGGAACATTCGACACCAATAATGTCGGTGTTGAAGCAGCTCCCGCACCCGAAGATCTCCGTGGTGATTGGGGCGGCATCTACATTGGTGTCGGTTCGGCAGCAAGCCTAGACAATGTCGTCGTGGCTGGCGGTGGTGGAACGACTCGTATCGAAGGCGGCTTCGCGTCATTTAACGCGGTTGAATTGCACCAAGGCACGCTTCGTATTGCCAATAGCAGGCTCGAATTTAATGCGGATGGCCGAGGGGCCACCAACGATACTCGTGTAGGCCGTGGTGATAACGCTTCCGGAACCGTGTTTGTTCGTGCGTCGACGCCAGTCGTGATCGACAACAACTTCATTGGCGGAGTTGGCCCAGCATTGTCCTTCGATGTGAACTCACTCTCATCGGTTGAAGTGACTGATCCAGGACGCTCAACCGGGCTGATCGATCGAACCGACGTGTTTGGAAACTCCGGCCCATTCATTTTGGGTAACTCGCTCACCAACAATGGCATCAACGGATTACAAGTTCGCGGTGGCCAACTCGCGACGGCGGGCGTTTGGGACGATGTGGATATTGTCCACGTGGTCACCGAGTCGATCGAAATTCCGAATCAGTTCGTGTACGGAGGGTTGCGACTCCGAAGCGACGGTCGCGGAAGTTTGGTTGTCAAATTTGAAAATGCACCAGGTGAAACCGCAGGTATCGTTGTTGGTGGTTCGCTGTTGGGTGCCGGTGATCAATTCCGCGACATCGCCGACCGAATTGGCGGCTCACTTCAGATTATCGGTCACCCCGATTTTCCTGTTGTCCTCACTACGCTTGCAGACGATTTTGCGGGAGCTGGATTTACACTCGATGGCCGTCCTCAGCTGGACACGAACAATGACGGAATTGTTGGTGGCGATCTTGCGGGCAGCCAAGGTCCATTGTTTCCGATCGGACCAGAAGTTAACAACGGTACCTTGATTGATAACGACGTTGATCCACTGATTGCAGGCTCATTCTCTTTTTCACCCGGACCTGGTGGTGTTCTCCAGCAAGCCACGACAACCGTTCAAGGATTGACACAACTCTTCACGAACCAAACTTCGTTGTTTGATTATGGGTTCTTTATTGATGTTGGTGCAGACGGCGCTGCAGTAGGATTGGACACAACAACGATTTTGCAACAGCCGACACTTGTGTCCGACGACCGTGTTGTCAGCACAGGTTCCTTCGCGGGAGCAAACGGCACAATCAATTGGGTGATGACACAGTCTTTCCAAGACGGACGACCAGATTTAGTCTCGGAGGTCACCTTTAGCAGCGATCAGCCGCTCGGTAACTTACGCTTTATCAACTACTACGATCCTATCATTGGAACGGACTCGGGTGACATCCTTTTCACGGAGGGTACACCTGGAGCTGATGATTTCCGAATAACAGTTTTGGATGGGCCAGAAGAAATCGGCTTCCGCCAGTATGGTGCGTTTACAGGTGGCCCAGGGCTGAATGGTGCATCCTATGAAGGTTGGATTGCGGATGATTTCCCCCAGCTCATTACGCCGCCGGTGTTTAATCTGCCGTTTGTCCCGAATGGAACCATCGCTGCTGGTGTCCCGCTGCTGAATGACGCTAGGTTTCCCAACCCTAATTACGGTCCTGGTATTCTAACGTCTGCATTGGCTTGGCTGATTGATCCTACCGCAACGTCGGCAACGATCACTACGAATTTGGAGGTAATCGCTGAGACTTTTGGAACGGTCCCAAATTCGGTGACGGGTGGCAATTGGAACGGTGTCACGATTCGCGAAGGCGCCGACGATCGTAATGTTGCTGCGTTTACTGAGCAGGAGCCGACTCGTACGAGTGTCGTTGATACAAACTCGATTCCGACTCAATCTGAGTTCTTAGGCGAACTTGCACCAAACCAGCAGAGCGGTGACGAGAACCGTCGTCTTGGTTTCATTGTCGATGGCGTGATCGCGACCAATGATGACATTGACGTTTATTCGTTCATCGGCGAAAGCGGTACGGAAGTGTGGTTGGACATCGACCGCACGAGCAATCGATTGGATTCAATTGTTGAGTTGATCGATGTGAACGGTCGCGTTCTCGCTGCGTCCAACGATTCACTTGCTGGTGAATCGAGTTCGTTGGGACTTTATCCGAATGCAAACTTCCCCGCAGTTGCAGGTGTCGATGTTGACATTGCGCAACCGCTATCGGTTGTCGCGGAGCGGCTTCAAGGGCAACGCATCACAATTAACGAGACGATCGTTGATTCAACGGGCGGAGTTCTGACCCTTTCGATCGCTGGGTCTTTGGATACGATAACCATCGGAGTGGATACCTTCTTGGCGGATCCTGCTCTGGCGATTGAGACAGCACTCGAGACTCAATTCGGAGCCGAACTTGGTCCTGTTACTGCGACGCTACAACGTCGCGACGCACGCGTGACGGATCCCAATAATTCAGCAGTGGTACTGCGTGCGGGCGATGACTTTGTAATTGAGTTGCGGTTTGACGCAGACTTCTTTGTCGGTCGGCAAGCTCCGTTAGTGCGTGTCGATTCGACTGGTGTTCTCGGAATTACAATTCCGAATCCAACGGTAGCGGCGATCACGTTTACTTCGCAACTGCAGGACGCCTATTCATCGAACGCGAAAGACGCTGGTATGCGTATCGTGTTGCCAGGGGAAGCGGGCACTCGCAATATCTATCACGTTCGTGTGCGTAGCAGTAATACGACGAATTCGACCAATTTTGGTGCAATTGTCGATGCGAGCCGAGTCCGCGACGGTTTGACATCTGGAAGGTACGAGTTGCAGATCCGGTTGCAGGAAGCCGACGAGTCGCCGGGCACGCAAGTGCGTTTGAGCGATATTCGCTACGCGGTAAATGGCATCCAGGTGATTGGCCAACCGCTACATTCGCCGTTATTGGGCGAAGACTATGAGACTGCTGCACCGAACGATTCACTCGCTACTGCGCAACCATTAGGCTTCTTTGGTGTTGCGAATGACGCGAATGCGATTGCCGTGGGGCCACTTCAAAGCGATCAACTGGCCAAATCTTTCGCTGGCTCACTCAATTCGCTAACGGACGTCGATTGGTACCGATTCACGATTTCGTATGACAACATCACACGGGATAACGCGGCCTTGTATTTGTCAACGGTTTTTGACCTTGACTATGCAGATAACTTCGCTCGTGCTGACATGGCGTTGTATGTGTTCAACGAAGCTGGCCAGTTGGTACTCGTTGGAGGCGACAGCAATGTGGCTGATGACCAATCCGGTCAAGCCGGCAGCAATGATTCGACTGATTTGTCTCGCGGTAGTGCCGGTACTCAAGATCCTTATATTGGTGCTGCTGAATTAAGAGAAGGTACCTATTTCGTCGCTGTCGCCAACCAACAGCAGGTGCCATTGCCGCTTGACCAGTTCTTCAATGCTGGATCGCTGAACCCGCTGTTGCGTTTGGAACCGATTGACTCGGTTCGAAGAATTGCTGAAGACCGAATTGGTTCGTCTGGCGGTGGCACGGCGAGTGACCCGACGATTCCGTTACTGTTCGATGACAACTCGATCATCCCATACAGCTTCGATGATCAATTGTTGTACGTGAACACTGGATCGAGTCTGTTCATCGTGAACCCATTCACGGGAGAGAACTATGGCTCGGTAGGGACGTTCTCTAACGGAGAAGAGATTGAGGAAATTGCTTTCCGAAGCAATGGTGAGTTGTTCTCGTACAGCGGTTTCGGGAATCGTCAGCGTTCGGACAATAACTGGTTCTACTACCAGATTGATACCGGTACGGCAGCACTCAGTGCACCGCTCAGCACCGGTGCGAATATCAATACGTTTAGTGCGGTTTTCGACGCGGTGAACAACGTGTTTACGGTCGGAGTTGGCAATACGGGACTCGACGTCGAAGCGACAACGATCGCAGCATTTGATGGAATTGAACGCGGGTTCTTTGTCGCCAATCGACCATTCGATCTAATTAACAGTAACGCAGGATCGCAGTACACAACGAACATTCTTTATCAGTTTGTTCCCCAGTCGGGCATAGCAAACGGCCCGCAAAACGTATTTCTCACTCGGCTCAATGGTGCTGGCACAAGTGTTCAAGAAGTCGGCCAGATTTTCACAGGCACTCAACAGACTTTAAGTACTCAGTTGGGTATTAAGGCTCCTACGGTCACAAACGCTGCTGGCCAACGCGTTGCCGGTCTCTCCGACGAGGACAGCTTTACCCTTACCGACAATAACAACAACTCGGTTACATTCGAATTCAATTCGGGGCTAACGTTAACTGCGGATGGTCTCAATCCGATTCTCGACGGACAAACCGTGACGATCGACAACACGGTCTTTGAATTCAACACGGGCGAGCGTTTGCAGTTGTCCCCCGCACAGCCGGTTGGAACGCTGACCGAGGGTTCGACGGTTCGGGTTGTCGGGCTCGACGGGCAAGTTCAAACGTTCGAGTTTGTTCGGACGGGTACGGCTCGTTTGGGCAATGTGGCGATTCAGACGCTCAACAATGTTGGTCAGCCGCTTACAGGGGACCAAGTCGCTGCCTCGCTAGCCGCGAATATCAATTTGCTCATGACCGGAATTAATGCGAGATCTGTTCTTGATCAGGTTGTGTTCACGGGACCCGTTACTCCACAGTTGACAGTTACTGGTGCTGGCATCTCGACGTTAGGCGACAATCAAATAACCACTCCTGGCGCGGTGGGTGTGAATGTTTCGGAAACAATTAGCGCCGAACTGTTGGTTAGTCGACTCGCCGCCGCGATTCGCAGTCAAGGGATATCGGTAGTTTCGGATGGCAATCAACTAGCTCTTCCGAGTTCACAAACCGTTGTGGTTAATCCCGCAGTTGGTGGTGGCTTGAGCGTTACCGGCCAGGCCGGTCTTGCAAACCCTGGTAGCATCGAAATTCTGATTTTCCCTGGTGACACTGAAGCCGTTGTTGCTGCGAGAATGGCAGCTGCGATCGAAGCGAACGGTGGTGGCACATTATCAGCCAATGTTGAGCCAAGCGGAAAGTCGTTGAGTATTGTTGGTGGCTTCATCAGCAATGTCTTTTCGCCAAATAATTCACTTGTCGCTGGCGGCATACCGTCCGGTGGTGCAGTGGGTGGAACGGTGACCGGTGCCGAGTTGGTGACCGAAAACGGAGTGACTTCGCTTTATGCGATTACCAATACAGGTGATTTGTTCCGCGTATCCGCAGGCGAGCTGCGAACGGTCCGTGATGGTTCGGTTGGAACTTACGTTCGTACAGCAACGGACCTAATTGGTCTCAACTTCACAAGTTTGCGATCTGGGCCGGTCAGCTACAACGACGGTGAACTTCGAGAAACACTGTTTGGCATGACTGCTAATGGCGACATCTACGCGTTTAACACTGCGGGTGAATTGCAGCCCATTTTTGCTGGTGGTCGCTCAATGATCTCAACAGGAATTGGTGGTGCTCGAGGTTTGGACTTTAGCACGCTTAGCTACAACTTGTTCCATGTTACGGGGCAACGTGGTGCCGACCCTGGTCACGGTATTAATGCTACGGGAACGGGATCTCGAGGCGTTGCTGCTGATGGTTCGACCACGACGGTTCTCGGCGGCTCCAGTTTGGCATTTACCTATGAAGCGAATGCGTTTTTTGGAAACTACCCAAGTTCAGCAGAGCAACCCGTTAATTTCACGGGCAACGGAGTTGTATCAAATCCACGAGTTGACGGGACATTGGTCGAAGACCATTACAACTTCCCCGGTGGGGCAAAGGGAGTGGTTCAAAGCAATGCGTTCAGTCTAGAGGGTTTTGCAGCCGCCGATGAACCTGTGTTGTATTTCAACTACTTCCTCGAAGCTGACGGTACAGAACTTGATTCTGGCGGGAACATCGCTGGACGTGATGCTCTCCGTGTCTACGTTGTCACTCAAGACGGTGCACAACACTTGGTTTCGAGCAATAAGACGGCTCGCGGTGGAGGTGCGTTTGACGATGAGTTTGACGATCCGACGCCAGTTGGGCAGTACAATGACAACATCGATGTTGACGTTCAGCAGCTATTCACAAGCACCAACACTTGGCGTCAAGCACGAGTTCCTCTTGGCGAATTCGCGGGAATGCCTGGGTTGAGCCTGCGAGTCGAATTTTCAACTGCCGGAACGACCCAGACAGGTAGTGCATCGTTGCGAACTAAGGCCGGTGACCAACTGGTTGAAGGTCAGAGCTTCGTGATCGGAGGAGAAACCTTCTCGATCGATTTCGCGCCTACCGTAAGTTTGCCAACCGGCGCCCAACTTGCGAACTTGTACTCGGATCCGAACGCGACCGCCACGATTACGGTGGATGGTCAGCAGTATGTACTCGATGATGGCCGACGAGTGATTGGTAACGGGCAAATTTCTATTCCGTTGCTTGGTGGATTACCTGCGGGGACATCGCTCGCAGCACTTTCGGCTTCCGAGATTGCAGCGATTGTGACTGATGCGATTCGAATCAGCCCACCCACCAATCCGGTTGTTTCAGGGTTGCTGTTTAGTGATGCACAAGACGCGGACCCGAACGCCGGAGGAGGTCGTAACGACCGAACGTTCGAAGCGATTGCTCTGCCTTATAGCGGCGGAAATATGACGTTTGTAGGCGTAGGTCAGCTAGGCAACGATCGGAATTTTGGAGATCTCGACGATCCACGGATTCTCGCGTTGGACGTGGTCAACACGAATGACGTGGACATGCTACGGGTCGAAGTTGTTGCTGGTACCGTTCTCAAGGTGGATTTGAGCACAGTCGGTTCGATTCCAATCCAAGGCACGATCCGCTTCTTCGACGAGTTCGGAATCGAAATACCAGCATCAGTTCTTGATACGAATTCGGCAACGCTTCAAGTTCCTTCGTCGGGAACAGTATTCATTGGGATTAGCGGTCAGCCGAACACCGCATACGATCCGCGATTTGGTACCAACCAATCGCCAGGTCAAATTGGCAAGTACCAAGCTTCGGTTGCTGTGAACTTGCCGTTGTCAATTCAGGCTGATAGCAACGCGATTGAGTTGGGCGGATTGGCAAATGTTCAAGCATCGCCTTCCAGCTTGTTCTCGATTTCGGGTCAATCAAATGTGCTTGGTATTCCAGTACCAGTAAGCCGATTCATGTCCGCCAATGAGGTTGCGGGCGCTTTACGTCAAGTCGTGGCGGATCGATTTACAAATGGAAACGTCAGCGTGTTGCCGATCGATGGAGCATCGCTTCGGTTGCCGTTACTTACGATTGATGATGTTGGTCCGTTCGTTGATGAATCCGAACGTTGGGGGGATCAGTTTGCTAGTGGTGTTCGCGGCGGTGCCATCGCTAACGATTTTGAAGGCGTTTATCTTGATGACTTCATCATCGGGTTTGCGGAGCGAGGTGAGATCGCAACGGGCTCGAATGTCGTTGACACGCCGTTTGTTCAGGACTTGCGACCACAGTTCCCCTCGCCAGCTGATCCAACGAGCAGCCTCAACACAGGCTCGTACCAAGTCGAAATCCGTGACGCCAGTGAGTACTTGAATTCGCAGACCGCTTCGGCGTTCCGCACATTCGATACCAACGATCGGCTTGCTGATTCGCGAAGCGTTGTCGTACGCGGTGCTGATCAAATTCGAGATGGACAAACGTTTGAGATTACCGATGGTCGAGCGACGGTCGTATTTGAATTTGATTTGACTGAATCGGGTACCGGAGTCACCCCAGGCAATGTTGCTGTGCCGTTTACTCTTTCAGCATTAGTCCCAGGGTCTCAGCGAATTAATGCAACAACTGGCTTGCCGATTGCTGGAACAGGTGTGGTTCGACCACAGACGGCTGCGGAAGTTGCAGCGAGCGTGGTTGCGGCAGTGAATCGTAGTGACGTCGCTTCAGTTCTCGCGGTTTCTGCGTTGTTGGCAAGCGGTGTTGATTCGGACACAGACGCGAGAATTAACCTGGCTGGTGATATTGTCGTCGTGGACGATTCGGGTGCGTTTGAGTCAATCGATCGCAGCACACGTCGTGGCGATACCAATCGTGATCGCGATGGCCAGGGAGTGATTCTAATTGAGAATACAAGATTCCTGTTTAACACAAATTATGGTGTGGATATTTCGCACGATGTGACGGCGAATGTGGCTGGCGTCGATACAAATTCGATCCTGCGATACCCTCGCAATCTCGTCGAGTTGAATTCTGAAAGCATCATTCCAGGGGTCGTGGTCCAGAGCAATATTTTTGCCTACAACGGAAACGGTGGCATTCAAATCGCTGGATTGCAAGCTGCTGGCGAGACACAAAGTGATCCAATTCCTTTCGAACGAATCGTCAATAACACCATTGTTGGCGGTTCAATCACAGCTGGCTTTACTGCGCCATCGGAAACATTCCAAGGAGTATTTTTCCCGGGCGGTGCGATTTCATTCGCGGATGCGGTTGTATCCTACACACCCAATGCGACCGGCCGGCCACCAGCATCGATTTTCCAAAATGCGACGACGGCTTTGGGGGCTCCCGACCGTCTCGGCCGCGGTTCGGAACCCGTGGACGGTCAGTTCACTGTCTCGCTCGGGTTGGGTGGTTCGCTCGTCGTCGAGTTTACCGACAACTTGCTGACCGGCAGCGGAGATTCGCGTCCAGACTTAATCGTTTTTGAAACGGGCGATGTTGAATCGGTGCAAGTTCAAGTCAGTCGTGACGGAATCACCTTCTTTACGGTAGGAATTCTCGGTGGATTAACTAACCAGATTGACTTGGACGCGGCAGGTTTTGGACCGCAAGATCGATTCGCTTTCGTTAGGTTGACCGATTTGCGTCAAGGCAGCACCACCAGTTCTTCGCTTGGTGCTGACATCGATGCAATCGGAGCTCTAACGACAGTGCCGGTTGATCGGTACACGGCCGGAGGTAACGGAATTAATGTTGTTGGCCAAGCGGCCCCAGCACTCCTCAATAATGTTGTTGCTAATTCGGATGTCGGTATCGTATTGCCGGTGGGAAGCACTTTGCCGATCGTTGGTGGAAACGCGTTTTATCGCAACACATTGGATGTTCCTGCAGGGGCTTCTATTGGCCAGTTTGCTCAGCAGTTAACGAGCAGTGAGTCGGTATTCATTGCACCAGCTGAACTTGTGTTTTCGCCGTCCGCTGGTTCTCGAATTATCGATAGTTCAATTGACTCGGTGGAAGACCGATCGAGTTTGACCGCAGTCAAGAATCCGTTAGGTTTGCCGACCTCGCCGATCCTCGCTCCACGTTTGGACGTTAACGGTCAGCTTCGAATCGACGATCCGAATGTTGAAACGCCAAGTGGTTTGGGTGAACGAGTATTCAAAGATCGTGGTGCCTCGGATCGTGGTGACCTCTTTGGACCTCGAGCCGTTCTTCTTTCACCAACCGCACCGGATCTTGGTTTGAGCGCGGGTGTCGTGAGCGTTTTTGGTGAGGCACCAAGAGCATTTGAAATTCAGCTACTTGATGGTCTTGCTCCAGCGGACGTAACGCCCGGGACTGGGATCGACGATCGAACCGTAACGAGCGGCTCCGTCTTGTTGTTCAAAGACAATGTGCCTTTGGTTGAAGGGATCGACTATCGATTCGGATATAACCCAAGTACGAATGTCATTCGATTGACACCGATCGCGGGCGTCTTCGCTCGCGAGGCAACCTATGTAATTCGGTTGATCGATTCAAGCGATGCAGTTATCTCTGCTTCGGACGGATCTGGTTACTTCGATGGAACGCGATTGAGTGTCATCGATTCGTCCGGTGTAACAACAACGTTTGAGTATGAAACTGGGATTACGATTGCACTTTCGACGATTCTGCAAACGGTCGGTGCAGCGGATGGATTGACTCTTGAGGTTTTCGATGGCGTCAATACGGTGATTTACGAGCTGGATGATAACGGAATTACCGGTGTCGATAGTATTCCAGTGGACGTTTCCGGGTTGCCAACGGTTGAAGAGATCGGGGCAAGCATCGCAGCGGCGATTAATGCAACTGGCGGCTTAACTTTGACTGCCGTTACCAATGGCTCGAATATACAGTTGCTCGGAGCGAATCCACTCGCCTCAGTAACTTCAAGCAGTACGCTTGCTGCGGTATCCGGAGCCGTCGGAACGGCAATTGGTTTCGGCCTTCAGATTCCAGCCGATGGTGCTCGGCCAGCTGACACGATTGTTGATGGTCAAGTCTTCGTGGTTCGTCGTGGAGCCAGAACAGCATTCACGTTTGAGTTTGATAACGACAATGTGATTTCAACGACGGGAGCAATCCCAATTCGCTTCAGTGCGGTGTCGACTCTTGACGACATTGCAAATGAGATCGTTCGTGCGGTGGGTGGTACAGGTCTGGGTTTGAGCCCATCCAATGTCGGGTTTGGTAGGGTATTCCTCGGAGGAGATGCGAATTACTCCGTTGACGTTACAGCAAGTGTGTTGACACAAGTTGGCATTGCGGGCGAAGTTGCGACGGTTCCGATCACGATTCAGATCGACCAGAGCCGTGCAAGTGTTGCCGCTTCAATTCAAAGCGTTATTGAATCTCTCAGTCTTGCAGGCGTGACGACGTCGTTGATCAATGATCGCATTTTTGTTGAAGGCACGAATGGCATAAGCGGTGTGGGAGCGGTTGGTTCCGCGGTAGTTGCTGACTTGGTTGGTAATCGTTTGCAAAGCAACCAGTCCAACGGTAAGACCGAGTTGACGATCTTCATCGGAAATGGTTTCGACTTCGGAGACGCGCCAGCACCGTATCAGTCGCTTGCATCTGGTTTACGTCCACGACACGCAATCGATCCGACATTCACTCTTGGTGCGACGGTAACGCCGGATGCTGACGCATTGGTGCCCAACGCAGATGAAGACGATGGAATCGGCATTCCTGTTTCCATGCGTGCCGGATTCCAAAGCCAGCTGACGATTAATGTGAATAGTGTGGCTGGTCGTGCGTTCTACGTTGACGCCTGGTTCGATTGGAACGGCAACAAGTTGTTCGATGCCAATGAAGTGATTCGATATGGATCAGCTGGTACTGGACGTATTCCGCTTTCGACCGGAGTGAATATTGTTCCCGTAACCGTGCCCGCCGATGCCGCCACAGGTGAGATATACGCTAGGTTCCGATTGAGCGAACCGGTTTTTGATGCTAATGGTCTTGCTGTCTTGCTTGGGCCAACTGGTGACGCCGCCAGCGGTGAAGTAGAAGATTATTCGTTGTTTATCACGAACAATCCGTTTACGAATCCGGTGAGACCGGGTGACGTCAATAATAGTGGTGCATCGACGCCGCTTGATGCACTCCAGATCATTAACGTCTTGAATCGGTACCAGTCGGTTGATCCCAATGCGAGGACCATCAATCTAAGCGATCCGTTGCCTCCTGGGTTCGTCTTGCCGGTATTCCCGGACGTCAATGGTGACGGCCAAATTTCGGCGGCCGATGCGTTGGCGGTGATCCAGATTTTGAATCAGGCTGACGCGAATGGTGCCTCAGGTGAAGGTGAGTTGCTCACGACTGGTTTTGTCCGCACAGCAAGCGGTGTGCTTGCGTCACAAGCAACGCTCATCGGCGACGCACTGATCAATGGTTCATCGGGCGCCGATGGTTTGCTGCGAGAGGAAGTGTCGCTTCCAAGTGAGAGCGCGCCGAAAAAGGCAATTGATCAATCGAGCGTCTTTGACCCTCGAGCCATTATCGAACTTGATTCGATTGTGGATTTGATCGCTGAGGATAATGCAAGTGCTCGTTTAGGGGCGGATTCCAGCGATTCAGAGCTCAATCCGTTCGATGCAATTTTCTCGCAAATGTAGAGCTTCGGCACGACATTCTGACTTCGGCAGCGGTGATTTTTCCGTCACCGTTGCGTCGCGGGACGTAAGATAACTAGGCGGCGTTACCGTTTGGCAAGTTTTTGCCGATTACGGGAAACATCTCACTAGTTTGGGAGTCTTAGGATTGTGCGACTTCCGTCAACCGATGATGGATACACGCTACCTTTCCTTAATCCGGAAAATACCTCGACGCATGTTTCGATGCTTTTCAAAACGGCTCGCGACTCGCAATCGTCGTTCTCGACGACTGTTTACTGAGTGTCTGGAATCACGTGCGATGATGGCGGCTAATCCGCTTGGTGTTACTCCCACCGATACAGGGGAGTTTTTGCTCGGGCGAGTTGTGGTGACGCCGGTTCTCTTTGAGAGTGACGGGTCGCTGGACGACAATACTCAAAATTGGTCCGCGTCGGAGATTGACGATTTCTTGGTCAAAGTTGTCGAGGCGACCGATTGGTGGTCCGAAACACTGGCCCAAATTACGGATCGACACGAGCTCGAATTTTTCATTGATTCCTCGTTTGCGACAACTCCATTCGAAACGCAGTACGAGCCGATCGATCGTAGTAGCGAGGGTTTCTTGCTTTATGGACGAGACTTTCTTGATGCCCAGGGACTCGAAGGTGTTCGAGGCTTCCAGGATGCCGTTTATCTATTCAACAATGCACAACGAGAGAAATACAACGCCGATTGGGCCTATACGATCTTTGTAGCCGACGCGTCAGACGAGCCTGATGGTACATTCGCCAGTGGCGGTGCGTTCTCCGGTGCGTTTGCCTATGCCGGTGGTCAGTTCATTGTGATGCCCTCGACTCGACCCGCATCGACCATCACGCACGAAACAGGCCACATTTTCTGGGCGCGTGACGAGTATCCGGGCGGCAGTTCCTGGGATGAGCGTCGTGGCTATTACGATACGCAAAATACGAATGCGGCTGACAACCCGACGCCTGGATTTACGCAAGAAATCAGTATCATGCGCGGCGGCGGTCCGTTGCAAGAAGCGTATGCGGCTCACACGAGTCCGGCGTCAACACTTGCGATGCTCGGTTGGCAAGACAGTGATGGTGATGGAGTTTTTGACCTCGCCGACGTGCCGCTGGATTTGCAAGCGATTGGATCTTTTGATCCCATCACATCGACGTATCACTTGCGTGGAAGTGCTTCCGCCGTACCGTTCATTAATCAAAATTCAGCTGGTAATCAGAGCGATATCACGCTCAATCGCATCAGCCGCATCGAATACAGTTTGGACAATGGTCCTTGGCAGGTCGCCGAGTCACCGGATGCCCAAGTCGTCGACTCGTTCGACGTGTCTGTTTCTGTGCAAGAGTTCAACTCGATACGTTGGCGAGTGATTGATGCTGTGACGGGAATCACCAGTGAAGTGCTTGAAGGCACGCCAACAACACCAGCCATGACGTCCGCTAGCATACTTGGCTTTACCTACCTCGACGCAAACGTTGACGATTTTCGTGATGCCGTGGAAAGCATACTTGCGGGCGTGACGTTGAAGCTGGCTTCTGCCGATGGATCACCGTTAATTGGCGGCAACATCAACGCAGCCGAATTCGGGGATGTTGAGATTCAAAACACCAGTGGTGCAACCCTTGCTTCCGTCAGTCAACAAGGATTGCGGACCCCTATTTTCTCTTTCGCGTCATCGTCGCTTGATGGAAGACGCGTATTCAAAGGTTTCGACAATCGAACCGGTGAATTCACCGATGCCTTTACTGAATCGCTTGCTTTTGTTGCAGATTTCGATTCCCCGCTCGGAAACGTAGGGCTGCAAGTTTCAGGGTTATCACCAATCAGTTATGGAAGAATCGAAGCTTACGACCTGAATGGAGACTTGATCCAACGAGTGACCTCGGATCGGTTACTTCCAGGCGAATCCACGCGTTTAAGCATTTCCGACCCAGAGGGACGAATTTCGTCCGTTAAAGTTTTTGGTCATATCGGATCGCGGATTGCGATTAGCGAAATTAGTTTCGGCGCAACAGCGACTGTAGCAACGGGTGCTGAGGGCACTTTTCGGTTTCCCAACCTTCCGTTGGGAACGTATCAGTTATCGATCGTCACTGAGAACGTCACTCAGGCTCCTGAGTTTTCGACCATCTCCTTCGATGTTACCGGTGTTGCCACTGTTCTAACGCCGATTTCCATACGGAGCGTGGACAGTCCGTTTCACAATACCGAACTAGCCGAAGACGTTAACCGAGACGGTTCCATCACCGCTGCTGATGCCCTCGGTGTGATTCTCGACTTGAATCTGCATGAATCTCGCGTTATCCGTCACGATGAAGTTCCGACCTCGCTTGTCGATGTAAATAACGATGGTCGTGTTAGCGCGCTCGATGCGCTCACCGTTGTCAATTGGCTGAATCTGAACGACGCTTCAGGCGGCGGCCAGATTGGCGGCGAGCAGTTCGGAAGTGGTGCCGCTTATGCGAGTTCCGTACTTTCGATGACCCCCACAACTAATCCGTCACGTGACGTTGTCTTGGCGGGTTGGGGTGACCCTGACGTTTATGGCTTTGGGTCTGCAAGTAACGTGGAGCCAACACCCGATACAACCAGATGGAGGCTTAAGAGTGGCTCCTTTAAGAATTTGGCTGTTGGGGATACCGGGTCAATTCATCCTGACCGATATGGCGAAACGGACTGGCGTGGTAGCCGATCCGCAAAACAAATTGGTTCCTTGAACCATAAAAAGATTGGACAACCGTTGGCGCCGGATTTATCGACTTAAGCCTTTTTGGTGCTAAATGCGGAAAATACGGAACCTTCAAGCGAAAACGAGGTCTAAAGACCGCCCCAAATGGCCTCGAAAAACGTTTTTTCCGAAATCGTTGATAAACGAGGCGTTTGAGATAAGATAGGGCGACTATTCCGAGTTTCCCAGCTGGTCTGTTCGTCTGAATTTTCGTTCGGACCTTGTTTTCAAGTCCGTGAATGCCTCTGGGCGTCCTCGGCAATAAGTACACCCTCACCCGACTTCATCTTTCCGAGACCCCAGATGAAAAATCTGCGCCAATTACTTCGTCGCTCTGGATGGCTGAGTTCCGATTCAAATCGAACCAGAAACAGCCAAAAAAGCCGCTCAGACAAGTCGCGACGACTTCGGGGCGAGCCTTTGGAGAAGCGACAGTTGCTCGCTGGCGATATTGCATTGGCGCACAATTATTTGGACGCGGAGGACGTTGACCAAAACCGTGCAATTACTGCGAATGACGCATTGGCGGTGATCAACTTCTTGAATCTGCATGGAAGCGGAACAAGGATCACTCAGGGAATGGGCGTTTCTGCGATGGTCGATGTGAATGCTGACCACGTTGTTACAGCTGCCGATGCCTTAGCCGTCATCAATGCGATGAACCTGGGCGAAGGAGTTGGCGAAAAGGTTGAGCTGTTCTTGGAGCCAAGAAGCTCCACCGATACAACCATCACGCCAACTGGAACCAACGCAGGTATCCGAGATTACACGGTTAATGTCGGCGACATTTTCTACTTGGAGCTTTCCTACGCTGACTTGCGTACGCCCGATAGCCAGGCTTTAGGTGCGTTCCAAATTTCAACCGACATCACATTGAGTCAGTCTGGCGTTCTTCAGCCTGTGTTGACTGAGCTGCAGACATTGACGTTTGATTCTGCGTTCAATGTGTCTGGCCAATCGGGATCGTTCACATTCGGCTTAGATGCTCCTTTGCCGGGTCAAACAACAATTCCTGCACCAGTAACGATCACGCGGAACAACTTTTTTAACCGTGGTGTTTTCGAGGTTTCTCAAGCTCTGATTCAACTTGGATATAACTCGTCACAATTTCGCGTCACGAATCTGACACGTACGGTGGCTGCTGGTGATCCACCTGCTGAACCGATTCTCCAGATCGCCTATCGCGATTTGAACTTGGGCGGATTGAATTTGCCTAACCCTGTGATTGGTGGAACGACAGACCCGGTTGATGTTCGAACTGCTGCACCATTTAATCCTGACGGATCAATCAACGGTGCTGCGCTACCGTCGTCCTTTGATGTTCGCAGCCGGAATTTCACTGATGATGCTGGGAACACGAACGGCGAGTTCTACAACTCACGTAGCTTTGGAACGTTTGACCCAAATGGAACGACGGACGCGTTCAACGAGGTCGGTGTCCTGGGACGCGTGGTTGCTGACGGTATCACGGGCCAGTCTCAGTTCGACTTTCTGGTTGAGCCCGTGGATGCATTCAGCATTCCCGTGCGATTCACCGCTCCAGTCAGCAACCTCAGTATTTCGCTGAATCCGGCTGAAGACGTTGAAGCCATTTTGTTGTATCCAGGTGGTGCTGGTACAACGCTCGTTCAAGATGATGTCTTGATCAATGCATCGACTGGATCGTTCACAATCTCGGCAATTGGCGTCAGCCAAGTTCCAACCGTTAGTGTGAATGTCTCGCCAGCCAGCGTGCTTGAAGATGGCGCTACTAATTTGGTTTACACGTTCTCAAGAACCGGCGCAACGACTGATCCTTTAACGATCAATTATACGACGACTGGTACGGCTACCGCCGGAACGGACTTCACCGGTACTTCCACGAGCGTAACGATTCCAGCTGGTGCTTCCTCGGTCGCAGTCACTGTCGATCCAACGGTTGACACGGCTGTAGAGAGTGATGAAACGGTCGTGTTGGCGATTACTGCCAATGCAGCAGTTTACAGCGTGAGCACGACAGCCGGTTCAGCGACCGGGACCATCACGGATGACGATGCAGTGGTCGCTTTGCCGACTGTCAGCGTCGCGGTGAGTCCAGCCAGCGTGCTCGAAGATGGCGCTACCAACTTGGTTTACACCTTCACTCGAACAGGTGCGACGACCTCGGCGTTGACGATTAACTACGCGGTGACTGGCACTGCAACGGCCGGTACTGATTTTACGGGGACCAGCACGAGTGTTGTGATTCCAGCGGGTGCTTCATCAGCGACCGTCACGGTTGATCCGACTGCTGACGTTGCCGTCGAAGGTGACGAAACCGTGGTGCTAACGATCAGCGCTAACACTGCTGTTTATACGGTGAGCGGAACTGCCGGGGTTGCGACAGGAACGATCACGGATGATGAGGGGCTGCCAACCATCAGTGTTGCTGTCAGTCCTATTAGCGTGACGGAAGACGGAGCAACTAATTTGGTTTACACGTTCACACGCACTGGTGCTACAACCTCCGCGTTGACGGTTAACTACGCCACTAGCGGTACAGCGTCGGCGACGAGTGACTTTACCGGAACTGGCACGAGCGTGGTAATTCCTGCTGGTTCAGCGTCCGCTACCGTCACGGTCGATCCGACAGCTGACACCACAGTCGAACCAGACGAAACCGTGGTGCTTACTATCACAGCCAACGCCGGTGTTTACGCTGTAAGCGGAACAGCAGGATCGGCTACAGGTACGATTTCGAATGATGACGTAGCGTTGCCATCGGTCAGCGTCGCTGTTAGTCCAGCGAGCGTCACCGAAGACGGGGCGGCCAATTTGGTTTACACGTTCACGAGAACTGGTGCCACGACTTCGGCGTTGACTGTCAATTACACGACGAGCGGCACCGCAACAGCCGGCACTGACTTCACTGGGACGAGCACAAGCGTTGTGATTCCGGTGGGTGCCTCCTCGGTGACTGTTACAGTCAATCCGACCGCAGATACGGTGGTTGAAAGTGACGAAACGGTTGTTTTGACCATTAGCCCAAATGCTACGGTCTACACCGTTGGAACAAGTGCGGCCACGGGCACGATTACGAATGACGATTTCGGACCATCCACGATTAGCGTGGCAGTCAGTCCAAGTAGCGTTGTTGAGAATGGTACGCCGAACTTGGTCTATACCTTCACGCGAACTGGCGGAAGCAATGCCTCGGCGTTAACGGTTAATTACTCAGTGAGTGGTACTGCAACCGCTGGTACGGACTACACCGGAACAAGCACGAGTGTTGTGTTTGCGGCGGGTGCGGCCACAGCGACTGTCACTGTGGACCCTACTGCGGACACTCTGACTGAGGGGAATGAAACCGTTGTTCTTACAATTACCCCGAATAGTGGTGTTTATGTTGTGAGTTCGACCGCGGCAGCTGCGACTGGCACGATCACCGATCCTCCAGTGACGAATCAGCCACCGGTTGTGTCGGGGCCAGTGACTCGTACTGTCACTGAGGATGATGCTGCGACTACGGTTAACTTGCTCGCAAATGCATCAGACCCAAATACCGGTGACGTTCTTGCGGTATCGAATCTCACGCTCACCTCTGGCAATGCCGCTGGTATCGTGCAAAACGGTAACTCGTTGAGCATCACGCCTTCGGCTTACAACTCCCTGACTGGTGGACAGAGTGCTGTTGTTGTTTACGGTTACAACGTGACAGACGGCAATGGCGGCTCAACACCAGCCACAGCCACGATCACAATCACGGGCATCAACGATGCTCCTGTGGCGACGAATGATCCAAACTTGATGGCCTTTGCGGGTGCGACGACACGTTTGAACGTGCTTGTCAACGATAACGCGGGTGGTGGCGAGACCCAAACTCTCACCGTAACTGCGGCTACCTTGACCAGTGGCAACGCAACTGTTGCACCGACAGCGGATGGTACTGCCGTAAACTTGACCGCCCCGGCCGGCGCTATTGGTACGGTGACATTTACCTATACCATCCGTGATGCTGGTGGTGCGACGGCGACGGCTACTGCCACAGTGAACGTTCAAGACTTCAACCCATCGACGATTCGCGGTGCGGCATTCTTTGATACGATCATGAATCTTTCGGCTGTGATTGGTGGAGCAACACCAGTTCGTGATGGAATCAAGTCAGCTGATGAGACAGCACTCGGTGGTGTTGCAATTCGGTTGGAGTCTGCCGCGAGTGCGAACGCAATCAACCAAACGATCAGTCGCACTGTGTTTACAGAGTTGGACGGTTCCTATGAGTTTACCAACCTGCCACCTGGTACTTATACGGTCTCTTATGTGATCCCTGAGACCATTGTTTACGGTCGCGACATCGCTGGTACGGCTGGTTCTGATGGCACGCCAAACGGCAGTATGGTCATCACGATTGCTGAGCCAGGCGGATCGACTAGGAGCGGTATTAATTTCACCGCTTATGGAACTCGAAGCACAGGTGCTGCGGGTTCAGGTATCGCTTACCTTGATCTCTTGACAACGAGCTATCTCGCGTCGAATGCGGAGATCTTGGCTATGAGCAATGGTGGTCGCGAAGGCGGGACGGTATCGCTTAGTGCAACCGGGACTCAAGACTTTGTGAGCATGGGCGAAGGTTTCACTGACGTGAAGTTTGCTGAGTTTACCTTGAACGCGACACGTGATGCGGCTTTGTTGACGATCATTGGTCAAGACAATGTGGCACGTACAGCCCGACTGGACAGCAACCATTTTGTTGCGAGTGCTGATGGTCGATCGGTTCGGTTCTTTGGCGGACAAGAAGACTTCACGTTCGTCAATTCAGACGCCGCTCTGATACAACAAGAGTTTGCCAACTTCCGCAATCTAGTGGACCAAATCATGAGCTCCATTACCTAAGTTAGTACTCCAGCTTTTTAAACGCGAATCCCCGGTCGAAGTTGTTTCGATCGGGGATTCTCATTTGGTCGCTCAACGCATTTTCGTTCTCCGGGAGAAGCCAATATGCATCGAATTCGTTTGAGAGGTCCATGGACTAAAACTCTCTGCGGTTCATTAGAGACGCGTCGAACCAGCGTGCCGGACAGCGTTGTCAATGCTGGTGAACTGGACGGTTCGGCTCAGCCGTCCACCAGCGAAGACGTTGTTGTTTACGAGAGGCGTTTCAATCGGCCAAGTGGATTGGAAACAAAGACGTTAGTCTTGCTAAGCATTGAAAAGTGGATTGGCAAAGCGATGGAGATCTCCGTCAACGGGCATCAACTCTTGATTGCTCGTCCTCCGTTTGAAGCGGATATTACAAAGTATCTTGAGCTCCACAACAGTCTCCGAGTGCATCTTACGGGGCCCCCTGCCGCCCTGCCCTGCCTCGATGGCGAAGTTGCTTTACTGATCCGCGATGCAAATGATTGATTAATCTACCGTGTGAACAACTACCAAGTTGTGAGCCTTCTTCATCACACCGCTACCAGTAACAAACACGACGTGATCGCCGCTGACCAGTGCGCCATTGCTACGGCCCCACGCACATATTTCATCAATGAACTTTGGTGTGTCATCAATCTGGGCAATGAAGTACGGTTTGATACCCCAAAGCAGATTCATTCGACGAATCGTCTCCGGGCTATCGCTCGCACCGATCGTTGGCACACGCGATCGGCTTTTACTTTTAACCCATGCTGTTCCGCCGCTATGTGTCGCGATCACGATCAGCTTGGCGTCGATCGAGTCTGCGATCTGGGTCGCAGCTTGCGTGACAGCCGTGGTGATGGGGTGCACGCGAGTGTTGCTGTTGTCATCGTCGGCAATGCTGCCGAGTAGTTCTCGTTCCGTGTGGAGCATGATTCGATTCATGGTTTCTACGGCTTCGACGGGATAGTCACCGATCGCCGTCTCGCCGCTGAGCATGCAGGCGTCGGTTCCGTCGAGGATCGCGTTTGCAACGTCGCTGGCTTCGGCACGAGTTGGTCGACGACTGTGGTGCATTGATTCGAGCATTTGCGTCGCCACAATAACGGGCTTCATCTTTTCGCGACAAACACGAATGATGCGTTTTTGAGCGACAGGTGTCTCGGCAACATCAATTTCGACTCCAAGATCACCGCGCGCAACCATGACACCGTCCGCAGCGTCGACAATCGCTTCCAAGTGATCGAGCGCTTCGGGTTTTTCAATTTTGGCGATCACAAGTGCATTGGAATCGTAGCTGGTTAGTAGATTCTTTAGCGATTGCACGTCTTCGGCACACCGCACAAAAGACAGGCTGATAAAGTCGATGCCGTTCTGTGCACCCCAAATTGCGTTGTCGACGTCGGCCGGTCGCATTGCCGACAGTGATAATTTGACACCTGGCAAGTTAATGCCCTGGCGACTTCGGACTTCGCCTGACGAGATCACTCGACACTCGGCGCGGTCCTTCGAGACTGATTCAACGCTGAGCTGTACAATTCCGTCGGCAAGCATCACTCGGTTTCCAACCGCGAGTTCATCGATGAGCCGTTTGTAGGAGCTCGTCAGTTCATTCGGGGCGGATGCCACTTCGCCGCGTACAAAAGTGACTCGCATGCCGACCTCGCAGACAAGCGGATCGACAGACAATTGTCCGAGACGCAGCTTGGGTCCGGAAAGATCGAGCAGAACACCGACGGCGTTACCGCAAGCGTCGGACGCCTTGCGAATGTTGGCCAAGGCTTCGGCATGTTGTTCACGAGTCCCGTGAGCACTGTTGATGCGAAACACGTCGACCCCAGCTTCGATGAGCTCAGCAAGTTTTTCGGGAGTGCTGCAAGCGGGACCAACGGTGGCCACGATTTTCGTGCAAGCATCGTTGAGTGAGGGTCGAGACATTGAAAGCTCATCGGTTGCGTTGGCCGTCCATTGATGTTTCATTGGACGTTGGTTAGAAGCACAAAAGTTTAGTGGGTTAGTTCCGTCGGGACCGCGAGACTAAGCTACGCGTTGTGCCAACGCCGCGTTACTTTCCTTTGTACCGTCTTTCGGGTGTTTTCTTGAACTCTATAGCACGTGTCGCACTTGTAACTGGTAGCAGTTCTGGGCTCGGACGTTCGATTGCCCGTGAGTTTCTCGCATGCGGCTACGACGTTTTTCTTGTAGGGCGCGAGTTGAACAGGCTCGAAGCCGTCGGGGCTCAGTTGCTTGAAGACGTAGTCGGTGACCAGCAAGTTGGATTCGCGACTGGCGACGTCACATGCGTGGAATCAGTTGGCAAAGTGTTTCAGGCGTGCCAGAGCAGGTTTGGACGCCTTGATGTTTTGGTCAACTGTGTGGGTGAAAGCGATCGCGGTTTGATAGGCGAGTTAACGACGGATCGTATCGATGAGTTGATGCGAGTCAATGTGCATGCCGCCCTGCTCTGCTCTCAAGCCGCGTTGCCCATGCTTCGCCAATCCCAAGGGGCGATCGTCAACATTGGCTCGTTGGCTTCCAAAGTGGGTGCGAGGTATCTCGGTGGTTACGCAATTGCCAAGCATGCATTGGCGGGGATGACCCAGCAGATGCGATTGGAACTCATCGCAGACGGCATTCATGTGGGGCTCGTATGTCCTGGGCCGATACGTCGTGACGACGCTGGAACGCGATACCAAGATCGCGTTGGAGCGTCGCTGCCCGACCAAGCCAAAGCACCTGGTGGCGGCGCGAGACTCAAGGGGCTCGACCCCGCCTTCGTCGCGAAAGCTGTTGTTCGATGTGCCCAGCGGCGGTTGCCGGAAGTAATCCTGCCGGCCTATGTGAGGCTGCTCGTTACGATCGGCAATGCCCTGCCACGTTTCGGTGATCGCTTGTTGCTGAGGTTTACTCGACCAAAAGATTAAGCGACAAGGCTTTCGTTCGTGAATGATTTCTCATGAATCGCCTATGCATTGTTGACGAGGTCGTCCGTCTTCGTGATCGATCGTTTTGCCCATGCTGCTGCGCCGATCGCGCCAGCATCGTCACCAAGTTTTGCTGCGACCACATCAAATCGATCGCGATAGACCGGCATTACATTCTGGCGAGCCGTTTTCTTGACGGTCGAAACAATCAAGTCTTCCATGGCTTCGACGAGTCCGCCACCGAGAATGATTTTATCGGGAGCGAGTAAGTGTACGATGTTGACGACAGCGATTCCAACGGAGTGAGCGGCATCTTGAACGAGTTGACGAATGGCGGTGTCACCATTCTCGATTGCCGAGGCAATCGCACCACTTCGTATCTCGGCAATGTCCGTTCCGCATTCTTTGAAAAGTGACGGAGCCTCACCTCGTTGGGCAGCTTTCGCCGCTTCAGCAGCAATCGCCAATCGGCTGGCTTCTGATTCGAGTGTCCCCGACATTCCCCGGGCGCTGCCGCGAGCTCCGCTGCTGATTCGGGTATGGCCGATCTCCATGCAGGAGATTCCAGCACCCTGTAAAATATTGCCTTCATAGATACAGCCGCCACCAATTCCCGTGCCTGGGAAAATGCCAACGGCACAGCGAGACCCTTTGGCTGCCCCAAACTTGTACTCCCCATAGACTCCTGCATCGACATCGTTAAGAACGACGGACGGGCAGCCAAATCGAGATTTTAGAAAGTCAGCAAGATCAACATTGTCCCATCCCAGGTTTGGTGTGACCAGGATGCGACCTTTTACCGTGTCAATTGGACCAGGACACCCGATTCCAATGCCCCGGATATTTTCGACCGCGATTTCGTTTTCGGCGATCAGTCGCTCGATCGTGGAGCCGATTCGTTCGACACCAGACTCGGCCCCGTCCCTGCCACGAGTTTTGCGTCGGCGGCGGCCAAGTTCCTTCCAATCATCATCGTATGCCACAGCGAGCATTTTCGTTCCGCCGAGATCGAACCCGATCCAGACGTTTTTTTCATCAGCAACCATAATTAACCTGTTGTAGCACCGCTCATCCGGTTACTCGATTCCATCTCCACACGGCCGGCAAAACAGAGTCTAAGGTAGATTCTCTGGCAACCCCACCGAGTTTTCACCCCACCCCACCAGTCCGACCTTTGGTACTCGATTGCTCAGCTACGATTTTACGAGTATTCCCAGGGAATTTGGGAATAACGGGCATTTGCCGAGCATCTAGGACCGTGTGACGCATGATTCCCTCGCCATCCGAAGAGAAACGACCCAGCGATTATGTTGGTGACGGAGTTAACGCTCGAAGCGCGGAGCCAGGGTTAGAACCCAGTTCGAACATAAATTCACCCGTCGAAGCTCCGATCGAAGCGGACTTTGAACAATGCCGAGAAGGCTTGAGGTGTTTTTTGAAGTCGCGGCTTGGGCAAGATAGTGATGTTGACGATTGTTTGCAAAATGTTTCGTTGAAGTGGATCAAGCACCGCGAGGGTATCCCCAGACGCGTGGTTCGAGCTTGGCTGTTCACTGTTGCCGCGAATGAAGCCGCCATGGTTTGGCGAAAACGTTCTCGAAGCCAACAGGTGTTGCAGTCAGTCGCTGACCAAACCGAAGAACGAGAGGAGCCGCAAGACGCACTGGATCGACGTGAAACACAAGAGCTGATTCGCCAAGCTGTCAGCCGCTTGCCCGAAGATATGCAGGTGGTTGTGAAAATGCGACTGGAAAGCGAAGCAACTTTTGAACAGATTGCCGAACAGCTCGGGATCCCGCTTGGAACCGCGCTCTCGCGAATGCACCGAGCGTTGGCGAAGCTCGAAAAAGAACTTGAATCTTTGAATTGATTACGAACTTGAACTGATTACGAAATTTGATGACTGCTGAAGATACTCCGCGACCAAATTCAGATACCAATCACATCGATTGTGATGATGGTGCGAGTCGAGATGAATTGGCCGAGCAATGCCTGCTTTATCTTTTCGGCGAACTCGCCTCGGACGAGTTCGAGGCGTTTGAGCAGCGACTGCTGACCTCAACTGAAGTTGCCGAAGAACTCGAACGACAATCGAAACGATTGACTTTGCTTGGCGGTTGTGCTGTTTCGGGCGCCAGCGAAGTGATTGAAGTTTCGAATGTCCCGCAACGTTCGATTTCACTGCAACGCTATGTGTCAATCATCGCAGCAATCGCGGCGGGATTACTTTTTGTTTTGTCGCTCACGTCGATCAAAGATGATGAGTCGGCTGTTGTTGATGATGCCGAGATTGCGGAAGCTTGGGCTGCGATCGATTCGACTTGGTCGGAGTTGTCAAGCATGCGGGATGACGGCGATGCGATCCCATCCGAGAAGTTTGTCGCAACAGACTCGTTTGATTTCGTCGGTCCTTTTGGCGATGAAACGGTTCCGTCTTGGATGTTGGCCGCGTTGGATCAGTCGTCGGAGCTTCTGGACGCTTCGTTTGATGATGGCGGACAATTGAATCGCGAGTCGGAGAGCGAAAAACTATGATCACTTATCGCTTGTCGTGGATACGTTTGTGCTTGATGCTCGTAGCGATTGTTGTTGGTACCAACTCACGCAGGTGTTTTGCCGCGGATAAACAAAGTGCACTCGCCTCGCGTTTGCTCGCTGAGGACAATCCCGTAGCTGATGGCTCAGTGGTTGGCGCCGATGAGTCTGAGGCGGCTGCTCTTTTGCTAGTTCGCGACGAACTGCCACAATTGAGTCGAGTTCTTGATCGGTTGCGGTCGGACTCACCATCACATTACGAGAAAGCGATCCGCGACATTAGCCGGTCGGCAAAGCGTCTTGAGTCCATGCGGCTTCGCGATGAGAAACTCTATTCTCTCGAATTGGATTTGCTGAAGTCCCGCACTTCGATCAGCTTGCTGGTTGCGAGGTTGAAGGTTCGCGATAACGAATCCGATCGTGACTCGCTTCGACGGACGATAGGTCAGCTGCATTCGGCTGAGTTGTCTCGTGCAAAGTACGAGGTCGAATCGATCGAAAAGCGGCTCCAGCGAACTGAAGAGCAACTTAGCGACGCACAGACGCGTTTGTCCAAGAGATCGAGTGATCTGGATAGGCGTTTGGATAGCGTCTACACCGACTATCTCCGTAAAGCCGGTCGTAGTGCCGACGGTTCGGCGATCAAGAAGCGATCACGTGATCAAGGCGAATCAGAATGAAAAATCGAGCACTAACTTTGGATCGTTTTACCCGGAGTCGACTGATGCAGTGGTCCAACCAAAAACGCGTTGCTACGCAAACTCAATGTCTCGGTATCGTAATTTGCGGTGTCGCGATACTAGCGAACAGTCTCGTTGCCTCGACGGCTGTGGCGGTTGAATCCAAACCAGCCAGCGAGCGTTTCGCGTCAACGGATGCAAGCGAAGTTCCGAATTTCCAGAAGCACGTTACACCGCTGTTGGGTCGTTTGGGATGCAATGGTCGGGCTTGTCACGGTTCGTTCCAAGGCCGCGGTGATTTCCGTTTGTCGCTTTTTGGTTACGACTTCAAAGCAGACCATGAGGCCTTGTTGGCCGAGAACACTGGTCGAGTCGATGTCGATGACGTGGATGAAAGCTTGGTTCTTGCGAAGCCGATTGATGCCGATCTGCATGAAGGCGGCAAGCGGATGGAGAAGGACGGTTGGCAATACAACATTCTGCGTGCGTGGATTGCCGGGGGGGCAAAATTTGAATCCAAGGAGGTTGAACAGCTTGAAGAGTTAGTGGTGACACCCCGCGAGATTCAATTCAGCCAAGCGGGTGAAGCGGTTCAACTCAAAGTGGTTGCGCAATGGGCTGATGGTTCATCGGAAGATGTCACTGAGCTATGTCGGTATAGCAGCAACGATGACGCGATCGCTGCGATCGACGAAACAGGGCACGTGAAGAGTGGCGAAGCCGGAGACACGCACGTCGTCGTTTACTACGACAATGCTGTTGTCCCCATTATGGTGTTGCGACCTGTGGCGACACCACGCGTGACTCAGCACAAGCCCGATGCGAAACCGATTGACGTCGCGGTGCTCCAGAAATTGGACAAGCTCGGAGTTGTTCCGTCGCCCGTTTGCAGCGACGAAGACTTTGTTCGTCGTGTCTCGCTCGACATTACGGGTACCCTGCCCTCGCCTGGCGAAGTTCGTGCATTTCTTGCGGATACGTCAAGCGATAAGCGTGCTCATTACATTGACGTGTTGCTGGAGCGACCAGCGTACGCCGCTTGGTGGGCAACACGCTTGTCGGACTGGACCGGTAACAACGAAGCCGAGTTGAATAATGTGCTTCCAGGACGCAATGTTGCTTCCAAGCTTTGGTATGAGTGGCTTCGAGAGCGTTTGGCAAAGAATGTTTCGTATGACGAGATCGTTGAAGGTATCGTCACCGCGAACAGTCGCGACGAGAACGAAGATTACGGAGCGTACTGTGAAGCGATGAGCGAAGCATGTCGACCTGGCGGGGAAAAGTCATTCGCCCTGCGTGAAGGCATGCCGTTGTATTGGGCGCGCAGAAACTTTAGCCAGCCTACTGAGCGAGCCATCGGATTTGCTTACACGTTCTTGGGTGTCCGAATCGAATGTGCCCAGTGCCACAAGCATCCGTTCGACCAGTGGTCCAAAAACGACTTCGACGAGTTTTCCAAGCTTTTCGCTCCGATCAAGATGAATCAAAGTGCGGTCTCGAAGGATGGCAAAGAGGAGCAGAAGATGATGCTCGCGAGCCTTGGTGTGGATGAAGGCACGAAAGGCAACTTGCTTCGAAAGAAGCTAGCAGAGTCTGTTCTCGAGGGAAAAACGGTTCCGTTCGGGGAATTGACGATCAATACAGCGAGTATTCAACAGCGAATGAAAGCGCAAGAAGCCCAGGCCAAGAAGAAGGGCAAGAAGGTTGACCTTCGTATCCCGACCGGAAAGATCCTGGGTGATGAAAACGAGGTGGAGCTAAATCAGGATCCTAGATTGGCGCTGATGCGTTGGCTGCGTTCACCGGACAATCCATATTTTGCAAAGGCTGTCGTCAATCGTGTTTGGGCGAACTACTTCGGTATTGGAATTGTTAATCCGACCGATGATATGAATTTGGCCAATCCGCCATCCAATGCAGCGGTATTGGATTACCTGGCGAACGGACTGATCAAGCATGGTTTCGATCTCAAGTGGCTGCATCATGAAATTACGGTGAGCGATACCTACCAGCGAAGCGCGGACGTCAACGAAACAAACCGCTTGGATCGCAGAAACTTTTCGCGACACGTGCCGCGTCGTTACCCTGCGGAAGTTGTCCACGATGCGGTGCTCTTAGCGACAATGTCTGACGAGCAAGCAGGGAATGTCATAGAGACTCTCGATGGAATGGCGATCACGGACGCTCTCTCGCTCTACGGCACTGGAAAGGGCAGCGTGTTCGCGCTGGATGTGTTCGGTCGATCAGCACGCGAATCCAATTGTGATTGTGATCGCAGCGATGCGCCGAGTTTGTTGCAGTCCGTCTACTTAAGGAATGATATCGATATTCACAAGCGTCTTGCCGATCGCAGTGGATGGGTGACCGAGAGCTGTGGAAAGCTCGGTATCACTTCCGCGGGTGGCGGGGGTGAAAAACCTAGAGAAGAGATGGACGAACGAATTGCCCGACAAAAGCAAGTGATTCAGTCCAGGATCATCGAGTTCAATAAGATGGCGGAGAGTCGTCAAAAGCAAATGCGATCGAAGCTCAACGTGCAGTATGAGAAGTATTCCAAGCAACTCGAGGCAGTCGGTGAGACTTTGCCACCGCTGGCCCGGCTTTTGAAGAACCCGAAATTGTTGTCCAGCGAAGACACGGTGGCGGACTCGTCGAATGCGAAAGTCGCGAACTCGGAGTCTTTCGAGGCAATCGTGGAAGATGCTTACCTGAGGACACTTTCGCGAATGCCAGAGACCGATGAGTTGCAGACTTCACTTGCGTTCATTCAAGAGAGCCCGTCCAAGGGTGAAGCAGTCAAGTCATTGTTGTGGGCTCTGCTCAATACAAAAGAATTTATCATCAGCCATTAACAGTTCGCTTGTTCAGTTTGTTGACCACTAGATTCCAACCACGGGCATTTTCAAGCCCAAGCTTTGTGTAAGAGGTTTGTTCAATGAGATTCCATACGACATGCGACGGACTACGTCGTCGAGACATGCTCAAGGCCGGTTGCATCGGTTTAGGCGGATTAACTCTGTCTCAGTACGCTCGCCTGGCCAACGCCGGACAAGTTAGCGCAAATCGTGCCCAGCGAGCCATCTTTATCGAGTTGCCGGGCGGGCCCTCACACATGGACACGTTTGACTTGAAGCCCGACGCTCCTGACAGCGTTCGTGGTACGTTCAAGCCAATCTCAACGAATGTCCCAGGGATTCAGATTTCAGAGCACCTTCCGAAGTTGGCTGCCGTGGCAGACAAGTTTGTGATTCTGAGAGGTGTTAGCCATACACTGGCGGCCCACCAACTAGGTCGTGAGTATGTGAATACAGGAAGCCGACCCATTCCGTCGCTTGAGTATCCGTGCTACGGCGCTGTGCTGTCCAAAGAACGTCCTGGTGAAGATGACATTCCAAGCCAAGTTGCTGTTCCGAAAGCTGGCCACGGTCCAGGCTTCTTGGGGATTCGGTATGCATCGCTTGAGACAAACTCGACACCCCAGTTTGGGCAACCCTACTCGGTGCGAGGGCTTTCGCTGTCGCCGGGAATCGGTGTGGACGAAGTCCAGAGCCGACAGCAATTGCTCAAAAAACTAGACCGACGCTTTGCTGAGTTCGAAGAAGTTGGCGGGCTTGTTGATGGTCTTGATCGTTTCGGCGAACAAGCCTACTCGATGATCACATCGCCACGTGCTCGCAAGGCTTTTGATATTAGCCAAGAGCCTGCTAGCTTCTCAAAGTTGTTCGGCGAAGATTCATTTGGGCAAAGCTGCATGATGGCTTTGCGACTTGTGGAATCGGGCGTTGGATTAGTAAGCGTCCAGCTTGGTGGTTGGGACACACACACCGATAACTTCACGAAGCTCAAAGACACTCAATTGCCAAAGCTTGATGCGGGTTTAAGTGGGCTTCTCGCAGGTTTGGAAATGCGAGGCATGCTCGAATCTACAGCGGTTATGGTCACGGGCGAGTTCGGGCGAACTCCGAAGATCAATGATCGAAGTGCTGAGGGCGGCCGAGATCACTATCCTCGTTGCATGTTTATGCTGATGGCTGGTGGCGGTGTGCGAGGTGGCCAAGTGATTGGCGAGAGCGATGATACGGCCGCTGGGCCTCGTCACGAAGCCATTACCCCAGATGATGTTGCGGCAAGCTTCTATTGGAACCTAGGAATTGATTCTACCATCGAGTACCAAACCAACACCGGTCGTCCAATTACGCTTGTTCGAGACGGGAAGGTAATTGAGCAGCTTTTTAGCTAAGCTAATTGAAAGCAGCCGCGGCATTCCATCGAGATACAAAAAAAGCAGAGGGCGATTGAACGCTCTCTGCTTTTTTCATGAAAAAAGAGAAGGGCCATGGTGAAGCCCTCCCTGCCTCACCATGGCCCATCTTTCAGCTGAAACGATGGCACCGATCGTTTCACCCTCCCAATCCATGGTACAAATGGTATCGGCAGAGTGAGCTCGGCTCGTTAGCGAAATTTTGATTGGTGCCAGATCCGCTTGGAAAGCTTCACGCTCGAGGCTTAATCATTTCGAAGTCTAACGATTGGTATGAGTTTGATGCTAATTCGTTGGTCTTGAGCACATGACTAGTGTGCGTGGCCGCACCCACAGCCAGCTTGGCACGTATGGTGACTTTGGCATCCGCTGTGACTCTTTCCTTTCGTGAAACAGTCGCAAGTTCCATGGATGTGTTTATGCAGGTGGTCGCAGCGTTTTTGCCGTTCAGCAGCATACCCGGACCAGATATTGCTATAGCAGTTGTCTGACTGGAGGTACTGGAGCATCGACGATGGCGGAGGCAAATTTGGAGCTTGATGCGGCCGACATACCACGGGAGCATCGCAATACGATGAGGACGATGCACAAGACGTTGCTGATGACGATCCACCGGCACAAGCGTCACCCATTCCACCGGCAGCGAAGTACTGATTGAAATTGACGGTCGGTTCAGCAAGTGGCGTCGCGACAATCGGATGTGGAATATCTTGAATGTATGACGGGTTGAGCGGTTGGGCGGGATTTTGAATCCCGTACTCAACGGCGTCGTCTTGAGTGCTGGTTAAGCGCTGGCTTGGTGCTGGTGCTAATTCATCTTCTTGCGGATTCTCCGGCATGAGCACGGAAGACACCATTTCTTGGTTCGAGTCACCGAACGTCAAATCGCCGAGTAGAGAATCAAGGTCTTGATCCGCAATCGCGTGGTTATAGAGAGAGGCGGCGATCAATGCCACAGCCGCCAAAGTTATTCTTAACATAGCGCGAACTTCCTTGTTATTGGAGGTGGGAAGGGACGAGCCGCAACCCCAGAGTCTGACGGGTGTTTTGGTCCGTCCAGGCCGCCGTTTCAACTGATGTGAAACGGCGGCCGTAATACCTGAAGCACCAACCCCACCGAAAGGTGTCCGAATAATGTGTGGTAAAATAAACCACATTCACTGCGAGTTGGTTATCGCAGGGGTGTTCGGTAGGCGTAGTGCATGAGGCCAAAACTAAGCAAACATGCCAGCGCTTCGGCGACTTCGCAACCGAAGAACCGGGAAACTGGCTGGCTTGGCATTCAGGAGCGCGGCCCAATTGAATTTGTCGGCAAGGCTTACCAAAAGAGTTTGCTGAGCATCCGGATCGAGCTGGTTACGGAGACTTTTGGGAGACGCTGATTAAGTGCTCGAAACGACTGCCAAGAGGGCATCGCGAATTTCAATTTGTCGATACAGATCGAGGATTGGTTGGCCGTCGATGTCGGAAACGTAGAATACGTCCGCGATTTGATCGAGGTGCGTGTCAATCTTCGCAAAGTGCAAGACAACGCGGTGTTGAGCTAGCGTCGAAGCGATTCGATATAGCAAGCCAACTTGGTCATACGCAAAAATCGACAAGATCGTGTAACGACGAAACGTGTCATTATCGAACATGACTTTTGTCGGTAACACGTTTACGCTTTTCGGTTCTTTACTGCCTTGACGCGTCCAAGTCTTGCGATGCGGTGGCAACGGAGCATCTGGCGTATCAAGCAAGTGGCGAATGCGATCAGAAATCTCGTTGCGTCGCTCTTCGGGCGGTTCGTCGGGGAAATCTGGGTCGGTAACCCAGAAGTCGTCCCATGCCAGCCAGTCACCGACCGTCTCGATTTCGGCACGGAGAATTGCGAGACCAGCCGTACTTAACGCACCGGTTGCACGAGCGAACGTGCCGATGGTCTGTTCGCCTTCACGTCGGACGATTGTGTAGCGGACCGCGGACATGCTTGGATCGAATCGACTTGCGCAATACGTTTGGGGACCATCGCCGAGAAAGCCAGCGATCTTAGCCAGTTCTCCCGCAAGCTCTTTGGGCTCGCCACGGCGCAGCAACGATAGCGGCAGGTCGTTCAGTAGTTCCAGGCATGTGTCGTACGACTCAGACGAGTCCAGGTGTTTTCGCACCTCGTCACGTATGGCATCAATTTCTGGGTTTTGGTCGCCGGGAAGATCGCCTGTCTCGAAGTAGCGACGCGTTCGAAGATAAAGGTCTTCGATCAGGTTCATTTTCCAGTCAGTCAAAACGCCAGGACCGACTGCGGTGAGGTCAGCCACCGTATGGACGATAAGCAACTCCAGTCGCCGAATCGAACCGACCTCGGCTGCGAATCGGTGGACGATCTCCGAGTCGTTTAAGTCGTGACGAAATGCGATCAAGTTCACGAGCAAGTGTTTGTGAACGAGCCATGCAAGCGTATCGGTCGACTCTTCGTCGAGATGTAACAGTTTAGCTGTATCTAGCGCAATCTCACGGCCTACATCCTCATGGTCTCCCTCGCAGCCTTTACCGAGGTCGTGGATGAGCAGTGACAAGTGCAATAAACGTTTGTCCGTCAATCGGCGGTAGCGGCGACTGATTGCCGATGATCCCTGTTCAAAGTCGCATGCTGCCTCGACGGCGAGGATGCAGTGTGCGTCAACAGTGTATTTGTGATAGGCATTGAACTGAAGCAAGCCTCGCGTGCGTTTGAATCCGGGGATGAGTTGCTCGAGTACACGCAATTCATGCAATCGACGCAGCAGATCCGCTAAACGGCTGCCACGGCTCAGCAGTGACAAGAAAGCCTCGATCGACTCGTTATCGGGTGGCGCGGGTTGTCGCTTCAGCATCACTTCGCGGATCGCATGCCAAGTCGGCTGATCGATTCGACGTCGATGTTCATTTGCGAGGCTCATCAGCCGCATGACGTCGGGCAAACTCGAAGCAAACTCATGCAGCGCAGACTCGGTCACCCAAATGTGCGTTGGGCCCATTCGGATGTTTTTTTCGATCTCGCGCGAAAGCACCCGCTCGTACGCACGAGAGATAAGAGGACGCGAATGTGCATCATCCGCAAAGAACGACGCAGCGCAACGCACATTCTGGGTGTGCTCAAAATACGCCTGCATGAACTGTTCGACCGGCAGTACACCTTCGGTGCCCTTGTATCCCCATGCCTCCGCGATCAGCATTTGTGTTGGGCGATCGAGAATGTCTTGGCTGCGATTCTCGCGAAAGTGGAGTTCGTTTCTCAGGCGCAGCATGAATGAGAACGCTTGACGCACAAGTCGATAGTCTTCGCTCGGAAGGGCGCCAAGTTTGAGCAAACGCTCTAGATCTGTTTCGCCATACTTGATGAAACCGATCCAGCGAATCAGTTGGATATCTCGCAAGCCACCCAAGGAACGTTTTACATTGGGTCGCAAAAGGTAATTGGTTTCGCCCCATTTGTGTCGTTCTTCGCGACGCGCATTGATCAAGTCTCGTAGGATGCGTTGGCGACGTCGCTTGGTTCCTTGACGCAGGTTTTGAAAGAACCCGCTGTAGACCTGGAGTCCTCCGGCGAGAAATCTCGACTCGGTAAGGGACGAGAAAATTATCGGGTCGCTCCACGCTAAGGTGACCGCTTCGCTGGGCGTGCGAATGGAGAATCCAAGTTGGAGTCCTGCGTCAACAAGATCACGAGAAAGAGTGCCGGCAATCTTCGACGCTAACGCGGTGTTATCGCGCGTCGCGATCAGCATGATGTCCGCGTCAGAGTACGGAGCTAAATCGCGTCGCCCAAATCCACCGTGGGCCACTAATGCAAGCCCATTGTGTTTTATGTCACCCAGATGAGCCTTGGTCGCTTCGTTCCAGATATCAAGAACGATCTCGTCGTATAGATCTGCGATTCTGGTTGAGACTTGAATCCCAGCAGATCCGGAATCATGTTGCTCGCGGATCTTGATTCTGCCCTCGCGCAGCCGCTCACGGCATCGAAGTACAACGGCGCGAAGATTCGTGGTGGCGGACAATCCGAGAGGCTCTTAAACCGCATCCTCGCCGCGTTCACCGGTCCGAATACGAATCGAGTCTTCCAGATTCGTAACGAAGATCTTTCCGTCGCCGATTTGACCCGTTTGAGCCGTTTGCAAAATCGTATCGATGACCGTTTGCAGGTTGTCGTTCGTGCAAATGACTTCGATCTTGACCTTCGGCACAAAGTCAATTGCGTATTCCGTTCCACGGTAAATCTCGGTGTGACCTTTTTGCCGGCCAAATCCGCGGACTTCGCTTACGGTCATACCATGGATGCCATGATCGGTTAACGCATTCTTGACGTCTTCGAGCTTGAAGTGGCGGACAATGGCTTCAACTTTTTTCACGATTATTCCTCAGCACTCGCGGTTTCGCTTGTATTTCACGTGCTATCGCCGATTCACGTTGGCACGCATTGTACACCTGGGACCGGCTCAAGCCAGCGGGCAACCGCGGACTCGGTCATGTTGTGGAAATCGAAGCTTTTTGTCCCCAGTGGGCATGAGACGCAACCAATCGGCAGCGCTAAGTGGGGCGAATCCACTGGATTTCAGGTACTCCAGCCTCATGGTTTGCCACGCGGCTGAGGACAAAAAGCAGGTCGCTGAGCCGATTCAGGTAAATCATGAGGTCTTCGGAGATATTGGCTTCGTGGTGGCGAACCAGTGTCACGACACGTCGTTCCGCTCGCCGACAAATAGCCCGGGCAAGATGCAACTGCGAGGCTGCGGGAGCTCCCGCAGGCATGATGAAGTGCTTTAGCGGTACCAAAACAGTCTCATGACTATCGATCCACTGCTCCAGTCGCGCGATATGCTCAGGGCCGATCACTCGCAATCCGTGCTCATCAGGTTCAGGAGTCGCCAATTCGGCGCCGATCGAGAACAGCTCGTGTTGGATTTGGTCCAGTTGAGCGTCCATGACGGCTGAGACGCCAGCCGATCGGGCGGTCCCAAGGCAAGCGTTGAGTTCGTCAACCGTACCGTAGGCCTCGATTCGGTCGTCGTCTTTGGCGACGCGAGGGCCGCCGAAGAGTCCGGTGCTTCCCGCATCGCCGGTGCGTGTATAAATCTTCATGGGCAGTCTTTTGAGATGGCTTGTGAGTACGGATGGATGCAAGGGTGGTCGATATTTGACTCCACTTTTGTAGAGTGTTGGCAATCGTCGGCAAGTCGTCATCGGAAAACTTGTCTTGTAAGCATTGTTTTCTCGCATCTTCATTTTTCAAGACAGTTCATTGCCTGCACCCACTGATGAAAACGTGTCGACCGTCCGAGCCGCTGGGATGTTGTTGGTTTGCCGAACACCGTCAACAAAATTTCTGTTGCTTCGACACCCCAAGCGTTGGGATTTGCCAAAAGGGCATTGCGAAGAGGGTGAGTCGTTTCTTGAAGCGGCGATGCGAGAAACAGAAGAAGAAACTGGGATTCCTCCTGGGAGCATCGTGGTTGATGAAGTTTTTCAGTTTGAGATGACGTATCCGGTGACGTATCGAAGCACCGGTTCCCGCGTCTTCAACAAAGTTGTGCGATACTACTTGGGCTACTTGGAGTCGATACCTGCGTTGACGCTGACGGAGCACGACGGCTTCACTTGGTTTGACTGGAATCCGCCTCACCAAATCCAGTCCCAGACGATTGATCCGTTACTTGCGGCAGTTCAGGAACACTGGAAGCTCTAGCTGTCCGTTGAATCGCGGTCGCAAATCGTATGTGTGCGTCAGCGTTTTAGTACTGAGAGCGAGCGATCTCGATTTGCAGTTCGCCAATTTTTCGTATCAAGGCAACGATATCCGCTTCGGCGTTTTTGTCGTTGAAGTCGCTGTTCATTAACGCGATTCGGTTGGATGGCGCTTCACCACCAAGCGTCGCATCCAGTGGTATCCAAGTACCGTTCACATGAGCAAGTGTCCAAGCGTGGTACTTCATCGTCGTTGACTTTGCATCGTCAAAGATCAAGCCTCCAACAATGCGCGCTGGGATGTTGCTCGCTCGAAGCAACGCCGCCAGCAGCACGGCGTGTCCCGTAGAGTCTGCTACGCCAGCTTGGGCAACTTCCGACGCTTTTGTGAGCCCCAAGCACTGCTGCGACATCTCAAGCACACCCTTTGCGGTACGAGCCATTTCGAGGGCCGTCTCTCGTTCGTTCAGTCCAGTTATCGAAGCGGCGGATTGAAAGCGACGAACTAACGCTGACTGGAAATCGATCAAAGCGCTGGGGCGTGTGTCTGAATCGGAAACCCCTAAATCTGCGGTAACAAAATTGGGCACGTTTGCTGCGGAATCAAGGCTGACCAAGACTTGCAACGTATCGTCAGAAATTCTTCGCTGGGCTTGGCCGGGGATCATCGCAATTTCCAGCGTTGAAACAGCGTCGATCGGTTTTCGTGATCTTCTCGGCTTGGGTTTCTTGATGATGAACGCGGTTCGCTTTGCCTCGTTGGGACGTTCAATGATTCCAGTAACGCTTAGTGTGACTCCCGAAGCCGGGCCCGACATTGGTTGGATATCCGCTGTCGCTGTTGCTTCGTCGGTGCGGAACGCCAATAGCCCTAAAGCTTCCGTGTAGCTTTTGAGCATGGTCCCAGAGTCGTCGGTCCAAAGAACGATATCCGAGTAGTTTTCGTCGACTGAGATTTGGCCAGAAATTTCAAGTAGTTCGCTCGATTTACCTCCTAAGAGCGGTGCGGAAGCGTTCGTGCCGCCAACCAGTCGAACTGTGGCAATTCGGTGTTGGACTGGCAGCAGCGTTTGGAGCAAGCGAACTTCGCCGGTCTTCATCGGCGAACGATTGAGCGATTGCTCAACCGCGACCAAGCCTCGATACGTTGGCTCCCATCTGATTTTTTGTGTGGACTCGGTGAAGCCACGTCGAGTCACGACTGTTAGTTCGTTGTTCTCGACTGATGCGGTGAATTGAGTCGCCAGCGGACCAACACTTTGGCTTGCTCTAAATCCCTTTAGCTGTCCGGTCGAACTTTCGATGCTTTCGTGATGAAGCACTTGCTGAACAATGGACTGGCCAACGCTCAGTAGAAGATGGTCTTTAATGGTGTATTGGACATCTGCATGCGGGGTGTCTGCACTTGGGGAATCGCTCAGACGCTTTGCGGAGATATGCCCAAATCCAATGTGCTTACCATCGCTGTAGTAAGCGTTCCAGGTTTCCCAGTTATCGACCAGCGGTGCTTCAGGAGGCTCGAACGTGGGGGCGACTGGGTTGGTGTCCGATTGGAGTGTCGCCGGCGCTGTTAGGTCCTCAGAGTCATATCGCGGGCGCTCCAACCGCTCGGTCAGCGGTGGACGTTTGGGGATGTCACAGCCAGCATGCAAAACGATGCTGACGAGAAGGAGAATCGACAACGGACGAGGCAAATTCATGTAACCAATTGGACGTCACTTGGGATAGTTTCCAGCTCGCAATGTGAATTGAACGTGATTGAAGAAATGGGTCGAATTTTCGTCAACACACCGTCAAACCAATCGCTTCCATGGAATTTGGCCGCTGGTTCGACAAGGTTGCGAAGTCAAATGTCTTCAAAAACACGCTCAAAACGCCGGTTTTCCGATTATATCCGGCATCAAGCCTGGAGCTTAGGGCCTTTTTCGATAGGACGTACTGGGACGGCGTCTGGTTGCTTGGAATCTAACGGAAATGCCGATTAGGGCGACTGTAGCAGGCTGCGACGGTACTTTTGCTCAGGAAACATGTAGGGCGCTAGGTCGGCGCGGCCTGCGATTCTTCGGTGACCTAACGTTGGGTGTAATCGAGATTTTAAGCAAAGTCTCAAGGCATCGGCCTAACTGAAATTGAACACCCCACCTTTCCAGCACGAGACCGAGATTCGCTCATGGGCTTTCTCAAGAAAATCCTTCGCGGTAACCCAACTGAAGAGACCGCTCGCCAATTGGCTGCGGGTAGCTTCGAGTCGTTGACCGACGAAGAACTCCAGACACACATGGGTATCAAAACCTATGGTGCCTTTGAGCTAACGGATGCTGTGCGTCCCTCATACGATCTTCAGATTGTTCCACGCCAAGGTTTTCGACACGACGAATACGTGGATGAAACTTCCGGTGAGAGTATTCCGGTCATCATGGCGGCGGCGACTCGTCGCCAGCTGTTCGATATTTTCCTCGAATTGATCGAGCCACTCGGTGACGTCGTGGACGTGGTGCTCGAGACCAGCCACCAATCGGGGCCGCGGCACGAAGACTTGTATCGCGAACACATCGATATGCCGGTGCTCAAGAGCTTGCTGCTTGAATACGAAGATCTGATCGTCAACGATGGCTGTACCGGCGTTGCCGTGATCAATCCATCCAAACGCCAAGAAGTCCAGCTCGACGAACACAAGATGCTTGTCATGTATGGCCAGCCGCTCAAGCCGTTCGAAACGATCTTGATCGAAAACGACGTCTATCCGGATCCGTCCATTCGCTTCATCACAGAAGCCGAACACGTGCATAGCAGCAGTGAAAAGTACTTTGATCAGTTCAATGTGATTCGAAATCGTTTCGGTCTCGAAGAAGGCAGTGCTGCTGATCGTTGGTAAGCGACGTTCGCTTCCTCGACCAACACCATCCTCGACAGACGCTATGGCTTTTGCGACGATTTGAGTAATGACGATCGAGCCAACACAGTAGGGTTCGATCCAAACCAATTCGTCGAAACGAGCCACGTTATGTTTTTGGTCCTCAGCTCCAGTTTGCATCCGGACAGCCGTAGTCGGATTCTCGCCACGGCTTGTCATGATCGATTGACTCAAATCGGTCGCGAGAGCGTGCTTTTCGACTTGGCCGTTTCGCCCCTACCGCCATGTGACGGTCTATCTGCCTACTCGCATCCAAACGTGGTTGAGCTGGGTCGGCTCATCCGCGAGGCAAAGGGCATCCTTGTTGCTTCGCCCGTCTATAACTACGACGTCAACGCTGCTGCTAAGAATGCCGTTGAGCTCACTGGACGAGCGTGGACCGGCAAGGTCGTCTCCATGATGTTGGCGGCCGGTGGCCAAGGCAGCTACATGTCTGCGATGGGACTAGCGAACAGTCTGATGCTTGATTTTCGTTGCATCATCGTACCACGTTTTATCTATGCCACAGGAGACGCATTCGAAGGCAGTCAGCTTGCCGATGATGCAATCCAAGCTCGCGTGGATCAGCTCGTCGACGAAACCACGCGATTGGCTGACGCTGTCGCGAATCTTTAAGTTTCGTACCAGTCTTTAAGTTTCATGCCAGGAAGTTTCCTGCCAGCGACTTCGGTTACGTTTCCGCGCGGTACAGCTTTTCGGATTCCAGCATGGCTTCCACCGAACGTGGTGTTCGGTAGCGGATGGAGCGGCCATCTCGGAGTCGGTTTCGCAGGTCGCTGCTTGAGATTTCGATCGCGGGAACGGATAGGCTCAGCAATCGCTGTGGGTCGCGCTGTGATGCGTCACAGATTCCATCAAGAATGGACCAGTCGATTGGCGGGTCGCCCCCGCGCTGGACGACCGCCAGTTTTGCGAGAGTCAGGATTTGTGCGGGTGATCGCCATTGGTCAAACGTTGCCAGTGAATCGCTTCCAATGATCAAGACGAACTCGTCTTGCGGAAACTCCTCTCGCAGTGACTCAAGCGTGTCGACGGTGAAGCTAATATCGCCTCGCTTCAATTCGCGGTCGTCAACCACGTGAACTGGCGACCCGGCCAATGCGAGTTTCAGCATTTGCAGTCGAGTTTCGGATGGAGCGATTGGTCCATTTCGCTTCAGTGGCGATGTTGCCGTCGGTAGCCATCGAACTTGGTCCAAGCCGAGCGACTCTGCGGCCGCTTCGGCAACCCAAAGGTGCCCCAAATGCACTGGATCAAACGATCCGCCAAATACGCCGATTTGCAAGTTTTGCCTCAAGTCTTTCGTAGCTCAAATTTTCTCAAATAACTGAGTTCGGAGTGACCAAACGTGTCACACCAAAACTCGAACATAGCCATAGATCCGAATTTTTCGCTTGGATGCCCACTTCAAGGTCGGACGCCAACCACAGGGTCTGCTGCCGATCCAGGTTCCGGTAGCCGCCCAATCCCTTCAAGATTGAAAAACGATTATGGTGACAGGCAATGATTCATTAGCCCAGCCGCTCGGTTTTCCCGAGCTGGTCGGAGACCCGTTGCCGGTAGGCGATTGTTTTATGCCTCCAAGTGAGCCTCGTCGACCGTACAGCGATCCGGACGCCAATTTGCCTGAGGAACTCGGGGCGAATCCGTTGGATCGGTACGATTCCGCCGCTGATGCACATGCTGATGCGCCGGCGGAATCGGCTCACTCGACGCAGATCGAGTTGTTTGAGACGCAACCTCCCCCGTGGGAGTTGACCGTTGGCGAGGACACGGCGACCGCCCAGATCGTATTCAGCGAAGCGCCGCATGGGCCGTACGACTATGAGATTCCGTCGGAGATGCGGGACCAATTGGAGCCTGGGATGCGAGTTCGTGTTCCATTGGGGCGACGCAAGAAACTGATGCCTGGATGGTGTATCGCTACGAAATTCGATGCTAAGTCGAAGCCGGGTTTGCGGCCTATTGCGGAACTCGTCGATGACGAGCCGCTATGCGATGCATCCTTGGTGCGGTTGGTGCTTTGGATGAGCCACTATTACCAAACTCCCGTTGGGCATGTGTTCGATGCGATCGTTCCGTCGAGCGTCCGCGGGGACGCGGGAACTCGAATGCGAACGTACTTGCATGTGAATGCCAACGCGTGTAGCGACGAAACACTGCAATCGTTACCGGCCAAACAGCGGGCGGTGATGCAGCTCGCGATCGAGCACAAGCAACCGCTCACGGCAGCGGAGTTGATGATTCGAGCGGAGTGTACCGAGGACCCGATTCGCCGGTTGAGAAAGAAACAATTGCTGATACCCGAGCAGCGTCGTGAGATGAGTTCGTCAACGACCACGCTTCGATGGCAAACCGGTGATGGTGAACTCAATTCGAAACACGAACTCACGCAAGAGCAACTCGATGCCCTCGCGAAGATCGACGCGGCGATTGATGCGGGTACCGGCAGCGCGTTGTTGCTGCACGGTGTCACCGGCAGCGGCAAGACGGAGGTCTACATTCAAGCGATCGAGCACGTGGTCAAGTTTGGTCGCAGCGCGATCGTGTTGGTTCCCGAAATCAGTCTCACGCCCCAGACTCGCGGACGCTTTGAACGTCGTTTCGACAACGTGGCAGTGCTACACAGTCAAATGACGCCCGCGGAACGGCATTTTCAATGGCGACGGATTCGCGACGGCGAGGTCCAAGTTGTAATCGGTCCCCGCAGCGCCATCTTCGCCCCCCTGCCCCGCCTCGGCTTGATCGTGATCGATGAAGAACACGATGCGTCTTTCAAACAGGACACCCAGCCTCGATATCACGCTCGGCGTGTCGCACACGCCCGCGCGATGTCTCTTAAAATTCCGCTGGTCCTCGGAAGTGCGACGCCATCGCTTGAGTCGTGGTACGCCAGTCGGACGGGGCATGCACAGCTGATTCGTATGAATAGTCGCATTGAAAATCGTGCGATGCCTGATGTGCAATTGGTGGACTTGCGAGTTCGTGATGATCGCACGGGCGGTTCGATCAGTCGTCCGTTGCATACTGCCATCAACGAGACGTTGGCTGAGAAAGGACAAACAATACTTCTGCTCAACCGACGAGGTTTTGCAACATCGATCCAGTGCCCTTCGTGTGGTCACGTCGTGGCTTGTCCGGATTGTGACATGCCGCTCACGCACCATCGTGACGGAGGAAAAGCAGTTTGTCACTTTTGCGACTTCACGATTCCCACGCCGCCTTGGTGTCCGATGTGTCGGTTCGACGGGATCCGTTACAGCGGCCTTGGAACACAGCGTCTTGAGGACGAAGTGAAGTCGCGTTTTCCCAAAGCGGTGATCGCGAGAATGGATAGCGACACCATGAAACGACCGGGCAGCCACCAACGCGTGCTGGCAGCGTTTCGTGCTGGCGAGGTCGATATCTTGTTGGGCACGCAAATGATTGCCAAAGGGCTGGATTTTCCCAACGTGCTGCTCGTCGGCGTGATCAACGCGGACTCCGCCCTGCACTTCCCTGATTTTCGAGCTTCGGAGCGGACGTTCCAATTGGTCACTCAAGTGGCTGGTCGGACGGGCCGCGGCGATCGCGGCGGTCGCGTGATCGTGCAGACGTTCTCGCCCGAGCACCCGGCGATCCAGGCCGCGTCGCATCACGATTACACTCGTTTTGCCGAAGATGAGATGGTCAACCGGGAAAAGTTCCGCTATCCGCCACTGGGAAGCGTCGCGAGAATCATTTTCCGCGGGCCGACTGAGGAGTTGACTGAAGCGACGGCAGCAAACTTTGTCACGCGTTTGGAGGCTGCGCGGACGACGTTGGGCGCGGAGGTTCGGATCCTGGGCCCTGCCCCGCCGCCGTTTGCCAAGCTGCGAGGTAAATACCGCTTTCACGTTCTGCTCCAGTCGCCACAGGCTGGGCCACTGGGTGAGACCATCCGTCGAGCAACGGACAACTTTGTGATTCCTGAGAAGGACGACATTCAATACGTCGTCGATATCGATCCGATCGACATGCTTTGATGCTCAAGTCCTCGGAATCCGCCACGGATGAAGGCAATTTGGCGCGCCGCTTGCCTTACTAGTGAGTGACGAAATACTTACTGCCAGTGTGGCAGTGTGTTTGTGTTTACTAGGACAATCAATGATCGATTCTTTGGCGGGTAACTTGTTGGTGGCGTCCACGCTGGTTCAGGACTCGGTTCGTTCCAATAGCGTGTGTTTGCTCGTGCATCACGATGGCGATGGCGCCATTGGTGTGATGCTCAATCGTCCGCTCGCTCCTAACCCAGACGCCCTTTTGGCAATGCTTGGCAAGGATTCCGATTCGTCAGAAAAGAACCGGCTTCCAAAGCCCGCATCGCCGTTGCCCAACGGTATGGGTACTGTCCACTTCGGCGGACCACTGTCTGGACCGGTTGTGGCAATCCATAGCGCCAGTCAGTTCGCGGAAGCCGAAACGGGTCCGGGAATTTACGTTGCCGCTCAAAAACATCACCTCGAAGGGCTCGTGTCCCAACCCAATGGTCCGATGCGACTCATCGTTGGGCACTTGGGCTGGAAAGAAGGTGAGCTTCAACAGGAGTTGGACGATGGCCTGTGGCACGTTGTTCCAGCCACCGCAGAAGTTGTTTTTTCCAATGATCGCGAGATGTGGCCTAGGCTAATTCACCGCTCTACGGCAAGATCCGTGGCTTCTTGGATCGGAACATCCGACAATCCGAACGCTTGGGAAGTGAACTGATTAAACTCGGTATTCGCGATCCACCTCAGAACCCGCTAAGCATGCGATGCCGAAAGTAACTCAAGACGACGACCAGCCAAAGAAACCGTTTCGGGTTCAAAAGAAGCGGTTGGGACGCATTCGCTTCATACGCGAAGACGGCGAATTTGGCTTCATCACGGCAGAAGACTTCCGCGAAGATGTCTTCTTTCACCGAACCGTTTGGGATCGTTGCGATGATCCCTACTCACGTCCCGAAATCGATATGTTCGTCGAATTTGAAATCGATGACGAGCTGTTTGAGACGGATAAGAAGCTTCGCGCAACGCGTGTCTATCGTTCGGAGCGACCCGATGGCAAGAAATTGTCCGGGCGAGACGCGCCGCATTTGATCATTCGGCATCACCCCAACGCACGTAAAAAACGACCTGACTGGCGCTAAACAGCTCGTCGTTCCCCACGTCCGATCGCTCCACGAAGTCCTTGGTCCGGTACGTCGCCAGTTGAGTGCCCGAAGCGAGTCGCCCCCCTCAACGGGTTGTTCTCAATAGTTTTTTTTCATCGACGCAAATCGATAGACGCGACAGAGGCCTGTTTTTACGAGACTTTTTAGACCACACCCTTTTGGGTGGATTGTTAAGTTGCGTGAATCGGTGACGTATTCCGAGAGTCGAGCAATCACAATGGTATGGGTCAGCAAATGGGTGCTGGCGATGTCCATTTTGGTCTTTGTTCCTCGAGTATTTCCGTGTCCTCCGCAGAGCGTTCCTTGTCAGTTGGTGGTCGAGTAACACGTCAGTCCGTGCCGATATCGATGCGTCGGTCGGTGGCAGCGTATGCACGTCTCTCTGGATTAGCAGAGAATTTGCCAAGAGTGAAACGCGCCTTTCGAAGAGTTCGGCACGAGCTTGCAAACATTGGTTTGTTGGCTGGCGACGAGTACCTGGGCAAAGTCGAAGTGTGCATCTCATCATGGCCGAGCACAACAACAGCGGGATTCATCTTTGACCAAGGCGTTAACTGGCTGGATGCGCGGATGGGATACAAGCCTGGAGTGATCTATCTTCCGCTCAATGTGCCACACCGAGCCTACCGACCTGGCTATACGTTGCTGGATACCCTGCGTCATGAGTTCGCACATGCGTGGCATTGGATTGAGCCAGGTTTCTTTCGGCGGCCGTGGTTCATCGAGACGTTTGGTGCCTCGTATATCAATTTGAACCCAAAGCCGCTCGAAACTTGGCGACGTCGCAAGTTCCAAACGTCTGGCTTCGTTCGCCAATGGGAGCGAGGCGAAACGGATGAACAGCAGGCGTTGATTCGTCAGCACATGCTGAACGATTTCGCCACGGAATACGCCACAACGATGGCAAGCGAAGACTTCGCCGAGACGTTCATGTACTTCTTGAAGTACCAGAACTCACTGGAGCGATTCCGAACGCGCCGCGGTTTCTACCGCAAGCTTCGAGCTGTCGAAGCCGCCGTCCGCACTGCTCGCCGAGAGTTGGGGCTGCAGTGATTTGTTGTTCGCTAACGGCTCACTCGAGAAGATGTTCTTTCACTACGATTACTGACGTTTGTCGATTGGTCCGCGCTTGATTGCTTTCGGATCGCGTGGTGAAGAGGAGCTTGGTGAAAAAGGTGAGTTGAAAAATAGTGGTCCTCTAACGCCTCAAGTCTTTTACCGACGTCTCTGCTCGATCGACTCTACATTCGATCGATTGTCATTTGTCAAGAAGTCGGTGCAGGCTCCGCGGATTCCGTTGATGCAGGTGCTTTCTTTGCCGCGGGTTCTTTTGCTGTGGCTGGTCTCGTGACAGTGGTGCCATCGTCTTCCGGCGGGGGTTCGGGAAGTTTGCCACCATTCTTTTTCGCAGCGATGAAGTCGTCTTCGAGGTCGCGAATCATTTTGGGATTGATGTGCTTGGAAAGCAATTCACGCGTGGTCGTGAACATCTGGTCGATCATCTTTCTCTGGTTTGCGTTGCCGTTACCGAGAATCTTCAAATAATCCGTTTGCTTCTTGCCCATATCATCAGCAATTTTCTCGTTGGTGGGCTCCGCTCGTAGCAACTCCAAGAGTTCCTCCGCTTCCTTCATTTCGCTCTTCTTGAGACGCAAGCGAACGCGAGCACCAAGAAGTTCGCGAATGGCGATCAGGTCAACGATCGCGTTTTGCACTCCGCGGATATAGGCTTCCGCCTGTAACCGCATATCATCGCCCGTCATATCGGCGACTTCGACTTCCGTTTGTCCGGGAACGATCGGCAATCGAGCGAGCACCGCGCCGCCATTCTTGACGTAGAGCAATCGCAAAGGATCCTTGGTCTTTTCGAGCCAGATCCGCCCGTTCCAGTCCGTGCGTCCCAAGAATGTCATATCCTTTGACTCGAGTGCCTTCTCGTAAATCTCATAACCGATCAGTGGTTCGTCCACGGCACCGCGAACATGCATTCGGATCATCGTGTTGTCGAAGAACGGCCGAGCCTTGAATGCCATCCGGAATGTTCGACTGTTGTTGCGACCCTGAAGCCCACCTGCGAGGCCCGCATGAAAGTCCATCTCGATCGCCGATGATTGTCGCCGTTCAGTGTCGGAGAGTTCGCTCGGTTCAATCGAGACTGTTTTCGTGGCTTCGCCACGCGTGACAGTGAAGTCGACGGATTCTGGCTTTTGTCCCATCGTGACGACAAGCTGTCGGAGCGACTTCACATCCAGTCCCGTTACTTTGCCTACCGAAACGATCGAATCACCTACCTCGAGTTTGCCGTCCGCGGGTGAGTCTTTTAACACCGTGGTGACGATTAACTGTTGTTTGTCGCCGCTGCCTTTGTCCATGGCAACAAAGCCGTAGTACATCGGACGGAGCGTCGCGAGTTTATCTCGTTCGAGTTCCAGCTTTACGTTCTTGCCACCGCGATCTACTTCGATCGGGATGACTTTCAGCGGTGACTCGCGAAGCGTGTTGCCGATTGAGCGAGCGTTTGAAACCTCCATCTCGTTGATGCCAGTTACCTTGTCGCCGAGTTGCATCTTGACGTCAGCGGGCACAGCAAACGATGACATCTCGTTTTCGACGGCGAGCAGGAATGCCCAAGTCAGCGGACCGATTTGAATCGGTTTGCCGTTCCGATCGTTCTTGCGGACCATGGGGATAAGAACGTCGCCGGGATTGATTCTCGCGGGTGAGTTCTTATCAAGAATTAACCCACCGGCTCGTAACAAGCCAGTCGCGTTCTTTTGTCCGGCGTCATCGATGCGGACAACCGGCGCGAAGGCTTTGATCATGGACGACCCAATGGTCGATACGAGCGAGGATTGATCGGTGGCAATCCCTTCAATGACTGGTCCGAACTCTTGCATTAGCGTGTCGAGTTCAACAACTCCGACCCGCATGGGGCGTGAAGCGGCTTCGATATTTACAATGAATATTTTGTCGAATTGGTCCGCGGAATCGGATACCAGCCCGCTCACCGGCGGCGTGATTAGTTTCGCTTCGGGCTTCGTCAGCGTCATCGCCATCCCGCGGGAAATCAACATCGCTTCGGTCGTCTCGTCAGACCAAAGCTTTTGCAGTGTGAGTCCGTCACCATCGATGTTCGAAAGCAGACTGGTTACTTTTTTAAGAGAATTATCGCCGCTCGAAACGATTCGCTCTTTGAGCTCAGCAGCGCGGCTCGATGTGCACAAGATTTTTTCGACGTACTCAGCCAAATCAGCCATCGAACGCATCCGTGCTGCGTCAGGATCGGTGCGTTTGACGGCAATCACTGGGTCAGATGCTGAGATCGTTTCGTAATTGAGGTTCGCTAGTGAACGGCTTGCCACGGAAGCCACTGCTGGTGGTGCCGTTTCAAACTTGACTTGCCATACTGAGGCGAACTGACGATCGAGAAATTCGTGAAGCGGTTCCGCTAAGGTCTCAGTACCGACCCGCGAGTTATCGGAGATGATCCAAACCAGAATTCGGTAGGGAGAATAGTCCCAAGGCTCATCGCCGCGAGTGTCGACTGGTTTGGCCGGTGCAGGTGATGACGAGGATTCCATTGCCGGTGAATCTGAAGTCGCAATGGCTTCGGCCGGAGTGGCAGCGGTGTCGGTTGCAACATCAGATGACTCCGAATCAACTGGTGATGCAGCACGCGTCAAGGTCGTGTAATTGAAGCCGAGCATGCTCCAGACAATCAGTAACGCAGCAAGATTTGAAGGTGTTCTCATTTTGCTAGTCGCCAATTCTCAGCGTTCTGATAAAGCGAAACGATGTCGCTGCCGATGCCGACGAGTTCACGACGATACGCGTACGACTCGACGAGTTGCCACAACGGGATGATTGGAAGTTCGTGGTTGGCAATGGAGTGCAAATTCAGTAGACCGTCACGAACTTCACGCCAGTTCTTTGCTTCTTCCAAGCGACGAAGCCCTAGCCCGACCAGCTGGTCTTCACTCTTGGCCAGGCCTTCCGGGCCAAGCACTCGGCGGGCGTCAATCACCGGCTCCCAAACGGCGGCGCTGACGTAAACGATGTCCGCTGCGCCTTCGTCAGGTTGGGTTCGTCCAATCGGAAGCTCAACCAACTCAACTTGCAAGTCCAGTAATTCCCATTGGCTTTTGATGGCTTCACATGCGACACGGGATAAATTGTCATTAGGGTGAGCTAAGCGAATTGGCGTCATGGGTGCTAACTTCTCCTTCCTTCGCTCTGCATCCGCCTTCATCTGGGATGTGGTCATCGTGATCAGCAACTTGGCTAATCGCGGCTCATAAACTCGCGGCTTAATGGATTGATCGTATGCATAGCCCAAGGGGTCGTTGGGCTCTAAGCCAGCAGGGAACGGACCTGATATCACCTGACACCCAGGTGATTCAAGGTTTTCCAAGAGCTCACCATTGAGGATGTCTTGACGGTTGGTTCCATACACAAGTGCCCGCCGAAACGTTCGCTCGGCAAGGTAAGGATGATCCGAACAAGGGACAAGCATGTGCACCGTTGGGAGCGGATAATTCGCGACGCGGATTGCTCGATTCCCTCGCAAGCGGGCGGCGTCTGCCGGAAACAATTGATCGAGAATATCGACTTCGCCTTGCAACAATCGAGACACCGCATCTGTCGCGGATTGCATCCGAATCTCGACAATCTCTCGAGGCTGTGTTGGAACTCGAGGTGCGTCACGCAGTTTGAAGCGAATTAACTCAGTCGTGCTTTCTTTGTCGTTTTGGTAATCGCCAGTGGGTTCACCCACGGCGCCGCCAAACCAGCTCCCATCAACAGGGATTTGAAGGAGGCAGTTAGGCAATACGTGCGGGCGTCGAAGGACACAGCGAACACCTTTGGGGCCATCCAAGCCAATCGCTTCCACAGCCGCTGACCAAGGTGCAAAGTAATCAGGGTTTCCTAATGTGGCCCTCGCCATCAAGGTGTCCGCAAGTTCGTGGCTACCGATGGGCTGTAACGGAGCTTGGATCTTGGTTGCATCAATAACCAAATCGAATTGAATTCGATCCGGGCTCATTTCAGTGTCGCCAAAGATGAACGTGTATTGACCACCTTCCGGACCAGCCCCCTTCATCTCGAAGAGAGTTCGATAAAGCAATCTTCCTGCACGTCGTGCAGCCCAATTGTCGATTCGCGTTGGATCAAAAACTGACGCGGCTTGAAGCACACCGACGTTGACGAGCGGATACAACGAGTCGATCTCGCGAATTAAATCGTTGCCACCCTCGATGTCTGGTTTGAGATAAACGCTCTCGCGGGCGTACTTGCGAGCTTCCCAATATTGCTTGGCATCGCGTGCAGCGACGGCTTGTTTGCGTTTCTGAGTTGCCATCGCCAAGAAGGCTTGGTTCCACTTCGCAATCGAGGAAAGTGGTTCTGCTTTGTAGTCCTTTTCAAGTCGTGCGAGCAGTTGTTGCGCGAGATCAAGTTTGTTTTCTTTAACAAGCTGACCGAGCAATTGATCGGTGATCCCACCAAGAGCACGGATGACGATTTCTGGTTTGTATTCGGGTGCGTAGCGACGTAGTTCTTCCAGCATCGCCAATGTTGAACCGAGTTCACCACCACGAGCACGCTTGATTGCATCATTGAACAAGAAACTGCTACGCAACTCTCGAAGACCTGGGCGACTGGGGAAGTCACGGACCAAGATTGCTAGATACGGATAAGCGCCATTGAAATCACCCGCAGCGATTCGTTGGGACGTTTCACGTTCCAACCGTTCTTCCCAAAGATCGAATCGCTCGATGTCATTCCATTTCGCCGCGAATGTCTGGGTTTCAATACCTAGGACATCCATTCGTAAGGACTCGTCCTTTTTCGGTATCGGCTTACGACCGGGGAAATCAAGCAACCGAACCTTTGCCCAACCACCGCCAGCAGCCTCCTTGAAATAGACGATGTCGTGAGGATCTTCCTGAAGCAATTCCAAACCGGACTCTTCCGGGATTCCCTTGTCGGCGTAATTCGTTATCTGTGCCATTAACGGTTGCGTTGTCAGACCACTGACACTAAATGCCAGCACAATCCAAACGACAACCAACGATGGTAAAGACCATGGCTGTAAGGAGAACGAACGCGAAGTTAAAGGAGCGGGCACTTGTAGACAGTCAATGAGACGCAGCGAAATAAACGTGGAGGGCAGACGAACGATTAAGGGGTCGTTGGAAGTTCTTCGATATAGATGACGCCTTCCGCCCCGGGGACTAACAACTTAGTTCCCACGGGAAGCGGTGTCGCTGAGAGCGGTTGGCCGATGTCGCTCTTGCCAAGTATGCGGCCAGTTGTGAGATCAAGGTTCATGATCCATCCCGAATCTCCGACAAGCACTGTCGAGTTACCGACTGTAAGTGGATTGCCGATCGGAAGTCCTTCGAGGGCTTCGATTTCGAAACGCTGTTTGCCGGCTTCATCGAATGCGCGGATGCGACTGTCATCGGTTTGCAAGAGGCAAACGTCACCAGCAGCCACTGGGCCCCATACAACCCGACCGTCAAGCAACATGCGAGACGATTCTTCCAAGGTTGCCAAATCACGGCCGATCAAAAAGTCAGCCGACGGGCCGCTAGCAGCAGCAATCATTTTGTTTCCGACGCGAGCTGTTGGTCCGAGGAACGGCTCCGGCAAGTCAACTTTCGCAAGTTCCCGAATTTGTTCACTGATTCGCAAACGATAGAGTGACTTGCGTGAATCCCCGATAACGACTTGGTCTGGATCATCTGCAAGCGATAGTGGTTCAGTCCATTTGATAACGGCGTCTGGCTCGCTGGCTGGCTGGAACGGACTTCCCAACATGCTTCCTGTTTGCCAATTGAGAAGCGAGATGCGGCCAGATTGGAGCGGCAGCATCAATCCGCCTCCAGCAACTAAGCCTAGCCCTGTCGACTTGCCATCAGAAACCGCCATTGTCAGCAAACGTAGTTTTTCGCGTGTACGACTCGGGTCGTAAATGATCAACTCGGAAGCCGATTCTTGATTGAGTAGAAGCCGTTTCGTTGCATCAATCGAGATGGGATTAGCGAATCGCATGGCGACTCCGTTACCGCCAGGATTTTCGATCGGGCCACTCGTTGAACCAGATGAAATCGATGCGCCGTCTAATTTGAACAGCGCCGCTTGGCTAGTAATTGCATGGAATTCTCGCTCGTTTGGAACTTGGGAAATCATCGCCACCGGCACGCCCACATCAGTCCGCCACAGTTCTGCACCGGTTTTAGGATCTGCGGCTGTAACGCGAATTCCTGTGGTACCACGTAGCACTCGTGAGTGAATAAGGGCTTCATCAAACACGAGCGGTTGGCCAATGAAAGAGTCTCCTTCGTATTTGACCCAGTCTCGAACGACAAGCCCGGTGCTGATTTGCAATTCGTATCGACCGATACGAGTTCCCGTAATCCACATCTGGCTGCGTCCAACCGCCATCTGGGTCGGTGTTGGTCGGTCATAGGAGGCGACCTGTTCCGCAACGACTGAAACTTGATCACGTTCCGCTGTTGGCTCAATGTCGTAAACAGCTACCTCGCCACGGTCGGTCAACACGATGACGCGTCGCTCTTGAACAAGCGGTTCGATCGTGACATTCCCAGCCATCCGGAATGGTGGTTGTGCAACTTTCAGCTTTGTTCCGTTTTCGTCATAGCGAAGTACGTGAACGCGAACAAAGTCGGTTCCTGCGTTCTCGAAAACGAACACGTGACTCAAAAGAGCTACGGGCGGAACATCAATCGTGCCTTGCTCATGGCCAATATAGAAACTCTCCAGGCACGAGCCATCGCGGCCATTGAGCACATAGAGGTTGCTGTGATCACCGGGTTGATAAGCCACGCCGCTACGCGACTCTAGGCCAGGTGCGACTTCGATCGGCTGAGGTATTTGTGTTGCCCACTTTACATCGCCGGTGTCTGCGTCAAGCGATGTTAGCTGTCCAGATAGACTTGGCACATAAATATTCGTACCCGCAGCCGCAGGCTCAGCAAACGGCTCTCCCATAAGGGCCCGCCATACGATCTTGCCGTCTGTGCCATCACATCGTTGGACTTCAAGTGACTTGCTGTTGCTCAACAAAACACCCTCGCCTCCATCAAGCGGCACGGGGGCATGGTCTTGACCGAAGCCAACAAACTTGCGCCATAGCAAGCGACCGTCATCACATGCGAAAGCCAAAACGCTGCCTCGGGCGCGCAAGTAAAGGTGCTCAATATCCAATCCAGGAATTTTTTCGCCTTGACGAGTTGTCAAGACGATCGAGCGTGCGGACTCTTCCGCGGTTGCCTCGACGGAGATTTCGGGTTTCTTGGTTGCTGACGTAACCAGCGTTTTTTGGATATCACTTGCCTTGAATACCAGTTCCACGAGACGACTATCGTCATGGAGTTCCGGGAACTCTCTCAGCAATTGAATCCGGATGTCGTAAGCTGCTTTGGTGTTCTTGGCGTCGAGTTCCTTGTTCATTCCAGCGACCGATTCATCCAGTCGCAAGTTACGGCTGATGTCGCGTTGAACTCGGGCTCGGTTTTCTGAGATTGCCTGCAAACGACCTGAGAGCGTCGTTCGCATGGTTGATGTCATGTAGACGGGGTTCTCCATCAACTCGATCTGTTCGTCCAAACGCCCGAGCAGTCGCTGCTTCTCGGTCGTTTCTTTGGCTTTGCCAGCGGCATTGGAGAGATTGTCGGCGATGTCAACCAGGAGCCCTGCAAGGTTACCGCGTTCTTCATCAAGCCCGGGTTCATTCTCGACTGCTGGAAGGAGCTTCTTGGCCTCGTCGAGGCCCGTTGTCGGATCCGAGAACTGTTCGAACTGGTACAGCTTTGACATCGCAATCCGTGTGCGAGCGAGCGAAGCGTATTGATCATCCTGGCCGTAAGCCTCCAGGAAGTCCGTATACATCTTTTCGGCTTCGACGTAGTTCTGCTGGTCATAAAGTTTATTGGCAACTTTGATGAATTCGTCTGAACTGCCTTTGCTGAGTAACCAAAAAAGCCCATAGCCAGCCAAACATAGAAACGCCAGGATTCCCAAAAACCCGTAGATTTTGAACGAGTCCCAGACGTTCTCCTTCTTGGCGGGCCGAGCTCGGTTGGCACTCGGGCGTGCCGGTCGAGTTTGGTCGTTTCCGTCAATCGCGACAGCTTCAACGGCGACAGGTTCAGCCTCGACGACACCGACTTCAATCGGTTCTGCGAACACATCAGATTCCTCCACGGCATCAACGACGACAGCTTCGTCATCGCCAAAGCCCTCAGCCATGTCGAGATCTGATTCGGCACTAGCCGGAGCAGCATCATCTTCGTACTGGCCTGAACGCAACTCACCAATCAGTTTCGTGGCTTGGAATTTGGTGAGTTGACCATTATCAACGAGCAACTTCGCGATGGCTTCGGGCGTCACGCGAGTGCCGCTTTGTCCGAGTTGTTCACGCAGTGCCTCGACGATTTCTTGGTCGAGTAATCCGAGCCTTTCCAGGCGATCTAGCAAATCGTTAGCGAGCATATTCTCAATCGAATTCTTCGACTTG